>LRBF01000266.1 GCA_001580565.1 Caballeronia megalochromosomata | reverse complement strand
GAGATTTCATCAACGCCTCCCTCAAAAATCCTCGATTCCTCCTCACGCGAAACCCGCCGCAGAATGCCTCACACCCACCGCACCGGTGGCAAAAACGGTACCCATACAGCGGACAAAAGGAAGGAGTCAATGGAAAAGAATCTGTTCATCGGCGAAGGCTTCGAAGGACCGGGCGTCAATCTCGCCCATATCAACGTGCTGGTCGGCCCGCGCAACGGCCCGGCGGGCCAGGCTTTCGCGACCGCGCTCGCGACGCCTTCCGCCGGTCACGCGCCGTTCGTCGTGATCGCACAACCCGGCGTGCCGACCAAGCCGCTCACGCTCTACGTCAACAAGGCCCAGATCGACGGCGATTTCCACGGCAACGCGACCTGGGGCGCATCGCAGGCGGGCATCGCGAAGGCCGTAGCCGAATCGCTGGAAAACGGCACGCTGCCGCCCGAAGCCGAGAACGACTGGGTCGTCGTGTCGGCGAACTGGGTCAACCCCAAGACCGACGATCTCGACGCCGTCTTCGAGAACAACTATCGCGCGTGCAAGAACGCGATCATCGCCGCGATGGAAGGTCTGCCGCGCAAGGAAGCCGTGTTCAGGGCCGCGCGCGAAGTCTCGAACCCGTTCTACACGCCGAAGAAGTAAGGAGCCTCAGTCAATGGAATACGTGCGTCTCGGCCAGTCCGGCCTGAAGGTTTCGCGCCTGTGCCTCGGCACGATGAACATGGGCACGCCGCAATGGAAGCCGTGGATTTTCGATGAAGCGCAAAGCGAGCCGATCGTGCGCCACGCGCTCGATGCAGGCGTGAATTTCATCGATCTCGCCGATTTCTATTCGACGGGCGTCGGCGAGGAAGTCGTCGGCCGCATTCTGAAGCGTGTTGCGCGCCGCGAGGAAGTCGTCGTGACGACGAAGGTCGGCTACGACATGGCGAACCACCCGAACGCGGGCGGCCATTCGCGCAAGCACATCATGGACGGCATCGACGGATCGCTCAGGCGTCTGGACATGGACTACGTCGATATCTACATGCTGCATTACTTCGACGTGAACACGCCCGTTGAAGAGACCATGGGCGCGCTCGACGACATCGTGCGCGCGGGCAAGGCGCGCTACATCGGCGTATCGACGATGTACACCTGGCAGTTCGCCAAGATCATGCAGGCGTGCGAACGCAACGGCTGGCACAAGCCGATCAACATGCAGTTGCAGTTGAACGCCGCCTATCGCGAGGAAGAGCGCGAGATGATTCCGTATTGCATCGATCAGGGTGTCGGCGTGTCGGTGTTCAGCCCGCTCGCGCGCGGTCTGCTGACTTCTGATGCGAAGTCCACGCGCAACCAGACCGACTTCTTCACCGCGCAGATGTACGGCGATCACGCGTCGCACGAGATCGCGGCGTCGGTCGCGCGTGTCGCGGCGCGGCGCGGCGTGCCGGCAGCGCAGATCGCACAGGCGTGGGTGTTGAGCCGTCCCGGCATTTCGAGCATGTTGGTCGGCGCGGATTCGGCGGCGCAGTTCGACAGCGCGCTCGCCGCGCTCGACACGAAACTCGACGACGACGAACTGCACGAGATCGATCGCAACTACACACCCTGCGATCTCATCAACGACTACACCGCGGGACGGCGCATCGCGCGCGAATCGCGTCTGCCGCAAGGCGTCTTCGAACACGCACTGGAGCGCGCGGCATGATGAATCTGTTGCAGTCGAATCATTACATCGACGGAACATGGCGTGAGAGCGCGAGCACGTATCCCGTGCGCAATCCCGCGACCGGCGACGTGATCGCGAACGTCTCGCGCGGCGGCGCAGCGGAAGCGCGGGAAGCCATCGCCGCCGCGAAGCGCGCCTTCCCCGCATGGCGCGCGTTGACGGCGAAAGAACGCGGCGCACGCGTGAAGCGCTGGGGCGAACTGATGCTCGCCAACCGCAACACGCTCGCCGAATTGCTCACACGCGAGCAAGGAAAACCGCTCGCCGAAGCGCTCGGCGAAGTCGCGTACGCGGCGAGCTTCTTCGAGTGGTTCGCCGAAGAGGCGAAGCGCAGCTACGGCGACATCATTCCCAGCCCGAAGCCGAACTCGAAGATCGTGGTCACGCGCGAACCGGTGGGCGTCGTCGCGGCCATCACGCCGTGGAATTTCCCGCTTGCGATGATCACGCGCAAAGCCGGCCCCGCCCTCGCCGCGGGTTGCACGATGGTGCTCAAGCCATCGGAAGAAACGCCGCTCAGCGCATTCGCGCTCGCCGTGCTGGCCGAGGAAGCAGGCATTCCGGCAGGCGTGTTCAACATCGTTTCCGGCGACGCCACCGCCATCGGCCAGATGCTCACCGAATCGCCCGATGTGCGCAAGCTGTCGTTCACAGGCTCGACGCGCGTCGGCAAGCTGCTCGCGAAGCAATCGGCGGATACGCTCAAGAAGCTGTCGCTGGAACTCGGCGGCAACGCGCCCTTCATCGTGTTCGACGACGCGGATATCGACGCCGCCGTGCAGGGCGCGATCGCCTCGAAGTTCCGCAACACCGGGCAGACCTGCGTGTGCGTGAACCGCTTCTACGTGCAGGACGGCGTCTACGATGCGTTCACGCAGGCACTGACGCGCGCCGTGCACGCGCTGCGCATCGGCAATGGGCTGGAAGGCGACTTCGATCAGGGGCCGCTCATCAACGAGGCCGCGCTGAAGAAGGTGCAGACCCACGTCGCCGATGCCGTGAGCAAAGGCGCGAAGGTTCTGACGGGCGGCAAGCCCCACGCGCTCGGCGGCACGTTCTACGAGCCGACGGTGCTCGCGGATGCCGCGCCCGCCATGCTGATCGCCGATGAAGAAACCTTCGGCCCCGTCGCCGCATGCTTTCGCTTCAGGACCGAAGAGGACGTGATCGCGGCGGCAAACGACACGCCTTACGGCCTCTCCGCGTACTTCTACACGCGCGATCTGGGCCGCGCGTGGCGCGTCGCGGAGGCGCTGGAGAGCGGCATGGTCGGCATCAACGAAGGCATCATCTCGACGGAAGTCGCGCCCTTCGGCGGTGTGAAGCAGTCCGGACTGGGCCGCGAAGGATCGAAGTACGGGCTCGATGAATACATGGAGCTCAAGTACATGATGATGGCCGGACTCGGCCGCTGATTCATCGTCACATCGCGCGCGCATCAACGATAACGCCATCGCGTGCGCGGTGTTCTTGCGGCGTCAATGTAACGACAGCGCGCCGTTCCACTCGGAAGTGGAGGAGATACTCTTGGACATGCAAACCCTGAGCGCGCAGGCGCTCGCACCCGGCGCCGCGGCGCCCTTCGATGCCCCGCACAACCGCATCGCACTCGATGACGTCCCGCTGAACCGCTTTCACGTGAAAATCGCGGGCCTGACTTTCGGCGCGCATTTCACCGAAGGCTATGCGCTCGGCACGATCGGCTATGCGCTGTCGTCGCTGAACCGGCAGATTCCGCTCGACGCGTTCTGGATGGGCCTGCTCGGCTCGTCCGCGCTGATCGGCATTTTTCTCGGCAGTCTCGTGTTCGGCTGGCTCTCGGACAGACTCGGCCGGCAGAAGATTTTCCTGTTGAGCTTCATCATCATCACGGCGGCCGCGTTCGCGCAGTTCTATGCGACCACGCCCGCGATGCTCGTCGCGTTGCGCGTGTTGATCGGCTTTGGCATGGGCGGCGATTTCGCGGTCGGTCATGCGATTCTCGCGGAGTTCTCGCCGCGCAAGCATCGCGGCACGCTGCTCGGCTCGTTCAGCGTGATCTGGACGATCGGCTATGTGATCGCGAACGTGCTCGGCATGCATTACGCGGACGCATCGCCCGATGCGTGGCGCTGGCTGCTCGCCTCCGCCGGCGTGCCCGCGTTCATCGTGCTGATCATGCGCATCGGCACGCCGGAGTCGCCGCGCTGGCTGCTCGGCAAAGGCCGCCGGGATGAAGCGATGCGCATCGTGCGCAAGCACTTCGGCCCCAACGTGACACTCGACGCCGATGCGGGCGAGCACTTCGCGCCTGCGGGCGGATTCGCGCGCCTTTTCAAGCCGGATCTGATTCGCCGCACCTTCTTCAACTGCGCGTTCTTCGTGTGTCTCGTGATTCCCTACTTCGCGATTTACACGTTCCTGCCGAGCATTCTCACGGCGATCCGCCTGCCCGAAGGCTCGGGCGCCGATCTGCTGCTCAACGGCTTTCTCGTGCTGGGCGCGGTGCTCGGGATCTGGCTCACGATCAAGCTGTCGCGGCGCTCGTTTTTGATCGGATCGTTCGCGGTGTGCTGTCTTTCACTGCTTGCGCTGAGCGTGCTGCCCACGTCCGCGAATGTGTGGATGATCGTCGCGTTCGGCGTCTTCACGTTGACGATGTCGGCGTTCTCGAATCTCGTCGGCGTATTTCCGCCCGAGTGCTTTCCGACCGAGGCGCGCGCGTGCGGCGTGGGTTTGTCGATTGCGTGCAGCCGGCTGGGCTCGGCGGTGGGGACGTTCCTGCTGCCTATCGGGATCGCGCAGGCCGGCGTGCAGATGACGATGCTCGCGCTCGCCGCGGTGCTGCTCGTCGGCATGCTGGTCTCGATTGCCTGGGCGCCGGAGACGAAGCATCTGACGTTGAATCAGGCAAGCGGCGGATAACCCGTCACGGCTGCGCGCCTTTCGCGCCTTCGGCGCGCAGCCATTCCGCAAACGCCTGCACGCTGTCCTCGCTCGCGAACGAAGGCGCGATATCCAGCCAGTATCCATAAGGCCCGGTCGATTCCACCGGCGAGAGCAGCACGAGCGCGCCGTCGAGCAGTTCATCGGCGATCATGTTGCGATCGACGACCGCCAGCCCCGAGCCCGCGCGCGCCGCATGAATCGCCTGATCGAGCGTCGAGAACTCGATCCCTTTCTCGCCGAACGCGCGCGGCAATCCCGCCGCATCGAGCCAGTTGGGCCAGAGCGTGAGCCGCGCGTCGTTGTGCAACACATGCAGCGCGGGCAAGCGCTCGAGCAGCGCTTCGACGGACTGCCCCGCGAACTTCATCGCCCCGACGAGCACATGCCGCTCGATGAACAGCAACTCCGACCGATGATCCGCCCGCGCCTCGTAGCCGAAGCGAATGCTGCACTGGCGGTCATCGCCGGCGTCTGTGCGCACGGAGAGGTCGATGTCGGGCACCGCGTCCATCAGCGAGCCGAGTCGCGGTGACAGCCAGCGCGTCGCGAAAGTCGGCGGCGCACTCACGGTCAGGCGCTTGCGCTCGCTGCCCTGCGCGGTGGAGAGGGACCGCGTCACACGCTCGATGGAATCAAAGGCCTCGGACAGGCAGGCGAGCAGTTCCGCGCCCTGCTTCGTCAGCCGGATGCCCTTGTGATCCCGGTCGAAGAGCTTCGTGCCGAGCGCATCTTCGAGCAGGCGAATCTGGCGGCTGACTGCCCCCGGCGTCACGCACAACGCCGCTGCGGACTTGTTGAAGCTCATATGACGCGCGCTTTCTTCGAAGAAGCGCAACGCGGTCAAGGAAGGCAGTCGCCGCACGATCTTCTCCTAGTTAAGCACGGCCTCGCTCGCCGCCAGGTCCGCGCCGCTCTTTCTCAATTTCGGCGCGCAGCCAGTCACGGAACACCGCGACCTGCGGCGCATCGTCCTGACCGGTGCGCGTGACGAGCCAGTATGACTGATGCCCGTCCACCTCGACATCGACGATCGGCATGAGCGTGCCCTGGCGCAACTCGGGCGCGATCATGTGACGATCGGCGATCGTGACGCCGAGCCCGTCCACGGCCGCGCGAATCGCGTGATCGAGCAGATCGAACTCGTAGCCGCCACGCGTATCGACATTATCGAAATTCGCCGCCTTGAGCCAGTGCTGCCACGTGAGATAGCGCTGGTCGCTGGTCGCGAGAACATGCAGCAAGGTGAATTCGTTCAGGTCGATGTCCGACGACGCGCGCTCGCCGATCAGCGCGGGCGAGCACACAGCAATATGCCGCTCGTTGATCAGAAGCTGATTGTCGAGGCCTTCCCATTCGCCGTTGCCGAAGCGGATCGCACAGTCGAGCGCGCCCGATTCGACGAGATCGTCCTTGCGGTGCGTGGTCAGCGAGATTTCGAGGTCCGGCGCGGCGGCGCGCAACGATTGCAGCCGCGGCATGAGCCAGCGATTGGCGAAGGTCGGCGGTGCGTTGACGCGCAAGCGCCTCAGATGCGTCCGTTCCTGAATGCTGCGCACCGTGAGCTCGATGCGATCGAACGACATTCTGAGCGCCTGCAGCAAGAGGCGCCCCGTCGACGACAATTCCAGATGATGATGCCGGCGCAGCAACAGCGTTTCGCCGAGCTGCGTTTCGAGCTGGCGCACCTGCCGGCTCACCGCGCTTTGCGTCACATGCAGCATTTCCGCGGCGCGTGTGAAACTGCCGGTGTGTCCGGCTACTTCGAACGCTCTCAACGCGTTCAGGGCAGGCATTTTTCGCTTCACATCGATCTCCTTTTCTAGCGTGTAAAGCGCGCATTGAACACGGATCCACGGCGAAAAGTACCGCTGTTGGGCGACATTTTACGGATCGAGGCAAAATATGCCGCCCAGGGACGCGAGAGCGGTTTCATGCCTCGCGTCCCATGCGGATCAGGCGATGGCGGCGGGTTCCGCCATGACCGGAACTTGCCCGACGACCGTGCGCGCGTCGTCGAGAATCATGTCCGCGCCCTTCTCGGCGACCATCATCACCGGCGCATTGAGATTGCCCGACGTGATGTTCGGGAAAATCGACGCATCGACGATGCGCAACCCCTCCACGCCATGCACGCGCAAGCGCTCGTCGACGACCGCCGTGCGTTCGTCGGGGCCCATCGCGCAGGAACCGCACAAATGGTAGATCGAGCCCGACTGCTCGCGGAAGTACTCCAGCATGTCGGCGTCGGTCTGCATGTCCGGTCCCGGCGAGACTTCTTCCGCCGTGATCGCGCGCAGTGCGGCTGAACTCATGATCTTGCGCACGAGCTTGCTGCCCTGCACCGCCTCGCGGATGTCTCTCGGCGTCGTCAGCGCGTTGATGCTGATCTTCGCGGCGTCTTCCACGCGGTTCGACGCAATCTCGATCGAGCCGCGGCTCGTCGGCCGGCACGGGTTGAAGCACAGCAGGAAGCCCGAATACGGCTCGGGTTCGAGTTGCGCCTTGCTGCTCTTCGGAATGCGATACGAGAGCGGATTGAAATAGAGCTGGAGATTCGGCTCGGTCTCGTCGTCATCGCCCTTGAAGAAGCCGCCCGACTGATTCACGCTCATCGAGAGCGGTCCCTTGCGCGAGGTCAGATAACGCATCGCGGCCTTGACCTTGCCGAACAGCGAGCCGAGCTCGTCGTTCAGCGTCTCTACCGTCGCGCGATAGTAGAAGCTCACGCACAGGTGATCCTGCAAATTCTTGCCGACAGCCGGCAGCGCGTGCACGACCGGAATGCCGTGCTGCGCGAGCAGCGCGGGCTCGCCGAGACCGGAGAGCTGCATCAGCTTGGGCGAATCCACTGCGCCCGCCGACAGAATCACCTCGCGCTTCGCACGGAACTGCAGCGATTCGCCGTTGCGCGACGCCATCACGCCCGTGGCGCGCTTGCCGTCGAACAGCACGCGGCTCACGCTGACATTGCGTTCCACGCGCAGGTTCTTGCGCCCGAGCGCCGGATGCAGATACTCGAAACTGCTCGACGAGCGCTCGCCTTTGCGCGCGTTGATGTCGTAGATGGTCGCGCCTTCATAGTCCGCGCCGTTGATGTCGCCGGTGACGGGATAACCCGCCTGCCGCGCGCCTTCGAGGAACGTGCCGCAGATGGCGTGCGCGCCGTCCTTCATCGACGAAACGCTGATCTTGCCGTGCGCGCCGTGATAGGGCGTGTCGCCGGCCCAGTGCGATTCGAGGCGGCGGAAATACGGCAGCACGTCGTGATAGCTCCAGCCCGCGTTGCCCGCGCGCGCCCAGTCGTCGAAATCGTGCGGTTGGCCGCGCACGTAGAT
Organism: Caballeronia megalochromosomata; assembly: GCA_001580565.1. Classification (GTDB taxonomy): domain Bacteria; phylum Pseudomonadota; class Gammaproteobacteria; order Burkholderiales; family Burkholderiaceae; genus Caballeronia; species Caballeronia megalochromosomata. The sequence goes on along the minus strand of LRBF01000266.1, from coordinate 22,992 downwards.
CATCGCGTTGATCGAACCGGAGCCGCCCTGGACCTTGCCGCGCGGGCAGTACAGCGAGCGGTCCTTCAGTTGCGCTTCCGGCTCGCTGTAGTACATCCAGTTGTATTGCGGGTTGTAGTAGGTCTTTGTGAAACCGACCGGAACCCTGAACCAGAACGAGTCGTCCTTGCCGCCTGCTTCGAGCAGGAGCACCGAATGCTCGCCGGACTCCGTAAGACGGTCGGCGAGAATGCAGCCCGCCGATCCGGCGCCCACGATGATGTAATCGAATTCCATGCTTTTCCTGGCTTCCATTCAGCCCTTCGCGGGCGCGAGATCCTTCACGTCGGCGGGCTTCGCCGCCATCTGCAGATGCAGACGCTCGCCCGTGTACGGCGTATGCGCGCGCACGACGTCCATGTTCAACTCGACGCCCAGACCCGGCTCCGTCGACGGAATGATGTAGCCGTCCTCCCAGCGGATCTTGGTCTTGAGCACGTCGGCATGAAAGCCGTCCCACGTGCCGATGCTTTCCTGGATCAGGAAGTTCGGCGAGCACGCGGCGATCTGGATGCTCGCGGCCGCGCCGACCGGACCGTTGTAGAGATGCGGCGCGATCTGCGCGTAATACACCTCGGCGAGACTCGCGATCTTCTTCGCTTCGAGCAGGCCGCCGACGCGCCCGACATTGAATTGCAGGATCGACGCCGCGCGCGCTTCGAGCAGCTTGAAGAACTCGTACTTCGTCGTGAGGCGCTCGCCTGCCGCGATCGGAATGCTGGTCTTTTCGGCGACTTGCGCCATCGCGCCTTCCTGTCCCGGCGGCACCGGCTCCTCGAACCACAGCGGATCGAATTTCGCGAGGCGCTGAGCGAGGCGAATCGCCGACGACGGCACCATCTGCCCGTGCGTGCCAAACAGCAGATCAGCCTTGCTGCCGACCGCTTCGCGCACCTTGCGGCAGAACGTCTCGCAACGGTCCATCACTTCGAGCGAAATCTGATGACCGGAATACGCGGTATAGGGGCCGGCCGGATCGAACTTCACGGCGGTGAAGCCGAGCGCGACGTTATGCGCGGCGCATTCGGCGGCGAGATCGGGATCGTCGTAGTCGTACTCGCCGCGCGCGTTCTTCGGATAGAGATACGTGTACGAACGCAGACACTCATGCACGCGGCCGCCGAGCAGCTCATACACGGGCTTGCCCGCTGCCTTGCCGATGATGTCCCAGCACGCCATTTCGAGGCCGCTGACGACGCCCATCATCGTGAGATCGGGGCGCTGCGTGAAGCCGCTCGAATACGCCTCGCGATAGAAGCGCTCGACGTGATGCGGATCGTGGCCGAGCAGATAGCGCTCGAACACGTCTTCGATGACCGGCGCCATCGCTTTCGGATGGAACGTCGCGGAGTAGATCTCGCCGACGCCTTCGATGCCGCACGCGGTGCGCAGCTTCACGAAAACCCAGTACATGCCGCCGATATGCGGCGGGGGCACCGCGACGATATGCGTTTCCAGCGCGCCGATCTTCATTGTTGCGCTCCCAGTTTGTTGAGTCGATGTTTGAAGACGAGCGCGGCCACGCCGCCCAGCACGGACATGAACGCGATATAGCCGAAGTAGAGCTGATAGCCGTGCGCACCCGGATAGTTCTGCGTGAGATAGCCGTTGATGAGCGGCAGCACCGCATCGGGCGAATAGCCGATTACCGAGACCAGGCCGATCGCGAGGCCCATCGTTTCGGCGGGCACCTTGCACTGGTCGAGCAGCGACCAGTAGAGGCCGCGAATCGCGTAGGTCATCACGCCGATGAAAAGCACGATCGCCGCGATGAGCACGTGACTGCCGATCGCGGGCGCGGCCATCAGCACGAGCAGCGCGGCGGCGGCCGCGAACAGCGCGAACACGAGCACGGAGGCCTTCGAGAAGCGGTCGCCGAGAAAGCCGCCGCCGATGCCGCCGATCGGGCGCATCCACAGCTTGGCGGTCGTGATGAAGCCCGCCGCAACCACCGAGAGACCGATTTCCTTCTCATGCAGATAGGCGGAAAAGCTGTACGTCGCCCAGAACACCTGATAGCCGCAGAACACGATCGCGGAAAGCAGCAACAGTTGCGGGTTCTTCAGCAGCACCGCGAGATCGCGCCGCACGTTGCGCTTTTCGCGCGCGCCCTGCGCCGGCTGCGCGCCTTGCTGATCGCGCACGAGACCGAGCACCACGCCGAGCCCGATGCACAGGAACGCGTACATGTACACGACAAGCCGGAAGCCCGCCGCCGTCGATTCGGCGTGCGTCTGCGTGGCCCAGGCGAACAGGCTGATCGCGATGGTCGCGAGCAGCGCTTCGATCAGGCCGCGCCCGCCATCGAGAAAGCCGAAGAAGCGGCCCTGCTCGTCGGCGGCGGCGATCATCTGCACGCGCTTGATGATCGCGGCCCAGAACGTGAGGCCGGTCGTCAGGCCCCAGCCGCCGAAGATCACGATCAGCGAACCGAACGACGGCGCGGTGGAATACCAGAGCCCGAGCGCGCCCGTCGCGATCAGCGAAAAGCTGATGAGCACGCGCGGCGCGACGCGGTCCGCGAGCCAGCCGCTCGGCAGATAGCAGACGAGGAAGATCGTGCCGAGCGCGGAGTACAGATAACCCAGTTGCGCTTCGGTGATGTGAAAGACTTCGAGCATCGTCGGCTGATAGACCTGCCGCAGATACAGGATCGGATAGATCGCGCCAGCGGCGATCACGAGCAGCGCGAGCTGGATATAGCGGTCGGCGCGCGTGCTTGCGCGCGGCGCGCTCACGCTTTGACCGGATTGAGCGGGATTCGATGACACAGGCGTGCTCCTCGAAGGGCCGCCGCGCGCGGCAAGCGGATGCCGCGCGGCGGGGCCTTCAATATGTTTTTGTAGAGGGTGAAAAGCGGATGCGGCCGACGCCGGCCGCGAGACTCAGTACTTCATGACGACGAGACGCGTCTGCGTGAATTCGAGCATGCCGTGCTTGCCGTCGTCGCCGCCGATGCCGGAGCGCTTCCAGCCGGCGTGGAAACCTTGATAAGGATCGGCGGGCGTACGGTTGATGTAGAGCTCGCCCGCTTCGATCGCGTTGGCCACCTTCATCGCCGTGCGGTAGTTCTCGGTGTAGAGCACCGACGAGAGGCCGAACTGGTGATCGTTGGCCATGTCGAGCGCTTCGTCGATGTTCGCGTAGCTGAGCACCGCGAGCACCGGGCCGAAGGTTTCTTCCTGCACGATCTCCATGTCCTGACGGCAGTTCGAGAGCAGCGTCGGCGGATAGAAGAAACCCTTGCGATTCGGCACTTCGCCGCCGGTTTCGAGTTTCGCGCCCGCTTCGATCGCGCGGCGCACCATCGCGTGAATGCCGTCGCGCGATGCCTTGTTCACGAGCGGGCCCATGTTGCTCGCGTCCTCGTAGCGATCGCCGATGCGCTTCGCCTTCATCTGCTCGCGCAGCAGGCCGACGAATTCATCGTGGATGCTTTCGTGCACGTAGACGCGCTCGATCGCCGTGCAGAGCTGACCACTGTGCGTGAGCTTCGACGCGACGAGTTCGCGCGCGGCCTTGTGCAGATCGGCGTCCGGCTCGACGATCGCGGGCGTCTTGCCGCCGAGTTCCAGCGACGGCTTCGCGATGTTCGCCTTGCAGTAGTCGAGCACCTTGCGGCCCGCGTTGACGCTGCCCGTCAACGTGATCATGCCGACCTTTGGATGCGTGCAGACGACTTCGGCCGTCGCGTGTTCCATCGCCAGAATATTGACGACGCCCGCGGACAGCGCCGCGCGCTCGACGGCACGCGCCAGCTCGAAAGCCGAGAGCGGCGTGTTGTTGCTCGGACGTACGACGACCGTGTTGCCCGCGATCAGCGCCGGCGCGATCTTGCGCATCAGCGTGTAGATGGGGAAATTGAACGGGATCAGGCACGCGACGACGCCGATCGGCTCGCGATGCAGCACGAGATTCTCGTTGGGCGTATCGCTCGGAATGACTTCGCCTTCGATGCGGCGCGCCCATTCGGCGTGATAGCGCGTGATCTGCGCGGCGTAGACCGCTTCGTTGGTCGCATCGAGCAGGCTCTTGCCGGACTCGGCGGCGAGCGCCGCGCCGATATCGGCGGAGGCTTCGACGATGGCGTCCGCGAGACGCTGCAGGTGCGCGCCGCGCTCGGCGGCGGGCATCACGCGCCACAGACGTTGCGCGTCGGCGGCCTGTTCGACGGCCAGCAACGCCTGCTCGCGCGACGCGTTGTGAACGTGCCCGAGCACCTCTTCGGTGGCGGGATTCAGGACGGCGGTGACGTCATCGCTCACGGGCTCGATGAAACGTCCGTTCACGAAATTGCGTTCTGGCTTCATGTCTGACGGGGTTCCTTGATCGCTGTGCGTCGCGTCGCCCGGTTGCCGGAATTCGGGCAGCCGATGCGACGAGGCAACGCATTTGCGGCTCATTCTTCCGTGCCTCGCGCTGCAAGGACAAGCGAAGAATTTTCTGGCAGAACATGCAGAAAACTCGCGCTTGCTGTTCGACTAAATCCTTTTGCGAGCGCACTTGCATCGCGCACAATCCGTCGCTCGCGGTCCCGTCGCATCAACGGTCGGGACTTCTTAACGAATAAGAAAAGACTTGAGACTTTCATGAGAATCAAAGCAATTTCTCTGGCTGCACTCGCGTGCATCGCGACTTCAGCGCATGCTCAAAGCAGCGTCACGCTGTACGGCGTCCTCGATGAAGGGTTCGACTACACGAGCAACGTCGGCGGGAATCACGCCTATGAGCTCACGAGCGGCTATGCGTCGGGCAGCCGCTGGGGCATGCGCGGCGTCGAGGATCTCGGCGGCGGCACAAAGGCCATGTTCCAGCTCGAAAGCGGCGTGAACCTGAGCAACGGCGCGGCCGGCCAGGGTGGACGCATGTTCGGCCGCCAGGCGTATGTGGGCGTGAGCAATGACCGCTTCGGCTCGCTGACGCTCGGTCGCCAGTACGATTCCGTGGTCGACTATCTCGCGCCGACGACAGCCAACGGCAACTTTGCCGGCTATCTCTTCGCGCATCCGTTCGACAACGACAACACCGACAACTCGTTTCGCGTGAACAACACGGTCAAGTACGCGAGCCCGTCGCTCGGCGGCTTAAAGTTCGGCGGGACGTACAGCTTCAGCAACGACACGAACTTCGCGGCCAACCGGCAGTACAGCGTCGGCGCTTCGTATACGAATGGCGGCCTCTTGTTCGGCGCGGCCTATCTGCGCGCCGACGGCGTGGGTTCGAACGCAAACGGCGCCATCGCGACGAACGACGCGAGCTTCATCGCTCAGCGCATGCAGATCTTCGGCGCGGGCGTGAATTACACGTTCGGCAACGCGACCGCGGGCTTCGCGTACACGAATTCGAGTTATCGCGATCCGCAAACGAACGGTTATATCGGCGTGCCGCTCGCATCGGCGGGGAACACGTTGAAGAACCTGAAGTATCAGAACTTCGAAGTGAACGGGAAGTATCAGTTCACGCCGGCCTTTTTCATCGGCGCGCAGTACGTGTATTCGGTCGAGACGTACGACTCGAGCGCGGGCACCGTGAAGCCGCACATCCATTCGGCCGGTTTGATGGCCGACTACTTCCTCTCGAAGCGAACCGATGTGTACGTGCAGGGCGCGTATCAGAAGATCGCAGGCGCCTCGACCGATTCCGTGATGGATCAGGCGTTCGTTCCGGGCGCGCAGGGCTTGTCATCGAATTCGGAACAGTTTGTCGCGCGGGTGGCGTTGCGGCACGCGTTCTGACGTTCGCGTCGGAGAAATCGCTGTCCGCGACGCGCGCGCGGACAGCCCGATCCCTAACAAATCCCTAAGCATTTCCTAAGCTTCCCTCCGCTAACCTTGCGGCTTCCCTGTACGCGAAGACCCCGCAAGATGAAGCCAACGCCATCCACCACCGTCTGGCGTCATCCAAAGCCATGACCGCCCGGAGACACGCCATGAGGGTACTGCTCGTCGAAGACGACCGCATGATCGGCGAATCCGTGCAGGACGAACTACGCGAAAGCAGTTACGCCGTCGACTGGGTGCGCGACGGCAAGCTCGCGCTCACGAGTCTCACCACGCACGTCTACGATGCGATCCTGCTCGACCTCGGCCTGCCCGGCGTCGATGGCATCGACGTGCTGCGCGTCGTGCGTCGCGGGGCGCAGCATGTGCCGCTCATCATCATCACGGCGCGCGATTCCGTCGAAGAGCGCATTCGCGGCCTCGACGAAGGCGCCGACGATTACCTCATCAAGCCCTTCGACATCTCCGAGCTGAAGGCGCGCATGCGCGCGGTGATCCGCCGTCGTGGCGGACAGGCCGCGCCGCTCATGACGAACGGCGTCCTCACGCTCGACCCGGCGACGCGCGAAGCCACCTCCGGCGACATCGCCACACGCCTCTCCAGCCGCGAATTCGCGCTGCTGCAGTCGCTGATGATCCGCCCCGGCGCGATCCTCTCGCGCGCGGAACTCGAAGACCGCATCTATGGCTGGAACGAGGAAGTGGAAAGCAACGCGGTCGAGTTTCTGATCCATTCACTGCGCAAGAAGCTCGGCGCCACCGCGATCAAGAACGTGCGCGGCGTGGGCTGGATGGTCGCGAAGGAATCATGACGCGTTCGCTTCAGTTCAGGCTTTCGGCCTGGCTCTCGGCGCTGATCGTCGTGATCGCGGCGGCGGGCGGCGTCATCGCTTTCAAGACGGCGCTCCACGAGGCCAATGAACTGCAGGACGGCCAGTTGAAGCAGATCGCCGCGCTCGTGACGCCACGCACGCTCGCCGTGATGGAGCGCGAGGCGCTCGGCACGGTCGGCGGCGCGGACCCGGAATCGAAGCTCGTGATTCAGACAATCGCCGAGCGCGCGCCGCTCCCGGTCGAGCCCGGTCTGCCCGACGGCTTGCAAAATGCGGTCGTCGAGGGCACGCCGTGGCGTCTCGCCATCAACACGCTCGATGACGGCACGCGCGTCGTGATCGGCCAGAAGACGGCGGGCCGCGACGAAATCGCCCGCAACAGCGCGCTCGCCACGGTGATGCCCTTCGGCGCGCTCGTGCTGGTGCTGCTCGCGGCGCTGCATCTGATCGTGCGGCGCATGTTCCGGCCGCTCACGGCGCTCTCCGCCGGCCTCGACACGCGCCCCGAGCACGATCTCTCCGCGCTCTCCGGCGACGCGCTGCCGAGCGAAGTCGCGCCCTTCGTCGTCGCGATCAACCGGCTGCTCGCGCGCGTGGAGGCATCGGTCGCGCTGCAGCGCCGTTTCGTCGCGGATGCCGCACACGAACTGCGCTCGCCGCTGACGGCGCTGTCGCTGCAGGCCGAGCGGCTCGATGCATCCGAGTTGCCCGACACCGCGCGCGTGCGACTCGACGCGCTCAGGCGCGGTCTCGCGCGCACCCGTTCGCTGCTGCATCAACTGCTGACGCTCGCGCGCCTGCAGCAACGCACCGACGCCGACACGGCGCATCTGCGCGTGCAGGAAGTCTTTCGCAACGTGCTGGAAGATCTGATGCCGCTCGCGCAGGCGAAGGACATCGACATCGGCGTGTCGAGCGTCGACGAGGTCTTTATCCAGGCGCCGCAGGCTGATCTCACGATCATGGTGAAAAATCTCGTCGACAACGCCATTCGCTATACGCCGACAGGCGGGCGCGTGGATCTCGCGACGGGCGTCTCGAATACGCGGGCGTGGATTCGCGTCGTGGACAGCGGTCCCGGCATCGCGCCCGAGGAGCGCGTGCGCGTCTTCGATCCGTTCTATCGCGTGCTCGGCAGCGACGCGGACGGTTCGGGCCTCGGGCTTTCGATCGTCGGCACGATCGCGGCGCGCATGGGCGCGCAGGTCGAACTCGCGGATGCCGTGCCGCGCGGGCTCGTCGTGACCGTCACGATCTGAACGATCGTCAGGCGCATGCAGGCCGCGTCAGGACATACGCGAGCCGCATGCCGGGCGCGCGCGCGGCATGCTATCGTCGATGCGTCATTCCGATGGGTCATTTCGATGCCGCCATCATGAGTCAAGTGCGCTATCCCCTCGGACCCGATGACCGGGTGCATCTGATGTGCTGGCTCACGTGCGGATTGCTCGGCGCGTATTACATCGAAGGCGACTGGCCCGATACGTCCTTTCAGGTGCGCACGGCGCATCGCTGGCTCGACCGGCATCATCGCGCGGCGGACTGGATCGAGACCGCGCGGCTTTCGGTGGCGGCACAGGCCCTCGCCGCGCGCTTCTCGACGATGCTCGACGCCGACGCCTCGCGCGGCGACATCGAGCGCATTCTCGAAGGCGAGGATCTCGACTACGAAAGCGCGCTCGTGCAGCGTATCTATCACGAGTGCCGGGTCGAACTGACCAGCCGGCGCTGGCCTTCACACTAGCGCGTTCCCTCTTCCTTCAGTCTTTTCTTCCCGACGCGTCTTGCCTTCGGGCGCAAACGTTTGTCTTAACCTGCACGAATGTGCGGAACCCCACATTTGCGCGTGACGCGCGGCGCTACCATCGCGCGCTACAGCGTCAGCGGCCCGGAACGAACTGAACAATCGACACTGACCGGAGGTTGCCATGCAGCGCAGCATTCGTCCGCTTCTTCCCCGATCCCGGATTCGTCGCGCGCGGTTGCGGCCACTCGCCATGCTCGTGCCGCTCGCCGCGGGCCTGACCTGCGCGAGTCTCGCGGGCGCCGCGCCGCCCTTGCCGGACGGCGGCCAGTTCGTCGCGGGCAGCGGCATGATCAGCGGCGGCGGCCGGTCGCTCACCATCAGCCAGACATCGACGCGCGGCGTGATCGACTGGAACAGCTTCTCGATCGGCCGCGGACGGCAGGTTACGTTCAACAACGGCAGCGGCGCGACGCTCAATCGCGTGACCGGCGGCGATGCATCGGTGATTCTCGGCCAGCTCAGTGCAACGGGCAGCGTGTATCTCGTCAATCCGCAGGGCGTGCTCGTCGGTCCGGGCGGTGTCGTCGCGACGGGCGGGCGCTTCGTGGCGTCCGCACTGGATATCGGCAACGACGCGTTCATGCAGGGCGGCCCGCTCACGCTTTCGGGCGGCGGCGACGGCATGGTCATCAATCTCGGCAGGATCGGATCGAGCGGCGGCGACGTGTTCCTCGTGTCGCGCACGGTCGCGGTGAATGCCGGCAGCCTCAGCGCGCCGCACGGCACGGCGGAAATCGCGACCGGCAATCAGGTGCTGCTGCAGGATGCGTCGGGCGGGCAACAGGTTTTCGTGCAGGCGGGCAGCGGCGGCACGGTGCTGAACGGCGGCGCGATCCAGGCGGCGCAGGTGAGTCTCCAGGCCGCCGATGGCAACGTGTACGCGCTCGCGGGCAACAGCAGCGCGATCCGCGCGACCGGCACCGCGACGCGCGATGGACACGTCTGGCTCGTCGCGGATCAGGGCACGGTCCACGCGAACGGCACGATTGCCGCGACCAGCGCCAACGGCGGCGGCACGGTCGAGACGCGCGCGACCACGCTCGACGTCGTGGGCGCGAACGTGCAAGCGCGCACGTGGAAGCTCGGCGCGCCGACCTTCACCGTCGATCAGGCGAATGCGGATTCGCTCGCGCGCAGCCTGAGCAACGGCACATCGGTCGATGTCGAAGCGAGCGCCGGCGATCTGACCGTGGGCGGCAATGTCCGGTGGAACGGCAACGCGTCGCTGACGCTCGGCGCGGCGCATGGCGTGGCGATCGGCGCGGGCGCGGTCATCGGCAATAGCGGCAATGGCAATCTCACGCTGCGCGCGGATGCGCTCGGCATCGACAACGGCGGCGGCGTGACGAACGGCGGCACGATCGACTGGTCGAAGAGCGGCGGCATCGTCAGCGCGCTCTACGACATGAACGGCAGCTATGCGCCGGGCACGCTGCTCACCCATAGCGGATGGACCGCCGCGCCGTACAGCGGCCTCGTCACGCAGATCACCGCCTACAAGCTCGTGAACACGCTCGCCGATCTTTCCAGTGTGCCGAAAGACCTCACGGGCAACTATGCGCTCGGGAGGGATATCGACGCGAGCGCGACCGCATCGCCGAACGTCTTCACCGCGATCGGCGCGACGCAGGCGCCATTCACCGGCCAGTTCGACGGCTTCGGCCACACGATCGACAAGCTCACCACAGTCTCGAACCTTAACGACGACCGTTACGGCCTGTTCGGCGTGATCGGCACGCGCGGTGTCGTGCGCAATCTGACTCTCACCAACGGCAGCACGGGCGGCTATACGGGCGCGTTCGGCCTGCTCGCGGGCCAGAACGACGGTCTCGTCACCTACGTCAGCACGACGGGCGGCGTCGGGCAGAACGGCTTCGGCGGGGCGGGCGCGGGTGGACTGGTCGGCGTGAACAACGGGATCATCGAACGGTCGTCGAGCGCGGCGGAGGTCGGCTATCAGATTCCCGCGGGCGGGCTCGTGGGCGTGAACAACGGCACCATCATGCAGTCGTACGCGACCGGCACCACGTATGGCGGGAACCACGGCGAGACCGGCGGACTCGTCGCCTTCAACAACGGACTGATCACGCAGTCGTACGCGACGGGCACCGTGGGCGGCCTGGGCGGCGGCGGAATCGTGTACCTCAACGGCAGCAAGGGCGTGATCGACGAATCGTTCGCGGTCGGACAAATCGGCTTCGGCGATGCGTTGGGCTATGCGCAAGGCGGGATCGCGGCGTACAACCAGGGCGCGATTCACACCAACGTCTACTGGAACAAGGACACGACGATGCAGACCGGCGCGGCCGGATCGAATTCGGGCACCGTGCCGCCCGTTTCGAACGGTCTCAGCACCGCGCAAATGAGCAACGCGTCGAATTTCACCGGCTGGAACATTCCGGCGGGCGGCGTCTGGGCGATGCCCGCAGGCGCGACGCATCCCGTCCTGCAGTGGCAGCAGGCGCAACCTTGAAGCGCGTCAGCTCCCGATCACCACGAAGATTTCTCCGACCGGCGCCTTCGATCCGTTCGGCACCACCGCCTTCAACGGAAACCCGTAGGTCCCGCGAAAGCTGACGAACCGGCCGACCTGCACGCGAATCCCCGCGCCGACGCTCGCCAGCGACGCGTCATTGACCTCTCCGAATTCCGCGATGCGGTTCCACACGTGCCCCGCATCGAAGAACACAAAGGGCTGCATCGCCGCCATGCCCGCCGATATCGCCGGCGCGCGCAACTCCGTCTGCAGGTTCCATCCGCGATCGCCCTGCGCGGCATAAGGCTCGTAACCGCGCACGGTCGCGTCGCCGCCCAGACCGAGTTCCTCGCTCGGCAAAAGCGTGCTGCCCGTCCACTGAAAGAGCCCGCGCCCCGACACCGAAAAGCCCGACTTGCCGAGCGGTATGTCGCGCTCCGCCGACAACTGCAGGTACTGATAGCGCGGCTTCGCGCCCATACGCGCGGCGTCGTAGGCCTCGTCGTTGCTGTTGCTGTCGAAATAGCCCGGACTCACGAAGAGCGATGCATTCAGATGCGTATCGCCGGACGCATCGTGCCTGGAAAGATCGTAGGCGATGACGAACTGATGAATATGCGTGTTCGCATTGAACACCTGGAAGCCGCCGAATTCGAGGTCGTTGTTCGAGCGCTTGAAGTCGTAGCCGAACTGCATCTGCTGTTGCCACGCGCCCGTGTTATCGAGCGACGGCAGGCGCAAGTCGTATCGAAAGCTGATTTGCGCGCTGAGACCGGTCTGCCCGTAACTGTCGGGCAAACGCGGCGTGCTTTGCGCAAACACGCCGAACAGCTCGACGCGATCGAGCCACGGCAGCGGCGCAACCACGTTGAACGCATGCGCGATGTAACGCGGACGATCAGGCCGTCCTTCGATATCGGGATTGCCGCTCAATAGATCATTGCTCGCGGTCATCTGATAGCCGATGCGTGCATCGACGCCGAACAGATTGCCGTAGTCGAATCCCGCGAGAATGCGATCGCGGCCGAGTTCACGCACACCGTCGTTGTTGTAGCCGCCGTAGAGGCGAAACGGAAAGCGATCCTCGGTTTGCAGCACGACATCGGTCGTATCCGGCGCGGCGCCGGGCGCATAGATCACGTCCACGCGGCGGTACGGATTGGCATTGAGCAGCGCGAGCCCCGCGGCAATATCGGCTTCGCGGATCGGCTCGCCGCTTGCGAGCGGCATCTCGCGCATGAGCAGCGCATCGGAGAAATAGCGATTGCCTTGGGGTATCGCACGCCCCGCACGAAACTCCGCGATGACGATCTTCACGACGCCAAGGCTCACGTCCTGCTCGGGCACGTACACATCGACGAGCGGCTGGCCCGCCGCGCGATATCGCTGCACGACCGCGCGCCGGATCTGCGCGAGACGCGCGAAGGTCAACGGCTTGTGGAGATCGGCCGAGAAGCCGTCGAGAAAATCCGGCGTGAGCAACGGGACGCCCGTCGCGGTGATCGCGTTGCCCGCGACCGATTGCGTCGTCGCGGCCGAAGCGGCGTCCGCGCGCACGAACGCGATGCCGCGCAGATCCCGGATCGCGACGTCCTGCGAATCATCGACGGGCTCGGGCGGCGACGGCAACGCGGGCGGCCGTTGCACGGCAGGCGGCGCGATCGGTGCGACATCGCGATACGACTGCGCGGCGGCATCGCGTGCATGCGCGACGCAGACGAGCGCGACCGGCAGGACCGTCGCGAAGAGGCGTGCGCGAAGCATGTCTACCTCCGGCGCTGGTCGTGTTGATCGGCCTCGCATGGTATCAGCGATGTCGCGGAACGTTTCGTGCAGCAAGCGTCTTCACGGCGCTTCGCGTAGAAATGACGCGGCGCGGGTCACGCGGCATGTAGAAATCACCAGCCTAAGGCGCAACCATGACATAACGCACCATTCGCTTCACTTCTGAACGTCCAAGCCATCTATGATTCGAAGACGATCGGCTCAATGAACAGCCGCAGCCGTATGACCAGGACAGGGATGGACAAAACCTCCACCGCAAATATCACCGATTCCGACCCGCCCGATGCATCGGTCAGCGCGCAATGCGCGCGTGAGCCGATCCACATTCCCGGCGGCATCCAGCCTCACGGTGTGCTCTTCAGCGTCGACGCGCACTGCCACATCATGCAGGTGAGCGCCAACGTCGCGCAGTTCGCGCGCATCGCGCCCGACGCGTGCCTCGGCCGCGCGCTGTCCGACGTGCTGGGCGAGGCCGCCGCCGGGCGCGCGAGCGCGGGCCTCAGGCAACTCACGCGCGACGGCGCGACGATTCACGCCGGCAACGTGGTGCTCGACGGCTGGACGCCGGGCGGGCCCGTCGCGATCGTCGTGCATCGGCATGACGGTCTGCTGTTCGTCGAAGTCGAGCCGGCTCAGGACACCGCCGATGTGTTCTCGACGATGTACCCGCTCGTGCGCTCATTCGTCACCGACGTGCAATCGATGCGCACCATCGAGCAGCTCTGCCAGTTCGCAGCGAACGAAATCGCGCGCATCACCGGCTTCGGGCGAACGCTCGTCTACCGGTTCGATGAAGAAGGCAACGGCAACGTGCTCGCCGAAGCCGTCGAGCCGGGCTATCCGTCGTATCTGAACCAGCACTTTCCGGCCTCGGACATTCCGGCGCAGGCGCGCGAGCTGTATCGAAAGAATCGCATCCGCCTCATTTCGAACGCCGACTACGAAGCCGCGCCGCTCGTGCCCGCGCAGCATCCGGCGACGGGCCGCCCGACCGACCTCACCTACGCGTCCCTGCGCAGCGTCTCGCCGGTGCATCTGCAATACATGCGCAACATGGGCACGCTCGCTTCCATGTCGATGTCGATTCTCGTCGACGACAAGCTGTGGGGCCTGATCTCCTGCCATCACGCGACGCCGCGCCTGCCGCCGTTCGAAGTGCGCACCGCGTGCGAACATGTCGCGCAGATCGTCTCGCTGCAGATCGAGGCGCGCGAGACGCAGGCCGAAGCGCATTACCGGCTCGAACTGCGCCGCATGCTCTCGAAGCTGCTTTCGTCGATGGCCAACACCGACAGCTTCGTCGAAGCGCTCGTCAACGACGCATCCGACCTGCTCGGCTTCACGCGCTCCTCGGGCGCGGCGGTGATCTTCGAAGGGCGCACGTCGCTCGTCGGCCTGACGCCGGACGAGCACGGCGTCACGGCACTCGTCGACTGGCTCGACGATCAGAGCGAAGACGTGGTCCTGTCGGATTGCGCCTCGCAGACCTGCCCCGCGCTCGCCGGATCGGCGGACGTGGCCGGTTTTCTCGCGGTATCGATCTCGAAGATTTACCGCAACTACGTGATCTGGTTTCGCCGCGAAGTCGTGCAGACGATCGAATGGGCGGGCGACCCGCGCGCGAAGCTCACGGGCCTCGCGGACTCGCTTTCGCCGCGCGTGAGCTTCGATACGTGGACCGATGTCGTGCGCAATCGCTCTCTGCCGTGGCGCCCCGCCGAGCGCGAGATCGCGCTGGAATTCCGCGCGGCGGTGCTCGGCATCGTGTTGCGGCGCGCGGAGGAAATCGCGCAACTCGCGACCGAGCTCGGCCGTGCGAATCACGAACTCGAAGGATTTTCCTACACGGTGTCGCACGATCTGCGCGCGCCGCTCAGGCATATCGTGAGCTTCGCGGACCTGCTGAAGCAGATCGATGGCGAGCGGCTTTCCGAGCGCGGGCGCGGCTATCTGGAGCGCATCGTGACATCGGCGCGTTTCGGCGGCCGTCTCGTCGACGATCTGCTTTCGTTCGCGCAACTCGGCCGCGCGGCGCTGCGTCCGCACAAGGTCGATGTCCACGCGCTCGTGCATGCGGTGATTCAGAACGACATCGAGGAGCACGCGTCGGCGCGCGTGCACTGGACGGTGGATGCGCTGCCGCCCGTCGAAGCGGATCACGTCTTTCTGCACGTGGCGTTCGCCAACATCATGTCCAACGCGGTGAAGTTCAGCGCACAGCGCGAGCAGCCGGCGATCGAGATCGGCGCGCACGATGGCACCGGCGAGCTGATCGGCCACGTCGTCTATTTCGTGCGCGACAACGGCGTGGGCTTCGACATGCGTTACGTCGACAAGCTCTTCGGCGTGTTCCAGCGCCTGCATGTGAACGAAGCGTTCGACGGCACCGGCATCGGGCTCGCGAACGTGCGGCGCATCATCGAGCGGCATGGCGGCAAGACCTGGGCCGAAGGCACGCCCGATCGGGGCGCGACTTTCCATATGGCGCTGCCGAAACAGTTCCGCCCCGAAAGCGGCGTGCGGCGCGACACGGCCGCGACCGCGCTGGCGCGTCTCGCCGCGGGCACGGGCGGCACGGGGCATGACATCGGCCAGTTGATCAAGCGCTCGGAAGAGAAGAAGTAACGCACCATGCAAAACGGCCGCGATCTCGTCGATCGCGGCCGTTTTGTTTTTGATGACGCGCTGCGGCGCTTAGAAGCGGTGGCGCAGACCCACCGTCGCGGCGACCTGATTCTGCGTCGACGAAGGCGACAGCGTGTTGATCATCGCGACATTGGCGCCCGCATTGCCCAGCTCGCCCGACGCGTGCTGATACACGCCTTCGACATACACGTCGGTGCGCTTCGAGAGCGCGTAATCGGCTTGCAGCGATGCGGTATGCCACTTCGGATCGCCCGATCCGTTCGCGCCCGTCACCTTGCCGTCCGTGAACGTATAAGCGGCGTCGAGGCTCAGCGCCGGCGTCAGCGCGTAGCGGCCGTTCAGCTCGAAGTTGTTCAGATGCAGATTCGTGTTGCCCGGCAGCGCCAGCGTCGTGCCGCCTTGCGATGCGGCGAGCAGGTTGTCGTAGTGCGTGTTGGTCCACACGAAGGCGACCGTTGCCGGGCCGTACGTGTAGTTCACGCCCGCACCGAACGTGCGTTGCAGTTCGGCCGTCAGATTGGCGTTGTTGCCCTGACCTGCCGAAACCGCGCCGCCCGCGTTCAGGTTGCTGCGCGAGTTGTTCGTCTGCAAATAGGCCGCGGCGAAGTTCAGCGGGCCGTTGCCATACGAAGCACCGGCGCTCCACGCACGGTTGTTCGCGAACTGGCCGGCGTCGTTCGAGAAGCCGTACAGACCGCCAAACTTGAAGCCCCCGTAGTTCGCGCTCTGGTACTTGACCGAGTTCTTGATCGAGAACGAGTGATCGAGATTGTCGTTGTCGAACGGGTGCGCGGCGAGGTTGTTGCCGTAGCCCGCGCCCGCTTCCGAGAACGGCGACAGGTAATCGACCATCGAGTCGTATTGGCGGCCGAGCGTGATCGTACCGAATTGATCGTGCTGCAGGCCGACATACGCCTGGCGGTTGAACATCGTGTTGCTTTCGTTGAAGCGGCCGTTATTGAGGTTGAAGCCGCTCTCCAGCTTGAAGAGCGCGTGCAACCCGCCGCCCAGATCTTCACTGCCTTTCAGGCCGAAATACGTATCGGAAACCGAGCCGCTGCCTTGCTGCCAGTTGTTATGGCCGCCGGAATTGTTCGTGTAGACGAGACCTGCATCCAGCGTGCCGTACAACGTAACGCTGCTCTGTGCGTGGGCTGCTGCTGCGAACGTGCCGAGAATGCCCGCGATGAGAAGGGTTTTTTTCATGGTTTCTCTAGTGTCCTGTTAAAGCGAAAGTTTCTCGATGGCCGCTTGCCTTCGGGAAACTGGGACACACTTTATTCGACGGTCACCCGAATCCGCCTGCATATCGCGCGCAATAATCATTTGCTGATTCCGGGAATCGGCGTGCAAGACCCTTCATATTCTTTTAAGGTCAACTGCTTAGCCGGCATCGCCCGCTTCCGATGACGAGTCGTCTGTTGCACATCGGCGACGTTATTAATGCGCATTCCGGAGAAGTCCATTGCGCCGCAGGCGGTTTATAACGACCCACGCACTTTGCTAAGCTTGATTCCGTCTACAGGTCTCCGAGCAGATATTCTGAGGACACGGAGCGGTTTCGCGAGAGGAGACCGCTCCGTTTAATCACGTCCTTTTATATTCGACTCCAATTCTTCGAGTCGGACTTCAACGCGCATATATCACAAGCGTCAAACGCGCGCCTTAGAGTCATCCTTGTCTCCTTCGATCAAAATCAGTCAGTTACCCGAAACATTCGGGCGAGAACAGGCGTTTTCTTTCAATTCTTCATCGAAACGACTCGCATTTGCACAATCAGAAGCGATGCTGGCGATATGTTTTTCGGGATATCCCGCTATGTTTGAAAATTTTGCCCGGTATTCCACCACTTTCAGGGCGACGAAATTACAGCCATCACCACGCTATTCCGGAAATTAGAGGGCCACTTCTTGAAGAAATGTAACGGCCCGTCAAACGTTTGCCGTGGCGTCTGGCGGTCATGCGGACTGTGGACGTTTCATTTCGAAACAAAATGAAGCGCCTTGAATCTCCTCTCCGGAACATTGATTGCTTAAATAGAGGTCTCTGTAAATCTAGCCGGAAACACCGACATGAAGAGAAGTGCCAATGCAACGAGCGTCCCAGCATTCCGACAGCGACGCCCAGCCCAACTCGCGGAACGCGAACTCCAACACCTCGAAATGATTCTGGCGAGTTTCTCCGATGGCAACACGGCTGCGGATCGCCTTCCCGCCCGATACTGGGACATGCGGATTTCGCAACTGGACGAGCAATACGATCTCGTCCCGTCGCAAAGTCAGCGCCTGGTGTCGCTTCAACGCAAGCTCGCGTTGCTTGACAGCGCGCTCGATACCGCCGCAGACGCCCAGGACGGGCATCACAACCGGCGCGCCGCCGCCTGACGTGACCCCGCGAAATCACATGACGAAGACGGCTAGCTTCGTCATCGATTTGCACGACGGCATCACGGGAGTGCTTGCACCCATTCGTCGACGAACGTCCGTGCCGCCGTATGCGCGCTCATCAGCGCATCTTCGGCCGACGTGAAACTCGCATAGCGCGTGCTCTCGATGCACAGCGGCGAGAATGCGGTGACCGGTCTCCCCGACCGGCTGATGGTCACGATCGCCAGGTAGCGAACGACCCCTGGCGCAGGAACGAGCCTGTAATTCGTTTCGATCGCGACTTCGAGCACGAAGCCTTTGTGGTTGTACGACCGTATCATCGGAGCACCCCGTTACTCTCGAACGACGCGAAGATGTCACGCGCCGTGATGATGCGCGTCTGAACGCGTTCCCAGCACGCGACGTACCCGTGCCGCGTCTTATCTCGCGCGTCGCATTGCCGTGTGCGCGACGTCGGCGGCGAGATCCGCGCGCAGTTCGGCCCATTTGCCGAGCAGCGTGGCGTCGTCGGTGAGGAAGTACGGCGCCTGCGCCCACTGCTCGACCTTCCCGCCCGCGACGACGAGTTCGAAGATACGCATGTCTTCGTCGTCGCTCACGCCGGTGCGCACGAGTTCCGGGAGCGAACGGATATCGTGCAGCGATACGGTCTGAACACCTACGCTGTGCAGCACCGCCATCACCGTCTTGCCGATGCGCCACGCGGCCTCGCGGCTGTCCGCCAGCACGAACGCGACGCAATCGTGCGGCGCCTCGAATTTCAGGCGGTACAGGCGAGACTTACATTGTTCACTGAGTTGCGTATTCATATTGTTCAGGCCTGCGCTCGTCGCCGGAGGCTGAAAATACGACGTCTCATGCGATGAAGAGCGGTGTCGTGAAAGCGTAGGGAGGAACGGTCGCGAGCGCGATGTGCCCGCGTCACTCGCTTGGATCCACGCCTTGCAGGAGTTGTTCCCGCTCTTGCACAGGATGTCAGTGATTCAGTTCCTCGAGGCGCAACCCGTTGGTTTTCGGCCCGAACAGGCCGATCGCCAGCGCGACCAGCAACATGCACACCGTGATGCCGATGAATACGCCCGGCACGCCGAAGTCCTTCAACAGCGACGCGATGACGAAGCCCGACATCATCGCGCCCGCGCGGCTTGCCGAGTACACGATGCCGCTCGCGCGGCAACGCACGGCCGTCGGAAAGAGCTCGGTCTGGTACGCGTGATAGCAGACCGAAATGGTCTGCCCCGCGATCGAGATCAGCACGCCGAGCGCGATGAGCGCGGCAGGCGATTTCATCTGCCCGAACGCCAGACCGCTCGCGATCACGACCAGCGCGCCGGCGACGATCAGATACTTCCGCTGAATGCGATCGGCGTAAAGCATGGCGAGCAACGGACCGATCGGCAGCGCGAACGCGATGACGAACGAATACAGCAGACTCTTCGTCACGGTGATGCCCTGGCCGATCAGCAGCGTCGGCACCCAGTTGGCGAAGCCGTAATACCCAATCGCCTGACAGAAGTTGAAGACGACGAGCATGATGAGACGCGAGCGATACGGCGCTTCGAACAACTCGCCGAGCGACGCCCGCCGGTGCGCCGGCTGCTCGACCACGGGCGCGGGCGGCGGCAACGCGGCGCCCGATTCGCGCTCGACCACGCGTTCGATCTCACCCAGGACGCGTTCGCTTTCCTCGTGCCGGCCGTGCATCGCGAGCCAGCGCGGGCTTTCCGGCACCGCTCGCCGGATGAACCACACGATCACCGCGCCGACCGATCCCGCCAGCACGACGACGCGCCATCCATCGAGACCGAACACGGTTTCCGGCACGAGCCAGTATGAAAGCAGCGCGGCGACGGGCGCCGCGGCGAACATCACCATCTGGTTGAAGGCCATCGCGCGGCCGCGCATGTGCTGCGGCACGAGCTCCGTGACGTAACTATCGATGGTGATGATCTCGATGCCCACGCCGATGCCCGTCACGAAGCGCCAGAAGATGACGCCTTCGGGCGTGGTCTGGAACGCCATGATCGCCGAGCCGACCGAGTACCACAGCAGCGAGAGCGTGAATACGCTGCGTCGCCCGTAACGGTCCGGCAGCCAGCCGAAAAAGAACGTGCCGATGAAAAGCCCCGCGAACGTCGCCGCGATGAAGCCCGCGATGCCCGTGAAGCCGAAGAACGCATGTGTGGTGGTCTGCAGAAGGCCGCTTTTCGCCATGCCCGGCGCGATATAGCCGGTGAAAATGAGATCGTAGATCTCGAAGAAGCCGCCGAGCGAGATGAGAAACACGAGCATCCAGAGATGCCGCGTGATCGGCAGTCGGTCCATGCGCGCGGAGATCTGCGCGCCGGGCGTCGTGGCGACGCGAACGTCGGGCGAAGCGAGCGGCTCGGCGACCGCGCTGAAGGTGGGCTGCATTGCTGTTGTCTCCTGGGTTGGCGATGGCGCCGGCTTTTTATATGCGCTCGTCGCGATGCTTCATGCCGTCACGTTCTTCCTGAGCCGGCCCAGCACTTCGTCCGTATGCTCGCCCACGCGCGCGAGCGGTTGCCGCACGCCGGGGCGGCGTCCGCCCATCGTGAGCGGCAGCAATACGACGTCCGTGGTGCCGCCGTCGTCGGTCTGCATTGGCACGAGGCCGCCGCTTGCTTTCAGATGCGGATCGTCGAGAAGCTGCTCGGGGCGCATGATCGGCGCGTACGGAATGCCGGCCGCTTCGAGCTTCGGCGCGAGTTCGTCCGCGCGATGATGCGCGAGAATCTCGCCGAGCCGCGCGAGCAAGTGTGGCCGGACCTCGACGCGCATCGCATTGGTCGCAAATGCGGGTTCCTGCGCGAGATCGGGGCGCTCCAGCACATCGCAGAGCGTCACGAACTGCTTGTCGCTCACCGCGCCGATGAACAACTGCTCGCCCTCGGCCAGCGTGAACACGTCGTACACGCTCCATGCCGATACGCGCGAGGGCATCGGCGGCGGCGCCTCGCGCGTCATCGCGTATTGCTGCATGTGTTGCGAGGATAGAAACACGCAGTTCTCGAAGAGCGCGCTCTGCACTTCCTGGCCGCGTCCGGTGAGATCGCGCTCGCGCAGCGCGGCGAGCACGCCGATCGCGCCGAACATGCCGCCCATGATGTCGTTCACTGACGTCCCCGCGCGCAGCGGCCTGCCTGCCGGACCGGTCATGTAGGCGAGGCCGCCCATCATCTGCACGACTTCATCGAGCGCGAGGCGCTTTTCATAAGGGCCGGGAAGGAAACCCTTGTGCGACACGTAGATGAGTGCCGGATGCGCCTTCGACAGCGTTTCGTAATCGAGCCCGAGCTTCTTCATCAACCCGGGGCGGAAGTTTTCGAGCAGCACGTCGCACTCGCCGATGAGTTCGGTCGCGGCTTCGCGGCCCTCTTGCGTGTTGATGTCGATGACGACGCTTTTCTTGTTGCGATTGAACGAGCGAAAGAAGCCGATGCCGAGACCCGGCAAATAGCGCGTCTTGTCGCCGCCGGGCGGTTCGATCTTGATGACTTCCGCGCCGAGATCCGCGAGGATCATGCCGCAGGTCGGGCCCATCACCATATGCGTGAATTCGATCACGCGCACGCCTTCGAGCGGCAGGGTTGAATGACTCATATCGTCCTCAGGCTTCGATTGCAGCAGTTGATTCGTAGGTGACCGGCAAGCCCGCGAGCGCGAGTGCGCCGCGCAGTGTTTCGCCATCGAGCCAGCGTGCGAGCTTCGCGCGCAGGTTCAGCAAGGCAGGCATGTCGATGCCGGTATCGACCCCCATATCGGCGAGCATGAACGCGAGGTCTTCGCTTGATGCATTGCCGCTCGCACCCGGCGCATGCGGACAGCCGCCGATGCCCGCGAGCGTCGCATCGAAGCGCGCGACGCCGGTTTCGAGCGCGGCGTAGACGTTGGCGAGCGCGAGGCCGCGCGTGTCGTGAAAATGGCCGCACCAGAAACGCTCGCCCGCGATGGCGCGCGCCTTCTCGAAGAGATCGCGCACGGCGCGAGGACCGGCATAGCCGACGGTATCGGCGATGCTCACGCGATCCGCGCCCGCATCGAGCAGCGCCTGCATGTAGCGCAGCACATCGGCCGGATCGACGCGGCCCTGAATCGTGCAGCCGAATGCCGTGCCGATGCCGCCTTCGATCATCGTCTTCGAACCCGCTGCATCGCGTGCCGAGCGCATGCGCGCGACTTCCGCGACGACTTCCTCCGGCGTCTTGCGCAGATTCGCCACGCTGTGCGCGCGGCTCGCGGAAAGCGGCACGAGCATCAGATCGGCTTGTGTTTCGATGGCGCGCTCCGCGCCTTTGAGATTCGGCACGAGCACGGACACGAAAAGCCCCGGCAAGGTCCTGGCGTACGCGACGAGTTCGGCGGTATCGGCGAGTTGCGGCAAGAGGCGCGCGGGCACGAACGAACCGACTTCGATTTCGCGCTGACCGGCGGCATACGCATCACCGATCCATTCGATCTTGCGCGCGGTCGGCACGATCGTGCGAATGCTTTGCAGGCCGTCGCGCAGGCCGACTTCGCGGATCACGGCGCGCTGGGGGAACGCGGGCATGGCTTTGTCTCCGGGTCTTTTGTGTGTATGGTCTCGACTTTAGAGATTCCGCAATTGCCATTAAAGCGGTATTTTGGAAGGCTCATGCTTCCCGTTCGGAACGTCAGAGGAGTGCCCCGCGACCATGCGCGATATCGACCTGAAAACGCTGCGTCTTTTCGTGACGGTCTGCGAGCACCAGAACATCGCGCGCGCGGCGCAGGAATCGCATATCGAGCCTTCCGCGATCAGCAAGCGCATCGCGCAACTGGAGACGTCGCTGGGCGTGCCGCTTCTGTCGCGCTCGCGGCGCGGCGTCGAGCCGACGCCCGCGGGCATCGCGCTCCTGGAGCACGCGCGCAGCGTGCTCTTCACGATGGAGCGCATCGCGAACGATGTCGCGGCGTTCGGCGGCGGGCTGATGGGACGCGTGAGCATTTACGCGTCGGCGTCGGCGATTGCGGAAGCGCTGCTCGACGACATCGCGTCATTCATGCGCGAGCCCGCGAATCAGAACATCAAGGTCGACGTGGAGGAGCGCCTGTCGCACGATCTCGTGCGGCAACTGCGCGAAGGCGTGGCGTCGGTGGGCGTGTGCTGGGACCTGTCTCTTATACACATCCGCGAGCCCACGAGACCGAGGCTGAGCTGTTATGACGTCTTTCGGTTGCAAAAAAAAACATACAA
>LRBF01000265.1 GCA_001580565.1 Caballeronia megalochromosomata | reverse complement strand
TGTTGATTGTTTCGGCGATGAAAGGAACATGGCTAAACCTATACTCGACGACGAACTCTGGGCACTCATCGAACCGTTACTGCCCGCTCCAAAACTACGACGCCACCGTTACCCAGGGCGCAAACCGCTCGACAATCGTGCGGTGCTCACAGGCATCCTCTTCGTCTTGCAGACTGGCATGCGCTGGGACCTTCTTCCTCGCGAGATGGGTTGCGGCAGTGGCATGAGTTGCTGGCGTCGCCTGCGTGACTGGCAGGAGGCAGGCGCTGGGACGAGTTGCACGAGTTGCTCCTTGCGCGGCTTCGGGCCGCCGACCAAATCGACTGGTCTCGAGTCATCGTCGACTCCTCTTCAATCCGTGCTGTGGGCGCGGGTCAAAAACGGGACCGAATCCCACAGACCGCGCGCGACCCGGTTCAAAGCACCACCTCATCACCGAAGCGCAGGGCATTCCGCTCGCGGTGATACTGACCGGCGCCAACCGCAACGACGTCACTCAACTTCAAGCACTGGTCGAGGCTATTCCGCCCATCAGCGGCAAGCCTGGCAGACCACTATCGAAGCCTCGGGTCGTTCAAGGCGACAGAGGCTACGACCACGACAAACATCGACGTCCGTTGCACGCAGCGGGCATTGCCACGGAAATTGCTCGGCGCGGCCAGCCTCACGGCAGCGGATTGGGTAAAACACGCTGGGTCGTGGAGCGGACCATTTCGTGGCTTCACAACTTCCGCCGACTGCGCATCCGCTTCGAACGGCTCGCGTTTATCCACGAAGCCTTCATGAAAATCGCTTGCTGCATCATATGCTGGCGACAACTGCGAACGTCATTTTGTTAACGCCTCTTAGCCATCGAACGGGTGTGGTGGGTCGAGTACAGCCGACCGCATCAGACAGGTATCGGCCAGTTTCTGTCATTCGATCATCCGACGAAACGGTCATTCGACTGGCGGGTTCACGTCGTGGAACCGCCCAAAAACTAACTAACACGTCTCGGCCTTTGCAGACCACGCGCAGCCAAGTGGCGGACGTGTAAAAGGGTGCCTCGGCGGCATCGATCGACAGTTCTAATCCGTGAGAGCAGAGGAGTCTGTTAAGGGAAGCGAGTCGGATCATCGAACACCAGCCTTTCAGAAATATTTAAGGATTTTTAACGACTCGACCTTTTGGAAACATCACGCCGTGCTCAACCGTGAGCGCCAGCGTGTGCTGCAGTGCAAGCTTGTACGCGCAAGCCCGCTACTTGACGTTCAGAGCTTGCATTTTTCGATAAAACGTCTATTACACAAACGATAGTCGTTCATTTTGAATATTCAAACACGGGGGCACCGGAAGGTCGAAGATACGCGCTTTTATCCCGCGCATCGGTTCCGCAGCGACGCTCATACAACAATCTCGGGCCGATCGGCGCCGCGACCGTTAGCACTTTTGGCGCGAGGGGATGTAATGTTAGTCCTGAACGACCTTGGATGTTGTTTCAACGCGCTTCGGATGTCGACGACCCTGCAAATTGCGCTACGCATCAAAGCCTTCCTGCCGCTGTTGGCGTGTTCCTTCTGCGTCGCTTTTGCTCAACCGCTCGCTCAGTTCAGCGCCGCCAACAGCTCAATAGACCCTGGACAGGCGACGACGCTATCCTGGACTAGTTCGGGGGAGCGTGCCTTCATAAGCGGGATCGGTCTGGTACCACCTGCCGGCCACGTTATAGTTCAACCAAAAGAGACGACGCGTTATTTTATCTTGGTCGAGCGCGATCAAGTGCTAACGTCAAGCGAGACCACCGTAGAAGTCGAACACGTGAGAGCGGGCACGTTCGCACCGGACTTTAGCAACTTCAAACCTCAGCTTTCTCGGACAGTCAAGTCAAAAGATTTCCTTCAGTTTCTGAACTCGATATACACAATTTTATTGGCCCACGACTATCAAGTTCGCACCGAGCTTGATAAACCGGCAAACTTTAAAACGGTTACGTTTTATACCGAATATGCAGAAGACAATGACGTCCTCCGCACGGCAACTGCTAGCGGCGATGAATCAGATCGTGGAATCCGGCATCGACAACTTGCGATTTATGTCCGTGTGCACAAGCCCGATTCGTCGGACGACCCCATCATCTTCGACGTAGCGATTAATGTTCAACACTTAAGACGTTCCGAGTCGGAATGGGTCGACGATACTGATAACAAGCTTCGAACGGATATCGTGCACATGGTAGCTAATATTCTCAGTAAGAACTAGTTGGACAAACTTCAGTCATGTCCATGAACTTCTCCGCAACCCTAACTATCGTCTATATATGGCTATTTGGCTTCTCGCTCGCAATATCATCGATTCTAATTATTTTCCTTTTAGGCTATATCGAGAGCGTCCACTTGGTTACAACGCTCAAGAGCCTAGCGCGGGCATATAGTCCTCATCTCGCCATTATGATTGGCTTTATCTTTAAATCGAGTGGACGTTTTGAGAGTCGAAGCGCGAAACACGGGCATCTGTTCCTTCTCGCTTGTGTCTTGTCCGTCGTGTGGAACGCTACATTACTGGGCATCATTTTCGATACTGTATTCGGACACTGGACGATTGACGAGGCGGCTGGCGCGATTACTGAATTTATGCCCCTGCTTTCCTGGCTCGTATCGCCCTTTGTGGGTTATCTGTTTTCGACTGCCTCAGCGGAGCAAGACTCCAGAGCCGATTGACAGGATCCGAGCCATGTGGGGGAAGACTCATGTTTCTTGCACGAAGCGTCAAACGCGTATTGTCCCGAGGCAAACGTCTCACTCAAGCTTTTTCTGGGCATGCGACGTTCCTCATGTTGTCGGTGTGTGCGCTGACCTGTTCCGCGCAGCCTGTCGCGTCGCCGGCCAACCGGAGCCCGCAACTGGTGATCGAGTCGCAGCTGGTGGCAGGGAAAGCCACGCCTTCACTTGACAACAAGCTTATGCTCGTCGGAGGAAATGAAGACACTACGGCATCCAGATTAGTCTTGTTCCAGACTGCGAGTGGATTGGAATTAAGGCAGTGGAGATTCGAGGATTCGTTTGAAGACACGTGCTTCACGCCAGACGGAACGAAGATTGTCGTCTTGTTTCGCTCCGGAGTATTGAGGACGTTTTCAGTGTTCGACGGTTCCGTGCTAGCCGAGACGAATATCGGCGGCGACATGCCGGGAAAAAGCCTTACATGCGCGAGCGACGGCCTCATTGGTGCGTATAACGGGGACATTCACGGAGCGATTGCGTGGTATGACCAAACACTGCAAAAGAAGGCTCAACTACAATTTTCCACATTGCATGCATTGACCTCGGTAGCGTTCGATGGGGAGACTGTTTTTCTGTCTTGGGTCGGCGAACGTGGCAAGGTTTTAGGGGTCGCCGATGTTCACAATTCCTCGCGCTGGGAACAACCCACCAACACTGCCGTGACAAGCAGCGCCTTGTCCGCCAAAAATAACGTCGCGCTGTGGTTAGACGATAAGTCCGTGCTGCATGCCGTCAGACTCGATCGTCCCATCGAGCTATGGAAGCAACAATTGAAGGTTGGAGACTTCGGAGTGATTCGAATTTCCGAGCATGGGCGGTTTGCGGTCGTCATGGCTTTCAATCCAACTCGTTCCATGATTTTCGATGTTGCTAACGGAAAACTGGTACGCGAAACGCCCGACAAGGTCGTACAGATCGGCGACGACGGTCAGCCGACCCTTAGTTTTTCATCTGACGGGCAGGGTCTTTTTTATCGAGCGAGCGGTGTCGGACCGATAGCGACACTCTTTAAGACGCAAACCCATGCACAGCAGATCAGATTGAATCAACCGACCAGCGATACCTTGCTCGTGAGCGGCGAAACCTATGATTATGCACTGGACAGTGGAGCAGACCGCTTGAGGCGCGTAGAAAAATCAATTAAGAACGCCACGGCGCTTCCCATTGGCGATCCAGCTCTATCTCGCTATGTCTACATTTCTCAAGATGGCGCGGTCACATTACACGACGGCGCCACGGCAAATCGGAAAATCGTTCTGCCAAACGAGGCCAGGTCAATTGAGGCGGTTCCATTATCTGCTGATCGTGGAGTTCTGATAGCAACACTCACACGAGCGGATCGCGAACGCATATTCAGTGCCGTCGAGCAGTCGTCGATTCCTCATTTTGGAACGCGCGAGGCTACTGAAGATTACTCGATTCTGGAACGGGCCACTAACTCGGTCGACACCACCTTATTTCTGGTTTCGCCTTCCGGGGTCGCGACGCGCCTTGCGATTCTGCATGGCTGTACTTTGGGCCTTACGGCTACGCCCGATGGGAAAATCGCAGCGTCGGTCCTTGGGAGGCGGGTGACGGTATTCGATACTGTCACAGGTCAGCAATTGACGTCGATACCCCTCGATGATGACCGATACGCGCGCGTTCAACTATCGCGTTCCGGAAATCTCCTTGCCTATGCTCACGGCTCCAAACTCGACGTACTCAACGTCAGATCCGGCTTAACCATTGCTCATTTCGATCGGGGCCATATTGGCGATGAAGCGTTTGTATTTACGCCCAACGAGCACGCGTTGCTGGTGGCTGAAGGGCCCGACATTTTGACCTTGCCATTGGACGAGCACCGGCCAATTTCCAAGGAACCGCCCGGCGCGAAGCTTTCAATGGAACAGGTCAAGGCATGGAGCAAAAGCGGGGATGTATTTCTTGACGTTCACCAAGCGGCGAACCGCACGCGCTATGCGAGGTTGACAAGTTTATCAGGCGGCATTTTAGCGGATGTCGAACTCGAAAATCGCTGGACTGCAAGCAGCGTCTCCGACCGCGGCCGGTTCATATTGTTGACTAGGAAGGGATCCTCGTCCGCCCACGGCAGCGCGAGAGTCTATGATGTAGTAAAACATTCTCTCGGACCGGAGTTAGTATTGCCAAGAGGTTGGTGGCAACTGGGCGACTCAGGTGAGATATATGACGATGGTAAGGTGCTGCTACCCGTTACCAATGCAGGAGAGGTCCACATTCAGTATTTCGATGGTCAGACGGGTCAACCTGAATCCGTGGCGTTGGTCCTCAGGGACGAAGACACTATTTTCGACGTTCAGATGGCGACGAGTCCGAGTGGCCAGTTGGGTGCATTTATCGTCGCCACCATGGGCCACGTAAGCTCCGATACGTCGCCCCCAAAATATCTGGAGGTCTTCGATTTCAAGATCGGTTCACCCGTATATCGCACGACGTTGGAAGACGATCCCGGGGGAGAGATGCAGTTCTCACCCGACGAAAAATCAATTTTGCTACTAGTAAGTGGAACGTTGAAGATGTTTAATATCGCCGGTGCGGCACCCAAAATCATCGGCGTCTCTTTAGTGAAAAGTAATTATTCCTTTAGCAAGGACGGGCAAGCGGTTTTTGTGGCAAAAGCGACTCCCGATACTCCGGCCGGGCATTTCATGCAAATCGAAGAGATTTCTATTGTCGATGGCAAATCGCTGCAAAGAGTCTTTCGACCGGTAAGCGACATCGACCAGAAAGCCTGGCTTAACACCGCCTCGGAACTAGTGGCGTGGCCGGGAACGGACGGAAGCTGGACCGTAACGAAACTATCCGACGAAGATTACGTCGGAACGCGCTCGACATTTGCCTACCAGTCCAACGCTCGTGACCTGACTAACCTGAGCCTCTTCGGACAGGATCGACTGGCCGCCACGGACGACGACGGATTGTTGGTGCTGTGGAAAATTGGGGTGGCAACGCCTGCCGCGAAAGCTGCGTTTGATGTTCGGGGTCCGTGGTCGGTAGTTACGCCAGACAACCGGTTCGACACTGATGCCGTCGAAAGTAGTGACGTATTGCACTGGGTGCTTCCGGACGATCCGTTGACACCGTTGCCACTCGACCTCTATACCGAAGAGTACTATGAACCGGACCTGTTGCATAAGCGGTTCAGCGGCGAAGCGCTCCCGCCAATTGAGTCAATAGAGAAACTTGAAATTGCGCGTCCCAGAATAAGTAAGATCAAACTCGAGGCGCGACATAGCGATAGCGTGGATGTGACCGTCGTAGCCGAGCAAGGAACGTTTAAAGGTTCGATGAGCGAGATAAAAAATATGCGACTGTTCCGCGACGGCCAACTGGTCCGTTGGGTCGACGGAAACCTTAAACTTGAGGATGGTCGCGCCGTGGTGAGTTTCAGGAATGTTCCCCTTCCCGCCGGCACTCGTCCCATCGAATTCTCTGCCTATGCATTCAATAAAGACAGTGTAAGAGGAGACAAGGTGATCAGTACATGGACCGCACCGCGTTCAAAAGGAACGCGAAATGCCTTTATCATCAGTGTTGGTGTGGAGTCCGACTCTAACGGAGATTCGAAGGTGACATACGCGGAAAGCGACGCTCGGCTGTTCGCATCCACGATGAAGAACGCGCTGCTCAACTCGGCAGAATACAAAAACGTTAATTCAGTCATGCTTCTGGGAACAGGCCAAGAGCACACTGCGACGCACGCGGGCTTGGATGCGCTCCTGAAGAGCCTCGAAGCGACGCGCGTAGCGCGCCCGGGCGCCAAAGCTTCGCCTCACCAGATCGTGTCGAGAGTCCCAGGGCCTGACGACCTCGTCATTATCTATCTTTCAGGCCATGGTTATAGCGAAGGAGGCAGGTTCCATTTCCTGCTACAGTCTGACGAAGCGACGGAGATCGACGACAGCCAGGATCGACGGCGCGCTGAGATCACCAGCGATGAGTTGGCGGATCATTTGAGGAATATCGATGCAAGCTCGATCGTCCTCGTCATAGATTCGTGCCACTCTGCAACCGCAGTTGCCGGCGCGGGCTTCAAGCCGAGCCCGGCCGACGACAAAGGGCTGGGAGAAATCGCCTATACCAAGCAAATGCGGGTGCTGACCGCGAGCCAAGGAGATCAACTTGCACGCGAATCAGAGAGTTATGGACATGGCCTGCTAACCTACGCGCTAATACAAGAAGGCATTCTGGAAGGGCGAGCGGCCTCGTCAGATACCAACCTTCTCGTCGAATCAATATGGTTGCAGTACGCGGCGGATGAAGTGCCACGGTTAGTGGCCTCACGCGAAAATGCTCTCACTTCTTCGGTCGCTCCATTGGTGCCGGTGGAGCAACGACCGAGCTTCTTTAACTTCGGCACCTCAAGTAATGACTTTGTTTTGCTGGCGCGCTGACTGTTCAGAGGAGCGAATGTTGCCGAGTTCGGCGTGTCTGAATCCGTGCGACATCTCACTGAACTGACCGGGCCGGGAATTTGGCCTAAGGGTCGGCAAACAAGAACTTGCCGAGTTCCATATTAAGGTCGCACCGGGCACGGGTCGTTGCCGATGGCACTTGACCAAGACGGAAACGGCGAGAGCGGTCGATGCACTCAAGTCGGACATCGGCGAAAAGCGAGTACACTTGGGCCGCTAGCGAGGTGAATCTATTCGCCATTGCGCAACGCGAGGCATTGAGGCATGGTCGTGGTTGCGGATGCAACGTCAATGCTGACCGGCCTTCGCGATCGCCATTCATTGCTGCGTTGATCACTAATCGCACGCCGCCATCAAAAATCAACTCATCCCCATGCCCCCATGCCCCACCCTATCGATGGGTGACTGTTGTATCCCGAAATACGGAGCATCATCTTCGCTGAGTTCGAAGGCAACGAAATCGATCTTTTGCCGTCGGTCGAAGCTTGAGTCTCGTGAGCGGAGGCTGAACAGCGGTAGAGCCCTTTTCGAGAGCCTATGTCCGAAGCTGTTTAGGGTTGTAGGACGCCTGCCCTGCTCCTCGGCACGTCAACTCACCCAGACGTCAGCGGGCAGGCGTCCTACAAGCCCCAAGGGAGGAAACCGCGGAGTGCTCCGACATGGTCCGAACATTTCACCGCTATGGCGATTTGTTCGATTTCATTGAGGGCACGGTGGATATAAACGTGGGTAAATCTGAGCCTGGGCAACCCCGATCGTAGCAGCGACGCTGCTGAGCGTTACTATCACGCCAACGCGGCCAGCACCAAACCACCCGTTTGGAACGATAGGCGCAGGCGTCTCCTATTGGCTCTCGTTGCCGAAGAGCCGACAGTCGATGTGTGCATCCTAACGCGATAGCGTTCATGCGTTGGCTCACTTAACAGGCGGTGCCCGGATAGGTCTGCTGCGCTGGAGTATCTCGATGATGACCATCGGCGAACCGCAGTGCCGGCAAACGAAGGTTGGCGGCACTGCGACTGCGGCTACGTCGTTGGCACTGAGTTCGATACGGGCAGGCACTATGCTGAGCAATTCGCGGATCCTCGCGAGATTCTCGCGCCGCGATGGGTTCGCGAGCAGACCGTAGTGGCGGATGCGGTGGAAGCCGCCAGGCAGCACGTGCAATAGGAACCGGCGCACGAACTCATCTGCTTGGAGCGTCATGGTCTTGTTGCGTGTGCGTCCCTGCTCGCGGTAGTCCTTCCAGCGGAAGGTAACGCCGTGCTCGTCGAGCGAGACCAGGCGTTGGTTAGAGATCGCGACCCGGTGCGTGTAACGCGACAGATAGGCGAGCACGGCTTTGGGTCCCGCAAATGGGCGTTTGGCGTACACCACCCACTCGCATGCGCGCATTGGCGCAAGCCATTTAGCAAAGGCTGTGAGATCGTTGAGCTCGGCGTATTCGCCGAAGAAGCGCAACCGGCCGCGGCGATACATGGCCTCCAGCTCTTCGAGGAAGCGTCGCCGGAACAAGCGCGAGAGTACGCGCACTGGAAGGAAGAAACCTGCCTTGCACGCGACCCACCGGCTTCGCTCCGGCGACAACCCACCACCGGGAACGATGCCATGCACATGGGGATGATGCGTGAGCGCGGAGCCCCAGGTATGCAGGACGAGCGTGGCACCGATCTGTGCCCCGAGATGCTTCGGATCGGCGGCGATGGTGCGCAATGTCTCGGCCGCGATATCGAACAGCAGTCCGTAGATGACGGCCTTGTTGTAATACGCAATCGCGCTGATCGCAGCTGGCAGTGTGAAGACCACGTGGTAGTACTCGACGGGCAGGAGATCAGCCTCACGCGCTTCTAGCCACCGCCGCGCAGCGCTAGCCTGGCACCTCGGGCAATGTCTATTGCGACATGAGTTGTAGGCGACTTCGATCTCGGCGCACCCTTGGCAGCGCAGCACGTGTCCTCCCAGCGCCGCACTGCGGCACTGTTCGATCGCGGACATGACCTTCAGTTGCCCAAGGCTCAGGTGGGCGGATTGACGCCACGTCGGGCCAAGAGAGCGAAAGACGTCCGCCACCTCGAGCGCGCAATGCGCCACGACGGCGAGCTACTCAGGATGCAAACTCTCAAGAGGGCTGACCACCTCGCGCAGAATATCGGTGGCGACCTGGGCGTAAAGCGCCGTGGTCTCAAGCTTCTTGTGCCCGAGCATGACCTGGATCACGCGGATATCGACCTTCTGTTCCAGTAGATGAGTGGCAAAGCTATGGCGCAAGGTGTGCATGGACACGCGCTTGTCGATTCCGGCGGCCTGGGCGGCTGCATGGATCGCCCGGTTGAGTTGGCGGGTGCTGAGCGATTCGATCGGATTGAGCCCCGGAAAGAGCCAGCCGCCGTCGAGCATCTTGCCCTGGGCTCGGGCGACTCGCCACCAAACCCGCAGGCGCTCGAGCAGGATGGGCGAAAGCATGGCATATCGATCCTTCTGACCTTTACCCTGCTCAACGCGCAGCGTTATGCGCTGGCTGTCGATGTCACCGACCTTCAAGGCCACCACTTCGCTGGCCCGCAATCCTGTGCCGTAAGCTAATGCGAGTGCCGTCTGATGCTTGAGATTAGTGGCTGCCGCGATCAGCCGGCCCACTTCATCGCGGCCGAGTATGACGGGCAAGGTACGCGGCAGATAAATCGGACGCATCTTCGCCATCAACTGCTCTTGACCGAGCGTTGTGCCGAAGAAGAACTTCAAGCCGGTGATCGCCGCGTTCAGGGAAATCGGCGACACGCCGTGGTCAACCAGATGCAGTTGATAGCGTCGCAAATCCTCGACAGTGGCCGTGTCAGGCGAGCGCCCGAGAAACACGGTGAACTGTCGCACCACGCGAAGATAGTTGGCTTGCGTCTTCGGCGCGAGTCGGCGCATGCGCATGTCGTCCATCATGCGCTGGCGTAGCGGACTGATGCCTTGGCTGGGGGTTGTCATGGCTGGGCTCCTGTCGAGTAACGAGGCGGATTGCCTCATTGCTCAACATAGGAAACCGAGCGGGTTTCCTATGAAGAACCACCACGTTCAAACGGAGTGCATACCGCGCGAGCGGTTTAGTCCGTTGCCTGAAAGCCGCCATCAGCGCCCCGAAAGCGCGGACGTCTGGTTGGGGTCGGGAGCGTGCGCTGACGACAGGCCGTTTTGGGGACGCTGAATTCCACCGGCCGCTTTCGGACGATGAGTCGGAGGGCGGGGCTGACGCAACCCGACCCTGAACCGCCGCTCGAACTCGCGCGACCGTGAAGACCGCTGACAGCAGTGAAACGGTCGTTCAAGAAGCTGATGCAGGTCGAAGCCATCCATCGCCGCCAAGCGCGGGACTAACGGCGCATCGAATCGATTCTGCACAAAGGTTGCTTCACTCAGAAAGGCTGCTCCTGGCTTGTTGCGTAGTTGGCTCTTGACCCGTTCGACAAGCGGGTATTCACGATCTGCAATTCACTGAGGGGGACAGTGGCGAGCTGATGGTCAAGTAGGACAAGGATCTCCGCAAGAATTGCATATGCTTCTCTATCGGCGAGCCAATCGCCCTTTTCGAAGCCCAATCGGTGGCAACGCAAAGTGGCATCCTTCGCGTCACGAAATAATCGCGTTCGCACGCCTTTGCCGCAAAATCGACGGAGGAGCAGGGCCGTGTGAACAACTTGAGCCATGCTTCCTACGTGATACTCGCTCCCGCATTCGCTGCGCATGACTTCCAAAGTAAGGTGATAGTGCAGCGAGATTTCGTTCGCGATGGACTGCTCGATGGGAAACTTCATGCGATTCGCATCAGGGACCGCGCGCACGGTCGGAGCACCTAACCTGCCTGTCTTTTTCCTACTCATGGCCTAGTCCTCCGACCGCAATTGTGTCGTGCTACCGGAGTATTCACCGTGCGACCCGCAGTAAACCTTCGCCGACAATCCTCACCTGGACGATCGCATCACTTCCGCGGTAGGCCGCCGAGCCGATGTGAGTCGACCCGCGTCCTTAAGGCACCAATTGCCTACGAGATCGAGGGTCTTAGGGGGCGACGCTATCCGCGCATCATCGACGCGAGTCGGTTTGGAACCTAACGGGTCTCCCGACCACACTCAACGAGTCGCTTCCTTCAACACAGCTGTCGCATCGGCCACCAACAAGGTCGTCATATTGACAATTCGACGGACCGTCGCCGACGGGGGGAGCACATGTACGGGCAGCGCCGCGCCGAGCAGGATCGATCCGATGGCGACGTTGTTGCCTGCCGCCGTTTTCAACAGGTTGTACGAGATATTGGCTGCGTCGATATTCGGCAATACCAGTAGGTTCGCGTCACCCTCTAGCGTCGAATCCGGCATTGCTTCACGGCGCAGATTGTGGTCGAGCGCGAGACCACCATGCATTTCCCCATCGACCTGTAGTTGTGGCGTGCGTTGGCGCAGGATCGCCAGCACATCGCGCATCTTCTGCGCTGAGGGCGCGTTGCTCGTGCCGAAGTTCGAGTGCGACACCAGTGCCACCTTCGGCTCGACGCCAAAACGGCGTACTTCTTCTGCCGCCATGATTGTGATCTCGGCCAGTTCTTCGGCCGTTGGATCGACGTTCACATGCGTATCGACGAGGAAAATCTGCCGACCCGGCAGCACCAGCGCGTTCATCGCTGCGTAGACGTTGCAGCCTTGCTTCTTGCCGATCACCTGATCGATGAAGTGTAAGTGCCGGTGCGTCGTGCTCACCATGCCGCAGATCATGCCGTCTGCATCGCCCTGCTTCACCAGCATCGCGCCGATCAGCGTAGTGCGGCGACGCATTTCCAGCTTTGCCATTTGCGGCGTGATGCCCTTGCGAGACATCATCCTGTAATATTCTTGCCAGAAGTCGCGGTAACGCTCGTCGTGATCGGTATTCACGACCGTATAGTCCTGACCCGCCGCCAGACGCAGACCGTAGCATGCAATCCGTTGCTCGATCACGCTCGGTCGGCCAATCAAGATCGGCGTGGCAAGCTTTTCATCGACGACAATCTGAACAGCGCGCAGTACCCGCTCTTCCTCGCCTTCCGCAAACACGATTCGCTTCTTCTCAGGCTCCACGCCACGCGCGAGCTGGAAAATCGGCTTCATGGTTGTGCCGCTTTGATACACGAACTGCTGCAAATGTTGCTTATACGCCTCCATGTCCTCAATCGGACGCTCGGCGACGCTAGAATCCATGGCCGCTTGCGCGACAGCAGGCGCGAGCTTGACAATCAAGCGCGGATCGAATGGTTTCGGAATTAGATATTCCGGGCCAAAGGAGAGATCGCGAATGCCGTACGCTGTCGCGACGATGTCGCTCTGTTCCTGACGTGCCAATTCGGCCAGTGCATTGACCGCTGCAATTTCCATTTCCCGCGTCACTGTCGTCGCGCCGGCGTCAAGCGCGCCTCGGAAGAGGAATGGAAACACGAGGACGTTGTTTACCTGATTCGGAAAGTCGGCCCGACCCGTCGCGAGGATTGCATCAGGACGCACCTCGAGCGCGAGTTCCGGAAGGATTTCCGGAGTCGGATTGGCGAGCGCCAGAATCAGCGGCTTCACGGCCATCTGTTTGACCATGTCTTGCTTGAGCACTCCACCGGCAGACAAGCCAAGGAAGACGTCCGCGCCTTCGATCACTTCAGCGAGTGTGCGCGCGCTGGTATCGCGGGCAAAACGTTCCTTGTCCGGATCCATGAGTTCAGTCCGGCCTTGGTAGACCACACCGGCAAGATCAGTCACCAAGATGTTTTCTAGCGGCAGGCCAACGTCAACGAGAAGATCGAGGCACGCGAGTGCCGCAGCACCTGCACCCGACGCCACCAGCTTCACTTCCTTGATATTCTTGCCCACGACCTTCAGGCCGTTGATGATCGCGGCAGCGACGACGATCGCCGTACCGTGCTGGTCGTCGTGGAACACCGGGATCTTCATGCGTTTTCGGCATTCCCGTTCGACGATGAAGCAATCGGGCGCCTTGATGTCTTCCAGATTGATCCCGCCGAAGGTCGGCTCAAGCGCAGCAATCACGTCCACCAGCTTGTGTGGATCCGACTCGTTGAGCTCGATGTCGAACACGTCGATGCCCGCGAACTTCTTGAACAGCACCGCTTTGCCTTCCATTACCGGCTTCGATGCCAGCGGCCCAATGTTACCCAGCCCAAGTACCGCAGTTCCGTTCGTGACCACGCCGACGAGGTTGCTGCGAGCCGTGAAGCGCGCAGCATTGAGCGGGTTTTCAACGATTTCCTCGCATGCGAAGGCGACACCCGGGGAGTAGGCCAGCGAGAGATCACGCTGGTTGATCATCTGCTTCGTCGGGGTAATCGCCAGTTTTCCGGGCGTCGGCAACTCATGGTAATCGAGAGCGGCTTGCCGGAAGCTCGTGGTTTCAGATTGCTTTGTCATGTCATCATTTATGGGAAAGGATTGACGCGCTGGCAGTTCCGCTCGCAATCGAAGCGAGCGGAACACAAGCGATTTAATGGGCGTTTGGTCGCACGACTGTCTTGTTGCCTGTCATCGGCTCAGCTGCGAGCGGTACGACCGGCTCCAACGCATCGATGCTTGTATCGCCTTGACGATTGAGCATTGCTCGCGCAACGTTCATATCCAGCGCCCCTTCCCATCGAGCTACCACCACCGTTGCTACCCCGTTCCCGATAAGGTTCGTCACTGCGCGGGCCTCATTAAGAAAGCGGTCCACGCCGAGCAGAAGCACCAAACCTTCAACGGGAATCTTATGCATCGACGCCAGTGTTGCAGCCAACGCGACGAATCCTGCGCCTGCCACGCCAGCGGAACCCTTTGAGGTTAATAAGAGCACGCCGAGCACAAGCAACTGGTCCCAGATTGTCAAATGCACGTTCATAGCCTGCGCGATGAACATCGCCGCCATGGTCAGGTAGATCGCCGTCCCGTCAGCGTTGAACGTATAGCCGGTAGGCAAAACCATTCCGACGACCGGTCGTGAGCAACCCATTTTCTCCATCTTGATGAGCATTTGCGGCAACACTGCTTCTGTCGAAGCCGTGCCCAGGGTGATGAAGATCTCATCCTTGATGTAGCGCAGATACTTGAACAACGACAAACCGCACATACGCATGACGATGCCGAGCACGACCACCACGAAAAAGATCGATGTCAGATACAGGCACAACATCAGTTGGCCAAAAGAAGCCAGCGTACCGATCCCGTATTTGGCAATGGTGAAGGCCATTCCGCCGAACGCGCCGATTGGTGCAACATACATTACGATTCGAACGATGCCAAACATGCCTTGCAGGAACATATCAAGCATGTCGACAAAAGGCGCCGTACGCGGGCCCAATTTGGCGAGAGAAATGGCCAGCAACAGCGAAAAGAAGATGATCGGCAAGATTTCGCCATTGGCAAACGCGCCGACGATACTGTTCGGAACGATGCTCATCAGGAAGTCGAGCGTGCCGTGCTGCTTTGCTGCTTGCGTATAGGTTGCAATCGCAGAACTGTCTATGTGCGCAGGATCGATGTTCATGCCGCTGCCGGGCTTGACTACGTTCACGACCACGAGACCCACCAAAAGCGCGACAGTCGATGCGATTTCGAAATAGAGCACCGCCTTCACACCGACACGGCCGGCCTCATGAAGATCGCTCATGCGGGCTATGCCGACTACAACGGATGCGAAGATGATCGGTGCCAGCAGCATCCGAATCAGTTTGATGAAAAGGTCGCCGAGTGGCTTAAGTTGCGAGCCAATATCGGGATAGAAATGCCCTAGTAATATCCCCGCGATGATCCCGATGAGGACTTGGACATAGAGCTTGGAAAGCGTTTTCCTGATTGATACCAGCATGTTTGTCTCCTATGCATGGCGTCTTCTAATGGAATCAGGGCGCGCGCCCGCAGCGCAGTCGAACGCTGCGGCGAGCACGGCCGGATTTTCCTGCGTTCTTTTGTTGTTGTATGAACGCAGCGCCGAAGGGTGTATCGGCGCTTTGCCTATCTAAGGCTTATGAGGACAGCTTCTGCATCTCGGCAAATAGATCGGCCTTTCCTTCAAAGCCGATGCCGGGGATATCCGGCATGGTGATATAGCCGTTCTCGACCTTGACGCCGTCGGGGAAGCCGCCGTACGGCTGGAACAGATCCGGGTAGGATTCATTGCCGCCAAGACCCAGACCTGCTGCGATGTTCAGCGACATTTGATGGCCGCCGTGCGGAATGCAGCGCTTCGGCGACCAGCCGTGCTCATGCAGCATGTCGAGCGTGCGCAGGTATTCGACGAGGCCGTAACTCAGTGCGCAATCGAATTGCAGCCAGTCGCGGTCGGCGCGCATGCCGCCGTAGCGGATCAGGTTGCGGGCATCCTGCATCGAAAAGAGGTCTTCGCCGGTTGCCATCGGCTTGTCGTAGTAATTGCGCAGCGTCGCTTGCAGTTCGTAGTCGAGCGGATCGCCCGGTTCCTCGTACCAGAACAGGTCGTACTGCGAGAGCGCTTTCGCGTATTGAATTGCAGTATCGAGATCGAAGCGACCGTTGGCATCCACAGCGAGCTTCTGGCCGTCGCCGAGCACGCTCAGGATCGAATCGATGCGACGCAGGTCTTCGTCAAGCGATGCGCCACCGATCTTCTTCTTCACGACCGTATAGCCACGGTCGATGTAGCTGCGCATTTCGTCCTTGAGCTTATTGTGATCTTGCCCCGGATAGTAGTAACCGCCTGCTGCGTACACGAAGATTTTGCGATCGGGCGTGCCGTTGCCGTATCGGTCTGCGAGCAGTTGGAACAGTGGCTTGCCTTCAATCTTCGCCACGGCGTCCCAGAC
The DNA here is from genome assembly GCA_001580565.1 of Caballeronia megalochromosomata. Taxonomy (GTDB): domain Bacteria; phylum Pseudomonadota; class Gammaproteobacteria; order Burkholderiales; family Burkholderiaceae; genus Caballeronia; species Caballeronia megalochromosomata. Next base: position 3,997 of record LRBF01000265.1, on the reverse strand, counting down.
AGCCATGTCGATCGTGCCGATCGCCACCGAGCGCTCGCCATGACCGCCGGGCTTTTCGTTGGTGAACATCGTCGCCCAGATTTTGTGGGGGTCGAGGTTGTCACCAGCATCGTTCACGAGTGAAGCGGGATCTGCTTCCAGGAGACGCGGGATAAAGCGCTCGCGCATCAACTTGCCTTGACCATAGCGGCCGTTCGAATTGAAGCCGTATCCGATCACCGGCTTGCCGTCGCGAATCACGTCGGTAACGACAGCGACGAGACTCAGCGTCATCTTGCTGAAGTCGATATAGGCATTGCGGATCGGCGAACTGATAGGAACGGTCTTTTCGCGGATTTCAACGATTCTCATGGCTTGTCTCCTGAGTTTTGGAAGCATATTGCGACCCCCTCGGCTGCAATATGGAACGTAGCTTAACTGCGAAAAACGCTGCTAAACTACACTTCCATTCACAACACTTTTCAAGTCCAGTGAATACTGAAACCCAGACCGCTACCGACTTCGAGTTCTTCATTCTTCTGGCGAAGCTTAAAAGTATGTCCGGCGCGGCGCGGGCGCTCGATCTGTCCCCACCGGCAGCAACGAAACGACTCGGCGTCATCGAGCAGCGCTTAGGCGTTCGTCTGGTGAATCGGACCACTCGAAGCGTGAGCCTCACGCCCGAAGGCGAGACCTACCTGCGATACGCCTCGCAGATCGTCGGGCAGGTGCGCGAGATGGAAGAGGCGATTTCCGGGACAAAGGGAGACCCGCAAGGTCTCTTGCGCATTAATGCGACGCTTGGATTCGGCCGCACAACGATCGCGCCGTTGGTGTCGGAGTTTGCGAAGCGCTTTCCTAGCGTCGAGGTTCAATTTGAAGTGACTGACCGCCCAGTCGATCTGGTAGAAGGCGCCTTTGACATGGCGATCAGATTTGGCGAATTACCCGACACTCGTCTGAGCGCACGACGCATCATGAGTAATCGCCGATTTTTGTGCGCCTCGCCAAAATACTTGGAGAAACATGGCACGCCCGAGCGAGTTGAAGACTTGTCTGAGCACCGATGCATCATCCACCGACAGAACGAGGATGCTTATGGGGTGTGGCGGTACATCGTGAACGACCACACCGAGGCGATTAAGGTGAAAGGCGCGTTATCAAGCAACGACGGCGATATCGTGCTGCGCTGGGCATTGGAAGGACACGGAATACTGATTCGCTCGGAATGGGATCTTGCGAAGTATGTGCAGAGCGGTCGGCTCAGCCTTGTTTTGCCGAACACAGTTCTCCCCTCTGCCGACTTGTTTGTTTACTACCCGCGACAAAGAAATCAGACTGCTCGTGCGCGCGCCTTCATTGATTTTCTTGTGAGTCGATTCCAAGCGCCGTTCACCCCCGTCGATACGGGTACCGAACCGCGTGAGCGGAGAAAGCGGAGCCTGCGCAAGTAGGTCTTGAATGCCTAATATCGGTACAGGCGGGGGATCGCGATGCCGCAACATCGTGATCCTGACGGATGACTCCTTTTGTAGGACTAGGCGCCGCTCAGGTGGCACCAAAAGACTCCAGCAACAGACCGTTCATGGCCGATCGGGTGAGTTCACCATCGGCCGTTTCCTGGCGCTCCGGTTGCCTGGACATCGATTCCGCTGAGTGGCTGGTTTGGAGGAAGTTGTCTGACCGGGTTGGGTCGATTTCGCCCCTTGGGCGATGTGAGTCAGCAGTACTGGGTTCCGCTGCGATCATGGAGCGCGCGTTATTGGATGGAGCTCGCAAGTTGTGAGCGGAGCTGAAGAGCGACCTCTTCGAGCGTGTGCGGAATGCTGAGTTGAGCTTCGAGCGGGCCGGCGATGCTGTAGCCACCATTTCCGGCGGCGTCGACGACTATCAGAGCTACGCAGGCGGCGCCCGTTGCCTCTCTGACTTGTGCGGCGAGTTCGCTGAATTGTCCGGGTGAGCCCGGTGCATGCGCCGTCACTTTGAGACCGTGGTTGCTCATGTTTTGAATTCCGAAAGATATCGGCAATTTGGCACGCCGCGAAGAATCCGGCCTCGCGACGCGATCGATCCGCGACACGACAGAGGATGTCCGCCCAATGGGACGGGCAATACACACTCACCGAAAATAAGGCCCAGAGCGTCGCTCGGCAAGCTCCCTATTGATTCAAAGAATGTCCGTTAAAGCAACGGCCGTGAGATGGCGGTCTGTGGTGGTCTAGCAATCTTGGACACTTCGAAAGGTAGACTTTGATCGACCAGCGAGGTGTCAAATGGGCAGAAGAGAATTTTCAGAGGAATTCAAGCGCGAAGCGGTGGCGCTCGTCCTGGAGCAGGGCTACACGGTGACGAAGGCTGCGAAGGCGCTGGGCATTGGAGAGACGGCGTTGCGGCGCTGGATCGGCAATCGCCGGCCGGTTGCGAGTGCGCCAGTGAACGCAGTCGAGGGCGCTAGCGCCGAACAGGCAAGGATTCGGGCGCTTGAAAAGCGCGTGATGGAGCTTGAACGGGAGCGCGACATTCTAAAAAAGTCCACGGCCTTCTTTGTCAAGGAGCTGGATCGCGATGCGAAGTGATCCGGCAGGCAGAGAAGGCATATCCGATAGCGACGCTGTGTCGCGTAGTCGGCGTGGCGCGCAGCAGTTACTACGCCTGGAAGGCGCGGCAGTGCAAGGCGCGCCCGGCGCGTATGGAGTTGGTGCGCGAGGTGCAGGCGATTCATGCGCAGATGCGGCAAAGCTATGGCAGTCGGCGCATGTCGCAGGAACTGAATCGTCGTGGCCATGCGGTGGGGCGCGCGCGTGCGCGTCGACTCATGCGCGAAGGCGGCGTGCAGGCGCGAGTACGTCGCACGCATCGTTATGTGAAGCGCGAGCAGGCATCGGCGATTGCCGAGAACCGGCTCGATCGGGCCTTCGCCGTGACGGTTCCGAACCGGTTCTGGGCGGGCGATGTGACGTATATCTGGACGCAGCAGGGCTGGATGTATCTGGCGGTGGTGCTCGATCTGTACTCCCGGCGTGTCGTCGGCTGGGCGACCTCGGGTTCCTGTGACACGTTCCTGGTGATTCGCGCGTTACAAGTCGCACTTGATACGCGGCGTGCCGAACCGGGGTTGATGTTTCACTCGGACCAAGGAAGCAATTATGCGAGTCTGACGTTTCAGCAGTTCCTTAGGCAGCACCAGATCGTGCAGAGCATGAGCCGCAGAGGAAACTGTTGGGACAACGCGGTCGTAGAGCGCTTCTTCTGTACGCTCAAAGGAGAATGCATCGGCGGGCACGCATACCGTGATCATGCCGAGGCTCGTGCTGATGTGCTGGATTACATCTTGATGTACTACAACCAGGACCGCTTGCACTCGGCTGCCAGTCATATGCCGCCAGCCGAGTTCGAGGAATTAAAGGTAGAAACTGCGTAAGCGGTGTCCAAGAATACTGAACCACTACAGTCAGCGACCGCACCATTTGGCAACTAATCGTCTGCCCCCCCGAACGACTTCCACAGCTGCGCCAGCAACACATGCCACTAGCGTGATCGAGATAGGACTCTCGCTCAGCTGCGGGAGAAGTCGGCCGTCGTTAATTCGAGGCGGGTCGAGGGATGCGCGAGTAGCTTGCGATGCGCAACGGCGTGAATACGGTGGACGCCATCGTGGAAGGTCTTCAACGTCTTGGCATCATCCGCATCATCCGCATCAATTGGCAGCCAGAAATAGGCCTCCATCGCGGCACGCACGATCATGCATTCGACCGCGCCGTTCTTTCCCGCTAGAACGAAGGTCACGCCGCGTCGGTTAGTCGAAATCTGTGCTTCAAAGTCAAGTGCTTCCATTGCGAGCTCATCGTGTTGCGCGGTCAAGCGATTTTGGCATGACGTCGCCCGGTTTGGGAGACGTGTCGCTCGAACGGGCGCAAGACACCGATGATGACCCAGTTCAGTCACCAGTCTACCCGGTGCTTTTCTTCGGTCTCTTGATGGCGCCGATCGTCGTCGACGCGGTCTCTTATACACATCT
>LRBF01000264.1 GCA_001580565.1 Caballeronia megalochromosomata | reverse complement strand
GGGGAAAGCTGTTTCTTTGCCTACTTTCTTTGCAGCAGCAAAGAAAGTAGGTGCCGCCCCGCACAGGGGCAACGCCAATAGACCGACGCGAAAACGGGATCCGGCGACTGCTTCGCACCCGTCCCTCCCAAAGCGCAGCGCCAGTACCCAATCGAAAGGAACGATCATCATGAGCAAAACCGTCTGGATCACCGCATTCGACAAGGCCCACGACGCCGCGCGCGTCAGCGCCCTGTCGCAACTGCTCAAACGCTACGGCCTCGCCACGCAAGGCCATTTCTGGGTCGATGAACCCGCGAAACTCGCGTGGCGCGCCGGGCTCGACGCGCTGAACGCCGCGCGCGCCGATCTCTGGCTGATTCTCGCCGACGATGCCGCGCTCGCCAAAGCATCCGTGCGCTACGGGCTGTCGGCGTTCGCCGCGAGTCTGCGCGAGGCGCGCGGCGCAGGCTTCCCGATGGTGCTGTCGGGCGCGACGGGCGTCGAAGGCATGCCGGCGCTGCTCGGCAACGCGACCGTGCTCGTCGAAAGCCATCCGGCGTGGCCCGCGAAGATCGTCGCGCGCGCGAACCTCGCGAAGGCGGGCGAGCCGCAGGACTATCGCTTCGAAGTGGTCGGCGAGGAGCAGCTCGGCCAGTGGTTCGCGATCGGGCCGCGCGCGGGCGAATGGCAGGGCGTCGTGTTCGGCGTGCACGGCGGCGACGCGAAGATCGATTTCCAGGCGGTCGGCCCGCGCGGCAAGCTGCCGGAGAAAACCGTGCTGGAGTATGCGCAGGAAGGCCTGACGCTGCAGGTCGGCGAGCGCGAATTCACGGCGTGGGCGGTGCGCAACCGGCTCGGCGCGGACGACGTTTATTACGCGCGCGTGAAGGGCACGCCCGAATCGATCCTCTTCATGCCGTACACGGAAGACAGCGAATCCAGCGCGACCATCCTGCCGCTGGTCTGACGCGGCGTCTCGACGCCGCAGATTTCGAATAAGGCCGGGAAAGCACCTTTTTTCGCCGTATGAGCCTGCCGCAAAGTCCGGACAATGGGCTGCAGGAGCACTTGAATCGACGGCAACCGAATGAGGCACCGGCAATGGCTGTGGCTGTAATGACAAATGATGCCGCGAAGCGCGGCGGCAATCGGACACGCGCCACGCGGCGGATGGCGTCGCTGGCATGCGTCGCGGCGGCGCTCGCGCTCGCGGGCTGCGGCAGCGCGCCGCCGAAAGACCCGCTCGCCGATGTGGCCTGGAGCTACGCGACCGACGCGGTGATGTTCGAGATCAGCGCCGATCCGGGCCTGAACCAGTACGACGGTCAGTCGCACACGCTTTTGCTGGGCGTCTACGAAACCGGCGATGCCCAGGCGTTCCGCAACCTCGCCGCCGACCCGAACGCGCTCGCCGAAACCATGGCGACGGGCAAGGTGCCGCAGACGTTCTCGCAGTTCTCGCGCTATGTGGTCGCGCCCGGCCAGCATTCGTATCTGATTCTCGACCGCGCGCAGAACACGCGCTCGATCGGCCTCGTCGCGGGCTATGCGCAGTTCGGCGTGGCCAATGCGGCGCGCCAGTTCGAGGTGCCCGTCGTCACGAAGACCTCGGGCTTCATCTTCCGTACGCACACGAAGCTGCCCGGACCGCTCGTCGTGCGCCTCAATCTCGGCGCGCAAGGCATTCTCAACGCCGAAGTGCAGCCCGGCGGCCCGGATGCCGCGACGCTGCAGCGCGCGCAGCAGCTCGAAGGCGGCGGCAAGGAAATCCGTCTGAGCGACAAGCCGGCGAGTCCGGACGGGTCCGGCGCCACGACGGGCGTCGTGGGCGCGGCCAGTTCGCAGGACACGCCCTTGCGCAAGCTCAACTAGACATCGATTGCATCGTATGGACCATAACAAGGGCATCTACTGGCATCAGGGCATGTTCATGCAGCCCCAGCACTTTCAGCTGGCGTCGCTGCACGAGCAGTTCCGCAACAAGCCCGTCGTCGAGACGGGCCTGCCGCATTTCTGGGGCGCGGGCGCGCTGGATATCGCCACGGGCGCGATCGCGAGCCAGACCATCGAAGTGCGCTCGGCGAAGCTGATCTTTCCGGATCGCACGTATGTCGAGTTTCCCGGCAACGCCGTGCTCGCGCCGCGTTCGTTCGACGCGGGCACGATCGGCGAGGGACGCGCGCTGACGGTCTATCTCGGCGTGCGCAAGTTCGCCGTCGAGGGCAACAACGTGTCGATGTGCGCATCGCTCGATGACGCCGCCGCCGCGCAGACCCGCTACGCGACCCTGGAACGCCCGGCCGACGTGCCCGATCTGCACTCGGACGGTCCCGCCGCGCCGGTGCACACGCTGCTGCACGTGCTGAAAGTGTTCTTCGAGGGCGAGGCCGCCAATCTCGGCCAGTACGATCTGATTCCGATCGCGCAGCTTGCGCGCATCGGCGATACGGTGACGCTGTCGGAGCGCTTCATCGCGCCGGGTTACGCGCTGTCAGGCTCCGATACGCTGCTGCGTATCGTGCGCGAAATTCGCGACGATGTCGTCGGGCGCGCGCACCATCTGCAGGAATTCAAGAATCCGCGCGAGCTGCAGAAAGCCGAGTTCGATCCCGGCTACATGATGCTGCTGCTCGCCATGCGCACGCTGTCGCGCGCCGCGCCGAAGCTCGTGCATCTGACGCAGACGCCGGCCGTGCATCCGTGGCATCTGTACGGCGAGCTGCGCAGTCTCGTCGGCGAATTGAGCGCGTTTTCCGAGCGCTTCGACATGCTCGGCGAGGCGCAGGACGGCACGCCGGGCCTGCCCGCCTACGATCACACCGATCTCTACAACTGCTTCTCGCGCGCGCAGGCGCTGATCGGCTTTCTGCTCGGCGAAATCGCGATCGGGCCCGAGCATCTCGCGGTGCTCGACTATCGCGACGGCATGTTCGCGGGCGATTTGCCGCGCGCGTTCTTCGACCGGCGCAACCGCTTCTATCTCGTGCTGCGCACGGAGCAGGCGGCGGCGCAGGTCGTCGATGGCGCGCTCTACGACGCGCGCCTCGCCAACGCCGCCGATGTCACGCGCCTCGTCGCGCACGCGCTGCCGGGGCTGGAACTGATCCATCTGCCGAACGCGCCGCAGGGCATGCCGCGCCGCGCGTCGTCGAATTACTTCCGCATCGAGCAGGTGAGCGAGTTGTGGGATGCCGTGGAGCGCGACGAGAACATCGCGCTGCAATGGCCGGACGCGCCGCAGGACCTGCGCGCGGAAATCGTCGTGCTGCGGAGATAGCGTGAACCTCGCCGATACCCTCATGCCCCTTTTCGCCCAGGTCCGCGCATTCTCGCGCTCACCGGCGGGCGATGCCGCGAACCTGACCGCGCAACTCGACGGCGCGATCGCCGCCGCGCGCTTGCGCGCGCACGACGCGGGTTTCCCGCAGGCCGACATCGACGAAGCGCTGTTCGCCTTCAACGCCTGGGCCGACGAACTGCTGCTCACGACGCGCTGGGAAGGCGCGGCGCAATGGCAGCGTCATCTGCTGCAGCGCCGCTATTCGAACGTGAGCAACGCGGGCGTCGTGTTCTACGAGCGCCTCGCGCAACTCGCGCCCGCGCAACTGGCGGTGCGCGAAGTGTTCTATCTGTGTCTCGCGCTCGGCTTCGGCGGGCGCTATGCCTACGACCGCAACCAGAAGACGCTCACCGACATCCGCCGCACCAATCTCGCGATGCTGCTGCCCGACGCCGACCCGCTCGGCGCGTCGGCGCGCGCGTTCCTGTTTCCGGACGGCTATCACGTCGCGGGCGATGACGCCGCCGCGCGCAAGCCGAACGCGCGCGCGCGCTTCGCCTCGCGCTTCACGCGCGGCAAGCTGACCGCGATTCTGTTGCCGCTCTTCCTGCTGGCGCTGCTGTATGGCGTGTATCACACCGTCGTCGCGCAGTCCGTCGATACGCTTCTCGTGCAGATCCATCTATGAAAACGCTGGGCATCGCATTGCTGTGGCTGTTGACGCTGATCGTCGTGGCGCTGGTCAGCTGGGGCGTCGTCCTCTATTTCGGCTGGCCGCTGTGGGTCGCGCTGGCGATTTTCATCGGCGTGTTCGCGTTGTACTTCTTCGTCGCGTTCGCGCGCCGCATGATCGTGATGATGCGTTCGCGCAGCCGCCTCGCGGCGCAGAGCGCGGCGATCCATGTCGAGGCGCCGGCCGCTTCGCCTGAAACACTCCTGCGGCGCAAGTGGAAAGCCGCCGTCGCGACGCTGCGCCAGTCGAATCTGCGCAGCCAGGGCGATCCGCTCTACGCGCTGCCGTGGTTCATGGTCGTGGGGCAATCGGGCACCGGCAAGACCACCGCGCTCACGCGCGCGCGGCTCTCGTCGCCGATTCAGAAGATCAGCCAGCAGGCGAGCATCGGCCAGACGGCCAATTGCGACTGGTGGTATTTCGATCGCGCCGTCGTGATCGATTGCGCGGGACGTTACGTGCAGGCGGAGGACATCGAGCAGGATCGGCGCGAGTGGGAAGTCGGGCTCGATCTGCTCGGCCGCTACCGTCCGCGCGAAGGGCTCGACGGGCTCGTGCTCGCAGTCAGCGCGGACCGGCTGATCGCTCCGAACGCCGATACTTTCGCGGATGAAGGGCGCATCGTTCGTGCGCGCATCGAGCAGTTGATCCGCATGTTCGGCAAGCGCTTTCCGGTGTATGTGCTGGTCACGAAGTGCGACCGTCTCTACGGCTTCGAGGAATGGGCGAAGACGCTGCCCGCCGAGGCGCTCGGTCAGGCGATGGGCTATCTCGCCGAAGAGAGCGCAACGGATGCATCGGGTGAAGGCGCGTTCGTCGCGCGCGCGTTCGATTCGATCGGCGCGCGCCTGCAGGCGCTGCGTCTCGCGCTCGTGTCGCGCGAAGCGCAGCCGTCGCCCGAACTGCTGATGTTCCCGAACGAACTGGAGCAGTTGCGAAGCGGCCTCACGATGTTCCTCGGCGCCTGCCTCGCCGACAGTCCGTACCTCGAACGGCCGCTCCTGCGCGGCATCTTCTTCAGCAGCGGCCAGCAGGAAGGCGGCGCGATGTCCGCGCTGATGGGCTCGATCCTGCCGGCGTCGCCGTCGCATGCGGGCGACACGGCTGGTGTGTTCCTGCACGATTTCTTCGGCCGCATCCTGCCGCAGGACCGCAACGCGGCGAAGCCGACCGTGCTCGTGCATCACTGGCGGCGCGTCACGCAGAGCGTGGGTGTCGTCGCGTGGGTGTTGCTGGTCGCGATGTTCGGCATCCTGCTTTCGGTGTCCTTCGCCGGCAACAGGCAGACGCTCGCACTGGTGCAGAGCGCGCGGCCCGACGAGGTCGCGCTCAACGGCAACCTGTTCCACGACGCCGCCGCGCTCACCTATTCCAACGACGTGCTGACGCAGGTCGCGCAGAACGACCGGCGCTGGATGTCGGGTCTGCTCGGCAACGGTGCGGGCCTCGCCGCGCTCGAAGCGCGTTTGCATGAGGTGTTCGTGCAGCAGTATCGGCAGGCGATCCAGCCTGCGGCGGATCAGAGCCAGCAGACGGCGCTCGCCGCGTCGGCCGGGCAGGCGGGGCAGATCCTGAATCTGGCGCGCTCGATCGCCCTGTTGCGCGCGCGTATCGACGGCGCGGACCGCGCGACGCTCGAAGCGATGCCGCAGCCGGTCGCGACATCGCTCTATCCGGCGCAGCTCAACGCGCAAATGAATCCGCTCACGATTTCGTATCTCGTGTGGTCGCCGAAGGATGCGGGCTATTTGCGTGATCGCCTGAAGGATCAACGCACGCTGCTCGACCAGGCCGTCGCCGCCGATCCGCAGATGTCCTGGCTCGTCGGCCTCGTGCCGGATGGCGGCGCGGTCGCGCCGGTGCGCGCAGCCGACTTCTGGGGCGGCAACGCGCAGTCCGTCAACACAGGCATGCAAATGGCGAACGGCAGCGTGACGGGTGCGAGCGCCACGAACATGGCCGGCGCGACCGTTCCCGCCGTGTACACCGTCGCGGGCCGTCAGACGCTCGACGAACTGGCGAAACAGATTCGCGCGGCCGTCAGCGATCCCGCGCAATTCGACAAACAACGCGCGGCCTTCGACGACTGGTATCGCACCCAGCGCGTGATGGCATGGCAGAACTTCGTCGAGGCGTTCACGAACGGCGCGGCGCCGTACTCGGGCGAAGCCGGCTGGCGCGCCGCGCTCGGCATCGTCAGCGGGCCGGCGAGTCCGTATTTCCGCCTCATTGCGCGGCTCGACGAGGAATTCGGCGGCGAACGCGCCGACGCGCCGCTGCCCGGCTGGATCGGCCTCGCACGGCAATTCCAGCAGGTGCGCGAGCAGGCGACGCGCGTGGGCGCGGCGAATCAGGCGGTGAAAATGGCGGGCGCGCTCAACGCGGTCGGGGCAACGGCGATCAAGGACGTGCTCGCCGGCGCGCCGCAACGCGGCAGCCAGACGGTCGCCAACAATCTCGGCGCGGTCGATGCGCTGACGCAGTATTTCGCGGGACTGAACAAGCTCGCGGTCGACAGCAGCGCGGGCAGCGGCAAGAATTATCAGCTTGCCGCGGACTTCGCCCAGCTCGCGACGAGCGCCCAGCCGCAGCCTTCGGAGATGATGAACACGCTGCAGCCGCTCACGCAGTTGCGCACGCTCATCGGCACCGGCGACGGTTCGGACGCGCTGACGTGGCGTCTGATCCGCGGTCCGTTCGATTTTCTCGCCGCCTATATCGAGCAGCAGGCATCGTGCGAATTGCAGCGCGGCTGGGAGTCGGGCGTGGTGTTTCCGCTGCAGGGCGCGACGGATAAAAGCGCGGCGATCGATCAGCTCTTCGGCGCGAAGGGCGCTGTGTGGGCGTTCGCGGACGGCGCGGCCAAGCCGTTCCTCACGCGCAATGCGAGCCGCTATGGCGTCGTCGAGACGCAGGGCTTCAGCGTGCCGTTCACGTCAAGCTTCGTGCCGATGCTCAACGGCGCGTTCGGACGCCAGCTCGCGCAGCAGCAATCCGCCGCGCGCAGTGCCGCCGACAAGCAGGCCCAGCAGCTTCAGGCGCAGAAGGCGCAACTGGACGCGCAACAGGCGCTCGATCAGCTCGACCGCACGCTTGCGACCGCGAAGCAACAGGCCGATGCGGCTCGCGCGCTGACGGTGCCGCTCACGCTCACCGCGCAGCCGACCAACGTCAACGCCGACGCGCAGGCGAAACCCTACGCGACCATTCTGACCGTGCAGTGCGCGTCGGGCGTGCAGACGCTGAACAACTACAACTTCCCGGTCAGCACGAGCTTTGTGTGGACGGCGGGACAATGCGGCGATGTGCGTCTGCAGATCAGGATCGGCAACCTGAGCCTGAATCGCAGCTATGCGGGGCCGCTGGGCGTCGCGGCGTTCCTGAAGGATTTCGCGGACGGCCAGCGCCAGTTCACACCCGCCGATTTCCCGGTGAGCGAGTCCGCGCTCAAGTCGCTCAACGTGCAGTCGCTGACGGTGAGTTTTTCGGTGACGGGCGGCGATCAGGTGACCGGCGCCGCGCACAGCATCGAGCTGTACGAGACCTTGCAGAAGACGACGGCGCAACAGAAGCAGCAGATCCAGGACGCGCAGATGCAGCGTCAGCAGATGAATATCGTCGATCAGCTTGCGGTGATGAGCCCCGGCATGCCGCCGCTGCCGGCCATCGTGCCAACGGTGGCGAGCAATCCGGTGACGCTGGCTGAACTGGGCTTGCCCGCGACGATCGGCGCATGCTGGCGCGGTCAGACGCCGGCGATGATGATGACGGGGCTTTGAGCCGGTCGCGCAAGCCGGATCACGTAATCAGGCGCACCGCGATGGCGACGTTCAGCGGTGCGATGCGCGCGAGCAGCGCGGCCGTCTCCGCTTCGTTCTGGTCGTTGCGGCTCAGGATCGCGTAGGCGGCGCGCAGCGCATCGGCGGTGAGTTCCGGGTCCCACGACGCCACGCCGTAGCGGTCCACTTCCTCCACGAGCGCGCGCGCGAATGCATCGAGACGCGCGCCCGGACGATTCTCCAGCAGCAGATCGCACAGGGCCGTGCGCAGGCGCAGCCGCGTGCCGACGGCGGCGGTCTTGTCGATCGCGTCCTGCAGACATTGCGCGGCGGCGCGCAGGTCGTTGTCGGCGGCAAGCGCACGGGCGCGCGCGAGCACTGCGGCGAGCGGGTCCGGCGCGGTGGCCGCACTTGCATCGCCGCTCGACGAGGCCAGCGAACCCAGCCATTGCACCGTGTCCGCGTTCGCAAACGGCACGCCGTTGGCGAATTTCAGACGCTCGATGCCATCGATCCGCGCGACGAACTTCGCGGTCTCGTTGCAGACCTCGCGGCGCGCGGCGCTCCACGCGTCGCCGAGCTGGGCCAGCGCCGTCGCCGCGGCATGATTCAGATCGAGCCAGAAGGGATACGTCAGCACCTGCGTTTCGGCGAAACCGACGATGTCCATGTGCGCCGCGCGCGATTGCAGATTGCGCAAGGCATCCTGCAACGGTGCGATCGGGCCGGGCAGTTGCGTTTCGGGGCCCTGGGCGGACGGCGCTCGCTCGATGCCCGCCCACGCGCCCATGCGCCGCAACCGGAAGCCGAGCGCGCTCGACGGCTCGTTCTGCGCGTACCAGCTTCCGATGGCGGCGAGCCGGTCGAGCGCTTCGTCAGTGGCGCGGCTCGCGCTGTCGGATGAATCGACGGCGAGCGGCGCAAGCGGATCGGCTTGAATCGCGGGCGCAGCCACGGGCGCGGGTCGCGGCGCAGGTGCAGGCGGCGCAACCGCCGTCGCAGCGACAGGCTCCGGCTCGACGACCGGCTCGGGCACAGCCACAGGCGCGGGCTCCGGCTCGGCAACCTGCACCGTGCCGAGCAGCGCGCGCAGTGGCTGCATGGAGGGCGCGTCATCGTCCTTCTCGGCGAGCACGCTGTCGATCCCGGCGAGCGTCGCACGCAGACCATCGACGAGCGCGGCATCCTGCGGCGGCCAGCTCGACCAGTCGTGCTCCTCGCCATGCGCGCGAACGCGGTCGATCAACCATTGAATCGCGTTGCGCCGCGCGCGCAGTCGCGCGACCGGCGGATAAAGCCCGTCCCAGTGCGTGACGAGCAGTCCTTCGAGCATCTGCGCGCCGTCGTTCAGTCCGGCGAGCCCGCGCGTGATCAGGAGGCCGCCCGTCAGATAGCTCGCGACGAGAATGTCCTTGCCCTTGCCCGCGAGCAACGCGGACGACAACTTGACCACCTGTTCCCAGTCCGGCGCACCGCTCGCAGCCGGATTGGTCAGTTTCGCGATCTCGTTTTGCAGCAGATCGAAGTCGGGATCGTCGCGCACGTCGACGCCGCAGGGCTGCGCGTCGCTGATGGGTTGTGCGCCAAGACGCTTGAAATCGTTCACGGCGTTCCTTGCAGGCTTGTGAGAGTGAAGGGACGCGTTCAGGTCCACAGATGTTCGATGTCGGTGTCGAAGATATAGCCCGCGCCGCGCTCGGTGCGCAACAGCGCCGGCTTCTTCGGATCGATCTCGATCTTGCGCCGCAGCCGCAGAATCTGCACGTCGATGGCGCGATCATAGATGTCATCGAAGGCGCGCGTGCTTTCGAGCAGCTTTTCGCGCGTGATGATACGGCCCGGCGAGCTCAGAAACGTGACGAGCAGATTGAACTCTGAGTTGGTGAGCGGCACTGTCGACTGATCGGTCGAGCTCAAACGGCGCGTGTTCAGATTCAGCGTCCAGCCCGCGAAGCGATACGCGTTGGGCAGTTTGCCGCGCGTGAGCGGCGCGGCGGTGGTCGCGCCCGCGCGGCGCATCACGGCGCGCATGCGCGCCAGCACTTCGCGCAGCGAAAACGGCTTGACGATGTAGTCATCCGCGCCGAGTTCGAGTCCCATCACGAGATCGGCTTCATCTTTGCGGCCCGTGATGTACATGATCGGCACCTGCGCCTGCGTTTGCATCTGCTCGCGCCAGCGGCGCGCGAGGTCGGTGCCGTCGCCATCGGGCAGGCCGAGATCGAGCAGCACGAGGTCGTAGCGTCGGGCGGCGAACACGCTGAGCGCCTCCTGCGCGCTCGCGGCGCCGTCGGCCTTGTAGCCGTGTCCGCAGAGATATTCGATCAGCAGGGTGCGCATCGAATGATCGTCATCGACGACGAGGATGCTGTGTTGCGGCTGCAGGGTCATGAGAGGTCCTTCAAGGCTGAGGCGGCGGCGCGTGCGAGCGACTCGCGGTCGATGGGTCGGCTCAGGACGACGACACGCGCGGCGAATGCGATGTCGTTCGCAGGCAGGCTGCCGGGGGCGGCGAGCACGAGCGCGAGGTCGTCGTCCGCGTGCGCGGCGTCGTCGAGCGCTTCCTGTGCGCCGGCGTAACCGATCGGCTCGAAGCCCATCTCGGCGAGCCAGTCCTCGCAGCGTTCGCGCGAAGCGGGATCGGCGTCGATCAGCATGACGCGTTCGCCATTGCCGAGCGGCGTGGATGGATCGGGCGGTGTAGGCGAGGGCGAGGGCGCTTTCGTCAGCAACGGCAGCACGAGACGAAAGCGCGTGCCGCCAGGTCCCGTCGCGATGGCGACGCCGCCCTGATGCTCGCACGCGACGCCCGCGACGATCGCGAGGCCGAGGCCCGAGCCACCGCCTTTGGCGCGCACCGAAAAGAACGGCTCGAAGAGATGCTGCAGATGCTCGGCGGGGATGCCCGGACCGTCGTCTTCGACATCCACCCACGCGATGGCGCCCGGCGGCGCGTCACCGATGGCGAGCGGCTCGTCCATCGAAAGCGCGCTGCCTGCGCGCAGCACCACGCGCGAGCGCGCCGCGAGGCTCGCGTTGCTCGCGAGATTCAGCACGGCGCGCACGAGCTGGCCGCCATGCGCCGCGACGAACAGGCGGGAATCCGCGCCCTCGAACTCGATGACGACGCCGTTGCGGCACAGCGGCCGCGCCAGCGCGACACTCTCGCGCACGATCGACGTCAGATCGAGCGATTCGCGCACGCGATCCCCGCGCCGCGCCGCCAGCAGGATTTCCTCGGTGAGTTCGTAGCCGCGCGCCGATGCGGCCTGCACTTCGCGCAGCGGCTTGCGCGCGGCGGAGTCCTGCGCGAGACGGTCGCGCGCGATTTCCGCGTAGCCATCGACGGCCGCGAGAATGTTCTTGAAGTCGTGCGCGACGCCGCCCGCGAGCAGCCCGAGCGATTCCATGCGGCGCGCCCGTTCCAGGCGCAGCGCGAGCTGCCGGCGTTCGCGCACGGCCACGGCCACGAAGAACGTGAGGATCGCGAGCCCGGCCATGTCGATCTGCAGATTCCAGGCGCTTTCGGCGTTTTCATAGTGATACGGGCCGAGCTTCATGAGCGTCAGTCCGACGCCGAACACCGCGGCCGTGCCGAGCGTCGTCGCGGCGGCCGCCAGTCCGCCATAGATCGCGGCGCCGGCGAGCAGCAGCGACACGACGGCGCGCTGCACCTGTTCCGACACATCGAGCGCCGCCGCCGCGACCAGCAACGCGACGACCGCGACGCTGCACGCGAGCGCGAAGAGAGCCTCGGCATGCCGCGCCTGGCCCGCATTCGCCGATGAACGCGCGCGCCACGCCAGCACCGCCGGCACGAGCACCAGCACCGCGACGCCGTTGCCGACGAAAAGCGTGCGCCATTCGCGCCACCAGCCGTCGTGGCTCAGATCGCTTGCGAGCGTCGCGCCGAGCATCGACGTGAAGCCGATGGCCGCGAGCGGAAGCAGCAGCAGGAAGCGCATCAGGCTGGTGGTGGTGACGATCCTGCCGCCGGCGTCGACATAGCGCCGGCCGAGCCATGCGCACAGCGCCACTTCGAGCACATTCAGCACGCTGAAGCCGAGGTCGCTGCGCCAGGACGTGCTGCTGAAATCGCCGGTCGAAGCGATCGCGATGAAGACCGCGAGCAGGTGAACGGGCCAGCGTCGCGGATGGATCGGCCAGAGGATCGCGATGGCGATGGCTGGCGCCGGCCACGCGATCGCCGCGAGCGTGCCCGCGCTTTCCAGATGCGCCACGGGTCGCGCGAGCAGATAGCAGAGGATGCCGAGCACGATGGGTTCGGCCAGCGTGCGCAGTGTGCTCGTCGACGGGACGGGAGCCGGGCTGCGCCGGTGCGGATCGCGCCCGCCGGTTCCGCGAAAGAGGGTCGCGAGAAAGTTCTGCCGGGTTGAAAGTGACATGAGCAGTGGACGAGCGGGCAGGGGCCGTTTTGACGGCGATCCAGGCGTCGTCGAATGACGATTCCTCCATGCTGATTTCGGCAGAAGCTGGGGGAACTTGAATGCGATCGGCTATTGCTGTGGACGTTTGATGTAGATGCGGCGGTACACGATCGTCCAGACCGTCAGTCCGCCGTAGGTCGCGTATCTGAGCCAGGTGGAGAGCATGCCGGCGTGCGGTTCGGCGAGGGCCAGCGTGATCCAGAGACGGGCGAGATTCTCGCCGACGAGCCCGACGCCCCAGACGGCTGTCATCAGCCGGATGGACCGGACGAGCGCCGGGTTCGACTGCCACCGCGCGTCGAAGTCCGCTTCGCGGCCCTGCTGTTCGCGCGACAGCGTCGAGCGCGCGAGGTAGTACACCAGCGGCCGGTCGAGAAAGAGCGAAAGCAGAAACAGCGCGCCGATGATGCCGCTCACCGCAGGATCACGCGCTTCGCCCATCCAGCGCGCCGCGCCCGACACCAACACCATCAGCGACATGGCGATGCCCGCCAGCACGATGGCGCTCAGCGCGTCGAAGTGCCGGAATCGCACCAGATCGATGACCATCCACACGACGAGCGGCACGGCCGAGGCGATGAGGGCGTCCACGACGCCGTAATGGGCGATCGTGACCCGATAGGCGAGCGCGGGCAACGCCACGTTGACGACGAACGCGAGCCCATAACGTGCAGACGGAATCATCATCATCGACATCTCCCGGCCCGGGCCGTTTCTTCCGATGGATAATCGAAACGGCGCTCAGGCCGGGATCGTATTGCGGTATCGGCCCGAGCGACTATTCTTAGCGATGGAATTCACGGTCAAGAGAGAGGGAACGATCATGCCCACGCAACTCCATGGCTACGATATTCTGCACAATCCCCGGCTCAATCACGGTACCGCGTTCTCGCTGGAGGAGCGCCGGGCCCATGGCCTGGAAGGTTTGCTGCCGCCCGGTGTGAATACGCTGGAACTTCAGATCGCGCGCACGCATGCGCAACTGTCGAATCTCGACAACGACCTGCAACGATACCTCTTCCTGTCCGACCTGCAGGCGCGCAACGAGACGCTCTTCTACGCGCTGCTCATGTCCGATCCGGCGACTTACATGCCGATCGTCTACACGCCGACAGTCGGCGAAGCCTGCCAGAAGTTCGATCACGTATTCCGGGCCACGCGCGGCCTCTATATTCCGATCGACGCGCGCGGCCGCGTGAAGGAACTGTTGCGCAACTGGCCCGAGCAGGATGTCCGGTTCATCGTCGTGACGGATGGGGAGCGCATTCTCGGACTCGGCGACCTCGGTGTGGGCGGCATGGGCATTCCTATCGGCAAGCTTGCGCTGTACACGGCCTGTGCGGGCGTGCCGCCGATGGTCTGTCTGCCCGTCACGCTGGACGTCGGCACCAACAACGCCGCCTTGCTCGATGATCCGCTCTATCTCGGTCTGCGGCACGAGCGCGTGCGCGGCGCCGATTACGACGCATTCGTCGACGAATTCGTGAGCGCGGTGCAGGACGTTTATCCGAAGTGCTGTATTCAGTGGGAGGATTTCGCCAACTTCAACGCGGTGCCGCTGCTCGCGCGCTTCAAGGACAAGGCGTGCACCTATAACGACGATATCCAGGGCACCGCCGCCGTCGCGCTCGCGGGCATCTACGGCGCGCTGCGCATTTCGAAGCAGAAACTGACCGACCAGCGCTTCCTGTTTCTCGGCGGCGGATCGGCGGCGACCGGCATCGCCGAATTGATCAGCCAGGCCATGGCGCTGGAGGGGCTGGATATCGGCGCGGCCCGCCAGCGCAACAGTCTCTTCGACATCAACGGACTGATGGTGCGCTCACGCACCGACCTCGCCGATTTCCAGAAGGTCTTCGCGATGGATCACGCGCCGCTCGACAGTTTCGTCGACGCGGTCCGGGCGCTGAGGCCGACGGGCATCATCGGCGTAAGCACGGTGCCCAAGCTTTTCAATCAGCAAGTGATCGAAGCGATGAGCGAGATCAACGATCGCCCGATCATCTTCCCGTATTCCAATCCGACGTCGCGTTCCGAATGCACCGCGGAAGAAGCCTACCGATGGTCCGAGGGGCGGGCGATCTTCGCGAGCGGAAGCCCGTTCGGGCCGGTCGAGATCGAAGGCCGGCAGTTCGTGCCGGGACAGGGCAACAACGTCTATATCTTTCCCGCGATGGGCATGGCGGTCTTCGCCACGGAGGCCACGCGCGTGACGGACGACATGTTCATCGTTGCGGCGAAGGCGGTGGCCGAGCAGGTCAGCGACGAGAGCCTCGACAAGGGACTGATCTACCCGCCGCAAAGTCGTATCTTCGAGGCGTCGATGCACGTTGCCGCTTCAGTGGCGCAGTACATCTTCGATCATGGTCTCGCGCGCGTCGAGCGGCCCGGCGATCTCGTCGCGCATATCAGGGCGGCGGCGTATGCGCCGGGGTATCGGCCGCTGTAGATCTGCCGTTCACCTTCGACCGCTGGACGAAAGGTGATCACGGCGGCCGCGCGAAACGTCCGGCCCGAGCCGGACTTTCCACCACCAAAAAAGTGCCACCCGCGTGCATCGGGCATGGCATTGTCGGATAATGTTCGACGTCATCGTGCCCTTGCGTGCAGCGCGCGCGGCCCTGTCATCCTGAGATCATGCGAGAACTCCACGAGCAAAGCCATGCCCCTTCCGGCATCGCCGCGCTGCCCAGCATCGCCTGGGGAAGTCATATCGGCCAGTTGTTCGGCTCGTCCGCGGAGCTGTGCGACGCGCTCGTTCCGTACTTTCGCGCCGGGCTGGAAAACAACGAGCGCTGCCTGTGGGTGACCGATGCGCCGCTCGGCGCGGACGAAGCGCGCGCGGCCTTGCGTTCGGTCGTGCCGGATCTCGATGCACGCGAAAAGCGTGGCCAGATCGAGATTCAGGATAGCCATGCTTTCTACCGGAAGGGCCAGCCGATTCGTCCGGCGGACCTGGTCGCCGGACTCGTGCATCGCGAGCGCGAAGCGGTGTCCGCCGGCTATCGTGGCTTGCGCACCAACGGCAACTGCGCGTGGGTGAACGAGGCGCACTGGAACGACTTCATCGACTATGAAGCGGGCGTGCAGGACGCGGTTCGCGGCCGGCGTCTCATCTGCATGTGTAGTTATCGGCATGGCGTGATCGGCGCCGATGAAACCCGGGACGTTCTCGACCGTCACGACTTCGTGCTGCGCAATGCGCCGGCCGCCCGCACGCGCGCGATCGCATGCGATGCGCCGAAGACGCTCATCGGCGATTTCAAGGATGACGTCGATGCCATTCAGGCGATTGCCGCGGTGCCGACGATTCTCCAGGTCGTCTGCCGCGCGACCGGAATGGGCTTCGCCGCGATCGCGCGGGTGACGCCGCAGCGCTGGGTGTGTCTGGCCGTGCACGACGAAATCGGTTTCGGCCTCGAACCGGGCGGCGAACTGACCGTGGCGACCACGCTGTGTCACGAAGTCCGGCAGTCCCGCGAAGCGGTGGTGATCGATCACGTCGCCGAGGACACGCTCTACCGGCATCACCCCACGCCGGCGCTGTACGGCTTTCAAAGCTATATCTCGATGCCGATCTTTCTGCGCGACGGCAGCTTCTACGGCACCCTCTGCGCGATCGATCCGAAACCCGCGAAGCTGAACGATCCCACGGTGATCGGCATGTTCCGCATGTTCGCCGATCTCATTGCCTACCATATCGAGGCTGAAAAGCATCTGGCCAAAGCGCAGGCCGAACTCTCCGATGCATTGCTCGTCAACGGGCTGCGCGAACAGTTCATCGCGGTGCTGGGCCACGATCTTCGCAATCCGATGGCGGCGATCTCCGCCGGCGCGACGCTGCTGCGCATGAGCGGGCTGGGCGAACGAGAGCGCGCGATATCCGATGCGATCTTGCGCAGCGCGACCCATATGACGGCGCTCATCGACGACATTTCGGACCTGACGCGCGTGCGGCTCGGCAGCGGCATCACGCTGCGGCTGACGCGCGACGGACTGGAGCCGGCGCTGCGCCACGCCGTGGAAGAGATGCGCCTCGCTTATCCGGCGCGCCGCATCGAGGCCGCGATTTCACTCGAACGTCCCGTCGAGGCCGACCCGGTGTATGTCGCGCGGCTTCTTTCCAACCTGCTCAAGAATGCGCTGACGTACGGCTCGCACACGCAGCCGGTCAGCGTCACGATATCGGCGGACGAAGCGTTCGTCATGTCGGTGAGCAACGCGGGGCCGCCCATCGTCGAAGGCCTGAAGTCGGGCCTGTTCGCGCCGTTCACGCGCGGCGCGGGTCGCCACGATCACCCCGGACTCGGACTGGGCCTCTTCATCGTCGCGGAGATTGCGCGGGCGCACGGCGGCACGATCGATCTCGCGTCCACGGATCAGGCGACGACCTTCACCTTCCGCATGCCCCTCGCAACCGATTAATAGGGCGGCGCGTCATCGCGGCAGCGCCGAGGTTGCAATCTCGCTCGCGCTTTCGAGTTGCTCGACATGCCAGCACGTGTCGATCAGCGCGCGCGTGCGCTCGGGCGTGAGAATGCCGTCCGCCAGATCCGAAAACTTCGTTTCGAGTTGTTGATCGGTCATCGGCACCTGGGTGCTGCCGATCGCGTGCTCGATGTATTTGTGCAGCTTGCGCCCGTCCTTCAGCGTGATGGTCATGTCAACCTGTTCCGGCTTGATGGCGGGATCGACGATCGCGTTCACCTTGTCGCGCAGCTCGATGGTCTTCGGATCGCGCACCTTGGCGTCGCTGAACTGCTTTTCGCCGGCCGCGCCGTCGATGATGGCGATCGCCACCGCGTGATAGATGCTGAACTTCCCTTCGAGCCCGATCTGGGGCGTCTTCTTGCCGGTCAGTTCGAGCACGAGCGGATGCACGCGAAGATCGATGCGCTCGATCTGATCCGCGCTCAGGTGCTCCTGGTTGCGCAACTGGATCGCCGCGTCGATCGAAGGATGAATGACGATGCCGCACGCGAAAGGCTTGTAGGTGTTCAGCGTCGATTCCCAGTGCGAACCCAGGGCGTCGGTGATCTCGCGGTAATCCTGCTTCGTGCTGATGGTGTTGGCCCAGCCGCGTCTGGCTTCGATCATGCCGTCCGAGCTCGTGTAGTTCTGGGCCGCTAGCAGCGCTGCGAAGATGCCGTTCGCGGCGGCGCGTCCCGGATTGAAGCTCTTGTTCATCGAGCCGAAGGATTCGCGCAGGCCCACCGGCTGCGATGCGGCGAGACCCAGCGCCCACACCATCTGCTCGACGCTCAGCCCCATGAGTTTGCCGGTCGCCGCAGCCGAGCCGAACACGCCGCAGGTGCCGGTGATATGCCAGCCGACGTCGTAATGATTCGGATACACCGCGTTGCCGATGCGCAGTTCCGTTTCCACGCCCAGCACGAGCGCGTTCAGAAAGTCCTTCCCCGTGACCGCGCGATATTGCGAGTACGCCAGAATCGCCGACACGACCGGCCCCGCCGGATGGATGATGGTCTTCAGATGCGTGTCGTCGTAATCGAAGATATGACTGCTCACGCCGTTGATGAACGCCGCGTTCATGATGTCGAAGCGCTCGGTCCGGCCCAGCAGGTTGGCCTGCGGCGGGCCGGAGAAGGGCGTCAGCGCGGCGACGGCGCGATTCACCGTCTCGTCGTGCGAACCGCCGACAGCGACGCCGACCCAGTTCATCAGCGTCCGCACGCCTTCCTTGCGGACCGGCGCGGGCAAGTCGCGGTAACCGGTCCTGACGATGAATTCCGCGAGGATGCGCGTGACGCGGGGTGGCCGCGCGTTCGCGCCGCCGCCGGATGCGGATGCGGATGTGGATGAGGCGGCGGCGTTGCTGGTCTGCGCGAATGCCGTGTTGCCGGCCGCCGACGCGAGCGCTCCCGCGGCGCTCGTCACGAGAAAGCCACGGCGATCGATGATGGGCATGGGAAGTGTCTCCTTGTGCGGGCAGTCGGACGGCGTGGAAGATGTCATCCACGAGCAAGCATCATTCCGCGGAATGTATGGGTATTGAGGGTTTCCCCCGATGCTTGCCCATGTCGATTCACGCTTCGATGCATCGTCGTAGAGATGTGACCAGTTTCTCAAATCAAAGGAGAGCACAGTATGACTACCGGAACCGTCCGTCTTCACCGTGTCTTGCGCACGACGCCCGAACGCCTCTATCGCGCGTTCCTGGAACCCGATGCAATCGCCAAGTGGCTTCCGCCTTACGGGTTCACCTGTCAGGTCCATCACATGGATGCCCGGCCGGGCGGAACCCACAAGATGTCGTTCCGCAATTTCGGCACGGGTAACGGCCACTCGTTCGGCGGCGAGTACCTCGAACTGGTCCCCAACGAAAAGATCCGTTACACGGACCGCTTCGACGACCCGAACCTGCCCGGCGAAATGCAGGTCACTGTCTCGCTACGGCAAGTGTCGTGCGGAACGGAATTGAGCGTCGTGCAGGAGGGCGTGCCCGAAGTCATTCCGGTGGAGATGTGCTATCTCGGCTGGCAGGAGTCGCTGGTGCAACTGGCAAGGCTGGTCGAGCCCGAGATTCCCGACTGACGACGAATGCGATCGATCGGCTAAGATACTGCGCCCCGCATCATCAACTCATAACGTGGAGTGCTTTCCGTGATCCAGCCGAGCAACGTATTCAAGGACAACCTGGCCCAGATGCCCGCCATCGACGGCATCGAGCGTATCGATCTGGTCGACGGCAAAGGTGAAGTGGTCGCGAGCATCGAGAACAAGCCGGGCAAGCAGGGCTCGCTCGCGGTCTACCACTATCTGAAGCAGGCGTTCGGCACGCTCGACGCGAAGGCCGCGGAGCACGGTCTCGCCGTGTTCGCCGAAACTACCGCCGATGCGCGCAATCGTCCGGGCGCGCATCCGAATGTCGATCGCCTGCTCGCAATCGCCGATGGCGGCGAAGCGCTGCGTATCGACGTGATTCAAGCGCATTGAGACGCGGGCCCGTTCCGTTATCGACAGAACGGGCCGCGAGTCGAATCAGGCGCGCAATTCGACGCGCTTGATGTCCTTCACGATCACGAGGTAACTGAACACCGTGATCAGCGCATTGATGCCGACGAACGCCAGCGCGCCGTTGAACGAACCCGACTGCGCGACGAGGTAGCCGATCACGATCGGCGTCACGATGCCCGCGACGTTGCCGAACATGTTGAAGATCGATCCCGAAAGCCCGATGGCTTCCTTCGGCGACGTGTCCGCGACCACCGCCCAGCCCAGTGCGCCGATGCCCTTGCCGAAGAACGCGAGCGACATCAGCGCGACCACGACCCAGTCCGTATCGACATAATTGCAGCCGATGATGCACGACGACAGCAGCATGCCGCCGACGATCGGCGCCTTGCGCGCCAGCGTGAGCGAGCAGCCGCGCCGGATCAGGCCATCGGAGATGACGCCGCCGAGCACGCCGCCCGTGAAGCCGCAGATGGCCGGCAGCGAGGCGACGAAACCCGCCTGCAGGATCGTCATGTGACGCGCCTGCACGAGATAGATCGGGAACCACGTCAGGAAGAAGTACGTGAGCACGTTGATGCAGTACTGCGCGAGATACACGCCGAGCAGCATGCGATTCGTCAGTAGCTGCTTGACGACCGGCCAGCCCACGCCGTTCGCCTTCGCCCGCGACGCGCCGCCCGCGCGCTGATGCCCGCGCACGAGACCGCCGCCTTCCTCGATGTACTCCAGCTCCTGTTTGTTCACGCGCGGATGGTCGGCCGGGTTCTTCATCACGGAGAGCCATGTGAGCGCGAGCAACAGACCCGCGACGCCCATCACGATATACACGTGATGCCAGCCGAACGCGTGCGTGAGCCATGCCATCAGCGGCGTGAAGATGACCGCCGCGAAATACTGCGCGGAGTTGAAGATCGCCGATGCCGTGCCGCGTTCCTGCGTCGGGAACCAGCTCGCGACGACCTTCGCATTGGCCGGGAACGCGGGCGCTTCCGCCGCGCCCATCGCGAAACGCAGGACGAAGAGCGCCGTCACCGCGGTCGCCGCGCTGCCGAGCAGGCCGATGGAGCTTTGCAGCAGCGTGAAGAGCGACCACAGGAAGATGCTCGCCGCATACACGCGCCGCGCGCCGAAGCGATCGAGCAGCCAGCCTGCCGGAATCTGCGAGAGCACGTACGCCCAGCTGAAGGCCGAGAAGATGTAACCCATGCGGATCGCATCGAAACCGAATTCGGCGCGCATCGCCGAGCCGGTCACGGACAGCGTCGCGCGGTCCGCATAGTTGAACGTCGTGATCGCGAAGATCAGCAACAGAATGAGATAGCGCACGCGGGTGCGCTTCATGACGTCCGCGGGACTCGCGGTGCGGCTCATCGACATGGACTTTCCCCTTGATTCGATCGTGCTGATGCACGGAGGGCCGCAGCAGCGGCCCTCATGTGCGAAGCGACGCGCGGCGCCGTTGCGACGCCACGCGCTCCCGCGCTTCGCTTGTCTCCTTCCGTGTTGCGCTTACTGCGCGCCGAGCTTCTTGATCAGCACGTCGAGCTGTTCGAGCTCTTCTTCCGTCAGATCGGTCAGCGGCGCGCGCACCGGGCCCGCGTCGTGGCCGACGAGCTTCGCGCCCGCCTTGACGATCGACACCGCATAACCCGCTTTGCGGTTGCGGATCTTCAGATACGGCAGGAAGAATTCGTCGATCAGCTTGCCGACCGTTGCGTGGTCGTCGGCGGCGATCGCGCGGTAGAAGTCCATTGCCGTCTTCGGGATGAAGTTGAACACCGCCGACGAATACACCGGCACGCCCAGCGCCTTGTACGCGGCTGCGTAGACTTCAGCCGTCGGCAGGCCGCCGAGGTACGAGAAGCGCTCGCCGAGACGGCGGCGGATCGTCACCATGTTCTCGATTTCGCCCACGCCGTCCTTGAAGCCGATCAGATTCGGGCAGCTATCCGCCAGCTGCTCCAGCATGTCGGCGTTGAGCTTCGAATTGGCGCGGTTGTAGATGATCACGCCCATGTTCGGCACGGCCTTGCACACTTCTTCTGCGTGCACGCGGATGCCATCCTGCGACGCTTCCGTCAGATAGTGCGGCATCAGCAGAATGCCTTGCGCGCCTTGCTTTTCGGCTTCCTGCGCGAAGGCGATGGCCGTACGGGTCGGGCCGCCCGCGCCCGCGAGGATGGGCACCTTGCCACGGCACACTTCGGTGGCCGTCTTCACGATCTGCGAATATTCGGGTTGCGTCAGCGAGAAGAACTCGCCCGTGCCGCCCGCGACGAACAGCGCTGAAGCACCGTACGGAGCCAGCCATTCGAGGCGCTCCGCGTAGGTATCTGCGCGGAAGTTGCCTTGTTGGTCGAAATCCGTCACGGGGAAGGAGAGCAGGCCTTCGGAAACGATTTGCTTCAGTTCTTGCGGTGTCGTCATGATGTGTGTCTCGTTGGTCAGCGACCGGCGGGTGCCGAGCTTATAAGTCATCGTACAACATGAGATGACATCGGACAACAGTTTAAGCCAATTAAATCAATGGATGCGGGTAAATACTAAGCAATTGTGACGGTCTATGTTGTAGGATGACATAACTTCAGCCGCAGCCGCGCGGTGTGTTCGCTCAAGGATTCGTCA
Source organism: Caballeronia megalochromosomata (assembly GCA_001580565.1). GTDB lineage: Bacteria > Pseudomonadota > Gammaproteobacteria > Burkholderiales > Burkholderiaceae > Caballeronia > Caballeronia megalochromosomata. The sequence goes on along the minus strand of LRBF01000264.1, from coordinate 103,870 downwards.
GAATGAATCAATCCCCTCTCTATATTCGCGTCCATCCGGACGACAACGTCGCGATCGTCGTCAATGACGGCGGTCTGGGCGAAGGCGCCACGTTCGCCGACGGCCTCGTGCTGCGCGAGCGCGTGCCGCAGGGCCACAAGGTCGCGCTGAAGGATCTCGCGGAAGGCGACGCGGTGATCCGCTATAACGTGGTGATCGGCTACGCGACGAAGCCGCTGCCGAAGGGAAGTTGGGTGAACGAGCACGTCACGCGCATGCCGGCGTCGCCCGAACTGCACGATCTGCCCATCGCGACGATCAAGGCGCCGGACGAGTCGCCGCTGGACGGCTTCACGTTCGAGGGCTATCGCAACGCGGACGGCTCGGTCGGCACGCGCAACATCCTCGCGATCACGACCACCGTGCAGTGCGTCGCGGACGTGGTGCAGCACGCGGTCACGCGCATCAAGGCGGAATTGCTGCCGCAGTATCCGAATGTCGACGATGTCGTGAGCCTCGGCCATACCTACGGCTGCGGCGTGGCGATCGACGCCCCCGACGCGATGGTGCCGATCCGCACCGTACGCAACATTGCGCTCAATCCGAACTTCGGCGGCGAAGTGATGATGGTGAGCCTCGGCTGCGAGAAGCTGCAGCCCGAGCGCCTGATGCCGCCGGGCACCATTCCGATCGCGGCGGCAACGGCGCAGACGGAAGACGTGGCCGATATCGGCGACAACACCCACGACGACAACGGCGGCGCGGTCGTGCTGCAGGACGAAGCGCACGTCGGCTTCGGCTCGATGATCGATTCGATCATGCGCATGGCCGACACGCATCTGAAGCGGCTGAACAATCGCCGTCGCGAGACGTGTCCGGCGGCGGATCTCGTCGTCGGCGTGCAGTGCGGCGGCAGCGACGCGTTTTCCGGCCTGACGGCGAATCCGGCGGTCGGCTTCGCGACGGATCTCATCGTGCGCGCGGGCGGGACGGTGATGTTCTCGGAAGTCACCGAAGTGCGCGATGGCGTCGCGCAGCTCACGGCGCGCGCGGCGAACGGCGAAGTGGCGCAGGCGATCATCCGCGAGATGCAGTGGTACGACGATTATCTGAAGCGCGGCGGCGCGGACCGCAGCGCGAACACGACGCCGGGCAACAAGAAGGGCGGGCTGTCGAACATCGTCGAGAAGGCGATGGGGTCGATCGTCAAGTCGGGCAGTTCGGCGATTTCCGGCGTGCTGTCGCCGGGCGAGAAGGTGAAGCAGAAGGGCTTGATCTACGCGTCGACGCCCGCGAGCGATTTCATCTGCGGCACGCTGCAGCTCGCGTCGGGCATCAATTTGCATGTGTTCACGACGGGGCGTGGCACGCCTTATAGTCTCGCCGAAGTGCCGGTGCTCAAGGTCGCGACGCGCTCGGATCTCGCGCGCCGCTGGCACGATCTGATGGACGTGAACGCGGGTACCATCGCGACGGGCGAAGCGACCATCGCGGATGTGGGCTGGGAATTGTTCCGGCTGATGCTGGATGTCGCTAGCGGGAAGAAGCAGACGAAGGCGGAGGCGCTGAAGCTGCATAACGCGTTGGTGCTGTTCAATCCGGCGCCGGTGACGTGATTCGAACCGCGCTTGCCGTCAGAAAAAATGCCCCGCTTCGCGCGGGGCATTTTTTTGCACGATGACGTGGAATCCGAGTCCGAGCAGATGACCACGCATCCCGCCGCGCTCCGACGGAAACCTCAAGCAGCGTATCGCGCAGCCGGCGTGTCCGTCGACAACTCCGGCGCCATCGCCTGCCGCGCGGCTTCATACGCATCCCACTTCGCCCCGTCATGCAGCGATGGAATCGTCACCAGCTCGCCGCGATCGAAGCCGACGAGCGCCGCATCGACCATATCGCCGGCGGACATCACGATTGCCTTGTCGAGATTCTCGAGCGGCAGGCCGCCCGTTTCCCAGAAGTCGGTGGCCGTGGCGCCCGGCAGCACGGCCTGAACCTGCACGCCCTTGCCCGATAGTTCGCGATGCAACGACTGGCTGAATGCGAGCACGAACGCCTTGGTGCCGCCGTACACGCCGTTGAGGATCTCCGGCGCGATGCTCACGATCGACGCGATATTGATGACCGCACCCTTGCCGCGCGCGACGAAGCCCGGCACCGCCGCATAAGTGAGGCGGGTCAGCGCGGTCACGTTCAGATCGATCATGCGCGTCATCGTGTCGACGTTGCTGTCGAGCAAGGGCGTATGCGTGCCGATGCCCGCGTTGTTCACGAGCAGCGTGATGCTCGCGTCTTCCTTCAACTTTGCTTCGACGGCCGCGAGCGCGTTGCGGTCGTTCAGATCGGCATCGAGAATTTCGACGCTGCGGCGCGTCTCGTTCGTGATGCGCTCGGCGAGCATCGCGAGGCGGTCGCGATTGCGCGCGACGAGAACGAGGTCGTAGCCGCGCCGCGCGAGCCGCTCCGCATAGACCGCGCCGATGCCGGAAGACGCGCCCGTGATGAGCGCCGTGCCAAGGTACGTCTGCGTCATGATTTCACTCCATTCGATGATTGCGTGAATGAATTCTGGTCCGGTTTGACTATGTCGTAAATGACGTATATGGTAGTGATTCAGGACATCAGGGCGGACTCACGGACATGCATCGCGTCGGCTTTTTGCTGAGTGACGACTTTCAGGTGATGGCGCTCGCGTCGCAATCGGTGTTCGAGTACGCGAACATCGTTGCGGGCGCGGCGTTCTACAGCATCGAAAATTATTCGACGACGGGCGGCGAAGTGCGCTCGTCGCTCGGCATGAAAGTGGACACGCGGCCAATCACCCCGCGCACCGCCATGGACACGTGGATCGTCGCGGGCGTCAACACGCCGCTCACCACGCCACCGCCCGCCGACGTGCTCGCGTTCCTGCGCCGTCGCGCCGGCAAGCGCGCGCGGCGTATCGCGGGCGTCTGCACGGGCGGCTTTGTGCTGGCGGAAGCGGGCCTGCTCGCGGGCCGTCGTGCGACCACGCACTGGGCGTACGCGCGCGAAATGCAGCAGCGCTTCCCGGATGTGCGCGTGGAGGAAGACCGCATTTTCATCGTCGACGGTCCGGTCTGGACTTCGGCGGGCATGACGGCGGGCCTCGATCTGGCGCTCGCGATGGTCGAAAAGGACCTCGGCGCGGAAGTCGCACGTTCTGTCGCGCACAAACTCGTGATGCACCAGCGGCGCGCGGGTGGGCAGTCGCAGCATTCGGAGATGCTCGATCTCGCGCCGAAGACGGATCGCATCCAGAACGCGCTGAACTATGCGCGCAAGAACCTGAGCCGGCCACTGACGGTCGAGGAACTCGCGGGCGAGGCGCATCTGAGCCCGCGGCAATTCAGCCGCGTATTCACGCTGGAAACGGGGCAATCGCCGGCGAAGGCCATCGAGGGCTTGCGGCTGGAAGCGGCGCGGCTGATGATCGAAAAGAGCCGCCATTCGCTCGAAACCATCGCGCAGGAGACAGGCTTCAGGGACCGGCGGCACATGCGCGAGGCGTTCATGCGCGGCTTCGGCGTGCCGCCGCAGGAAGTGCGGCGCGAAGCGCGGACGCCGGTTTGAACACACGCTTTACGCACGACAAGGACACGCTGTGCCGAAGATCAACCCTCGACGCCTGCTGAACGACCTCAAACATCTGCGCACATTCGGCGCGACGGGGCCGGGCGTCGTGCGCCTGTCGCTGTCGCCGGTCGACATGGACGCGCGCCGCTGGCTCGCCGGCCGCATGAACGACGCGGGCCTGAGCGCGACGATCGACGGCGTCGGCACCGTGTTCGGGCGTTCGCGCAACGCCGGCCCGGCGCTCCTGATCGGCTCGCACACCGACACGCAGCCGACGGGCGGCTGGCTCGACGGCGCGCTCGGCGTCGTCTACGGCCTGGAGATCGCGCGTGCGCTCGCCGAATGCGAAGAAACGCGCCATGTCGCGGTGGACGTCGCATCGTGGATCGACGAAGAGGGCACCTTCTCGGGCTTTCTGGGCAGCCGCAGTTTCGTCGGCGAAAACGTCGATGAAGCCGTGCGCGGCGCGCGCAATCGCGAAGGCGTGCTGCTCGGCGATGCGCTGAAGCAGGCCGGACTTGCCGACACGCCGCGCGTGCACATCGACACGGCACGGCACAAGGCGTATCTGGAGCCGCACATCGAGCAGGGTGGACGGCTGGAGGCGCACGGCAAGTCGATCGGCGTGGTGACGACAATCGTCGGCATACGCGAACTGAATTTGCACTTCACCGGCCAGCGCAATCACGCGGGCACGACGCCGATGTCGATTCGCCGCGACGCGGGTGCGGCGCTCGTCGCGTTCATCGCGCGCATGAACGAAGGGTTCCGCCAACTCGCCGATGCCGATACCGTGTGGACCGTCGGACGCATCGAACTCGATCCGGGCTCGTTCAGCGTCGTCCCGGGCGCGGCCGATCTATACCTGCAATTCCGCGACGCCAGCGCGTCGCGCCTGCACGCGATGGAAACCGCGCTCATCGCGCTGATTCGCGACTTCAACGACGAAGGCCAGGCAAGCGTCGCCATGACGCACAGCGAGCCGCCCGAAGAGCCCGTGATGATGGACACCGCGTTGCAGACGCATCTCGTCGACGCGGCCGAAGCGCTCGCGCCGGGTCAGTGGGAGCGCATGCCGAGCGGCGCGTCGCACGACGCGCAGGTGATCGCGCATCACTTGCCGGCGTGCATGCTGTTCGTGCCGAGCATCGGCGGAGTGAGTCACGACTTCATCGAGGACACGGCCGAGGCGCATATCGTGTTGGGCTGTGAAGTGGCGGCGCGGGCCGCGGCGGCCATTGCGCTGGAAATTTCCGGATAGTTACGCAAATCAAAATAGTGAGGCGCGTTAAACCAATTTATGCAACGAGCACGCGCGTGCTGCTTGTAATCCCCCGCACCTAACATATTCTTGCTCAGTGTGATGACCCGAACCGGGGGTGGCCGTGAGCGATGTTCCTGCAACCGAAGCGGCGGCGAACGCCAGAGCCGCCGCGAGCGATGTCCCCGGTTATGCGTTTCAGCATGACGTCGTGAGGAATCTGATCTGCCGGCAGGCGCGTTATCCCGACATCGCCACGCAGCAGGACTGGTACATGGCGCTCGCCTTCAGCGTGAGGGATCGCATGCTCGCGCGCTGGGCCGCATCGACGAAGACCTATGGCGCCAAGGACGTCAAGGTCGCCTGCTATCTTTCCGCGGAATTCCTGATCGGCCCGCAACTCGGCAATAACCTTCTGAATCTCGACATGGAAGCCGAAGCGCGCGAAGCGATGCACGCGCTCGGCCAGAATCTCGACGAACTGCTCGCCATCGAAGAAGAGCCGGGCCTCGGAAACGGCGGTCTTGGACGCCTCGCCGCGTGCTATCTGGATTCGCTCGCGACCTTGCAAATCCCCGCGATCGGTTACGGCATCCGCTACGAGTTCGGCATCTTTGATCAGGAAATCCGCGACGGCTGGCAGGCTGAGAGCACGGACAAGTGGCTTCAGAAGGGCAATCCGTGGGAGATCGTGCGTCCCGATGTCAGCCACTACGTGTCCTTCGGCGGACACACGCAAAGCGAAACCGACGCCGAAGGCCGCCTGCGCGTGCGCTGGATTCCCGCGCGGCAAGTGAAAGGCGTCGCATGCGACATGCCGATGCAGGGTTATCGCGTCGATACCTGCAACATCCTGCGCTTGTGGAAGAGCGAAGCGGTCGAGTCCTTCGACTTTCAGGACTTCAACGCGGGCGAGTACTACGAGGCCGTCGAGGAAAAAGTCGTTTCGGAGACGCTGTCGAAAGTGCTCTATCCGAACGATGAACCCGAAGCCGGCAAGCGCCTGCGTCTCGCGCAGCAGTACTTCTTCGTGTCGTGCTCGCTGCAGGACATGCTGCGTCTGATGGATGCGAAGGGCACCCGGATAGAGCACTTCGCGGACCTGTTCGCCGCACAGCTCAACGATACGCATCCGTCCATCGCGGTGGCGGAGCTGATGCGTCTGCTCATCGACGTGCGTCTGCTTTCATGGGATGCGGCGTGGGACCTCACGCGGCGCACCTTCGCGTATACGAATCACACGCTCTTGCCCGAGGCGCTCGAAACCTGGGGCCTGCCGCTCTTTCAAAGTCTGTTGCCGCGTCTGCTCGAAATCATTTACGAAATCAATCGCCGCTTTCTCGATGATGTCCGCCGCAGCTATCCGGGCGATGACGCGCGCGTGAAGCGCATGTCGCTCATCGACGAAACCGGCGACCGGAAAGTGCGCATGGCGAACCTCGCGACCGTCGGCAGTCATGCGGTCAATGGCGTGGCCGCGTTGCATTCGGACTTGCTGAAACAAACCGTGCTGCACGATTTCGCCGAGATGTTCCCGGAGCATTTCCTCAACGTGACGAACGGCGTCACGCCGCGCCGCTTTCTGATGCTGAGCAACCCGGGCCTCGCGCGTCTGCTCGACAAGACGATCGGCGATGGCTGGCGCAGCGATCTCGCACGGCTGGATGCGCTCGCCGCGCACGCCGACGACCCCGGCTTCCACGATGCCTGGCGCGCGATCCGGCGCGACAACAAGACAGCGCTCGCGGCGCGTATCCGGAACACGACCGGCATCGACGTCGATCCGGCCGCGCTCTTCGATATCCAGGTGAAACGCATCCACGAATACAAGCGCCAGCATCTGAATGCGCTCTACATCATCAGTCTTTATCGGCGTCTGTGCCGCAATCCGGATCTCGATACGGCTTCGCGCTGCTTTATTTTCGGCGGCAAGGCCGCGCCGGGTTATGCGATGGCGAAGCTCATCATCCGTCTCATCAACGGGATCGCGGAAGTCGTGAACAACGATGCAACGATCAAAGGCCGGATGAAAGTCGTCTTCTATCCGGACTTCAACGTGAAGAACGGACACTGGGTCTATCCCGCCGCGGACCTGTCCGAGCAGATCTCGACAGCGGGCAAGGAAGCCTCCGGAACGGGCAACATGAAGTTCATGATCAACGGCGCGCTGACCATCGGCACGCTCGATGGCGCGAACGTGGAGATTCGCGAGGAGGCGGGCGCGGAGAACTTCTTCCTCTTCGGCCTGACCGCGCAGCAAGTGGATGAGTTGAAGCGCGCAGGCTACAGGCCAGCGCACTACGCGCAGGAAAACGATGAATTGCGCGACGCGCTCGATCAGATAGCGCAAGGTCGCTTCTCGCGTGGCGACACAGTCATGTTTCGCCCACTGCTCGATAACCTGCTGCAACACGATCCTTTCCTCGTGCTCGCCGATTTCGCGGATTACGTCGCGTGTCAGGACCGCGTGAGCGAAGCGTGGCGCGACGCGCGACAGTGGACCCGCATGTCGATCATGAACACGGCGCGCTCGGGCAAGTTCTCGTCCGACAGGGCGATCAGCGAGTATTGCGAACGCATCTGGAAGACGCCTCCCGTGAGGATCGATCTTGCTCAGTCCTGAAGCGCACGTTCGCGAACGCTATCGCACGCAACCCGGCTCGCGCTTTCCGCTCGGTGCGACGGTCGTGCCGGGCGGCGTCAACTTCTGCGCGTTCTGCCGGCGCGCGACCCGCGTCGAGTTGCTGCTGTACGAAGCGGAAGACAGTGTCGAGCCGTTTCAGATCGTCGCGCTGACGAGCGAAGTAAACCGCACGTATCTTTTCTGGCATGTGCTGGTCGAGGATCTCCCGTTGCGCTGCTGCTATACGTGGCGCGTATGCGGTCCGCTCGGCGTGCCGCAGATGAGCGACGAAGCCGCGGCAGCCAAGGAACTGCTCGATCCTTACGCGCGCGGTGTAAGCGACCGCTTCTATCATCGTCAGCAGGCGGCCGGAGCGCAGGCTGTCCGGCATGCATCGCTCAGGGGGATTGTCACGGAACCGCTCGACCGGTCCGACGACGACGTCGAGATCCGCACGCTCGATGACGCGATCATCTACGAGTTGCATGTCGGCGGCTTCACGCGGCATGCTTCGAGCGGCGTGCGGCAGCCCGGCACGTTCGCGGGACTCATCGAGAAAATCCCTTATCTGAAGGCGCTCGGCGTCACGCACGTCGAACTGCTGCCGGTGATGGCCTTCGACGAACAGGATATTCCGGCGTCCGCCGCCGCGCGCGGCTTGTGCAACTACTGGGGCTACAGCACGCATAGCTTTTACAGCCCGCATCCGCGCTACTGTGTGGAGCCTGTGCGCGCGCCGCAGGAATTCCGCGAATGTGTCGATGCCTTGCATGCGGCGGGCATCCGCGTGTTGCTCGATGTCGTGTTCAATCACACGTCGGAGGCAGGCAAGAACGGACCGGTGATCCATTTCAAGGTGTTCGCCAACGAAGCGTTCTATCAGATCGACGTGAACGACGCGCGACATTACCGCGATTACACCGGCTGCGGCAACACGGTCAACTGCAACCATCCGCTGGTGTCGTCGTTCATCATGCGCTGTCTCGAATACTGGGTTCGCGAGCTCGACGTCGACGGATTCCGTTTCGATCTCGCGAGCGTTTTCGCGCGCGGCGAGCAGGGCGAACTGTTGCAGACGCCACCTTTACCGTGGGCGATGGAGGCATCGCCGATACTCGCACGCGTGCCCTTGATCGCCGAGGCGTGGGACGCGGGCGGCCTGTATCACGTCGGCTCGTTTCCGGGCATGACGTGGGCGGAGTGGAACGGACGCTATCGCGATGTGATCCGGCGTTTCGTGCGCGGCGATGCGGGTATCGTCGGCGACGTGTGCACGTGCATCGCGGGCAGCGCGGATCTGTATCAGGAAGACGGCAGGCTGCCCGCAAACAGCATCAACTTCGTGACCTGTCACGATGGCTTCACGTTGAGCGATCTCGTCAGCTACGACACGAAGCACAACGAGGCGAACGGCGAGGACAACCGCGACGGCAGCAACGACAATCTGTCGTGGAATTGCGGCGCGGAAGGCGCAACGGACGACCCCGCGATCATCGGACTGCGTCTTCGGCAGGCACGCAACTTCATGGCGATCCTGCTGCTTAGCCAGGGCGTGCCGATGCTGCTCGCCGGCGACGAAATCCTGCGCAGCCAGCGCGGCAACAACAACGCATTCTGTCAGGACAACGCGCTCTCGTGGATGGACTGGCGCCTGTCCGCCGACGCGCTTGCCATGCTGCGTTTCGTGCGCGAGATGATCGCGCTGCGCAAGCGTCACGCGAGCCTGCGCCGCCGGCGCTTTCTGACGGGACAACCCGCAAACGGGCAGACGCATGCTGATGTAGCATGGCACGGCGAACGGCTCGATGCGCCCGCGTGGCACGATCCCGGAGCGCGCCTTGTCGCATTCACGCTCGCGGGACGCGTGGCGGGCGAACCGATGTTGCATATCGTCTTCAACATGAACGATGACGCCCGCGATATCGCGCTGCCAGTGCTCGACACGCGAAACTGGCGGCGTATCGTCGATACGTCAGTCGAATCGCCGCGAGATATTGTTACCGATGTCGAAACGGCGGCCATCGAACGCGGCGCATGCCGTGTAGAAGCGCGCAGCGTCGTCGTGCTCGAATTGCATTGAATGCGCACGGTGATGCTGGACTGCGCGGCGCAAAGCGCCTTTAATGTTCGTGTACTGCTGAGTTGCTTTGTCCACCCACAGGAGGCGGCATGGATGCAGTCAGGACCTTCCTCGAGAATCAATCGCTGTTCGCGCTCTTTCTGACGATCGCACTGGGTTATCTGATCGGCGAGATCAATATCAAGGGCGTGGCGCTAGGTTCGGGTGCGGTGTTGTTCGTCGGGCTCGCTATCGGTGCATTCGCGCCGAAGTCCGCGCCGCCACCGTTGCTCGGCACGCTCGGGTTGCTGTTGTTTCTATATGGCATCGGTATTCAATACGGCGCGCAGTTCTTCCACGGGCTCACGAGCCGCGAGGGCGTGAAGGCGAACCTGGCCGCGTGCATCGGCGTGATCGTCTCGGGTCTCGTCTCCTGCGCCTTCATTCACTTCGGCATCAAGCTCGCTGATGCGCTCGGCATGTTCGCCGGCAGCGGGACCAGCACGGCGAGCCTGCAGGTTGCGATCGCATCGATGAAAAACAACGATGCGGCCGTGGCCTACAGCATCGCGTATCCGTTCGGCGTGGCCGGACCGATTCTGTTCATCTACATTCTGAGCGTTGCGATGAAGGTGAAGATACAGAAGCCGCCGGCGAAGCTGATCGAAACGGCGGAAATCGCGCTGAGCAACGCGAATCTCTTCGGTCTGAAGCTGGCGGAGCTCGCGAGCCGCCTGCCTTCCGGCGTGGTGATCGCCGCGGTGCGGCGCGCGCATCACAATCAGCTACCCACGGCGGACTTCACGCTGCGCGCCGACGACGTGCTCCTCGCCACCGCCACCGACCGGCGTTTGCTCGACGAAGCCACCGCGCTGTGCGGCGAGTTGCAGCCGGGACGCATGGCGAGCCATCGCGAGGACCTCGACTATATGCGCGTGTTCGCATCGAATCCGGCGGTCGTCGGCATGGCGCTCGGCGACATTCGCTTTCCCGATGGCGTGAACTGCGCGATCGCGCACGTGCGCCGCGGCGACGCCGACATGCTCTCGACCCCCGACCTGATCCTCGAAGCGGGCGACCGTGTCGGCCTGCTCGTCAATCGCGCGCATCAGGCGTCGATGCGCACGTTCTTCGGCGATTCGATCAAGGGTACGGCGGATCTGAGCTTCATCTGCCTCGGCATCGGCGCGGCGGTGGGCTTGCTCGTCGGCGCGATTCCGTTGCCCGTGCCCGGTCTCGGCGCTTTCAGCCTGGGGCTCGCCGCATTGCTGCTGGTCGCGCTGTGTCTCGGCAAGGCGCGGCGCAACGGGCCGTTCGTCTGGGTGATGCCGCTGTCGGCGAATCTCGTGCTGCGCAATCTCGGCCTCACGATCTTTCTCGCGCAAGTGGGCATTTCATGCGGTCCGAAGTTCGTCGCGACCGTGGGCACGGCCGGGCCGATGCTGCTGATTTACGGCGTGATCACGCTTCTCGTTCTCGTGGGCGTCACCGCGGTGTGCTGCCTGTGGATCTTCAGGCTGCCCTTCGATACGTCGATCGGCGTGATCTGCGGCGCGACCGGCAATCCGGCGATCCTCGCGTTCGCCAATCGCATCGCGCCGACGGATCAGCCCGACATCATGTACGCGATGATCTTTCCGTCGATGACCATCGTCAAAGTGCTTTTCGTGCAGATCGCCATATCGCTTGCCGCGGGTTAGGCTTTGCCTCACCATGCCATCAAAATCTGAAGGAGCACATCATGGAAGTGGCGATCTACAGTTCGACGCCTTACGAGCGCCAGTATCTCGACCAAGCGAACAAGGTCGAGAACCATAAGCTGAGATATCACGAGATGTCGCTCGATATGGACACGGTCGAGCTCGCGGCGGGATACGGCGCCGTCTGCATCTTTGTCAATGACAAGGCGGATGCCGAAGTGCTCGAAGCGCTGCACAAGGGCGGCACGCGTCTCATCGCGCTGCGCTGCACGGGTTTCAACAATGTCGATCTCGCGGCCGCCGCGAAGCTCGGCATGAAGGTGGTTCGCGTCGTCAACTATTCGCCGAACTCGGTGGCGGAGCATGCGGTCGCGCTGTTGCTCGCGATCAATCGCAAGGTGCATCGCGCGTACAACCGCACGCGTGATTCGAATTTTTCGCTGGATGGCCTCATCGGCTTCGATTTGTGCGGCAAGACGGTGGCGGTGGTCGGCACCGGCAAGATCGGCTGCGTCTTTGCCAGGATCATGCAGGGCTTCGGCTGCAAGGTGATCGGCTACGATCCGTATCCGTCGAAGGATTTCGAGGCGCTGGGACTGCACTATGCGACGCCCGGCGAGATCGGCGAGCGGGCCGACATCGTCGCGCTGTTCTGTCCGCTGACGCCGCAAACGCATCACATCATCAATTCGGAGTCGCTCAAGCGCGCGAAGCCCGGCGCGTTGCTCGTCAACACGAGCCGTGGCGCGCTGATCGACACGGAGGCCGTCATCGAGGCGTTGAAGACCGGCCAGCTCGGCGGGCTCGCGATCGATGTCTATGAACAGGAGGCGGATCTTTTCTTCCGCGATCTGTCGAGCGAAATCATCACCGACGACATCTTCCAGCGGCTCGTCTCGTTTCCGAATGTCATCGTGACAGGGCATCAGGCTTATCTGACGCGCGAAGCATTGACGACCATTTGCGAGACCACGCTGCAAAGCATCACGGCTTACGAGAAGAACCTGCCTCTGGAAAACGAGGTGAAGATCGCCTAGCCGCGCGCACTGATGGCCGCCGGCGATTCGCCGCAGGAACGCACGCGAGAGCCGGTGCTCGATACGGTCGATCGCGTGTCGGAACTTTGCTTCGGGCTGTTCATGGCGTTGACGTTCGTCGGCACGGTATCGGCGGCGACGGGCGGCGAGACCGCGGGCCGCAAGATGCTCTACACGGCCCTCGGCTGCAATCTCGCGTGGGGTCTCGCCGATGCCGTCATGTATCTCGTGCGCACCATCGCGAACCGCGCGCGCAGACACGCGCTGGCACTCTCCATACATCGCGAGCGCGACGCGGCGGCGGGCGTGCGCGCGTTGCGCGAGCGCGTATCCACGGCGCTCGACCCGTTCATCTCCGACGCGGATCTCGAATCCATCCGCAAGCGTATCGCCGCGAGCGCCAGCCTGCCCGATCGCGCGCGCTTCATGCGCGGCGATTTTCTCGCGGCGCTGGGCATCTTCATCATCATCGTGCTTTCCACATTTCCTGTGGCCGCACCTTTTGTCCTGGTCAGGCACGTGCCGACCGCATTGCTCATATCGCGGCTGTTGACGCTCGCGATGCTGTTCTTCTGCGGCTTCGCCCTGGGCGGTTATGCGGGCTGGAGCGGCTGGAAGGCAGGGCTTTCGATGATGGCGCTGGGCGTGCTCCTGACGATGGCCATCATCGCCTTAGGCGGGTAATTAAAAGCCGGGAATTCCGCGAAACGATCGAATAAACACCTACGCCATGATTCTTGAAATCGCTAAGGAGTTCGCATATCTTCCAATAGCAACTTCCCTCGCGCGACTCCGCACTCGGCGCGCATCACGCTGCAAACGGCATTACGAGAATACATAGACGCTGTTTCTGATCGCAGGCTTCTTCACGCATTCGAACAAACCGGCATTCCCGGCGTTGCATTGGCCGCTTCAAGGCTCGGTGCGGATACAAGACGATGCGCAACTTCATGAGGGTGCTTCTCATTGCGTGCGCGCTCGCGTGTGGTGCGAGCGCGTGCGCGCAGGCGCCGGTGGCGAGCACGGACACGCCCGTCGTGACGAACCCGAATGACCTGGACAAGCTCGTCGGACCGATCGCGCTCTATCCCGACGATCTCATCGCGATCATTCTGCCCGCATCGACCTTTCCGATCGAGGTCGTGCAGGCCGACCGCTTTCTCGAACGCAGAAAAGCCGACAAGAGTTTGCCAGTGAACGACGCATGGCAGGACTCGGTGAAAGCGCTTCTCAATTACCCGGAAGTCGTGAAGATGATGAGCAACGATCTCGACTGGACCGTCGCGCTCGGCGAAGCGGTCGTCGCGGATCAGAGCGCCGTGTTGCAGGCGGTGCAGCGCTTTCGCCGGCAGACGCAATCAGTGGGCAATCTCAACACCGACGACAAGCAGACGATCGTCGTCGAGAAGGAAGTCATCAAGATCGTGCCGTCGAATCCGGAAGTCATCTATGTGCCGCAGTACAACCCGACCACCGTTGTCGTAAGCAGTCCGACGCCCGTCTATGGTTACTGGCCCGCGCCTTATCCGGTTTACTACTATCCCTATGCGCCCGGCGCGGCTTTCGCGACCGGTCTCATCTGGGGCGCGGCGATCACCGCCGCGTGGCATGGCGGGCACTACGAGACCAACTACAACGGCGGCAACAACACGATCAACATCAATCGCGAGGGTAACGTCAATCGCGCCGAGGTGAAGAACGAGTTGAGCAATCGCGCGGCGAACCGCAGCGCAAGCGGATCGCAGCAGTCGAGCACGTGGCGTTCGGAGAAACAACCCGGACAGGTCTCGGGCACGAGTGCGCGTGCGTCCGGGCAACGCGTCGGGGATGCGCCGTCGCGCGCAGGCGGCGGCACACAGGGCGCAGCATCGCGCACGCCAGGGGCCGCGCAAAACGCAGGCAACTTTCAGGGGCGCGGCGGCGATGCGTTCAGCGGCTATGGCTCCGCGCAGAACGCGCGGGCGGACGGCGCGCGCGGCGCGGCGAGCCGGCAGTCGATGTCGGGCGGTCAGGGCGGCCGCAACTTCCAGGGCGGCGGCTTCTCCGGAGGCGGACGCGGCGGATTCGGCGGCGGCGGTCGCGGCGGCGGACGTCGATAGGAGCCGGTCATGAAAATATCGACTCGCCTGTTGATTGCGTGTGCAGCCATCGCGATGCTGCTCGCGCCCATCCGCATGCTCGCCGCCGATCAGCAGCAGACTTTCGCGACGCCCGAAGAAGCCGTCAGCGCGCTGGAACAGGCGCTGAAGTCGAACGATGACGCGGCGCTCATCGCGATCTTCGGCAACGCGCACAAGCAACTCGTCGTGACGCCCGACGAGGCCGAGAATCGCGAACTACGCGCAAACGCGCTCGCCGAATTCAATGCGTTTCACATGCTGGAGCAAACGTCGCCCGACCGCCGCATTCTGAACATCGGCGACGAAGCGTGGCCGATGCCGATTCCGCTCGTGCGCGAGCACGGCATGTGGCGCTTCGCGACCGAAGAGGGCGCGCAGGAAGTGCTGGACCGGCGCATCGGGGCGAACGAGCGCGAGGCGATCAGGGTGCTGCGCGCGTATCTCGATGCGCAACGCGAGTACGCGACGCAAGATCGCATGGGAGACGGCGTGCTGCAGTACGCGCGCAAGCTCGGCAGCTCGCCGGGCAGGCACGACGGCCTCTATTGGCCCGCCGATGAATCGAAGGGCGAAGCCCCGAGTCCATTCGGCCCGTTGATTGCCGCGAGCACAAATTATTTCAAGAATCGAAACCCGGGTGACGCCTACCACGGTTATTATTTTCGTATCCTAACGAAACAGGGAAAGCACGCGCCAGGCGGTGCGTTCAGCTATATCATCAATGGGCGCTTGCTGGCGGGCTTCGCGATGGCCGCTTATCCCGCACAGTACGGCGCGAGCGGCGTGATGACTTTCATTGTCAATAACAACGGCGTCGTGTATCAAAAGAATCGTGGTGCGTCCGCGCATCCGCTCACGGAATTCGATCCCGACGCATCCTGGACCCGTGTGCAGGAGCCTTGAACGACAGAGCGGGCGCATCGGAATTCTGAATCGCTTTAACTCTCGAACTCAGGCAAGGAGTCGCCATGAATGCAAAGAGATTGCGCGCGGGCTGCGCCATCGTGATCGCCGTGATGGCGCTCGAAGCTGCCGCGCAGAACAAGCCGATCGCTTACCCATCCAAAGGTCAAAGTCCGCAGCAACAGCAAAACGACGACGGCGCGTGCTATAGCTGGGCGAAGAGCAACACGGGCATCGACCCGGCGACCGCATCGGCGGCGCCGCCACCGCAAGGCGGCGCCGCTGTGGGCGGCGGCCAGCGCGTGGGCGGCGCGGCACGCGGCGCGGCGGGCGGCGCGGCCATCGGCGCGATTGCGGGCGACGCCGGCAAGGGCGCGGCCGTTGGCGCGGTAGCGGGCACGATGGCGGGCGGCGCGCGCGCGCGGCAGGAAAAGCGCGCGCAGCAAGCGAATGCACAAGCCCAGAGCCAGGGCGCAATGAGCACGTACTACCGCGCATGGGCGGCGTGCATGCAGGGACGCGGCTACTCGATTCAGTAACATCGTTTCGGCGTCGCTGAAACCAGGAGCGCGATCATGAAGCGTTTGAGCCTCATTGTCTTGTCGTGCCTTGCGATATCCGCAAGCGCATTTTCCGCCGAGCCTGAAACCGACGTGAGTGTCGTGCGCGATGCGAACGGCGCCACGGTGCAGGGCGTCACGAAAGTCACGGCGACGATCGTCGGCATCGATCCGGCGACGCGCACCGTCACGCTGAAAACGGCTTCGGGCAAGGTAATCGAACTCGAAGTGACGAACGAGGCGCGCAATTTCGACCAGCTCGCGCTCGGCGATGTCGTGACCGCGCAGTATCGGCAGTCGTTGACGCTGAGCCTGCTCGACAAGAAAACGCAGGCGCAGCGCTCGGAGCAGGACACGTCCGAGCGCGCGCCGCGTGGTGCGAAACCGGGCGGAGAACTCGGCCGCGAGGTCACGATCATCGCGGATGTGACCGCCGTCGACCGTCATGCGAAAACCGTCACACTGCGCGGGCCGCGCGGCGAAATGGTGGACCTGCACGTCGAGGACCCGGAACGCCTGAAGCGCGTGAAAAAGGGCGATCAGGTGAAAGCCGTCTTTACGGAAGCGCTCGCGATCTCCGTGGAACCCGCCACGACGAAATAAGCGGGACACGTTGATCAGGGCAACGCGGGAGAGACCTATGAAAGAACGCTTTGCATTCGCGTCGACGCATGGCGCGTGCGCCGTCGCGCTCGCTTTCACACTCGCGCTCGCCGCTTGCGCGCAGCCCGAGCAGCGCGTACAGCCCGGCATGGACCAGCAGGCGATCATCGCGAAACTGGGTCCGCCGAAGGAGACCTACGACCTGCCCAACGGCGGCAAGCGGCTCATGTGGCCCACGCAGCCGATGGGATCGACGACCACCGCCGTCGATCTCGACGCGTCGGGCAACACGGTCAGTGTGCGGCAAGTGCTTCAGGAAAACGAGTTCTATAAGGCCGAGGTCAACAAATGGACGCGCAACGACGTGATGGTCGCGTTCGGCCGTCCGTTCGAGACCGCGTATTTCAAGCGCATGGATCGGGAAGTGTGGTCGTATCGATACACGGAAAACAACATCAACCACATGATCTTCAATTTCTATTTCGACCCGCAAGGCGTACTGAGGCAGACGCAAAAGCAGCCGGACCCGAAATTCGATCCGAGCCAGCGCAACATACTCTGATGTCGTTCGCTAGAAGCTGACCGCGAGCCCGAACGACACGCCATGCACGTTGTGGCCGAACACGTAGCGCACCATCGCGCGCGTGCGCGTAATGATGACCGGATACCTGCTGCTGTCGAGTTCGAGGCCCACGCCGAGCGAGGTCAGGTCGTTGAAGCCGAGCACGCCGGCGCTGTCGCCGAAGTAATGCGAGTACGCGGTTTCGAGCACGTAGCGCACCGGCCGGTCGAGCGCGGCAAAGCCGGTCGGCGCACGCCAGCGCGCCCACAGGCTCAACTGCTGCGCCGTGGCCGAACCCTGCACGGCGTCGGACGAACTGCCGAAGCTGCGTAAATAGATATCGGTTGCGCGGAGTTCGACATCGATCTCGTAGTGCTCGCGATAGTGCTCCAGATCGAGCATCAGCGAGCCGCCCACGCCATAGGCATTGAGCGCGCCGTCTTCGAGGAACTGGAGATTGGTGTTGGCGATATGGTTGAACACGGTTTGCGCGACGCGCAGATCGCTCGCAACGCGGCCAATCATGCCGTTGACTATTGGCCGAAGGCGCAGTTCGTCGGTGATCGGGAAATCCCAGCCGATGCCGATCGTCGTGCTCGCGGTGTTCCATTTCGCCGGCACCGGGCGTTCCTGATTGCCGTCCGTTGCGACGAAGGTCGGATCATAGCGGCTGTACGCAACGGTGCCTTCGAGATAGAGCGGGAACGACCTGCTGAGCGTGAAGCCGCCGCCGAGCTGCGTCTGGCCGAAGCCCGGATTGCCGCTCGTGCCGTTGTTGATGGACAGCGAGCTTGTCGTGACGTCCGGCACCGCCGTGTACGACATGATCGCGAGCACGGCGTTCGCGTAGTTCTTGACGTTGGTGCCGACGACGGCCCGGTCCGGCGCAGCCTGCGCGTACGCGATGCCGGGCGCGAGGGCGGCCAGGATGAGCATCGAAACGATGCGCGACCGGCTCGAAGACAGAATCGGCTTTCGCATGTGCGGTGCATGCCCGAACGTTGAACGGCTGATTGGTCGTACGTTGCATTCGGCCGGCCCGCCGATACGCCATTGCATGCGAGCAGCCTTTGCCCGATCCACGGTAATACGCAGAGAATGTAGCCTACCGATCGCCGCGCGCCAAGTCTGTTTGATACGCGCGCGTTCACACGGCGCCCCAGGATTTCCTAAACTGAAGCTATCGCGCCTGACGCAAAGGAGATATCGATGAGACTGAACGAGCCGCGCATGGTGGTTGCCTCGATCGGTGTCTTCATCTGGCTCGGCGGCCTTTACTTCACGATGCACGGTCTGCTCTACGACGTGAAGCCTGAATTCCGCTACGGCATGTGGGCGCTCGGCATCGGCATCGTGATTTTCGTCGTCGCGTTGAATCCGCTTGCGCAACGCAGGTCGGGAAAGCGCGATCGATCGACCTGATTGTTCGTGTACTAGGCTATATTGGCTACGGCGGCACCACAGAACTCAACGGAGAACTTCGCAATGGGTGATCTCTGGTTAGGCAATGTAGAAGAATCCACGACCGACGACGAAATCCGGCAATTTCTCTGCAATTACGGCTTTCCTCCGTACGATTCGATTCAGCGCGTGCCCGGCACCGGAGAGCATCCGGCCGCGGTCGTGAGCTTCGATTCGGTCGAGCCGCATGTGCTGCGCACGTTTCAGCCGCGCATCCACAACATGTTCTGGAAAAATCGCACGCTCGTGGTGCAGGTCATGCCCGAGCGCAACGAAACCTGACGGCGTCGCGAAAGGCCCGCGTCCCTGTGCCGCGCGCATCGTCGCGACGGCGGCTCGGGTGTGGCCGCGCGGGTTGCATCGAACCACATTGGGGAGACAACGGTGAAAGAAGAGAAGGCCGTCGGTGAGTCGCGGGGCGTGCGCGAAGGCGCGGGTGTGAATGAGCGCCTGAGCCGGAAACAGTACGACAAGGAGCTTGCGCGTCTGCATGTCGAGCTCGTGAAGCTGCAGGAATGGGCCGTTCATACGGGCGCGAAGATCTGCATCGTGTTCGAAGGACGCGACGGCGCGGGCAAGGGCGGCACGATCAAGGCGCTCACCGAGCGCGTGAGCCCGCGTGTCTTCCGCGTGGTCGCGCTGCCCGCGCCCACCGAGCGCGAGAAAACGCAGATGTACGTTCAGCGCTACCTGCCGCATCTGCCCGCGGCGGGCGAGATCACGCTCTTCGACCGCAGCTGGTACAACCGCGCGGGCGTCGAACGCGTGATGGGCTTTTGCACCGACGAGCAGGCGACGACTTTCCTGAAGGGCGTGCCGCTCGTGGAGCGCGCGATCATCGACTCGGGCATCATCCTGTTCAAGTACTGGCTCGAAGTCGGTCAGGAGGAACAGACGCGGCGTCTCGAAGAGCGCATCCACGACGAGCGCAAGATCTGGAAGCTCTCGCCGATGGACCTGCGCTCGTACAGCCGCTGGTACGACTATTCGCGCGCCCGCGACGACATGTTCGAAGCGACCGACACCGATCTTGCGCCGTGGTATGTCGTGCGTTCCGACGACAAGCGCCGCGCTCGCCTGAACCTGATCAGCCATTTGCTGGCGAACATTCCCTACAAGGCCGTGCCGCGGGAAAAGGTGAAGCTGCCCAAACGCCAGAAGGCGGAAGGCTATCGCGAGAGCGACAGGCCGCTGCGCTACGTGCCCGAGCGCTTCTGAGCGCGGCATCGTCATGTCGCGTCGCTGGTCCATTGCTCCCGAATGGCTGTTTCATTATGAGAAACAATGGGCGCGCCCCGATATCATCGCGGGACTGACGGCGGCGGCCGTCGTCATTCCGAAGGCGCTCGCCTACGCGACGATCGCGGGCCTGCCGGTGCAGGCCGGCCTCTACACGGCATGCGTGCCGATGATCGTCTACGCGTTCACCGGATCGTCGCGCGCGCTCTCCGTCAGCACGACGACCACGCTCGCGATTCTCGCGGGTAACGCGCTGAGTCAGATCGTGACGAACGACGATGCGCACGCGCTTGCCGTCGCCAGCGCCACGCTGACGCTGCTCGTCGGCGCGATGCTCGTCGCGGCCGCGGTGTTGCGCCTCGGCTTCGTCGCGAACTTCATTTCCGAGCCGGTGCTCGTCGGCTTCAAGGCGGGCGTGGCGATCGTCATTGTCGTGGATCAGTTGCCGAAGCTATTCGGCATCCACTATCCGAAAGGGTCGTTCTTTCACAATGTCGGTGCGTTCGTCGCGGACTTGCCGCATCTGTCGGCCACCACGCTCACGCTCGCCCTGCTCACGCTGGCTGCGCTCGTCGCGCTCGAACGCTTCGTGCCGCGCGCACCGGCGCCCTTGTTCGTCGTCGCGGCGGCGATCATCGCGGTCGCGCTCTTCGGCCTGCGCGCGTACGGTGTCGAAACGGTCGGCGCCGTGCCCGCCGGATTGCCGTCGTGGACAAAGCCGGATCTGCCGCTCGCGATGAAACTATGGCCGGACGCGCTCGGCATCGCGCTGATGAGCTTCACCGAGAGCATCGCGGCGGCGCGAGCATTCGCGCGCAACGACGAGCCCGCGCCCGACGCGAATCGCGAACTGCTCGCGACCGGCCTGGCGAACGCCGGCGGCGCATTTCTCGGCGCGATGGTGTCGGGCGGCGGAACGAGCCAGACGGCCGTGAACCGGCAAGCGGGCGCGCGCAGCCAGCTCGCGGGCCTCGTGACGGCGCTCATCGCGCTCGCGGTGATGCTGTTGTTCGCGCCGCTGATGGCGCTGATGCCGCACGCGACGCTCGCCGCCGTCGTCGTGTTCTATTCCATCGGACTCTTCAGCCCCGCCGAATTCCACGCCATCCTGAAGATTCGCCGCACCGAATTTGTCTGGGCGCTGACGGCATGCGCGGGCGTCGTGCTGCTGGGCACGCTGGAAGGGATCGTCGTCGCGATCGTCGTGTCGCTTTTCGCGCTCGCGCATCAGGTGTCGAATCCGCCCGTGTACGCGCTCAGGCGGATACCGGGAACGAACGTGTTCCGGCGCGATTCGTCGCGCCACCCCGATGACGAAGCCTTTTCCGGCCTGTTGCTGCTGCGTCTGGAGGGACGGATATTCTTCGTCAACGCGCAACGCGTGGCCGACAAGATCCGGCCGCTCGTGAGCGAGTCCGGCGCGAACATCGTCGTGCTGGATCTGAGCCGTGTCTTCGATGTCGAATACACGGCGCTCAAGATGATGATCGACGCGGAAGCGCGACTCGCCGCGAACGGGACCACGCTCTGGCTGGCGGGCCTGAACCCGGGCGTGCTCGCGGCGGTGCGGCGCTCGCCGCTCGGGGAGCGACTGGGCGAAACACGCATGTTCTATAACCTCGAACATGTCGTGACGAAGTACCAGGAGATTGTTTCGCGCAATGGCGATGATGTCGCGCGACGTTGAGCCGCGATTATTTGCCACTTTCCTGTCGCACGTTCCGCTTATATTCTGTTGATGGTGTTCCCGTCGCGGAGGTCATGTCATGACAAATGCAGGTCGACTGGCACGAAGCCAGGAAATCGCGGACAAGGTCGCACGCGTGTTTCAGAAGCGCGCGGAACTGGCGCAGCAGCAATTCAGTGAGCGCGCGCGCGATGCGGGCCTGCGTCTTTTCGGCAACGGCGGAGCGGATCATTTCAGCGATGCGGGCGCGAACGCAACGGGCCAGTTCAACGGCTACGCGTATGCGCTCGATCTCATGCAGCGCTCCGTGCTCTTCTGGGACACCCTGCGTCAGCGCGGCAATAATTTCATCGAGCAGACGAAGCGCGGTCTCGAACCGGTGCTGCATTTCGCTCATGAAATGCTGATCGATGGCCGCACCTTCACGCGACCCGTGAACTATGCCTTGTTGCGCATCGTGCCGCCCGACGGCGTGATCATCGATCCCTTGAAGCGCCCGTATCTCATCATCGATCCGCGCGCGGGACACGGTCCCGGCATCGGCGGCTTCAAGGACGATTCGCAAGTGGGCGTCGCGTTGCGCGCGGGTCATCCCGTGTACTTCGTCACGTTCTTTCGCGATCCTCAACCCGGCCAGACCTTGCTCGACGTCTGCGCGGCCGAGCAGCAGTTCGTGAGGCACGTGCGCGAGTTGCATCCGGACAGCGCGAAGCCCGCGATCGTCGGCAATTGTCAGGGCGGCTGGGCCGCGATGATGCTGGCAAGCTCGCAGCCCGACGATACCGGCCCGCTCGTCATCAACGGCGCGCCGATGTCCTACTGGAGCGGCGCATGGAGCGAGGGCGAGGGCGACAACCCGATGCGCTATTCGGGCGGCATGCTGGGCGGCACCTGGCTCGCGTCGCTGACGGCGGACCTCGGCAACGGCAAGTTCGACGGCGCGTATCTCGTCGAGAACTTCGAGAACCTCAATCCGGCGAACAGCTTCTGGGACAAGTACTACAACCTCTTCGACAACATCGACACCGAACCGCCGCGCTTTCTCGACTTCGAACGCTGGTGGGGCGGCTACTACCTGATGAACCGCGAGGAGATCGAATGGATCACGCGCAATCTCTTCGTCGGCAACAAGCTATGGTCCGGTGAAGTGAGCGGCGTGTCGGGCGCGTCGTTCGATCTGCGCGCGATCAAGTCGCCGATCATTCTCTTCGCCTCGATGGGCGACAACATCACGCCGCCGCAGCAGGCGTTCAACTGGGTCGCGGATATCTACGGCAGCACGGACGAGATCAAGGCGCGCGGGCAGGTGATCGTCGGGCTGATGCACAAGAGCATCGGACACCTCGGCATCTTCGTGAGCGGCAAGGTCGCGAAGAAGGAATACACGCAGATCGCGTCGGTGCTGGAGGCGATCGAATCGTTTCCGCCGGGTCTGTACGGCATGGAGATTGACGAACGAAAGGGCGAGAGCGGCAAGATCGAGTACGACGTGAGCTTTCACGAGCGCCGGCTTGAAGACGTGACCGAACGCTTCAACCGGTTCGAACGTGTCGACGAGTTGCCGTTCAACGCGGTGAAGCAGGTATCGGATTTCAATCAGCGCGCCTATGAGCTGTTCGCGCAGCCCTTCGTGCAGGCGATGGCCAACGACACCACTGCGACGATGCTGCGCGCATTTCATCCGTTGCGCGCGCAACGCTGGATGCTCTCGGATTACAACCCGTGGATGGCGTGGCTCGGGCCCGCGGCGGAAGCGGTCAAGGCCGCGCGCAAGCCCGACACCGATCGCGACGTGCTGCGCCGCGCGGAACATTGCGGCTCCGACATGATCAGCGCGAGCCTCGACTTCTATCGTGCGATGCGCGACGCCGCCACCGAAGCGATGTTCTTCTCCGTGTACGGCAACATGCTCCCGGCGCAGCACGCGCCAGAGCACGCGTCACGCGAGCAGACAACCGATCCGCGCGATCTGCCGTTCGTTCAGGAGGCGCTGGCATCGGTCGGGCATGGCGGGTATGCGGAGGCCGTTGCGCGTGTCGCGTGCCTGCTCGGGCGGCACGACGAGCCGCTGCCGCTCGCGCGCATGGTGCTGCGGCAGGAACTGGCGGCGGACTACGCGGAGTACCTGCCGCAGATGCCGCGCGACGAATGGCGGCGCATTCGCGGCGAACAGGAAATCATCGTGCGTTACGAGCCGGAACAGGCGCTCGCGACCTTGCCCGATCTGCTCGACGACAACGGCGAGCGCAAGAAGCTCCTCACGCTCTTCGACAAGCTTCACGACGATAGCCGCATGCAGGGCTTCGAGCCGACGGCCGCGCAGCAGGACATGCTGGCGCGCATTCGGGCGGCGCTGCCCGTCAAGGCCGCGCGCACGACACGGCGTTCCGCGCCCGCGCACTGAGGCGTCGGCGGCGCATCTCACGTTCACACGGGAGGCGATATGGTTCATACGCACGAGAAGTACGAACGGCTCATCGAGGTTTGCCGGGCCCTGCCGCCGCTCGCGGTGGCGGTGGCGCATCCCTGCGACCGGACATCGCTCGAAAGCGCGGTGAAGGCGCACGAGATGGGCCTGATCTCGCCGCTTCTCGTCGGGCCGCGCGAGCGCATCCGCGAGGTCGCGGAGGAATGCGAGCTGAACATCGCGGGCCTTCCGATTATCGATGCGCCGCACAGTCACGCGGCGGCGGAAAAGGCCGTGGAACTGGTGCGCGAGGCGAAGGCCGAAGCGCTCATGAAAGGCAGCCTGCACACCGACGAAGTCATGGCCGCCGTCGTCAGACGCGAAGGTGGTCTGCGCACGCAACGGCGCGTGTCGCACTGTTTCATCATGGACGTGCCGGGCCATGAGAACGTGCTCATCATCAGCGACGCCGCGATCAACATCCTGCCGACGCTCGCCGACAAGGTCGACATTCTGCAGAACGCCATCGATCTCGGCCATGCGCTGCGCTTCGAACAGGTGCGCGTCGCGATCCTTTCGGCGATGGAAACGGTGAATCCGAAAGTGCCCTCGACGCTGGAGGCCGCCGCGCTGTGCAAGATGGTGGACCGCCATCAGATCACGGGCGCGCTCGTCGACGGGCCGCTCGCGCTCGACAACGCCATCGATCTCGAAGCGGCGCAGACGAAGAAGATCGACTCGCCCGTCGCGGGCCGCGCGAACGTGCTGATCGTGCCGGACCTCGAAGCGGGCAACATGCTCGCGAAGAGCCTGTCGTTTCTCGCGGGCGCGGACGCGGCGGGCATCGTGCTCGGCGCGCGCGTGCCGATCATCCTGACGAGCCGCGCCGATTCGCTGCAATCGCGGCTCGCGTCGTGCGCCATCGCCGCGCTCGTGGCGGCGAAGCGTCGCGAAGAAACCCTGGTGGCGGGGTGACCCCATGGCCGACGTCATCCTGGTTCTCAACGCGGGTTCGTCGAGCATCAAGTTCAGCGCGTTCGACGTGCACGGCAAGGCATTTTCGCTTGTCACGCACGGGCAAGTGGAGGGGCTCTTCAGCTCGCCGCATTTCGTCGCGTTCAATGCGAACGGCGAAAAGACCGGCGAGCATGCATGGGGCGACGGCGTCAGGCTCGAACATGCCGACGCCATCGCGCATCTCGGCGCGTTTCTGCGCGGACATGGCGCGGGGCATCATCTGATCGGCGTGGGGCATCGCGTGGTGCATGGCGGCGCGAATTTCACGAAGCCTGTGCTGACGACCCCGCAAGTGCTCGACGAACTCGACAAGCTCACGCCGCTCGCGCCCCTGCATCAGCCGCACAATATCAAGCCGATCCGCATCATCGCCGAGCGCAATCCGGGTCTGCCGCAAGTCGCCTGCTTCGATACGGCGTTTCACGCGACCCAGGCGCCGCTCGCGCAGGCGTTCGCGCTGCCTGAATCGATCACGAAGAACGGCGTGCGACGCTACGGCTTTCATGGTCTCTCGTACGAATACATCGCGAGCGCGCTGCCGGACATCGCACCCGAAGCGGCGAGCGGGCGCACGGTCGTCGCGCATCTGGGCAACGGCGCGAGCCTGTGCGCGATGCACGCGGGCAAGAGCGTCGCGAGCACGATGGGCTTCACCGCCGTCGACGGCCTCATGATGGGCACGCGTTGCGGCAATCTCGATCCGGGCGTGATCCTGTATCTGCTCGACGAACTCGGCATGAACGCGCGCGAGATCGAAGACCTGCTGTATCGCGGCTCGGGCTTGCTGGGCGTATCGGGTATCTCGGGCGACATGCGCGCGCTCCTCGCGAGCAGCGACGAACGCGCGCGCTTCGCCATCGACCTTTATGTGTATCGCATCGCCCGCGAGCTCGGTTCGATGAGCGCCGCGCTGCAAGGGCTCGATGCTGTCGTGTTCACGGCGGGCATCGGCGAGCATTCGAAAGAGATACGCCAGCGCGTGTGCGAGCAGGTGGCGTGGTGGGGCATCGAACTCGACGTTGAAGCCAACGAGAGCGGTGGTCCGCGGATCAGCAAGGCGTCGGGCAAGGTGAGCGCGTGGGTGATTCCGACCAACGAGGAACTGATGATCGCGCGTCATGCGCTGGCGCTGATCGAAGGAGCATCCGCATGACGCTGAATGTCCCGCAGCCTGTGCTGAAGGGCGCGAAGGCGCTCGTCACCGGCATTGCCAACGAGCATTCGATCGCCTACGGCTGCGCGAAGGCGTTCCGCGAACTGGGCGCCGATCTCGCCATCACCTACGCGGACGAGAAGGCGCGGCCGTATGTCGAGCCGCTCGCGAAGGATCTCGAAGCGCCGATCTTCATGCCGCTCAACGCGTCGAGCCAGGATGAGCTCGACGCGGTCTTCGGCCGCATCGCGAGCGAGTGGGGCACGCTCGATATCCTCGTGCATTCGATTGCGTGGGCACCGAAGGATGACCTGCAGGGCGGCTTGCTGAACTGCTCGGCGGACGGCTTCGCGAAGGCGATGGACATCTCCTGCCATTCGTTCGTGCGCATGGCGCGGCTCGCGGCGCCGCTCATGAAAGACGGCGGCACGATGTTCACGATGAGCTATCACGGCGCGAACAAGGTCGTGCCCAATTACAACGTGATGGGACCGGTGAAGGCCGCGCTCGAAGCGTGCGCGCGCTATCTCGCCTACGAGCTCGGCCCGCAGGGCATTCGCGTGCATGCGATCTCCCCGGGTCCGCTCAAGACGCGCGCGGCATCGGGGCTCAAGGACTTCGACCTGCTGCTGACCGAAGCCGCGGAGCGCGCGCCGCTCGGCGAGCTGGTCGACATCATGGACGTCGGCTTCACGTGCGGGTTTCTCGCGACGCCTTTCGCGCGGCGCCTGTCGGGCGAAACGCTCTATGTGGACGGCGGCGTGCACATCATGGGATGAGCATGTTCAACTGGCTATTCAGGCGCGAGGACAACACCTCGCGCGAAGACGTCCGTCAGGCGCTCGATCGCATCGTCTCGGTCGCGCCTCAGGTGAAGCTCGCGAATCGTTACGAGTCGCGGATCACGTCGGTCATCGGCAAGACGCTCGACCATGCGCATGAACTCGTCGCCACGCTACCCGCGCCGCGCGATGCCACACCCGGCGCATGGGCCGACGACCCGTGGCTGCGCGCGAAGTTCGCGACACCCGACGACATCGCGCGCGTCATCGGCGAGTCGCACGACGTGCGCGAGTGGTTCGACGGGAATATCGCCGCCGACTACGCCTTCGCGGTGCTGGGCGCGACGCTCGCCGAGCGGCGCGTGCTCGTCTCGGCCGTCGAGAACGGCGCGATGCGCACGGATGTCGCGCGCACGGCGGTGAGCTTCGACGACAAGCGCATGCGCTTTTGCAGCGCGACGGACGAAGCGCTCAGGCAGGAACTCGTGCAGCGGATCGTCGAGCAGTTCGCGCTCGAGGCGATGTCGCGCGTCGCGAATCAGGAAGCGCGGCGCGACGCCCTGCAGGAACATCGCGCGCTGCTGACCGCGCGCATGCACATGCTCGGCCGGCGCGGCGCCGGCATGAGCAGCCTGATCGCTTCCACCGATCTGTCGGGCGACGCCACGCGGCTTCAGCGCGACTTCGAGGAAAACGAAGCCGCGCTTGCCGCACTGGGCTCGCTCGCCGATGCCATCGAGACGCAGCTTCAGACGATCGTCGATCTGCTCGCGGAACCGGCCGCGCTCATCTCACTCACGCATCGCGAGCTGTGCCTGAATCAGATGAACCTGCTTATGGAAGCCGGCTGCGACGAACCTCATGCGGACATCGCGATCGAACTCGCGCACCTTCCGACGCAGCCGCCGCAGACGCGCGCGGTCGAGATCGTGCGCATCGCGCGGCGCGACATGCCGCCCGCAGGCACCACGCTCGATGGCGCGGAACACTGGGCCTTGTAAGCGCGTCAAGGCGAAGGATTGCGGGCGATGGCATTCGCGATGTCGCGGCTCACGCTCGCGAGCGCGCGGCTGTGCGCGGCCACGAGCGCATCCCAGTCACTGCCGGTAACGGGTTCGCGCACGAGCGAACGGCCGGTGAGCGCGTTGTCGTCGCCGAAACGGCGCACGGACCACTGCGCGTCGATCGCGACGGCATCGCCGGGAACGGATTCGAACTGCTGGATATCGACGCGCACGCGCCACGCCTGCGCATCCGCAATCGAACGCGATGCGGGCGCCACGCGATCGGAGCCGAGCAATAACGCAAGATCGCCGGCGATGGCATCCGCGATGCTGCTCTTGAGCGGCTCACCCCAGCGCGCGTATTCGTTGAACGCGACCTGGTTGTTCGTGCTGCGCGTGACGATCTGCGGTCGGTCGACGAGATCGGGCACCGTCACCGGTCCGACGATGACGGGCTGCGAGCTCGCGCGTGTGGTCGCGGCGGTGAGCGAGGGATCGGCGCTCAGGTGGTAGAAGCTCGCGGGCGGCGAACTGCATCCGGCGAGCATCGCCGTGACGAGAAGGAAAGACACGAGAGCGGGCCGCATCACTTCTTGTCCTCCGGCTTGCCGCGCAGCAACGCTTCCGGATGCTGCTGCAGATAATCCGCGAGACTGCGGAACGAGGCCGCCGTGCGCGTCAGTTCGCGGACCGCTTCGGCGGTGTCCTGCTGCAGGCCGGAATCCGGCATGAGCGTGGAATGCGCCGCTTCGAGCGCGGCGCGCGCGGCGGCGAGCGTGCTCACCGCTTGCGGCACGACCTGGCCGTTGAGACCCTGCATCAGCGCCGTCGTGCTGTTGAGCGTCTGCCGCGCGTTCGCGGTGAGTTCCTCGATCGGCAGCTTGTCGATGCGCGTCATGATGCGGTTCATCGAATCCTGCAGCGATTCGAGGCCGCTCGGCGTCGTCGGCAATTCGGGCGGCGTGCGGCTCCAGTCGATGCTCGCCTTCTTCGCGGTCGGAAAGAAATCGAGCGAGATGTACAACTGGCCGGTGAGCAGGCTGCCCGTGCGCAACTGCCCGCGCAGGCCGCGCGAGACGAGCACATCCGCGAGCGCGCGCCGGTCGGACACCACTCGGCCGCCCTTCGGCTCGACCGCGAAGCGCGACGTGAAGCGCTCCGGATAGAGCCTGATTTCGACCGGTATGCTGATGCGCTTCGTGACCGGATCGAAGCGCGTGTTGATGGCCGCGACCTCGCCGATCTGGATGCCGCGGAATTCCACCGGCGCGCCCACGGCGAGGCCGCGCACCGAGCCTTCGAAGTCGAACACATAGGTGTCGACGATGCGTTCCTGCACGCGCAGCGCTTCGGCGCGCGTCGGAAACAGGTTGAAGGTCGTGTCGGGCGGCGCTTCCGACCAGCTCAGCGACACGGCCGGCGTCTCGAACGCGAGCCCGCCGATCAGGATCGAGACGAGCGATTGCGTGTTGACCTTGAGCCCGTCGGTGCCGAGCGTCACGTCGATGCCGCCCGCCTGCCAGAAGCGCGAATCCGCGTTGACGTAGCGGTCGTAGGGCGCGTTGACGAAGACATGCAGCGTGACGCCGCTGCCGTCCTTGTTGAGTTCGAAAGAGGTCACCTGGCCGACCTGCAGGCGGCGGAAATAGACCGGCGTGCCGATATCGACCGACCCGAGATCCGTCGCCTTCAGCACGAACTGCCGCCCGGGCACGTCGCTCGCGAAGACCGGCGGCGTTTCGAGGCCGGTGTAATCGCGCCGGTCCTGCTTCGCGCGCCCGATATCCATGCCGATATACGCGCCCGACAGCAAGGTGCCGATGCCCGATACCGAGCCGCCCGCCACGCGCGGTCGCACGACCCAGAAGCGTGTGTCATCGACGAGCATGTTGGTCGCGTCGCGCGTCAGCTCGGCCGTGGCGACCACGTGCTTGTAATCCTTGGACAGCGCGACCGATTTCACGAGGCCGATGTCCACGTCCTTGAACTTGATCTTCGTCTTGCCGGCTTCGATGCCTTCGCCGGTCTTGAAAGTGATCGTGACGGTCGGGCCCTGTTCGAGCACGGCTTTCGCGGCGAGCCAGATGCCGACGACCACCGCGATGGCCGGCACGACCCACACCCAGGGAATGCGCCAGCGCTTTTTGGGCGCGACTTCCGCGTCGGGGATATCGCCGGGCGTGTTCATTGTCGTTCTTCCCGAGGTGGCGCCGGGTCCCAGATGAGGCGCGGATCGAACGACATCGCCGCGAACATCGTCAGCACGACGACCGCGCCGAATGCGATCGCCGCCGGACCGGCCTCGATCGTCGCCATCGCGCTGAACTGCACGAGCGCGACGAGCACGGCGATCACGTAGATATCGAGCATCGACCAGCGGCCCACCAGCTCGACGATGCGGTAGATAATCGCGCGCTGCGTGCTCTGCTGCGTCATGCGCAGATTCGCGGTCGCGGCGAGATAGCCGATTGCGAGAATCTTGAGCATCGGCACCGCGATGCTCGCGATGAACACGATGATCGCGAGCGGCCACGATCCCGAATGCCACAGGTACGCGACGCCGCTCATGATCGTGTCCTTCTGCGCGCCGAAGAGCGAGCTCGTGTTCATGACGGGCAGCAGGTTCGCGGGGATGTAGAGAACCGCCGCGGCGATCAGGTACGCCCACGTGCGTGACAGGCTCGCGGGCTTGCGCAGATGCAGGTGCGCGCCGCAGCGCGGGCAGCACAGATGGTCATGACGCCGCGTGCCGCGCGTGGAGAGCCCGCAATCGTGACAGACGCAGATGCCGCTTGCCGCCGCCGTGCGCCCGTGAAGCGGCGTGTCGGCGGGCATGCCGGGCGGCGCGCCTTCGATGCGCATCCACATCGCGCGTTCGTCGAATGAGGAACTCGCCGCGACGAGCAGCAGCATCAGCGCGGCGAGCGACCACAGCGCCGGTCCCGTGACCACCGACGCGATATGCGCGAGCTTCACGACCGCGACGAGCAGGCCGAGCATCAGCACTTCGGTCATGCCCCAGTTGCGCGCGACGCGCAGCAGCCGGAATACGGCGTCGGCGCGCCACGGACTGCGGCCCAGACAAAGCGGCAGCAGCAGCCACACCATGCCGAGCGCCTGCACGGCGGGCATCGCAATCGTCGTGATGAAGATGAGTCCGGCGAGCGGCCACATGCCGTCGCGATACAGCACGCGCACCGCGCCGAGCAGCGTCGTCTCGACGAGATCGCCGTTCACCGCGAGACCGACGATCGGAAACGCGTTCGAGATCAGCCACAGCACGCAGGCGGCGAGCGCGTAGGCGAGCGCACGGTCGAAACCGCGCCCGCGGCGGCGATAGAGCACGGCGCGGCAGCGGCAGCAGCGCAGCGTGCCGCCGGGCGGCACGTCGCTTTCGCGCTGCATCAGATCGCATTCGTGGCACGCGATCAGCGCGCGCGCGTTGCGATCGTCGGAGGTGACCGTGTTCATTGCACTGTCTGCGAAGCGGGCTGGTCCGGTTTGGGCTGATCGGGAGAAGGCGTCGCCGACTGTTGCTGCGTCGTCATCTTGTCGGCGGCGACGACCCAGCCGCCGCCCATCACCTTGTAGAGCGTGACGTACGACACGAGCGCGGCGGCCTGTGTCTGCGCCTGCGAAAGTTCGGCGTTGAAGAGGCTGCGCTCGGCGTCGAGCACTTCGATATAGCTCGTGTAGCCGCCTTCGTAGCGCGCCCGCGCAAGCCGCGAATACGTGGCGAGCGCGGTGACCTGGCGGCCCTGCACTTCGAGTTGCTCGTGCAGTTTCTGCGACGCGATGAGCGCGTCGTCGACTTCCTGAAAGGCGACCTGGATCGCCTTCTGGTACGTCAGCAACGCCGCCTGCTGCTGCGCTTCGGCCGACTGTACCTGGCCCGAGATATTGCCCGCCGTGAAGATCGGCTGAGTGATCTGACCCGCGAACGCCCACACGCGCGCCGGCCCCGTGAAGAGCGACGAGAACTGGCCGCTCGCGGTGCCGAAGAGCCCGGTCAGCGAAATCTGCGGGAAGTAGAGCGCGCGCGCCGCGCCAATGAGCGCATTGGCCGCGATCAGATCCTGTTCCGCCTGAAGCAGATCGGGGCGGCGCTCCAGCAGATCGGAAGGCAGGCCCGCCGGGACGACGGGTGTCACGAAATCGTTGAGCGTCCGGCCGCGCACGATCGGTCCCGGATTCGCGCCCAGCAGCACCGAGAGCGCGTCTTCCTGTTGCGCGATCTGCGTTTCGAGCTGGGGAATCGTCGCGAGCGAGGCTTCGTATTCGGACTGGCTTTGCGCGAGTTCCATCTGCGAGACCTCGCCGCCTTCGAAACGCAAGGTGAACACATGCACCGATTCGGCGCGGCTCTGCGTCGTGGCTTTCGCGATTTCGAGCTGCTTGTCGAAGCTGCGCAGATTCAGATACGACGACGCCACCGACGCCACCAGCGACAGGATCGTCGCGCGCCGTCCTTCCTCGCTCGACAGCAGGTTCGCGCGCGCGGCCTCGGTGAGCCGCCGGTTGCGGCCGAAGAGATCCAGTTCCCACGACGCCGACACCGACGCCTGGAAGTCGTTGTAGACCGGCCCGAAACCGCTGAGCGGCTGCGGCCCCGCCGCCGAAGCGCGCTGGCGCGCAGCCGAGGCGCCCGCCGATATCTGCGGGAACAGCGCGGCGCGCGTCGTGACGAACTGGCCCATGAACTGATCGACGCGAGCCGCCGCGATCTTCACGTCCTTGTTGTTCGCGAGCGCGGTCGAGATCAGCTCATCGAGCACCGGATCCTGGAACTGGTGCCACCATTCGGAGTTCGCGGTATCGGCGACTTCGGCCGTGGCGAAGCGATACGTCGCCGGCGTCTCGACCGGCTGGCGCGAATAGTTCGGGCCGAGCAGGCAGCCGGAGAGCGATAGCGCGGCGGCGAGGCTGACGAAAGTGCGCCGCATGTCAGTCTCCCTTGTCCGGAGCGGACGGCGAGGCATTCGGGCCGCTTCCCGATGCGTTGTGCGGCTTCGCATCGGTGGCGGCGGGCGCGTCGTCGCCTTTCTTTTTCTTCGAGCGCGAGGACATCGTTTCCAGTCCCCAGAAGAACATCGGAATGAAGAACACCGCGATGACCGTCGCGCCGAGCATCCCGCCGATCACACCCGTGCCGATGGAATGCCGGCTGTTGGCGGACGCGCCCGTCGCGATCGCGAGCGGCACGCAGCCGAGAATGAACGCGAGCGAGGTCATGACGATCGGGCGCAGGCGCTCTTCGGCGGCGGTCATCGCCGCGTCGTAGACAGACTCGCCCGCCTCGCGGTTCAACACGGCGAACTCGAAGATGAGAATCGCGTTCTTCGCGGCGAGGGCGACGAGCATCGTCAGGCCGATCTGGAAGTAGACGTCGTTGTTGAGGCCACGCAGCAGAATGGCGAGCAGCGCGCCGAAGATCGCGAACGGCACCGCCATCAGCACGCCGAACGGCAGGCTCCACTTCTCGTATTGCGCGGCGAGGATCAGGAAGACCATGATCAGGCCGAATACGAAGACGAGCGCCGACGAACTGCCCGACTGCTGCGCCTCGTAGGCCTCGCCGCTCCACCCGATGCCGTAGTCCGATGGCAGATCCTTCGCGATATCCTTCAGCGCGTCCATGACCTGTCCGGACGCGTATCCGGGCGCGGCATTCGCCGTGATCTTGACCGCCGGGAAGTTGTTGAAACGCGTGATGAGATCGGGCCCCGTCACATAGCGCGTCGTGACCATGGCCTTGAGCGGCACCATCTCGCCGGTCTTGCTCTTCACGAAAATCTGCGTGAGATCGTCCGGCCTGAGCCGGTACTGCGGCTCCGCCTGCAGAATCACCTGCCAGAGCCGGCTCGACCGGTTGAACTGCGACACATAGAGCGAGCCGAACATCGTCTGCATCGCGCTATAGACGTCCTCGACAGGCACGCCGAGCGTTTCAGCCTTATCGCGATCGACGTTGGCGAGCAGCTGTTGCGACGATGCGTTGAAGGTCGACGTGACGCCCGTCAACTCGGGGCGCGCCTTGGCCTTGGCGACAAAATCGTCCACGATGGCCGCGAACTGGCCGATGGTCGCGTCGCCCTTGCTCTGAATCCACATCTCGGTGCCGCCCGTCGTGCCGAGGCCCGGAATCGACGGCGGATTCAGCGGCACGACGATGCCCTCCTTGATCTGCGACAGATGCTTGTACGCGTCCACGAGCACCGCGCGCGCGTTCTGCGTTCTGATATTGGCCGACGTGTAGCGATCCTCGAAACTCTTGAAGCCGACGAAGAACGTGGACGAATTGTTCTTGTTCTGACTGTCGAGAATGCTGAAGCCGTCGATCGTGGTGATGCTGCCCACCGCCGGCTGCTTCATGAAGTACTCGGTGACGCGCTCGGACACCGCGCCGGTGCGGTCGAGCGACGCGGCATCGGGCATGATCACCGCGCCGAGGAGATAACCCTGATCCTCGGGCGGCAGGAACGCGGTCGGTATGTCGCGCATCATGACGACGGCGAGCGCGATCATGCCGACGAAGAGCAGGAGCGCGATCAAAAACCGCTTGATGATGAGCCGCACGACGCTCGTGTAGCCGTGCGTCATGCGCAGGAACTGGGCGTCGAACCAGCGGAAAAAGCCTTTCTTCTCGTGATGCCCCGGTTTGAGCAGCAACGCGGCCAGCGCGGGCGACAAGGTCAACGCGACGAGGCCCGAGATCACCACGGAGATCGCGATCGTGATGGCGAACTGCTTGTACATCTGTCCCGTGATGCCGCTCAGGAACGCCACCGGCACGAACACCGCGCACAGCACGAGCACGATGGCGACGACCGGCCCGGCCACCTCGTCCATCGCCTTCTTGGCGGCGGTCTTCGGATCGAGCTTGTGCACGGTCATGTTGCGCTCGACGTTCTCGATCACGACGATCGCATCGTCCACGACAATCCCGATCGCGAGCACCATGCCGAAGAGCGTCAGCATGTTGATGGAGAAGCCGAGCGCTTCCATGCCCATGAACGTGCCGACGATCGACACCGGCACCGCGATCACCGGAATCAGCGTGGCGCGCAGGCTTTGCAGGAACACGAACACCACGATCACGACCAGCACGACCGCTTCGAAGAACGTGTGCACCACGTCGGAGATGGACGCGCGGGTGAACTCCGTCGTGTCCATCGCGATCTGGTAGTCGATGCCCTGCGGGAACGTCTTCTTCATCTCTGCCAGCGACGCGCGCACCTGCTTCGACACGTCGAGCGCGTTCGCGCCCGGCTGCTGATAGACGGCTAGCACGGTCGCGGACTTGCCCTGGAAGCGGCTGCGGATCGAGTAGTCTTTCTGCCCGAGCTCGGCGCGCCCCACGTCCCTCAGGCGCACGATCGCGGCGCCGCCCGACTGCGCGCGAATGATGATGTTCTCGAATTCGGAAGGCTCGGTGAGCCGCCCGGTCGTCGTTACCGCGAAGGACTGTTCGACGGGTGCGCCCGTCGGCGATTGTCCGAGACGGCCGACGGCGAACTGCTGGTTCTGGTTGGCGACCGCGCGTTGCACGTCGGAAGCCGTGATGCCGAGCTGCGCCATGCGGTCGGGCTTGAGCCAGATGCGCATCGCGTAATCGGGCGTTCCGAAGATGGCCGTCTGGTTCGCGCCGGGAATGCGCTTCAACGCGTCGAGGACATAGACGTTCGCGTAGTTCGCGATATACGTCGCGTCATAACGCTCGTCGGGCGAATAGATGGCGATCACCATCATGAACGCCTGCGACTTCTTCTGCACCTGCACGCCCTGTGCCGTCACCG
Organism: Caballeronia megalochromosomata; assembly: GCA_001580565.1. GTDB lineage: Bacteria > Pseudomonadota > Gammaproteobacteria > Burkholderiales > Burkholderiaceae > Caballeronia > Caballeronia megalochromosomata. Next base: position 68,323 of record LRBF01000264.1, on the reverse strand, counting down.
ACTGCGGCAGTTGCGGCAGCGCGAGATTCACGCGGTTCTGCACGTCGACCTGTGCGAGCTCCGGATTCGTGCCGATCTGGAAGTAGGCGTTGATCGTCAGATTGCCCGTCGACGAACTCGACGAGCTCATGTAGATCATGTTGTCCGCGCCGTTGACCTGCTGCTCGATCGGCGCGGCGACGTTGTTCGCGACGACGTCGGCGCTCGCTCCCGGATAGGTCGCGGAGATCGTGATTTGCGGCGGCGTGATGTCGGGATACTGCGCGGTGGGCAGCGCGAGCATGCACAATGCGCCGCCCAGCGTGATCACGATCGATATGACCGACGCGAAAATCGGACGGTCAATGCAGAAATGTGAAATGTTCATTGGCCTCTTCCGCGCGACGTGCTTCCGATAGTCAGATCAATTCACTTTTCGCCTGCACTCTTCGTTTGCCCGGCCGACGCCTCCTGGGCGCTCGACCCCGGCTCGGCGGGTGCGGCGACCACGCGAAGCTGCGAGTCCGCACTGACCCGGATCGCGCCATCGACGACGACGCGCTCGCCCGCTTTCAGCCCGTTCGTGATGAACCAGTCGTCGCCGTGCCACTCGCCGACTTCGACGACGCGCTGATGCGGCTTCGACTGATCGTCGATCACCCAGACGAAGTGGCTCTTCGCGCCCTGCAGCACGGCGCGTTGCGGCACGAGGATCGCATTGGGCCGCACCGCGCCCGCGACGCGCGCCTTCACGAACTGGCCGGGCCGCAGCGTGCCCTGCGGATTCGCAAACACCGCGCGCACGAGGAAGGTGCCCGTCTCCGTGCTGAAGGCCGGATTCGTGAAGTCGATGCGGCCGGTCTGCGGATACACCGAGCCGTCGGCCTGGATGACGGTCACATCGAACTTGTTGTCGGCCGGAAAGCGCAACAGGCCTTTCTTGATCTGCTCGCGATAGGTCAGCAACTCGTTCTCAGAGATGCTGAAGTTCACCCACATCGGGTCGAGCTGATAGACGTAGGTGAGCAGGCCCGATTGCGTCGGCGTCACGTAGCTGCCTTCCTGCACGCGCGCGAAGCTGGAGAGGCCCTTGAGCGGCGAGCGGATCGTCGTGTAGCTCAGGTTGAGCTCCGCGGTCTGCACCTCGCCCTTCGCGGCGATCACGGCGGCCTCGGCGCTCTTCTCGTTGCCGACGGCGTCGTCGAGATCCTTCTTGCTCAACGCGTTCATCGCGGCGAGCGGCTTCACGCGGCCGAGGTTCTGCTGCGTGACGAGCAGGCGCGCCTGCTGCTGCGCGAGCGAGCCCTTGGCGGTCTGCAACGCGGCTTCGAAGGGGCGTTTGTCCATGATGAACATGACCTGCCCGACCGAGACGACCGCGCCTTCCGTATACATGCGCTTTTCAAGGAAGCCGTCGACGCGCGCGCGAATTTCCACTTCGCGCGAGCTTTGCGTCTGCGCGGTGAATTCGAAATCCACGGGTGTCGACTGCGCCGCGACGGTCGCGACGGTGACATCGACGGGGGGCCGCTGCGCTTCGGGCGCCGGCTTCTTGCACGCTACGAGCGAAAGCGACGCGATCGCGGCGGCTGCGACGAGACGCAGCGCGCGCATCGGGCGCGACGGTTGAGCGAACGAGCAGCAGTGCAGCATCTGTTCCGACACGAACGCCATAGGCGCCTCCCTCTTGGGACGGCCGATCGTTGATGAGCGAGCGCGCCTGACAGGCGCCTCGCCACGACATGCTCGCAGTGCGTTTCAGCGAATGCGTGCCGGGAAAACGTGCGCTTCCCGGGGATGCCTTCGCCATGCGATGAAATCGCGCGGGACAGGACTTTTTGGCGACGTCAGCGAGCGCGAGCCTGATGCTTTTGATGTGTCGTAGCTGCCTCCGGATTTGACGGTCGAGTTATAGCCAGAGCTGCTCATGGTTCGCCACGGTGTAGCGTGACGTGCGTGACGAGTCTAGTAATAGCTGAATACGGATGAAAACGCCATAGCGTTTAATGCCATTTCGACTGAACGCAGAAGTTCGGAACGCGCAGCAATTACTGAATAGGCGGGACAGGCTGACGAATCGCTATCGCAGGCGGGAAGCCGTGGATTGCTGACCAGGCCGTGGATTCGTCGTGCCGGATTGTGAAATACCGAAGGGGAGTGTCGATGCGTCCTGCGTCCTCACGTGCGTCACAGATGCCCGAACAAGGCGCGCGGCCGGTCCCTCAAGGTGCCCGCCAGCATCCTCAACCCGCTGACGAGCTGATCGCGGCTCTCCGCGCACGCGAGATTGATGCGCACCCCGTGCTCGATCTCCGAGCGGTCCACCGCGAACGCCGACGACGGCATCACCACTACGCCGCGCGCCTTCGCATTCGCCGCGAAATCGTCGGCGCGCCACGGCAGCGGCAGCTTCAGCCACACGAACATGCAGGCCGGATCGGACTGCAGCAGATCCTGCGGCAGCAATTCACGCGCGAGATCATGGCGCGCGCGAATCTCGGCGAGTTGCGCGTTCATGATGTGCTGCGCGGTGCCGTCCTCCATCCAGACGGCCGCAATCAGCATCGACAGCGGAGCGGGCATCCACGCCGTCGTGCGCACGGCCTCCGCACAAAGCGCCGAATTGTCCTGCGGGCTCAGCAGATAGCCGAGCCGCAGGCCGGGCGCGAGTATCTTCGACGTCGCCGAGATATGAAACGTCAGCTCGGGGCACAGGCTTGCGATTGTCGGCAGGCGTTGCGCGACGAGCGGGCCGTACACGTCGTCCTCGATGATCGCCACGCCATGGCGGCGCGCGACATCGACGAGCGCCATGCGCCGCTCGAGGCTCATCGTCGTGACGGTGGGATTCTGCAGGTTCGGCACCGTGAAGATCGCCTTCACCGGCACGCGCTTGCACACGCGCTCGACCTCGTCGACGAGCAGGCCGTCGCGGTCGCTCGGAATGCCGACGATCTCGAACTGGAACACCGGCGCGAGCGCCTTCAGCCCGTAGTACGTGAGCTGATCCGCGAGGATCACGCCGTCCGTGCCGATCAGGCTGTTGAGCACCGCATACAGCCCATGCTGCGCGCCGCTCGTCACGACGACCTGATCCGCGCTCGGCGCGAAACCCGGCGCGCTCATCCAGCGCGCACCGGCCGCGCGCGCCCATGAAGGCCCCTGCGGCGGCTGATATTCCTGCAACTGGGCGAAGCGCGGATCGCGCGGCAGTTCGCCCAGGGTGCGCGCGAGGCACGCGAGGAACTCGCCGGTCGCGGGCCGGTTGACCGTCAGATCGATGACGGCGCTTCCCGTGCTCGCGGGCGGCGTCTTCTCGACGCTCGGCATCGCGCCGCCGGTCACGAGCGAGCCGCGCCGCTTGCTGCCGATCACGAGGCCGCGCAACTGCAGCTCCTTGTACGCGCGCGACACCGTCGACACATTGATGCCCAGATCGCTCGCCAGTTGCCGCTGCGGCGGCAGGCGGCTGCCGGGCGGATAGATGCCGCTGCGAATCTCCTTCTCGATGGAGCTCGATACCTCGATATAGGTCGATCGCTTCGTCGCGCCGTCGGCTTCGCCGTTCGCAGTCAGCGTCTGATCCTTGTCGGAAGCCATGAATCTCTGTCTCCATACAAACGATGCTTTGTCCGCGATTTGTGCGGAAGTGAGCCGATTCTAACCCAGAGTCTGCACGATGCAATGCCCACGTAAGCCCCAAAAGCGCCTTTTACCCGCTCTGCAAGAGCCGCTCCAGCCAGACTTAGGGAAAATCCCGGGACCACACAATCGCGTTTTTAATTGCACACAAAAAAATCTTGTGTGATTCTAGGATCAGAGTTTGTCTGGTGTGCGGTGTGGTTTTGCGTCCGCCGCGTGTGCGATTCATCCGATCTTTGTCCGCAGGAGATTCCCGATGTCCTTGCCCCAATCCCCTCAATCGACCCCATCCGGCAGCCCGCCGAAGCTCGGCTCGGCGCTGCGCCAGCGCCATGTCACGATGATCGCGCTCGGCGGCATCATCGGCGCGGGTTTGTTCGTCGGCAGCAGCGCGACGCTCGCCACCGTTGGTCCGGCCGCGTGCGTGTCGTATCTCGTCGCCGGCATCGTCGTGCTGATGGTCATGCGCATGCTCGGCGAAATGGCGCTCGCCGTGCCGGGCGTCGGCTCGTTCACCGAATACGCGCGCATCGGCCTCGGCAACTGGGCCGGCTTCACGAGCGGCTGGCTGTACTGGTACTTCTGGGTGATCGTCGTCGCGGTGGAGGCGGTCGCGGGCGCGGCCATCCTGCAGCGCTGGATACCCGCGCCGGTCTGGGTCATCGGCCTCGTGCTGCTGTCGGTGATGACCGTGATCAACCTGCTCTCGGTCAAGTCGTACGGTGAATTCGAGTTCTGGTTCGCGTCGATCAAGGTTGCGGCGATCATCGTGTTCATCGCGATCGGCGCAGGCTATCTGCTCGGCTTCGGCCACACGGGCAGCGCGGTGGCGCATCTCACCGGCAATCGCGGCTTTCTGCCGTTCGGCGCGATGTCCGTGTTCGCCGCTGTGCCGACCGTGATCTTCGCGGTCGGCGGCGCGGAAATCGCGACCATCGCCGCCGCCGAATCCGACGATCCCGCCAAAAGCGTCGCAGCGATGACGCGCTCGGTGATCCTGCGCGTCATCACGTTCTATGTCGGCTCGATGTTCCTGATCGCGTGCATCGTGCCGTGGAGCAGCATCGTGACGGGGCACTCGCCGTTCGTCGCCGCACTGGAGACGATGCGCATTCCCTACGCCGCCGACATCATGAACGCAATCGTGCTCGTCGCCGTGCTGTCCGCGCTGAACTCGGGTCTGTATGTGTCTTCGCGGATCCTGTTCCGTCTCGCCGAACGCGGCGATGCGCCGAAGTCGCTGCTCAGGCTCACGCCGAACAAGGTGCCGCGTCTCGCCGTGGTGTTGTCGAGCGTCGTCGGCTATGTGGCGATCATCGCGGCGATCGTGTCGCCGCAGGGCGTGTTCCTGTTCCTCGTGAATGCGTCGGGCGCGGTGATGCTGTTCGTCTATCTCGCGACGGCGCTCGCGCAGATCCGCATCCGCCGGCGCATCCAGAAGGAAGCGCCCGAGCGTCTCACGCTGAAGATGTGGCTCTTTCCGTGGCTCTCGTATGCGGTCGTCGTGGCGATCGTCGGCGTGCTCGCGGCGATGGGCGCGGATCACGAACTGCGTCCTCAACTGATGGCGAGTCTCGCGAGTCTTGCGGTGGCCTCGGCGGCGTACTTCTTCGCGGCGAAGCATCATCATCGTCATGAAGCGGAGAGCGAATCGGCGACGGGATTCCTGTCGCATGAGGGCGATCTTGCGTGGAAGGGGCACGACTAATGTCGAAGGTGGCGATCATCGGCGCGGGGTTCATCGGCATGGCGAGCGCGGCCTGGCTCATGCGCGACGGTCACGGCGTCACGCTGTTCGATCCGTCGGGCGTGGCGCAGGGCGCGTCGTTCGGCAACGCGGGCACGTTCGCGCCCTACGGATGCGTGCCGGTGAACAATCCGTCCGTGTTCCGCGATATCCCGCGCTTTCTGCTCTCGAACGACAGCCCGTTCAGACTGCGCTGGGGTTATCTGCCGCAACTCGCGCCGTGGCTCGCGCGCTTTCTGATGAGCTCGCGGCGCGCCAACTTCGAAGCGAGTGCGCGGGCTCTCGCGGCCTTGCTCTCGCGTGCGCAGGAAGGCTATGCGCCCTTGCTCGACGAAGCGGGTCTCACGCGCTTCGTGAAGCCGCGCGAGTGCCTGTATCTGTATTCGAGCGCGGCCTCGTTCGATGCATCGCGTGATTCGCTCGACCTTCGCGAAAGACTCGGCGTGGGCTTCGACGTGCTCGACAGCGGCGCGATCCGCGAACTCGAACCGCAACTCGCGCCGATCTTCGCGCGCGGCGTGCTGTTCCGCGATAGCTGGCATTTCACCGATCCCGCCGGCTTTCTGGAGGCCTTGTTCGAACGGCTTGCCGCGCGCGGTGCGCAACTCGAACGCGCGAAGGTGGACGCGATAGAACCGAATGCGCAAGGCGTTTCATTGCGCGTGAACGGCGCCGCGCGCCAGTTCGATCATGTCGTCGTCGCGACGGGCGCGCGTTCGCGCGAGTTCGCGCATCAATGCGGCGACGACGTTCCGCTCGATACCGAGCGCGGCTATCACGTGCGCTATGCATCGGCGTCGAACCTGATCTCGCGGCCGTGCGGCTGGGCGGAGCGCGGCTTCTACATGACGCCGATGAGCGACGGCATCCGCGTCGCGGGCACGGTCGAGCTCGCGGGCTTCACCGAAGAACGCAACCGCGCACTGCTCGATCTCGTGACCGTGTCGTCGAAGCGCGCGTTGCCCGCGCTCGGCGCGCCGGATCGCGAATGGCTCGGCTTTCGTCCGACCTTGCCCGATGGCGTGCCGGTGATCGGCACATCGAAGGCGAGCGAGCGTGTCGTGTATGCGTTCGGGCATCAGCATCTTGGGTTGACGCTCGCGGGCGTGAGCGGACGCATCGTCGCCGACCTGGTCGCGCGGCGCGCACCGCCGCTCGATCTCGCGAGTTATCGCGCGTCGCGTTTTCACTGAGCGCGACACGCATTTCCATGAGACCCGCTCGCGGTGTCGCGCCGCGAGCGGGCCGGTTGAATCTGGCGCGACGTCCAACCATGTGGAGCACGAACATGAACCGCCGCTTTATGCTTTCGAGCCTTGCCGCCGGCGTGCTTGCCGCGTATATGCCGATGTCGTGGGCTGCCGATCCCGAGGTCGTCAAGATTGCGTTCGTCGGGCCGTTGACCGGACCCGTCGCGCGCGTGGGCAAGGACTTGCAGTACGGGGCGCAACTCGCCATCGATGAAGAGAACGCGAAGCATCCGACTGTCGGCGGCAAGCCCGTCAAGTTCGAACTGGATGTGTATGACGATCAGGCCGACCCGCGCGTTGCGATTCAGGTCGCGCAAAAGGCGGTCGATAGCGGCATCGTCGGCGTGATCGGGCATTACAACTCCGGTTGCAGCATTCCGGCCTCGACGGTGTATCACCAGGCGAATGTCGCGATGATCACGCCCGGATCGACGAACCCGCAACTCACGAAGCAGGGCTTCAAGAACGTGTTCCGCACGATGGGCCACGACGGCGTCGGTGGCGTGGTGGCGGGGCGCTTCGTCGTGGAGCAGATGAAGCCCAAGCGCATCGGCATCATCGACGATCGCACCGCGTTCGGGCAAGGTCTCGCCGATGCCTTCGAAAAAGGCGTGAAGGAGGCGAACGGCAAGGTCGTCGCGCGCGAATACACCAACGACAAGGCCGTGGACTTCCGCGCCATTCTCACGACGATGAAGAGCCAGAACGTCGATCTGATCTTTTTCGGCGGGCTCGATGAACAGGGCGCGATGCTCGTCAAGCAGATGCGCTCGCTCGGCATGACGACGCAACTCTTCGGCGCGGGCGCGCTGAAGAGCAATGCGTTCCTGCAGATCGCGGGCACGTCGGGCAACGGCACGCAGGATCTCGAACCCGGTCCCGCGCTCGACAAGCTGCCTTCCGCGCAGGAGTTCGGCAAGCGCTACAAGGCGCGATTCAATCAGGATGTCGAACTGTATGCGCCATTCGCCTACGATGCCGCGCTCGCGATGATCAAGGCCATCCACGATGCGAACTCGCTCGATCGCGGCAAGATCGTTGAAGCGCTCGCGAAGGTCAACGTGACCGGCGTGACCGGCAAGATCTCGTTCGATCCCTATGGCGATCTGATCAAGCCGCCTTATACGCTCTTTCAGGTCGAGCAAGGGCAATGGAAGAGTTTGAAAACGGTCGGTGGAAGCGGCGTATGAGCTTCAGCGAAACCGTAGGCGTTCGTACGTATCGTTTCGGCGATCTCAGGACGCTGCTGGCGAAGGCGAGCCCGCAACGCTCCGGCGATGAACTTGCGGGCATCGCCGCGGCGACCGAAGAAGAGCGTGCGGCGGCGAAGCTGGCCTTGTCGGCGGTGCCGCTGCGCGCGTTCATCGAAGAAGCGCTGATCCCGTATGAAGACGACGAAGTCACGCGCCTCATCATCGACGAGCATTCGCAGGATGCGTTCGCCGCCGTGTCGCATCTCACGGTCGGCGAGTTCCGCGAATGGCTGCTGGCCGATTCGACCGATACCGCCGCGCTCGTCGCGGTGTCGCCTGGACTCACGCCGGAGATGGTCGCGGCGGTGTCGAAGCTGATGCGCAATCAGGACCTCATCCTCGCCGCGAAGAAGCGCCCGGTCGTCACGCGCTTCAGGAACACGGTCGGCTTGCCCGGACACATGTCGGTGCGGCTGCAGCCGAATCATCCGACCGACGACGTGCAGGGCATCGCCGCATCGATGATCGACGGTCTCATGTACGGCTGCGGCGATGCGATGATCGGCATCAATCCCGCATCGGACTCGCCGCAGGCCATCGGCAAGCTGCTCGCGATGATGGACGCGTTCCGCGAACGCTACGACGTTCCGACGCAAACCTGCGTGCTGACACACGTCACCAACACGCTCGCGGCGATGGAGCAGGGCGCGCCGGTCGATCTCGTGTTTCAGTCGATCGCGGGCACGCAGAAGGCGAATGCGTCGTTCGGCATTTCCATCGCGTTGCTGCAGGAAGCGTATGAGGCGGGTTTGTCGCTGAAGCGCGGGACCGTCGGCGAAAATCTCATGTACTTCGAGACGGGGCAGGGCAGCGCGCTGTCCGCGAATGCGCATCACGACGTGGATCAGCAAACGTGCGAAGCGCGCGCGTATGCGGTGGCGCGCAAGTTCAATCCGTTTCTCGTGAATACGGTGGTGGGCTTCATCGGTCCGGAATATCTCTACGATGGCAAGCAGATCATTCGCGCGGGACTCGAAGATCATTTCTGCGCGAAGCTGCTCGGCGTGCCGATGGGTTGCGACGTCTGCTACACGAATCATGCAGAAGCCGATCAGGACGACATGGACAATCTGCTCACCCTGCTCGGCGCGGCGAACGTGAACTTCATCATGGGCGTACCCGGCGCCGACGATGTAATGCTGAATTATCAGAGCACATCGTTTCATGACGCGCTTTATGTGCGCGAGGTGCTCGGCCTGAAACGCGCGCCCGAGTTCGAAGCGTGGCTGCGCGCAATCCAGATCACGAACGCGCGCGGCATGCTGCAGGAACGCGCGCATTGGCCCGCACTGACCGACTGGATGAGGGCATGATGAACGTCAGCGCGAATCCATGGGAAACGCTGCGGCGTTTCACCGACGCGCGCATCGCGCTCGGACGCGCGGGCTGCAGCATGCCGACCGCGCCGCTGCTCGCGTTCAATCTCGCGCATGCGCAGGCGCGCGACGCGGTGCATCGGCCGCTCGATGTCTCGGCATTGCGGGACGAATTGACATCGAAGGGATTCGAAAGCGCCACGGTTTGCAGCGGCGCGTCCTCGCGCGATGTCTACCTGCGGCGTCCCGATCTCGGGCGCTGCCTGAGCGAGACGAGCGCGACACAACTCGAATCGCGCACGAAGGACGCGGACCTCGTGTTCGTCATCGCCGATGGACTGTCATCGAACGCGGCATCGACGCACGCGATCGCGCTCATCGAGAAGACGATCGCGCGGCTCGACGGCTGGCGCATCGGTCCCGTCGTCATCGCGACACAGGCGCGCGTGGCGCTCGGCGACTGCATCGGGTCGATCCTTAAGGCGCGCATCGTTGCCGTGCTGATCGGCGAAAGGCCGGGGCTCAGTTCTCCCGCGAGTCTCGGCGTCTATGTCACGTACGATCCGCGTCAGAGTCGCAGCGATGCGGAGCGCAACTGCATATCCAACGTTCGCCCCGAAGGTCTGGCGTACGATGCAGCCGCGTTCAAGCTCGCGTGGCTCCTGAACGAAGCGCGCTCGCGCAAGCTGACGGGCGTCGGCCTTAAGGACGACAGTGCAACGGCGCTGCCCGGGCGCACGACCGATCGTCTCGCGCGCGGATGACGCAGCGCAATGCTTCGCGTAAACCCCGTCAAAAGAAAGTGCCTCACGTAAGAAACGGGTAAGCGGACGCTTTTACCTTAGTCTCCAGCGCCATTCACGCAGGAGACACAAATGGATCTCAAGGTAGTAGAAAAAATCAAGTCGAGCGCCACGTACGGCGAACTGGTTCGAAAACGCTCGAAGCTCGGCTGGACGCTGACGGCGCTCGTGCTGGTCGTGTACTACGGCTACGTACTGCTCATCGCGTTCGACAAGGATCTGCTGGCCGCGAAGATGGGCGAGGGCGTCATGACCTGGGGCATGCCGATCGGCCTGTTCGTGATCGTCTTCACGGTCGTCATCACGGGCCTCTACGTGCGCCACGCCAACAGCACGTACGACGAACTCACGGACAAGATCAAGCGGGAGGCCGCATGAAGCCGCAACGAATCCTCGCGGCAGGCGCGCTTTTCGCGGCCTCCGCCAGTGCCATTGCCGCAGGCGGCGATCTCGGTCAGGCGGTGAAGCAGGCGACCAACTGGACCGCGATCTGTATGTTCATCGCGTTCGTGATCGCGACGCTCTTCATCACCAAATGGGCCGCGAAAAAAACGCGCTCGGCGGCCGAGTTCTACACGGCCGGCGGCGGCATCACCGGCTTTCAGAACGGGCTCGCGATCGCGGGCGACTTCATGTCGGCGGCCTCGTTCCTGGGCATTTCGGCGGCCGTCTATAGCAATGGTTATGACGGGCTCATCTATTCCATCGGCTTTCTCGTCGGCTGGCCGATCATCACGTTCCTGATGGCGGAACGCCTGCGCAATCTCGGCCGCTTCACGTTCGCCGATGTCGCCGCATACCGCTTCAAACAGACGCCGATTCGCGCGTTCGCCGCCTCGGGCACGCTCGTTGTCGTGGCGTTCTATCTGATTGCGCAGATGGTCGGCGCGGGACAGCTCATCAAGCTGCTGTTCGGCCTCGAATATTGGATCGCGGTGGTGATCGTCGGCGCTCTGATGATGGTGTACGTGCTCTTCGGCGGCATGACCGCGACGACCTGGGTGCAGATCATCAAGGCGTGTCTGCTGCTCGCGGGCGCTTCGTTCATGGCGTTCATGGTGCTGTGGCAATTCCACTTCAGCCCTGAAGCGCTCTTCGCGAAGGCAGTCGAGGTGCACGAGAAGAAGGAATCGATCATGGGCCCGGGCAACTTCATCAAGGACCCGATTTCGGCGATCTCCTTCGGCATTGCGCTCATGTTCGGCACGGCCGGTCTGCCACACATCCTGATGCGCTTCTTCACCGTGCCCAACGCAAAGGAAGCGCGCAAGTCGGTGTTCTGGGCGACGACGTGGATCGGCTACTTCTACATTCTCACGTTCATCATCGGCTTCGGCGCGATCGTGCTGGTGAGCACCAACCCGATGTTCAAGGATGCGGGCGGCAAACTGCTCGGCGGCACCAACATGGCGGCGGTGCATCTGGCGAACGCGGTCGGCGGCAACGTGTTCCTCGGCTTCATCTCTGCGGTTGCGTTTGCAACGATTCTCGCGGTGGTCGCGGGGCTGACGCTCGCGGGCGCATCGGCGGTGTCCCATGATCTCTATGCGACCGTGTTCAAGAAAGGCAATGCGTCGAGCAAGAGCGAGCTGAAGGTGTCGCGTATCACGACGATCGTGCTCGGCATCGTCGCGGTGGTGCTCGGCATCGTGTTCGAGAAGCAGAACATCGCGTTCATGGTGTCGCTCGCATTCGCGGTGGCGGCGTCGGCCAACTTCCCGGTGCTCTTCATGTCGGTCCTGTGGCGCGGCTGCACGACGCGCGGCGCGGCGATCGGCGGTTTCCTCGGCCTCCTTTCGGCGGTCGTGATGACGGTGCTCTCGAAGGCCGTGTGGGTCGATGTGTTCCACTACGCGAGCGCGCCGTTTCCGTATGCATCGCCTGCGCTGTTCTCGATGGCGATCGGCTTCATCGGCATCTGGCTCTTCTCGGTGACCGACCGGTCGGCGCGTGCGCGCATCGACAAGGCCGGCTTCGAAGCGCAGACGGTGCGCTCCGAGACGGGCATCGGCGCGGTGGAGGGCGCGAGCCATTGATGTAATGCCGACGCGTGCGACGCCAGCGGGATTCGTCGTATACCGGAAATGCCGCACGCGTCGGAATGGCGAGCAGGAAATGCGTTAAGCTCGATGCAACTAAAATGCACGAAGCTTCTTACGCATCGGAGCGAGCCATGGAACTGCAGTGCCCGAGTCTTTTCGAGCAATCGGCCTATATCGGCGGCACGTGGGTCGACACTACTTCGCTGCCGCGCGTGCCTGTCACGAACCCTGCCACGGGCGAGATCATCGGTTCGGTGCCGCAGGCCACGGCGGAGCAGGTGACCGAAGCCATCGCGTGCGCGAACGCGGCCTTGCAGGACTGGCGTAGCTGGAGCAGCCGCGAACGGGCGTCGGTGCTGAGAGAGTGGGGGCGCCTCGTCGAACTTCATCGCGACGATCTCGCCGTCATCCTGTGCAGCGAGCAAGGCAAACCGCTGCACGAAGCGCGCTCGGAGATCACGCAGGCGGCGAACTATCTCGACTGGTTCGCCGAAGAAGCGCGCCGCATCTATGGCGACAACATTCCCGCGCCGCGCCGCAATCAGCGCATCCGCGTGCTGCATCAGCCGATCGGCGTGTGCGGCGCCATCACGTCATGGACGTTTCCCTCGTCGATGGTCGCGCGCCGCGTGGGCGCCGCGCTCGCGGCAGGCTGCACGGTCATTCATCTTCCGGATCCGCAGACACCGTTTTCCGCGCTCGCGCTGTGCGTGCTCGGTGAGAACGCGGGCTTGCCGCGCGGCGTGCTGTCCGTGCTGACGGGCGGGGGCGAGCCGCTCAGAAGCACGCTGCTCGCAAGTCCCGATGTGCGCAAAGTGTCCTTCACCGGCTCCATCGACGAAGGCAAGCGGCTGATGACCCTGTGCGCATCCACCGTAAAGAAGATGTCGCTCGAACTGGGCGCGAACTGTCCGTTCATCGTGTTCGACGATGCGGACATCGACCTGGCCGTGAAGGGTGCGCTCGATGCGCGTTTCCGGCACTCGGGCCAGGCGGCGATGTGCGCGAATCGCTTCTTCGTGCATGAGGACGTGTACGAGACCTTCGTCGCGAAACTCGTTTCGAAAGTCGCGTTGCTCAAGGTGAGCGACGGACTGGACGAAGGTGCGCAGATCGGTCCGCTCATCGACGACGCGGCGGTCGTGCGCATCGAAAGTCTCGTAGACGAAGCGGTGAAACTCGGCGCGAAGATCGCGGCGGGCGGTTCGCGTGTCGCGCCCGGGTCGAACTTCTTCAGGCCGACGGTCCTGACGGGCGTCGATCCTTCGATGGGCGTGTGCGGCGACGAAGTGCTCGGGCCGATAGCCAGCGTGCTGCAGTTCCGGGACGAAGACGACGTCATCACGCTCGCGAACGCCACGCGCACGGGCCTCGCCGCGTACTTCTACACGGCGGATATCAGCCGCGCGTTTCGCGTGATGGAGGCGCTCGAATGCGGTGTCGTCGGCGTGAACGATAGCCTCGTGTTCAACGAGGTCGCGCCGTTCGGCGGCATCAAGGAATCGGGTATGGGGCGCGAAGGGGCGTCGTCGGGTGTCGAGGAGTATCTGGAAGCGAAGTATGTTTGTTTTGGGAATCTGGAGCGGTAGGGTTATTCCGGCGGCCTCACCACCAGAATCGGCAGATGACTATGCGTCAGCACCTTCTGTGTCTCGCTCCCGAGCAACAGCCCGCGAATGCCACCGTGCCCGTGTGACGCCATTACGATGAGATCGCAGTGGCGCGTCTTCGCGGTATCGAGGATCGCCTCATAAGGATGCGATCCCGTGGGCGCTTCCGTATCGCACTCCACGCCCGCCTGCGCGGCGATAGTCCTCAGATTCTCGAGATACAGCCGGGCGCGCGCCTGATCCGTGGCCTGAACCTCATCCTGATTCGCGCCCACCATCTCGGCGCTATAAACGGTCATATGAAATGGCCGCACCATATAAAGACCGGTAATTCGCGCGCGGTTCTCCTTGGCGAGCGCGACCGCCATGCGCACCGCCGCTTCCGATAGCGCGGACCCGTCTGTGGGGACCAGCAGATGGTTGAACATGATGAAGTCCTCCGGTTCTCTGGGGACATGAAGAGAGCGTCGAATCGACGATTCCAGTATAGGCGAGTTCTAGCGACCCATCGCCGCGATAGCCTCCTCATTCAGGCGCACGGCCATGACGGGCGCTTCCGGCCCCACGTGCGACAGCTTCATCAGACGCGGCTGCAGCAATAGCGCGACGAGCCCGCTCCATCCCGTCTGATGCGAAGCCCCGACACCGCGCCCGCTGTCGCCATGGAAGTACTCGTGAAAGAGGATGAGATCCTGCGAGCGCGGGTCGGCTTGCAGCATCGGATACGCAGCCATCACGGGACGTTTCCCCTCGGCATCTTTCAGGAAGAGCGTGCTGATGCGCCGTGACAGATCGTCGGCGACTTCGCTCAACGAATGCATCTTGCCCGATCCCGTCGGATGCTCGACACGAAACTCATCGCCATAGTAGCGATGAAACTCGTAAAGCGATTCGATCAGCAAATAATTGACCGGCATCCAGATCGGTCCACGCCAGTTCGAATTGCCGCCGAACACACGCGAGTCCGATTCAGCGGGCAGATAGCGGATGCAGACGTTCACGCCATCGTGGTCGAAGACATAGGGCTTCTGGCAATGCACGCGAGACAAAGCGCGCACGCCGTAGTCGGAAAGGAATTCGCATTCATCGAGCGTGCGCCGCAAGAGCGCTTTCATGCGGTGCCCGCGCAATAGCGAAAGCAGCGTGGTGTTGCCCTTGCCGGGCTCGGTCCAGCGCGACACGAGCTTCGCCAGATTGGGCCGATGATCGAGAAACCACACCAGTCGTTCACGCAGTCCGGGCAGATCGCCGTACACGCGCTCTTCGAGCACATGCACCGCGAAGAGCGGTATCAGCCCGACGATCGAGCGAATGCGCATGGGCACGCGCGTGCCGTTCGGCAGATGCAGCACGTCATAGAAGAATTCGTCGCTGCCGTCCCACAGGCCCGTGTTGCAGCCTTCGCCGCAGCTCACCGCTTCCGCGATATACAGGAAGTGCTCGAAGAACTTCACCGCGATCTCGACGTACGACTCGTTGGTCATCGCGAGTTCGAGGCCGATCTGCATGAGGTCGAGCGCATACGAGGCCATCCACGCGGTGCCGTCGGCCTGATCGATGCGCCCGCCCGTCGGCAGCGGCTGAGACCGGTCGAAGATGCCGATATTGTCGAGCCCGAGAAAGCCGCCCTGAAAGATGTTGCGGTCGTCGGCATCCTTGCGGTTGACCCACCACGCGAAGTTGAGCAGCAGCTTGTGGAACATCACTTCGAGAAACGCGTGATCGCCGATGCCCGTCATCTCGCGATCGAGCTCGAACACGCGCCATGTCGCCCATGCGTGAACGGGCGGATTCGCATCGCCGAACGCCCATTCATAGGCGGGCAATTGTCCGTTCGGATGCATGTAGCGCTCTTTCACGAGCAGCGATAACTGCTTCTTCGCGAAGTCGGGGTCGATCGTCGCGAACGCGACCGCATGAAACGCGAGATCCCACGACGCGTACCACGGGTACTCCCATTTGTCGGGCATCGATACGATGTCGCCGTTGCACATGTGCCGCCAGTCCGCATTGCGACCGTGCCGGCGTCCTTTCGGCGGCTTCGGCTGGCCCGGATCGCCGTCGTGCCAGCGCGTGACATCGAACTGGTAGTACTGCTTGGTCCACAGCATGCCGGCAAGGGCCTGGCGCTGCACGAGGCGCGCATCGGCATCGTCGATATCGTGTTGCAGCGTCGCGTAGAACTCGTCGGCTTCCGCTTCGCGGCGCGCGAAAAGCGCTGCCATGTCGAGCGGCGGATCGTTCGACACCGATGCCGGACGCCAGCGCAGATACATCACGGAGCGTTCATGCGCGCCGAGGTGCAGACATGCATGCGCGGCGCTGCGCGTGCCGTGATCGCGCCGGATCGCCTCTTCGTCGCCTTCGACGAGATAGTCGTTGAAACCGTCCTTGAACGGACCCGCGCCCTCGATGCCGAAGATGCGACGAACGTTCGTTTCGTTTTCACAGAAGAGCCATTCGAGCGGAGCCTGTGCCGAGGCCGTGACGAACATCGCGCCATGCGACGGATTGTGCGCGACGACGCGCGCGCCTTCTCGCGCGTCCTCCTCCAGCGTCAGCGAGGGCTTGCCCCATTTGCTCGACCATGACCAACGGTTGCGCGCCCAGAACTGCGGCAGCACATGAAGCGTGGCAGCTTCGTTCGCACGATTTTCGATGGTCACGCGCATCACGACGTCATCGGGCGTGTGCTTCGCATATTCGATGCAGACATCGAAGTAGCGATCGTTGTCGAACACGCCGGTGTCGAGCACTTCGTATTCGGGAAGCTCGGGGCCGCGCCGCCTGTTCTCGTCGATGAGTTGCTGATACGGATACGCGTCGTGCGGATACTTGTACAGCATCTTCATGTACGAATGCGTCGGCGTGCCGTCGAGATAGAAGTACAGCTCCTTCACATCCTCGCCGTGATTGCCTTGCTCGTTCGTGAGGCCGAAGAGCCTTTCCTTGATGATCGGATCGCGCCCGTTCCATAGCGCGAGCGACACGCACCAGTCGAGCGGGTCGTTGCCGAATCCGGCAATGCCGTCCTCGCCCCAGCGATACATGCGGCTGCGCGCATGATCGTGCGGAAAGTAATCCCAGGCGGTTCCGCACTCGCTGTAATCCTCGCGGACCGTGCCCCATTGACGCTCGCTGAGATACGGTCCCCAGCGTCGCCACCGGTCGAGTTCAGCGCCATGCAGGCGAGAGCCTTCCTTCGTTTGCAGCAGATGGATTGCGCGTAGCGGTGGCATGCGACCTCCGTCCCGGATGACCATCCAATCTCTTCGATGCGTTCGATGCGCGGTGTTCCGATGATAAGCGAAATGAAAAAAAGCGCGGCGAAATTGCCGCGCCCGAGAACCGTCATCCTGCTGCTTTCATCGCGTTCCGGCGCTTCTCAGCGAGATCCCGTCCGGATGAGGATTCGCGTCGTTCATGTCTTCGGCAAGAAGATTGCCGTCCGCGAGCCGCTGGTCCGCCTGCGCGATCTCCGGATAACGCTCCGGATAGAGATGCCGTTCGCTGACGGCGGCATCGAACGTGCGCGACCATTTCGCGATCACGACCGTCGCGAGGCTGTTGCCGATGGTGTTGCACGTCGCGATCGCCATCGACATGAAGCGGTACACGCCGAAAATCAACGCGAGGCCTTCGACGGGGAGGATGCCCGTCGACGTGACGGTTGCGGCGAACACCACGAAGGATCCGCCCGAGACCGTGGCCGCGCCCTTCGAGGTCAGCAGCATCAGCAGCAGAATGCCGATCTGATGCTCGACCGTGATCGGCACGCCATAAGCATGCGCGATGAACATCACGCCCATCGACATGAAGATCGACGTGCCGTCGAGATTGAACGCATAGCCTGTCGGAAGCACGAGCCCGACGGTCTGTTTCGCGCAGCCGAGCCGTTCGAGCTTGATCAGAAGACGCGGCAGCGCGCTTTCCGAAGACGCCGTGCCGAGCACGATGAAGATCTCGTCCTTGATATAGCGCAGAAAGCGCCACAGGCTGAAGCCCGCGAGCCTGGCGATGATGCCCATCACCACGACGATGAACAGCGCCACCACCGCATAGAAGCTCAATACGAGCTGCGCAAGCGCGATCAGCACGGCCGTGCCGTTGCTGCCCACCGAATACGCGACGGCGCCGAGCGTGCCGAGCGGCGCGAGCTTCATCACGAGATTGATGAACGAGAACAGCACCTCGGAAACGAGATCGAGTCCTTCGTTGATGCGCATGCGGCGACGCTCGGGAATGGCGAGAATGCCGATGCCGACCATCACCGCGAGCACGACCACCTGCAACAGTTCGCCCTTCGCGAATGCACCGATGAAGTTATCCGGCACGACATGCATCACGAACTCGGTGAAGCCTTGTGGCGCGGCCTTGGCGGCCATCGCGGGCACGGCGCCGACGGCGACGGCGGTCATCGCCTTGCCCGTTTGCAGCAGATTGCCCGCGAGCAGGCCGACCGCGAGTGCGATCGTCGAGACGACTTCAAAGTAGACGATCGATCTCCAGCCGACGCGCCCCGCGCTTTTCACATCGCCCGCCGACGCAATGCCATGCACGATCGTGAGAAACACGAGCGGCGCGACACCGGCCTTGATGAGCGCGAGAAAGATATCGCCGAGCACCTTCAGTTGCGCGCCGAACTTCGGAAAGACGAGACCGACCGCAATGCCGATCACGAGCGACAGCAGCACCTGCATGCCCAGCTTGCGATACCACGGCAGCTTCTTCGGCGGTGCGACGGTCGTGTCGTCGTGTGATGCGTGTTCGTTATGCATCGCATGCTCCTCCATGACTTCGGTAATCAGATCTCGCTCGACAGTGCGATGGCGCGATCCACCATCTGCGGCGCGAGGCCGAGATAGTTCGCGGGATCGGTCATGCGGTCGATCGCGGCGCGGTCGAAGTGCTTCGTCACTTCGGGCAATGCGGCGAGCGCTTCTGCGAGCGTGCCGCCCTGTTCGTTCACGGTGCGGCACGCGTCGTACACGATGTCGTGCGCCTGCTGGCGTCCGGTGTACGGCGCCATGCCCATCATCACGGCTTCCGCGACGATCAGGCCGCGGCTGATGCCGAGGTTGTGCTTCATGCGCGCCTCATCCACGATCAGGCCGCCCAGTGCGAACTTCGCCTGATGCAAGGCGCCCGACGCGAGAATGAAGCTCTCGGGAATCGCGATCCACTCCGCATGCCACGGGCCGGTGGCGCGCTCGAAGTCCTGGATCATCGCGTCGACCATCAGGCCCGCGTGCTGGCGCACCGCCTTTGCCGCGGCAAGCATGAGCTCGCTTGAAATCGGATTGCGCTTCTGCGGCATGGTGCTGCTCGCGCCGCGTCCCTTGACGAAGGGCTCGTACACTTCCGCGAACTCCGTCGACGCCATGATCATGATGTCGATCGCGATCTTTCCGAGCGAACCCGTGACGAGCGCGAGCAGGTTGACGGCTTCGGCGAAACCGTCACGCGCGACATGCCACGTCGTCGCGGGGACGCCGAGCTTCA
Source organism: Caballeronia megalochromosomata (assembly GCA_001580565.1). Lineage (GTDB taxonomy): Bacteria > Pseudomonadota > Gammaproteobacteria > Burkholderiales > Burkholderiaceae > Caballeronia > Caballeronia megalochromosomata. Next base: position 49,179 of record LRBF01000264.1, on the reverse strand, counting down.
GTTCTTCGGCAAGCGCCTTCTGTACCGCGAAGCCCGCGTCTCCGAGCGATGCCAGCGTGCCCGCCGCGCCCGCGAACTCGACGACGGCCACGCGCTCGCGCATCTGCGCCACGCGTTGCTGATGACGATCGAACATCGCGAGCCAGATCGCGACCTTGTAGCCGAACGTGACGGGCAGCGCCTGCTGCAGATGCGTGCGGCCGGCCATCGGGGTATCGCGGTGCTTCTTCGCGAGATCCGCGAGAATCGCGCGCAATTCACGAATGTCGCCGTCGATGGATTCGAGCGCGTCGCGCACTTGCAGCGCGACGGCGGTATCCATGATGTCCTGAGTCGTGGCGCCCCAGTGAACATAACGTCCGGCGTCGCCGCACATGGCGACCATCTGGTGCACGAGCGGCAGGATCGGATAGCCGACGATGTCCGTCTCTTCGCGCATGTGATCGAAGTCGATGCGCTCGATCTTCGATTCACGCGCGATCACCTCGGCGGCTTCTGCGGGGATCACGCCGGTGCGCGCCTCGGCCTTCGCGAGTGCCACTTCGACATCGATATAGCGCTGCACCAACGCGTGATCCGAGAACAGCGCGCGCATCTTGGCGGTGCCGAATGCGTCGCGAAACAGCACCGAATCGAACACGGTGCTGGCCAGGGGAGAAGCGGAAATCGTCATGATGACCTCATGCGGAAGCGAAATTGATCGGAGCAGGACACTCAATATGTCCGGACATATTGAGACTAATATGTTCGAACATATCCGGCAAGCTATGATTTACCCTGACCATCGAAAATCACTTCCAGCGCAGCAATGAACAAACCGCATTTCGCCGATATCGCGCGCGAGCTGACCGAGGCAATCGCGTCAGGCCGCTTTCCAGTCGGTGCATATCTGCCGACCGAGCTGGAACTTCGCGACCACTATCAGACGAGCCGGCATACGGTGCGCGCCGCGCTGCACGAATTGCAGCAACTGGGGCTCGTGTCGCGGCGCAAGAATGCGGGCACGCGCGTCGAGTCGATGCAGCCGCGCAATGACTTCCGTCCTTCGCTCGCGTCCGTCGACGATCTCGTGCAGTTCGGCTCCGAGCATCTGCGTCTCGTGCAGTCCACGCAGCACATCGAGGCCACGGCCCGGCTCGCGAAGACATTGCGTTGCGCGCAGGGCACGCGGTGGCTGCGCGTGTCGAGCCTGCGTATCGATGGCGACAAGGACAGTCCGCCCGTCGGCTGGACGGACGTGTATATCGATCCGGAGTACGAGGACGTCGCTCAGGCTGCGAAGGAGAATCCGGACACGCTCATCAGTTCGCTGATCGAAGCGCGCTATGGGCGCTGCATCGACGAGATTCAGCAGGACGTGCGCGCCATCACCGTGTCGGCGGAGATGGCGAAGCGTCTGCGCGTGGAGACGGGCACGGCGGCGCTGGAGATCGTGCGCCGTTATCTCGATGCCAGCGGCGCGACGTTCGAAGTGTCGGTGACCGTGCATCCGGCGGAGCGCTTTTCCGTGTCGATGCGGCTCAAGCGCTCACAGGGCTGAATGTGCGGGCGGATCGTCGCGAAGGTACTATCGAAGGTACCGGTGATTCGGCAGGAGGGCGCTATGAACAGGACCATTCACCGGGCTTGCGCGATAGCGGAAATCGTCATGCTTACGGGCGTCTCTGGCGCTGAGGTGCGGACGATCAAGGTCATATCCGGAACTTATGGCGCAAATTGCGGCGCTGAAAACGGCAACGCGACGCACGATCTGACGCTTCAGTGCGATGGCCTCGACACATGTCAGTACACGCCGGACAGAAAGCGCATCAGCGATGCAACGCGCGTTTGCAGAAAGGATCTCCAGGCCGAATGGCGCTGCACTGACAGCGAATTCCATACCGCGATGCTCAGCCCTGAGGCGGGCGTGAACAGCACGCTCGTGCTGAGCTGCGTCGAACAGAACGGACCGGGGCACTGAGCCGCCCTAGGTTCAGCCTATGACGGGCAAAGATATCTGATATTTGCGCGCTTTCCGCACAGGCATTCAAATAGAGGCCAGTCCAAGCCTCTTTCTGAGCGCTTGTCATTACTCGGAGACGCAAGTGAAGATTCTTGTCCCAGTCAAGCGCGTGGTCGACTACAACGTGAAAGTCCGCGTGAAGTCGGATAACACGGGCGTCGATATCGCCAACGTGAAGATGTCGATGAACCCGTTCGACGAGATTGCCGTTGAAGAAGCGGTGCGTCTGAGGGAAGCGGGCGTTGCTACGGAGGTGATCGCGGTTTCTTGCGGCGTGACGCAGTGTCAGGAGACGTTGCGGACGGCGCTCGCTATCGGCGCGGATCGTGCTGTGTTGGTGGAATCATCGGAGGACTTGCAGCCTTTGGCCGTCGCGAAGTTATTGAAGGCGTTAGTCGATCAGGAAAAGCCTGAACTCATCATTCTCGGCAAGCAGGCCATTGACGACGATTCGAATCAGACCGGTCAGATGCTTGCCGCGCTGGCGGGTCTGCCGCAAGCGACGTTCGCATCGAAGGTCGTGATCGCGGATGGCAAGGCGACGGTGTCGCGTGAAGTCGATGGCGGTGCGGAAACGCTGTCGCTGAAGTTGCCCGCAGTGGTGACCACGGACCTTCGTCTGAACGAGCCGCGCTATGTGACGTTGCCCAACATCATGAAGGCGAAGAAGAAGCCGCTGACGACGGTGAAACCCGCCGATCTGGGCGTCGATGTTACGCCGCGTCTGAAGACACTTAAGGTCGTGGAGCCGTCGAAGCGCAGCGCGGGCATCACGGTGCCGGACGTGAAGACGCTGGTCGAGAAACTCAAAAACGAAGCGAAGGTAATCTGATGGCAACTCTCGTTATTGCGGAACACGACAACGCATCGATCAAGACAGCGACGCTGAACACGATTGCAGCGGCGGCCAAGATCGGCAGTGACATTCACGTGCTGGTCGCAGGCTCGAACGCGCAAGGCGCGGCGGATGCCGCAGCGAAAATCGCAGGCGTGTCTAAGGTGCTGCTGGCCGATGCGCCGCAACTCGCCGATGGCCTCGCGGAAAATATCGAAGGCACGGTGCTGAATATCGCGAAGGACTATTCGCATATCTTTGCGCCGGCGACCGCCTACGGTAAGAACATCGCGCCGCGCATCGCCGCGCATCTGGATGTCGCGCAAATCAGCGATATCACCGCCGTCGACAGCGCCGATACCTTCGAGCGTCCGATCTACGCAGGCAACGCCATCGCAACGGTTCAATCGAGCGATCCGATCAAGGTCATCACGGTTCGCTCGACGGGCTTCGATCCGGTCGCAGCAAAAGGCGGAAGCGCTCAGATCGAAAAGATCGAAGCCGCAGCCGACGCTGGCATCTCGGAGTTCGTGAGCCGCGAAGTGACGAAGCTGGATCGTCCGGAACTGACGAGCGCGCACGTCATCGTGTCGGGCGGTCGGGGTCTGGGCAGCGGCGAGAACTACACGAAGACGCTGGAACCGCTGGCCGACAAACTCAACGCCGCGCTGGGCGCATCGCGCGCAGCGGTCGATGCTGGCTACGTGCCGAATGACTATCAGGTCGGTCAAACCGGCAAGATCGTCGCGCCGCAGTTGTATCTGGCGGTCGGCATCTCGGGCGCGATCCAGCATCTCGCGGGCATGAAAGACTCGAAGGTGATCGTCGCGATCAACAAGGATCCGGAAGCGCCGATCTTCAGCGTCGCCGATTACGGTCTCGTCGGCGATCTGTTCACGATGGTCCCCGAACTGGTCAACGCACTGTGATGCAAGCACCCGCCATGTCCGACGTCGCTCGACACCGCTCGTTCCTGTTCGTGCCGGGCAACCGTCCCGAGCGCTTCGCAAAGGCCCTGGACAGCGGCGCGGACGCGATCATCCTCGATCTGGAGGATGCCGTCGCGCCCGCGAGCAAGCACGAGGCGCGCGATGCGGTCGCCGCATGGCTATCACCCGCGCGCCCGGTGCTGATTCGCGTCAACGCCTGCGATACACCGTGGTTCGATCACGACGCGCAACTGGGCAAGCTGCGCGGCGTGGCGGGCATCGTGTTGCCGAAGGCGGAAAGCGCCGCGGACATCGTCGCGCTCGTCTCGCGAACGAAGAGCAGAATGCCGGTCTTTCCGTTGATCGAAAGCGCGAAGGGCATGTTCAATGCGCTCGATATCGCCAAGGCGCCGTTCGTGCATCGCCTGATGTTCGGCACGCTGGACTTTTGCGCCGACATGAACATGGTCACCGACGACGACGTTCTCGACCCATTCCGCGCCAATCTCGCGATGATCTCGAGAGTCGCCGGCATCGGCGCGCCGATCGACGGTGTGACGCCCGCGATCGACGACGAAGAGGCCTTGAAGACCGCAACGCTCAATGGAAAGCGTCGCGGTTTCACGGGCAAGCTGTGCATTCATCCGAAGCAGGTTCGAACCATCAATCATTGTCATGCGCCCAGCGAAGCGGAACTCGCCTGGGCGGAGCGCGTGCTCGATGCGTTCTCGAATGCGAACGGGGCGGCCATTGCCGTCGATGGAAAGATGGTGGACCGGCCAGTGGTGCTTCGCGCGCAAACCATACTCGAAAGCGTGCGCGCATGATCCAGCGATGCCGCGAGTTATAGAATAGGCGACCGGCGCCGAATACTCACGCGCGCGCCTGTCATCGACTCTCGCATTGCACATGGACGTTCGCCAGCTTCGCTACTTCGTCAGCATCGTCGATTACGGCAGTCTCGGCAAGGCGGCGGAAAAGCTATATGTCGCGCAGCCTTCGCTCAGCCAGCAAATGGCGCGGCTCGAAGAGGAACTCGGCGTCACGCTCCTTCTGCGCAGCAATCACGGCGTCACGCCGACGGCCGAAGGCGATGCCCTCTATCGCCATGCGCGTCTCGTGCTGCGGCAGATGGAGCAACTCAGGCAGGAAGTGACGAAAGGCGCGGGGGCCGAATCCGGCACAGTGGCCGTCGGCTTGCCGACGACGATGGCGTCCGTGCTCGCGGTTCCATTGTTCGAGCGCATTCAGGATCAGTATCCCGGCATACGTCTGCAATTCTTCGAAAGCATGAGCGGCTATCTGAATGAGTTGCTTGCCAATGGCCGGCTCGATCTCGGCATCCTGTTTCGTGAATCGGATACGCCCGGCATCACGGCCTTGCCCGTCCTCGATGAAACGCTTTATCTGCTGGGCGAACCGGGTGGCGATATCTCGCCGCGCGCATCGACGTGTCCGCTCGCGAAACTCGCGGGCGTGAAGCTCGTGGCGCCCGGCGCGTCGAATGGCTTGCGTTTGCTGATCGAGCGCACGTTCGCGAGCGAGAAAGTCGAAATGAATATCGTCGCGGATATCGACTCGTTGCCGGCGCTTTTGCTGATCGCGAATTCGGGCAGGGCCTGCACGATTCTTCCGTCCTCGGCCATCGCGCAATGGAATGAAGCGCTGCTGCCGAGAATGCGCAGAATCGTCGAGCCGACCATCAGGCGCCCGGCCAGCATATGCTGGCCCAATGGCGCGCCGATGAATTCGGCGACGGTCGCGGTGCGCGAGACGCTGATTCAATTGATTGCCGAGCACATCGAACGCGATAGCTGGCAAGGCGTGACCATGCGCAAGCGCGCGCCGATGTAGACACGCATCCGATCTCACGCACGCTCGGTGGCGCGTTCCAGGCCCTCGTTCGCATCGAGCGGGGCGGGGGCGATATCTTCGAGCGCATGCCGGCTGGTTTCCACGCGAAGGACCGCGATCGCGACGCACAGCAGAGCGAATACGATGCTCACCATCGCAATGACGCCCGACACGCCCACCCGCTGATAAAGCAGCAACGCGAGATAGGGCGTGCCGATCGACGCCGCGCGTCCGCATGTGCCCGCGACGCCGGTGCCGCGCAAGCGCACTTCGGTCGGAAAGAGTTCGGGGATATAGCCGAAGAGGCCGAGCGTCGTGATGGCGTAGATCGTGGTGACGAGCAGGAAGCCTACGACCACGATCTGCACCGGATCGCGCAGCGTGACGTAGATCCATCCCAAGGCGATGCTGACGAGTGCGGCCAGCACGATACCCTTCGCGCGTCCGATCCGGTCCGCGGCGAGATAGCCGACGAGCCCACCGACCGGCGAGCCGATCGACATCAGCATCACAAAGCCGAGCGACTTCACGATGGAAAGGCCCTCGCTGACGAAGAACGTCGGCAGCCACGCGATGAAGCCATACAGACCGATGTTCACGGCAATCGCGGTCAGCGCCGCGACGAAGGTACGTCCGCGCATGCCGGGCGCGAAGAGCGCGCCCAGCGACACGCTGCCGACATTCAGATCGACCACGCGCCGCACCGGCGGCAACGCGCCGACACGCGCCTCGACTTCGCGCTCGATCGCGGCGAGCGTGGCTTCGGCTTCGTCGAGCTTGCCCGTCGATTCGAGCCAGCGCGGCGACTCCGGCATGCGATGGCGCAGAAACCACACGACGAGCGCGCCTACGCCAGCGACGGCGAACATATAGCGCCAGCCGAGATGCGGAATGATCCAGTAGCCCGCCGCCAATGCCGCGAAAAGGCCGCTGTTGATGATGATCGCGAGCATCGACACCCATTTGCCGCGCGTTTCGGGTGGCACGAATTCCGCGAGCGTGCCGGCGGCGACGACCAGTTCCGCGCCGAGTCCGACGCCCATGATGAAGCGCAACACGATCAGCCACTCGATGTTCGGCGCGAAGCACGCGACGATCGAGGCGATGCCGAAAATGCCGAGATTCAACTGATACGAATAGCGCCTTCCCAGCCGGTCGCCGATATGCCCGGCCGCAAACGCGCCGATCATCATGCCGACGAAAGTGGCCGAAACGAACATTGCGCCGTGGTGCAAGTCGGTGAAGCCTTCCTTCACCATCGCGGCGACGGCGCCGTTGGCGAGATAGATATCGAAGGCATCGAGAAAGGCGCCGCCCGCGATCAGGCCGAGTATCTTCCAGTGGAAGCGGCAAACGGGTAGGCGATCCAGCCGGCCAGCGGCATTGACCGTGATTGACATCGTTTTGTCTCCTTGATTCTAATTTGGATAACGAATTAATGAAGGGTCGCTTCCTGCCCGAAGCGAAGTGCCTTGAACCTAGATCGCGTGCGCGGCGCGCAGGCGGTCGATGCTTTCGTCGCTGAAGCCGAGTTCGCGCAAGATGGCGTCGGTGTGCTCGCCGAGCGCGGGCACGGCCTCCATGCGCGGCGCGTCGGCACTGCCGAGTCCGGGAGGATACAGCGCGGGAATCGCGCCCGCAGGTGTTTCGACGCGCGTCCAACGATGCCGTGCTTCGAGCTGATCGTGCTTCCACACATCGTGCATGTCGTTCATGCGCGCATTGGCGATGCCAGCCTCCTCAAGTCTCTCGATGACCTGCGCGGCAGTCAATGAAGCGAACGCATCGACGATGATGCGCGTCAACACGTCGCGATGCTGCGTGCGACGGCTGTTTGCGCAGAAGCGTTCGTCGTTCTGGAGGTCGGGCTGGCGGATCACGATTTCGCAGAACTTCTTCCATTCGCGCTCGTTTTGCAGGCCGAGCATAACGGTCTTGCCGTCGCCCGCCTGAAACGGTCCATAGGGAAAGATCGTCGCGTGCGATGCGCCCGCCTGACGCGGCGGCGTCTGCCCGTCGATCGCGTAGTAGAGTGGATAGCTCATCCACTCGACCATGCTTTCGAGCATGGAAATGTCGATACGCCTGCCGCGCCCGGTCTGTCCGCGTTCGATGAGCGCCGCGAGGATGTTGGTATAACCATACATGCCGGCGGCGATATCGGCGATCGAGCAACCCGCCTTGGCCGGCTCGCCTTCCGAACCCGTGATGCTCAGAAAGCCCGATTCGCTTTGAATCAGCAGGTCGTAGGCTTTCTTGTCGCGCATTGGGCCATCCGAACCGTAGCCCGAGATATCGCACACGATGAGACGCGGATAACGCTCCTTCAACGCGTCATAGTCGAGCCCGAGCCGTTGCGTCGCACCGGGCGCGAGATTCTGCACGAATACATCGGCATTCGAGAGCAGCTTGTGGACGACATCGAGTGCTTCAGGATGCTTGACGTCGAGCGTCACGCTCTCCTTCGAGCGATTCGTCCAAACGAAATGCGACGCGAGTCCCGACACGCGTTCGTCATAGTTGCGCGCGAAATCACCCGTGCCGGGACGCTCTATCTTGATCACGCGGGCGCCCAGATCGGCAAGCTGACGCGTGCAGAAGGGCGCCGCGATGGCATGCTCGAACGTGACGACCTTGATGCCTTGCAGCGGACGCATGATCGGCCTCCTTCAGAAAGAGCGCGGCAGTCCGAGGATATGCTCGGCGACGTAAGAGAGAATCAGGTTGGTCGAGATCGGCGCGACCTGATAGAGACGTGTCTCGCGGAACTTGCGCTCGACATCGTATTCCGCCGCGAAACCGAAGCCGCCGTGGAATTGCAGGCACGCATTGGCGGCTTCCCACGAGGCATCGGCGGCGAGCAGCTTCGCCATGTTCGCCTGCGCGCCGCAATGCTGATGCGCGTCGAAAAGCTCGCACGCCTTGAAGCGCATCAGGTTCGCCGCTTCGACATTGACATAGGCACGCGCAATCGGAAACTGCACGCCCTGATTCTGCCCGATGGGACGCCCGAACACGACGCGGTCCTTCACATACTGCGAGACCTTGTCGATGAACCAGTAGCCATCGCCGATGCACTCCGCCGCGATCAGCGTGCGCTCCGCGTTCAGCCCGTCGAGGATGTACTTGAAGCCCATGCCTTCCTCGCCGATCAGGTTCTCGGCGGGAATCTCGAGATTGTCGAAGAAGAGTTCGTTGGTCTCGTGATTCACCATGTTGAGGATCGGCTGCACGGTGAGTCCGTGGCCGATCGCTTCGCGCAGATCGACAATGAAGATCGACATGCCTTCGCTCTTTTTCTTCACGTCCGCGATCGGCGTGGTGCGCGCGAGCAGGATCATCAGGTCGGAATGCTGTACTCGCGAGATCCAGACTTTCTGACCGTTGATGACATAGCGATCGCCTTTTCTTTCGGCCGTCGTCTTGATCTTCGTCGTATCGGTGCCGGTGGTCGGCTCGGTCACGCCCATCGATTGCAGGCGCAATTCGCCTGATGCGATCTTCGGCAGATAGCGCTTCTTCTGTTCCGCCGAGCCATGACGCAGCAGCGTGCCCATGTTGTACATCTGGCCGTGGCATGCGCCCGAGTTGCCGCCCGAGCGGTTGATCTCTTCCATGATGACGGATGCCTCGGTCAGTCCGAGGCCCGAACCGCCGTACTCTTGCGGAATCAGCGCGGCGAGCCAGCCGGCTTTCGTGAGGGCATCGACGAATGTTTCGGGATAACCACGCGCTTCGTCGATCTTGCGGAAGTATTCACTGGAGAACTGGCCGCAAAGATCGCGCACGGCTTCGCGGATGTCCTGATAAGCGTCGGGAGTGGATTCGATCATGGTGTGCTTGCTGGTGGGTTCGTATCGTCAAGGGAGTCAAACGAGTCAGGCGAGCGTGGCGCGCGCGGTCATGCCGAGCCAGCCTTCGTGATCCTTCGACCACAACTCGACGCTCTTGCCGTCCGCCGATGGCTGGCCGCACAGATGCAGCGTATTGCCGGCGAAACACGGACGCTGCGCCTTGAACGAGAAGTCGATGACAGTCGCCCCGGGCAACTGGCGGCGCAACAGGTCCATCAGCAGCGTGGCGATCAGCGGCCCATGCACGACGAGGCCCGGATAGCCTTCGACCTGCGTCACGTAAGGCTTGTCGTAATGAATGCGATGCGCGTTGAAGGTCAGCGCCGAGTAGCGCAAAAGCAGGGTTTCGTCGGGCACGATGTCGCGTTGCCATTGCGCATCGCGGGGCGCGGCGGTCGGGGCGGGCGCGGGCGCGCCAGGCACGGCCGGTTCGCGATACACGATGTCGTGCTCTTCCTCGATCGCCGTAGCGGCGCCACAGTGAATGCGATGCCCGACCGTCACGAAGCCGAGCTTGCCCGAGCGGCCTTGCTTTTCGCTGACATCGAGAATGGTCGAATCGCGCGTGACGCGTTCGCCGACGAACACCGGCGCGGGAAAACGCAGACGCCCGCCGGCCCACATGCGGCGCGGCAGGCCGAGATCGGGCAGAAAGCTGCCTTTCTGCGGATGCCCGTCCTGCGCGATGAGCGATTGCCTGGCGATCGGCCGGAAGAAAATCCAGTGCCACAAGGGGGGAAGTGCGTCGCCTTCGTGCGGCGCGGCATCGTAATCGAGCGTGGCGGCGAGCGCCGCGACGGAGGAGGGCGCGACGATATCGGCAGCGCTTTCCGTTTCCATGGTGTCGTCTCCGTTGCTGGGATCGGCCAGCGAATCCTGGTTGGATAGGGAGACTGTAGGGAAATGTTCCGCGGAGTGGAAATACCAGTTTCATGTGCCGGGCATAGGATGAACCTATTGCGCCCGGCGTTTTTGGCTTCATGGATCAATGACGCGGTGTCATCGATCCCATAACCTGCAAGCCATTTTTCCCGGCAAGTCCGCGCCCTACTATGCAATCCATCGCAGCCAGACGAATTGCACAAGGAGTCGGACCATGTATGTCATCACCGGAATCACCGGACGAGTCGGCGGCGCGCTTGCCAACGCGCTGCTGAAAGCGGGAAAACGGGTGCGCGCTGTCGTGCGCGACGAGAGGAAGGGCGCGCTCTGGTCGGCGCGCGGTTGCGAGATCGCGCTCGCCACCATGACCGATGCCGATGCGCTCGCGCAGGCCTTCGAAGGCGCCGAAGCCGTATTCATTCTTCCGCCGCCGGAATTCGATCCTGCGCCGGGCTTTCCGGAAGCGCGCGAAGCCATCGATGCGATTGTCTCAGCCGTGGCGCGTGCCAGGCCGCGCAGGATCGTGTGCCTGTCGACGATCGGCGCGCAGGCGACGCGGACCAATCTTCTGACGCAGCGCACGCTGCTGGAAGAAGCGCTTCGCAAGCAACCGATCCCCGTCGCGTTCCTGCGTCCCGGATGGTTCATGGAGAATTGCGCGTGGGATGTCGACCCGGCGCGCAACGAAGGCGTCGTGCAATCGTTCCTGCTCCCGCTCGATCGCGCGATTCCGATGATCGCCACCGATGACATCGGCGAACTCGCGGCGACACTCATGCAGGAGGAATGGTCCGGCGTGCGCATCGTCGAGCTGGAAGGGCCACGGCGCACGAGCCCGGACGATATCGCCGATGCATTCTCGCAAGTGCTCGGCAAGCCGGTGCGCGCGCAGGCGGTTCCGCGTGACACATGGGAAGCGCTGTTCGTGAGTCAGGGCATGAAGCATCCGCTGCCGCGCATCCAGATGCTCGACGGCTTCAACGAAGGCTGGATCGACTTCGAAGGCCGCCGCGAAGATATCGTCAAAGGCACGACGCCGCTCGTCGACGTGATTCGCAAGCTCGTCGCGCGCTGAGCGGAACGCGTCTGAACGCTTCAGCCGATGTCGCTGACGTGCGGAATCATCGCCGCTTGTCCGCGATAGACGCCGTCGCGATCGAACAGTTGCCAGACGGTCGCGCGTTCGATCCGGAAGCGCTCGCCCGACTTCGTGACGCGAACGCCGCTATAGCCATCGACATAGCCATCGCGCGTGACTTGTTCGAGAAACGCCTGTCGCTCGCTGCGCTCGGGCGCTTCGGCCGACAGGCGCGATGGCAACGCAGTCAGCTCGTTCCACGTATAGCCGAAGAGACGTTGCGCGCGCAGGTTGCCGTACGTAAAAACGGGATCGGATTGCGTATCGTGCGCGAGGATCCCGAAGGGCGCGTCTTCATAAAGCCAGCGCGCGGCTTCGGCGGGTGTCAGTGCTTCATCGGAAACCAGCGGCGTGCCCAGCAGGCGCACATAACTTTCGCTGAGGAGCGTGAAGAAGTCGGGATCGGTGGGTTGCATCGGCAGAATGACCTGAATGAGTGCAAAGCTGCCACCTTACTCGTTTGCTTCCGTTTGCGCACGTTCGAGATCCGCATGGGCTTCGTCGACCTTGCGCTGGCGCTCCGCGATCTTCTTCGCGCTCTTGCCTTCGTCCTTCGCTTTTTGCAAGTCGTGCTGGCGTTCGGCGAGCTTCTTCTGAGCCTCCGCGACCTTGCGCTGACTCTCGCTTCGCAGCGACGCGTCGGTGCAGTTGGCGTTCAGCCGTGCGAGCGCGGTTTCCAGTCCATCGACGCGATTTGCATTGCCATGCGCGCGCGCATAGGCGATTTCCTGTTCGATCGAATTGCGCTTCGCATCGCAGCCCTTCGATTGAGCCGCACAATAGAGGGGACTTGCAATCGAAACCAGCAACAGTGCCTTGAATGCGAGTTTCATGTGTGACCTCAAGAAAGTCCATGCAGGACGATTCATTCGATGTCGACACAGGATACTTTACGGGCACTGATTGCGCTGGCCGCAAGTCATACCGATTTGACTTCGCCTCCGTCCATTCTCAGCGTGCTGCCGGTCATCCATTTCGCGGCGGGCGACACGAGGAACGCCATCAACTCCGCGATCTCGTCAGGGGTGCCGTAACGCGCGATACCCGCTTCGGCCGGAAAGCGCGTGGTGGCTTCCTCCACGGTCATGTCGTGCAACGGTGCCCAGTGTTCGAGATATGAGCGCCGGCGGCCCGTCATCACAGGACCGGGCAGCACGCTGTTCACCTGTACGCCGTCCGCGATGCCGCGATCGGAAAATGCCTTCGCCAATGCGACGATCGCCGCGTTGATCGTGCCGACCGCCGCGTAGGGCGCCTTGGGGAACAGCGCCGAATTGCCCGACATCAGCACGACCGATCCCGATGCTTCCTTCAGCGCAGCCCACGCCGCGACGGTGAGCCTACGGGCGCCATGAAGCTTCAACGCGAGACCGGCGTCCCACTGTTCATCGGTCATGTCGAACAGATCGATTTGCGGCACCGCGCCTGCGATATTCAACAACGCGTCGATACGACCGAACCCGGCGAGCGCACGCTCGACCACCTTTTGCGCGGCGTCGGGCAACGCGAGATCGATATCGATCGCCAGCGCTTTTGCGCCGGCTTGCCCGACCATCGACGCGGTTTCTTCGAGATTCACGCGATTGCGCGCGACGAGCACGATCGATTCGAAATCGCGCGCGAGGCGGATCGCCGTCGAACGTCCGATGCCCTGACTCGCGCCCGTGACGATCGCTACTTTCGTGGACATGTCATCTCTCCCTGTTTCAATGAACGACGACCAGTTTTCCGTTGGCTTCATTCGCTTCCATCACGCGATGCGCTTCGCGAATCTCGTCGAACGAGAACACGCGTGAAGGCTTCGCGTTGAAACGTCCGGCAGCGACGTCGGCGGCAATCGCCTGCAGCGGCACATCGGACAGCGGAAAGCCCGGCGTGCCGAACACGAAACTGCCGAAGAAGGTCAGGTGCACGCCGCTCGCCATCTGCAGGAGCGGGTTGAAATCGGCGATCGGCGCAAGGCCGCCGAGCCAGCCCGCGAGACACGCGCGGCCGCGGCGACGAAGCATCGCGAGCGAATCGAGGATCGTGCTGTTGCCGACGAGATCGAGCACCGCATCGACCTCTTTCGCTTCCGCGATACGCTTGCTCAGTTCCGGTCCTTCAAGCTCGACACGCGACGCGCCCAGTGCTTCGAGTTTCGCGAAGCGATCGCGACTGCGCGTCGTCGCGATGACTTTCGCGCCCGCGTTCACCGCGAGATTCACCGCCGCCTGTCCGAACGACGACGTCGCGCCGCGAATGACCACGGTCTGTCCTGCCTCGATCTCGAGATTGCGAAAGAGGCACGTCCATGCGGTTGCATAGGTTTCGGGAATGGCCGCCAGCTCGGCCCAGGGCAGATCGGATTCGATCAGCGCCACGTTCGAAACCGGCGCGCGCGTGAATTGCGCATAACTTCCGTTGATCGTGCGCCCGAGGCCGCCCATCAACGCGGCCACTTTCGCGCCGACGGGAAACTCGCCGCCCGGACACGACTTCACGACGCCTACGCATTCGATGCCGCTCACTCTCGCCGCCTCGGCCCACTCGCCGCGCCGCATATGCATCTCGGCGTGATTGATGCCGAATGCCCTGATCTCGATGACCACATGTCCTTCCAGCGGTTCCGGCTCCGGAATCTCCGCATAGACGAGGCTGTCGAGACCGCCGAACGTGTCGAGCACGATTGCACGCATGATGTTGCTCCTTCGATGGATGAGCGCGGAGAGGAATCCGCGTTTCAGTGAGAGAGGAATTCGGTGATGGCTGCGGCGATCTGCGCCGCGTGGGTTTCGAGCGCGAAGTGGCCCGTATCGAAGAAGCGCACGTCCGCATGCGGGATATCGCGCTTGAATGCCTCCGCGCCCGGCGGGAGAAAGAACGGATCGTTCTTGCCCCACACGGCCAGGAACTTCGGTCGATGCTCGCGGAAGTACGCCTGAAATGCCGGGTACAACGCGACGTTGTGGCGATAGTCGCCGAAGAGATCGAGTTGCACTTCGTGCGCGCCGGGACGGTTCATGTAGTAGTCGTCGAGCGTATAGCCATCGGGGGAAACCGCGGACACGTCGGGCACGCCGTGCGTGTATTGCCAGCGCGTCGTGTCCTTCGTGAGCATCGCGCGCAGCGCATCGCGGTTTTCCTGCGTGGGCGCTTGCCAGTACGCGCGGATCGGATTCCAGCCGTCGCTCAAGCCCTCTTCATAAGCGTTGCCGTTCTGCGAAACGATCGCCGTGATGCGCTCGGGATGCTTCAGCGCAAGGCGAAATCCGGTCGGCGCGCCGTAATCGAAGACATAGACCGCATAGCGATCGAAGCCGATCACTTCGGTGAAGCGATCGATCACGTTCGCGATGTTCTCGAACGTGTACGCGAAGGCGTCGCGGCTCGGCATGTCGGACAGGCCGAAACCGGGAAGATCGGGCGCGACGACATGAAAGCGCTCGGCCAGCCGCGGAATCAGGTCGCGAAACATATGGCTCGAACTCGGGAAGCCATGTAGCAAAAGAAGCTTGGCACCGTCTGCCGGACCGGCTTCGCGATAGAACACATTGAAACCGTCGACGTCGATATGACGATGCGCGATGGTGGTCATGGACATTTCTCCGCTGGATGAGGAAAATCAGTAACCGTTAAAAGCGTGATGAGAAGGTTACAAATCGAGGATGTAACTTGTCAAGTGGTTTTTTAGAGGTTACGATGAGGCCATCGTAGAAACACGTCTGGATTGAAAAATGGACTACCGCCCCATCCCGGCGATCTTCGTGGCCGACGCGCCCGGCCTCGACTTCCTGAATTCCATCGCGACGCCGGTCGACGAGCCCGTCGACTGGATCGGTGATGGCGCAGGCTTGATGTCATGGCTGGAACAGGCGGAACTGGTGCCCGCCGACGTGCTGGCGCACATGCGTTCGCAAATCACGCCCGCGGAATTGGACGAGGTCGCAGCGAAGGCGCGCGGCCTGCGCGAATGGTTTCGCGCGTTCGTGCAGAAGCGAAAGGGGCGGCCGTTATCGGCGCAGGATTTGAGCGAGCTCGAACCGGTGAATCGCGTGTTGCTGCGCGATGAGCAACATGGCGTGATCGTCGCCGATGCGAACGCCGCGAGCGGCCTCGCGTTCGGCATGCAGCGACGCTGGCCGACGGCCGAATCGCTGCTGATGCCGATCGTCGAAGCGCTCGCGAAGCTCGTCTGCGAAGAGGACTTTACTTACGTGAAGGCGTGCGAAGGCCCGAAATGCACGCTGCTTTTCGCGGACCACACGCGAGGGCACGCGAGGCGCTGGTGCAGCATGGCGATCTGCGGGAATCGGGCGAAGGTGGCCGCGCACCGCGCGCGGCTCAAAGAGGGAAAGAACTGATCGGCGCCAGCGCGCGCTATTCGGCGCCCTCGGCCCGCGACGCGCACAAGCGCCACGACGAAGCCGCCTTCGGCGCATCCGCCACTTCACGCCACCATCGCTCGCCGCGATGCGGCGCTTCGAGCGCCAGCCGCTCGCCCATGCGCGGCGTCGCGACGGCGACACCGCGTGCGAGTGCGAGCCCCGTCACGCGCTCGAACGGCTCCTGCCACGGATGCATCGCGAGATCGAACGTGCCGTTGTGAATCGGCACGAGCCAGCGTCCGCGCAGATCGATGTGCGCCTGCACCGTTTCCTCGGGTTGCATGTGGACGTACGGCCATTGCGCATCGTAGGCGCCGGTTTCGATCAGCGTGACGTCGAACGGGCCGAGGCGCTCGCCGATCGTCCTGAAGCCGTCGAAATAGCCGGTGTCGCCGCTGAAGAACACGCGCACGTCATCGTCGACGATGACCCACGACGCCCACAGTGTGCTGTTGCCGTCGAAGAGGCTGCGGCCGGAGAAATGCTGCGCGGGCGTCGCGGTGAACGACAGGCCGTCGATCCGCGCGCTCTGCCACCAGTCGAGCTGACGTACTTTCGATGCATCGATGCCCCATTCGATCAGCCGGTCACCGACGCCGAGCGGCGTGAGAAACACTTCTGTCGTCGCGGCGAGCGTGAGCACGGTGTCGCGATCGAGATGGTCGTAGTGATCGTGCGACAGGATCACGCCGCGCAATGGCGGAAGATCGCCGAGCGCGATCGGCGGCGCGTGAAAGCGCTTCGGCCCGACGCGCCTGAACGGCGATGCGCGCTCGCCGAAGACCGGATCGGTCAGCCAGTATTCGCCGCGCAGCTTGAAGAGCATCGTCGAATGGCCGAGCCGGAAGAGACTGCGATCGGGCGCGGCATCGAGTTGCGCGCGCGTGAGCGTATCGACGATGGGCGCCTGCGCCGGCACCGAGTTGCGCGGTTTGTTGAGCAGCACATTCCATATGATGCGCAAGGTCTTGCCGAGGCCTTCTTCCGGGCGCGGCTTCACATTGCGAAAGCGCGCTCCGTCATGTTGCGGCGACGCGCTCGACAACGCGCGGCCGCGTTTTGCGGCAGCAAGACCCAGGGCACGGCTGATGCGATCGGCGAACGAAGTCATGGGACGTGACGGGATGTGAGCCCGAAGCGGAAAGTAGACTGCACAGTGTAGTTTAATTTTGAGAAAAAAGTAAACCGGTCGGTGTAAAATATGGGGATGGATTCGAACGACATGAACGACATTCCCCAGCGCCTGACCGACCGGAAGCGCGCCGCGATCGTCAATGCGGCCGTGGAGGAGTTCATCGCGGCGGGCTACGACGCGACCAGCATGGACCGCATCGCCGCGCGCGCGGGCGTGTCGAAGCGCACGGTCTATAACCACTTCGAAGGCAAGGAAGCGCTCTTCGCCGCGATCCTGCATCGCTTGTGGGATGCGAGCGAAACCGGCGATGCGCCCGTCTATGGCACCGATGAGCCGCTGCGCGCGCAACTGCTCGCGCTGCTCACGCGCAAGCTGCGACTCATGGCCGACGAGGCTTTTCTATCGCTCGCACGCGTGGCGATCGCGGCGGGCATTCACTCGCCGGAACGCGCGCGGGACATGGTGGCGCGCATCGGCGAGCGCGAGGAAGACGTGACGGTCTGGATCAGAAAAGCCGCCGCGGATGGCCGTCTAGCGGTCACGGACCCGGTCTTCGCCGGGCAGCAACTGCATGGCATCGTGAAGGGTTTCGCGTTCTGGCCTCAGGTCACGATGGGCCAGCCGCCGCTTTCGAAGCACGAGCAAAAAAGAGTGGCAGAAGCGGCCGCCGACATGTTCCTCGCGCGCTATGAACGCGCCGCGCCGAAGCGCTCATAAAACGGCTTCCGCGACAAGCTGCAACGCCGGCGCGAGCTTCACGCAATCCTCGGGGCGCTCCAGCGCATAAGCGAGATTGCGCTGCGCGATCTGCACGTGCTCGGTCGCGAGCGCCTGCGCGCGCGTGCCCTCGCCGCGTTCCAGCGCGTCCACGAGACTGTGATGCTGCTGGTGCGCCATGAAGAGCCATTGCCGTCCTTCTTCGATGGCCGATTGCATCGGCAGCATCGCGCTCGCGGCCGCGAACGGCAGGCGATTGTTCATATCGATGGCGCGCATCAGCGCCGCATTGCCCGACCCGTCGACGATCAGCTTGTGGAAGCGATTGTTCATGTCTGTATAGGCGGCGTAGTCGTCGAGATCGAGTTCGGCTTTCGCGAGCAGCCGGTCGCCCGCGCGCAGGCATTCCGCGAGCGCATTCGACAACTGGCGCGGCACGCCGTGCTCCGCGACGAGACGCGCGGCCATGCCTTCGAGATGACCGCGCACCGCGATGGCATCGGCGATTTCGGCTGCCGTGATTCGCCGCATCACGTACCCGCCCGCCGGCGACGGCTCGACCAGACCTTCCTGCTCCAGCGTCGTGAGCGCGAGCCGCACCGGCGTGCGCGACGCCTTCAGCCGCTCGGCGAGCGCCACTTCGCCCAGACGCTCGCCCGGCGCGAATTCGCCTTTCAGGATCAGGTCGCGCAGGTAGACCAATACGCGTTCTTGCTGGGATTCCATTGTTTTTCTCCGATTGCCGCTGTGGGTGATTCTAGGCCAATGGTCGCTCGTCGTGCTCGATTTCTGTACAGGAAAATGGCGCAATGTATTTTGATGTATGCAAAATGGCTCTGGAAGGTCAAAAATTCGTCTTCGAGCTAAGACGAGGGTAAATCCCTATAAACTGAATTAAATGTATATACATCAACAAGATATGAATTCATAAAATCACTCATCGCAGAAACAAGCACAGACGTTCTGCATACATTGTTTGTACATTTGCGTCCGTAAAGCTATTCTCCGCTCCATGAACACGTCGTCTTGCATGCAATGAGACGCCGACTGAATTCACCGAACCGGAGACATAGCCATGATGAGTTCGCAACAAAACGAGACGATCACCCGCGTCGGCAAGGGCACACCCGCCGGCCAATTGCTGCGGCGGTACTGGCAGCCCGTGGCGCTCGTCGAGGAGTTGCCGGCCGAACGCCCCGTCAAAGCGGTGCGCCTGATGGGACAGGACTTCGTCGTGTTCAAGGACGAACAGGGCCGCTACGGCATGCTCGACCGCGATTGCCCGCATCGCGGCGCCGATCTCGCGGCGGGCCGCCTCGAAGGCGGCGGTCTGCGCTGCGCCTTCCACGGCTGGCTCTTCGACGCCACGGGACGCTGCCTCTCGACGCCGGGCGAACCCGTCGGCAGCACGCTCTGCAACAAGGTGCGCCAGTCGGCGTATCCGGTCATCGAGAAGGCCGGCATCCTGTTCGGCTATATCGGCAAGGACACGCCGCCTGCGTTTCCGAACTTCGATTGCTTCGCCGCGCCCGATGCCTACACCTTCGCCTTCAAGGGACTCTTCGAATGCAACTGGCTGCAGGCGCTCGAAGTCGGTATCGATCCGGCGCACGCGTCGTTTCTGCATCGCTTCTTCGACGATGAGGACGTGAGCGAGAGCTATGGCAAGCAGTTTCGCGGCGCGTCGGCGGATTCGAACATGCCGATCACGAAGGTGCTGCGCGAATTCGAGTCGCCCGAAATTCTCGTGAGTCCGGCCGATTACGGCCTGCGTCTCATCGCGAAACGCGCGCTCGACGAAGCGCATACGCATGTGCGCGTGACCAATGTCGTGTTCCCGCAGGCGTTCGTGATTCCGATGAGCGCGGAGATGACGATCACGCAATGGCATGTGCCCGTCGATGACGAGAACTGCTACTGGTACGCGATTTTCACGAGCTTCGGCGCACCGACCGACAAGGCGCAGATGCGCGAACAGCGGCTCGAGTTATACGAATTGCCCGATTACATCTCGCGCAAGAACAAGCGCAATAACTACGGTTTCGATCCGCGGGAGCAATTGAGCGAGACCTACACGGGAATGGGCTTCGACATCAACGTGCACGATCAATGGGCCGTCGAGTCGCAGGGCGCGATCCAGGACCGCACGCGCGAGCATCTCGGCACGACGGACAAGGGCATCATCGCGTATCGCCGCCTGCTCGTCGATGCGATCGAGAAAACGCAAGCCGGCGAGAAGACACTGATGCTGATCGACGATGAAGAAGCCGCGCACCTGACCGGTCCCGCATCGATCGACGGCATCGGACCGGCGGACCACTGGGACGAGTACTGGAAAGCCTCCGACGTGAAGCGCCGCGTGAACGCGCCGTGGCCCGCGCCCAAAGCCTGACGAACTTACCCGCAACCTGAATGGAGCGCGCGGCGCCGATGCTGCCGCGCGAGAACGAACATGTCCTTCGTGGAAACTCATGGATTGTGGACGCACGCGCAGCACGCTGCGTATGCCGAGCTCGTCGAGCGGATACAGCGAAGCGATGTGAAGGTCGTGCGCTTCTCGTTTCCCGATCAGCACGGTTTGCTGCGCGGCAAGACGCTCGTCGTCGATGAAGCGATCAAGGCGATGAAAAGCGGCGTCACGCTCACGACGACGCTATTCGCCAAGGACACATCGCATCGCACGGTGTTTCCGGTGTTCACGGCGGGCGGCGGCTTCGGCATGCCGGAGATGCAGGGCGCATGCGACACGCTGATGGTCGCCGATCCGGAAACCTTCCGCGTGCTGCCGTGGGCGCCGCATACGGGATGGGTGCTGTGCGATGTGCATTTCGCCAACGGCGCGCCGGTGCCGTTCAGCACGCGGCATCTGTTTCGGCGCGCGCTCGACCGGCTTTCGAATCACGGTTATGAATTCGTATCGGGACTAGAAGTGGAGTTTCATGTCTTCAGGGTCACCGATCCTCACATGAAACCCGAGCACTCGGGACAGCCCGGCTTGCCGCCCGACGTCGAGTTGCTGTCGCACGGTTATCAATATCTGACGGAGTTGCGCTACGACGCCGTCGATCACGTGATGGAGTTGCTTCGACGCAATATCGAAGGACTCGGCCTGGACGTGCGTTCGCTCGAAGTCGAATACGGCCCGAGCCAGTTCGAGTTCACGTTCGCGCCGAAGAAAGGCATCAGGAGCGCCGACGACATGGTGCTGTTTCGCAGCGCGGTGAAGCAGATCTGTCAGCGCAATGGTTATCACGCGACGTTCATGTGCCGCCCGCGCATTCCGAATGTCGTGTCGAGCGGATGGCATCTGCATCAATCGCTCGTGCATGCAAGCGACGGCACCAACGCGTTCATGCCGGGCGATGCCTCCGAGCCTTTGTCGATCGCAGGTCAACGCTATCTCGCGGGTCTGCTCGCGCATGCAAAGGGCGCGACATCGTTATCGACGCCGACGATCAACGGCTATCGGCGCTACCGGCCCTATTCGAACGCGCCCGATCGCGCCATCTGGGGGCGCGACAATCGCGGCGTGATGCTGCGCGTGCTCGGCGGCGCGAACGATCCGGCGAGCCGCATCGAAAATCGCGTGGGCGAGCCGACCGCGAATCCGTATCTGTATTTCGGCTCACAGGTGATCTCGGGTCTCGACGGCATGCAGCGCAAGCTGGAATTGCCGCCTTCCGCCGATACGCCCTATGAAACCCAGGCTGAAGCGCTACCGCGCACATTGAGCGATGCACTCGATGCACTGCGCACCGACGAGTGCCTGCGCGAAGGCTTCGGCAGCGCGTTCGTCGATTACTTCTGCACGCTGAAGCAGGCGGAGATCGACCGCTTCAATCTCGAAGTCACCGAGTGGGAACACCGCGAATATTTCGAAGCGTTCTGACGCTGCGCGCAACAGGAGAAATGTCATGCCTATCGTTACTTATATTCTGCGCGACGGCGCGCGGCGCGACGTCGACGTGCCCGACGGCACGAGCGTGATGGAAGCCGCGATCCACAACAACGTGCGCGGGATCGACGCCGAGTGCGGCGGGTGCTTGTCTTGCGCGACATGTCATGTTTATATCGATGCATCGTCGACAGCGAATCTTCCATTACCCGACGAATCGGAACTCGAACTGCTCGATGGCGTGGCGGACGAGCGGCGTCCCGAAAGCCGCCTCAGTTGCCAGCTCGTGATGAGCGCCGCGATGAACGGGCTCGTCGTGCAGGTTCCGCAAAGACAAGGATGACAACATGAATCGCACGCTCGTGATCGTCGGCGCTTCGTACGCGGGTGTTCAACTCGCGGCGGCCGCGCGCGAATCCGGCTTCGAAGGACGCATCGTGTTGATCGGTGACGAAGCCGATGCGCCGTATCAGCGTCCGCCTTTGTCGAAAGGCTTTCTCACCGGGAGCTTCAGCGAAGCGCGCTTGCCGCTGCGCTCTCAAGCCTTCTTCGACGAAGAGAAGATCGAATGGATGTCCTCGATGCGCGCAACGCATATCGATCGCGCGCGTCGTGAAGTCGAACTGCATGACGGTACGCGTATCGCGTATGAGCATCTCGCGCTCACGACGGGCGCGCGCGTGCGCAAGCTCGATTGCAGCGGCGCGACGCTCGATGCCGTGCATTACCTGCGCGATCTGCGCGATGCGCGGCGTCTTGCGCAAACGGCAAGCACGGCGCGGCGCGCGGTCGTGATCGGCGGCGGTTATATCGGTCTCGAAGCGGCGGCCTCGCTGCGTCAGAAAGGCATCGACGTGACGGTCGTGGAGACGGAGCCGCGCCTGCTCGCGCGCGTCGCATCGCCATGGATGTCGGCATTCATGCAGCGCGCGCATGAACGGAATGGCGTCGCCTTCGAGTTCGGGCGCAAGGTGACCGAGCTTCAGCCGTTCGAGGATGCGGTCTCCGTCGTGCTCGACAATGAAACCCGCCTGCCGTGCGATCTCGTCGTGGTCGGCATCGGCGTGATACCGAATACGGAACTCGCGGCCGACTGCGGCCTGACGGTGGCGGGCGGCATCGTCGTGGATGAATACGCGCGCACGAGCGATCCGGCGATCGTCGCCGCGGGCGATTGCGCCGCGTTCGTGCCGCATTGGGCGCCGTGCGATTCACGCGCGCGCCGCATCGAATCGGTGCAGAACGCGAACGATATGGCGAAAGTCGCGGCGCTCACGATCGCGGGGCGGCCGCAGCCGTATCGAACTGTGCCGTGGTTCTGGTCCGATCAATACGATCTGAAGCTGCAGATGGCGGGCATCCATACGGGATTCACGCATCATGCGCTGCGCGGTTCCGTCGAAGAAGGGAAGTTCTCCATCTTCTACTTTCGGGACGATGCCTTGATCGCGGTGGACAGCATCAATCGTCCCCAGGAACATATGCTCGCGCGCAAGCTGCTCGCGAAAAACGTGCAACTGTCCGCGCGTGAAGCGGAAGACCCTGCGTTCGATCTGAAAGGAGTGGTGCAATGAGGCCGCTCGTCGGTGTCGTGTGCGACCGGTTTTTCGTCGGCGAATACGATCTGCATAGTGCAAAGCAAAGCTATGTCCGCGCGCTCATGACATGCGCGCACGTGAGCCCGGTTCTGATTCCGGCCTCGCGCGATGTAGAGTCGGTCACGGATTATCTCGATGGCGTGAGCGGACTGTTGTTTCCCGGCGGTGCGTCGAATGTCGAATCTCGCCTGTATGGCGGCGAGGCCGACGCCGGGATGCTCGTCGATCCCGATCGAGACCATGTCGCGCTGGCGTTGATGCGCGGCGCGGCGGCGCGCGGCATGCCGTTTCTCGGCATTTGCCGCGGCTTTCAGGAGATGAACGTCGCGTTCGGCGGAACCCTGCATGCCGACATCCATGCGTCGGGGCATTCGGAAGATCATCTCGAAGATTCGAGCGAGGCATTGCTTGCGCGTTATCGCTATCGGCATGAAATCGAGCTGACCGATGGCGGCGTGCTGGCGACGCTCGCGAACGGCGCGCGGCGTGTGCGCGTGAACTCGCTGCATCGTCAGGGCGTGGCGAAGCTCGCGCCGCGCACGGCCGTCGAGGCGCGCGCGCCGGATGGTCTCGTCGAAGCGATTCGTCTTGATGAACACCCGTTCGCGCTCGGCGTGCAGTGGCATCCGGAAGCGATGGTCGCAAGCGATGCGCTGTCGCGTTCGCTGTTCGAATCGTTCGGCGCGAGTTGCAGGCGCTACGCGACGCGCGACGAGGCCTGATGTCATGTCGGCCGATCGCATCGACCTCAACCTGCTGCGCGTATTCGACGCGATTTTCGAGGACCGCAATCTCGCGCTCGCGGGCAAGCGCCTGAATCTCAGCCAGTCGGCGATCAGCCACGCGCTCGGGCGCATGCGCGATGTGCTCGGCGACGATCTGTTCGTGCGCACCGGGCGCGGCATGGAACCGACCGTGCGCGCGCTCGCCATGGCGACGCAGGTGCGCGGCGCGCTCGCACAGATCAAGGCGGCGCTGGGCGTCGGCACATTCGATCCGGCCATCGCGCGACGCACGTTCGTGCTGGCCGCGAACGACTACATCACGGCGCTGCTGCTCGCGCGGCTCAGTCAGCGTTTGCGCGCGGAAGCGCCGCTCGTGGATATCGTCGTCAGACCGTCGACGCGGCTCGATCTCGCGGGCCAGATCGACGTCGGCCGTATCGATGTCGCGATCGGCATTTTTGCCGATGTGCCGCGCCGCTTTCGCGCGGTCGGCCTCTGGGAGCAGACGGACGTGTTGCTGCTGCATCGCGAGCATCCGCTTGCCGACCGCGCGCTTGTCCACGAGGACTTGCTGACGTATCCACTCGTCGCGGTTTCGCAGGGCGGCGAGGAAGAGGGCGCGGTGAGCGGCTTTATCGTCGAGCGCGGACTTGCGCGGCAATCGGAGATGTTCGATCGCGAGGCGCTCGACCGCAGCTTCGCCGATCGCGCCGAGGCGCCGCGCGTGCGCATGGCCGTGGCGCACTCGCTCGCGATTCCCGCGCTCCTGCGTCATAGCAACATGCTCGCGCTGGTGCCGTCATCACTCGGCCGCGAACTGGCGCGCGACGGCGAACTGAAGATGCACGCGACGCCCTATGCGTGCCCCGACGTGACCGTGCGCGCCGTCTGGCACGAACGCAACGATGCCGATCCCGGGCTGCAATGGCTCAGGCAGCAACTCATCGATGTATCCCGGCAAGTGCGAAGCCGCTGATGCGCGGCACGCAATATCGTCATGCACACAATTCACTTCGTTCGCAATGCTGAAGGCGAACGCGTGAACGTCGTCGAAAGTCCCTGAAACAAGGGCTTTTTCATTCGAAATGGTGACATCGCGCGCGACGTCGAACGACGGTCGCCGGCGATGCGCGCCGCGCGTTCGTAACTTGCCGGGTTGTTCGCCCGCAGGCGCGCTCTTAATCTGGGCGCCCGTCGATCAGAGAGGATGCAATGGAAGAGACAAAAGTTATCGATGTACAGGCGCTCGTCAACGCGCACCCGTTTTCGCGTTATCAATGGCTCGTGTTCGCGATGTGCTTCGTGATCGTGCTGATGGATGGCTTCGACACGGCCGCGATCGGCTTCATCGCGCCTTCGCTCGTCGGCGAATGGCACTTGAGCAAAGCGGCTCTCGCGCCGGTGCTGAGCGCGGCGCTCTTCGGCCTCGCGTGCGGCGCGCTCATGTCCGGGCCGCTGGCGGATCGCTGCGGCAGGCGCGGCGTGCTGATCGCGGCGGTGCTGATATTCGGCCTGGCGTGTCTGGCTTCAGGCTTCGCGAGCACTCTTCCGGCGTTGACCGCGCTGCGCTTCGCGACCGGCGTGGGACTCGGCGCGGCAATGCCCAACGCCGTCACGTTGATGAGCGAGTTCTGCCCGAACGACCGTCGCGCCACCATCGTCAATCTGATGTTCTGCGGCTTTCCGCTGGGCGCCGCGTTCGGCGGGTTCCTCGCGGCATGGATGATTCCGCAGTTCGGCTGGCGCAGCGTGCTGCACTTCGGCGGCGCGGTGCCGTTGCTGCTGACCGTGGTGCTCGTGCTGGCGTTGCCGGAATCGATCCAGTACATGGTGTCGAAGAGGCAGCCTGCCGAGCGCATTCGCCGCGTTCTGGCGCGCATCGCGCCGCAAGCCGCGTCGGCGCAATCGTTCGTCATGCGTGAAGCTGCCGGACTCGATGCCGAGAGCGGTGGGGCGCGCATCGTGCTGTCGCGCACGCATGTCTTCGGTTCGTTGATGCTGTGGCTGTGCTACTTCATGGGCCTCGTCATCTTCTACGGCCTCATCAACTGGATGCCGGTGCTCCTGAAGGACGCGGGCCTGAGCCCGCAGCGCGCGGCGCTGATCTCCGCGCTCTTTCCGCTCGGCGGCGCGGGCACGGTGCTATGCGGCATGCTGATGGATCGCTTCAATCCGAACGGCGTCGTGGCGGCCGCGTATGCGCTCGGCGCGGTGAGCGTGGCTGCGATCGGACAGGCGGTCGGCAGTGTCGGCCTGCTGGTGTGCGCGGTGTTCGTCGCGGGCGTGCTCGTGAACACGGCGCAGGCGTCGATGCCCGCACTCGCTGCGGCCTTCTATCCGACAGCGGGACGTGGCACCGGCGTCGCGTGGATGCTCGGCGTCGGACGCTTCGGTGGCATCGCGGGCTCCTTTCTCGTCGCCGGGCTTTCACGGCAGCAGATGAGCCTGCCGGGCATCTTCACCGTGGTGGCCATGGCGGGCGCGGTATCGTGCGTCGCGTTGCTGCTCAAGCAGAGGGCGAGTCCTCGCATTGCTACGACAGTCGCGGATGAACAACCGCTCGTTCATTGATGCATTCGTCGTCACCGTCCGAACGTTCATGCACCGATTCGGAACGGCGGACCAGACGATCGAAGCATTGGATTTAACTTCGCGTCCGCTTGGGTATATGGTCTATAGGTGCGCATATTCTTGCGCACCTGGTTCACCTGGCGGTTGTTTCGTCAGGCAGTGGTAAGTCTTCGTTGAAGGAGAAAGTCATGAAGACCGTCCTCGTTATGGCCACGCTCGTGGCCGGATTTTCACTCGGAAACCTGAGTCAGGCACAGGAACCCACCGACACCTTGCAGTCCATTCCCGCATCCAGTCAACAGAACGCGCAGAGTGCAACACCTGCCGGCGGCACCGCCTATGGCGGCGTGGCCACGGGCCAGAGCGCGAGCGGGAAAATGACGAACTGGACAGGCGGCGCGTCGAGCAACTGCACGCCGCGGCCATTCTGCAACATCTACTCGGGCGGACAGTGAACGCAGCGCCAGGAGGGCGGCCTTTCGGATCCGAAGCTCATCCCGCGAGGCCGCCGGCGGCGTCCGCCATGAGGTCGTCACCGGAGACTGTTAAAATCCCCGATACGTTTTCTACGGGCACGATGTGATGGGCTTCGAACAACTCGCCGGACTGAAAGAGCAACTCGCCAAACAGGCTGCAAGCAACGCAGCGAAGAAGAAGGCGCCGCACGCGCGGCGTCCCGCATCGGCGGCTGCGTCGAAGCCGGCAAACCCGGTTAAACCGGCTAAACCCGCTAAACCTGCGGCTCCGTCGAAACCGGTGGATCCGGTCGTGCATACGATCGGCAAGCTGCAAAAGCGGTTTCCCCTCGCGTTTCCCAAGAATCCCGCGCCCAAGGTTCCCTTGAAAGTCGGCATTTTCGAGGACCTGATGACGCACGCGGAGGAACTCGGACTCAACGAGAAAGAATTGCGTAGCGCGATCAAGGTCTGGTGCCGGGGCAACCGCTATTGGACCTGTCTCGTGAAGGGCGCGCCGCGGATCGATCTCGCGGGCGGCGCGGCCGGCGAAGTGTCGCCGGCGGATGCGGAACGTGCTGTGTATCTGGAAACGAATCGTCTGGCGCGGTCCGTTCCGGCGCCGAAGGCCGCCGAACCCGCCAAGTAACGCGACACGTATTTCACTGCGCGGGCGGTTCGATGTCGTAAGCAATGCGTCCTGCAGGCAGGAAAAAGAGCGCGATTACCGCGCCGCCTTTCGCTTCCGGATAGTGATGGCTGCCCGGCGCGGGCGCAGTCCAGCCGCCATGACACCATCCGTTCGGACCGGCGAGCGCCGCTCCTTCGTCGAGCGGCACGACCATGTTGAATTCACCATACGGGTGCGCATGATAGTCGCCCCGAAAGCTGTTTTCGGGGTTGTCTTGCACGTTCCCGGTGCTGTCCATCAGAACGGCCGTGATGCTGAAAAAGAACGTCTCCGGGCACGGCGCCACGAGACGCGCGCGCCGGTAACGCGGGCCGGCAATCTCCACATCCGCCGCCCATCCTTCTTCGACGCCGAGCCTGATCAGCCGCGCGAGATCCTGGTACAGCGCGCTATTGACGCCGTACTTCGTGTTGAGCCATTGCTCGACGTTCGGGTCCGTCGTCATGTTCCTGACCTCTTCGAGAAAGGGCAGGCATCGCGCGACGAGTTTTTCCTTGCTGGCGGGTGCGGCTTGTGTCGGGGACATGGATTTTTTCCTTGGCTCGATTGGACATTGAAGCGTGAAGCAAGCGTGCCATATCGAGTGAGGCGCCAGAAGCGAAGTTGTTGCAAGGCAAAGTTGAATGCCGTGCAACTCGCGCGACGCCGAGTTGAACGCGGCATCGATCGATCTCGTTCAAGAAAGGATTGAACACATTTCCTGGACGACGGGCGCAACGGTTTTCCGGCAACATTTCTCGCGATTCGCGTCGTCGAAGAAAAGAGAATGCGTTCGATCGATTTAATCTCAGCAACAAAACACCTCGCTTCACTCTCGCCATCTCCCGGTTTCGCCGCCTTCGCCGTTGCCGGTTTCACCTCCAGTCCCTAAGCTCGCCGCGATGGTTTCATTCATCGACATAAGATTCGTCATCCGAACGAATATATGGAGACACAGGAGAGTTCATGAGAGTTGGCCGAATCGCGGGTTCGATCGCCGCGTTATTCAGTGTGTCCGCCTTCGCGCAAAACAGCGTCACGTTATATGGGGTGATGGACACGGGCGTCGAGTACGTTTCGCACGCGAACGCTGCGGGAGATCATCTCGTGCGCATGCCGGGCATCACCGGCGAATTGCCGTCGCGCTGGGGCCTGCGCGGCGTGGAAGACCTCGGCGCGGCGCTCAAGGCCGTGTTCGTGCTCGAAAGCGGATTCAACGTGCGCGCGGGCGATTCGGGACAAGGCGGGCGGCTTTTCGGCAGACAGGCGTTCGTCGGTCTCGAAGGCCCGTGGGGCACGCTGTCCTTCGGCCGTCAATACACGACGAGCTACTGGGCCATGTCCGACGCCGACATCCTCGGGCCGGACATCTACGGCATCGGCTCGCTGGACGCGTTCCTGCCCAACGGACGAAGCGACAACACCGTCGCTTACAAGGGCAAGTTTTATGGCATGACGGTGGGTGGTTCCTATTCGTTCGGTCGCGACAGCACGGGCACGGGCAACTCGCCAGGGCAGGGAACCTGCTTCGGACCCGTTCCGGGCGATGTGAACCAGTGCCGCGAATGGAGCGCGATGCTCAAATACGACAGCACGTATTTTGGCGTCGCCACGGCTTATGACGAGCAGCATGGCGGCACGAACGCAGCAGCGAATTTCTTCGACGGCGTGGCGCCTTTTTCCATCGCATCGGGTAGCGACAAGGACGCGCGCCTGCAGGCGAACGGCTATGTAAACGTGATGGGCGTGAAGCTCGGCGGCGGATGGGTCGGCCGTCGCGTGGAGTCGGACGGACCGGGTGGCAGCGTGCGTTCCAATCTCTTCTATCTCGGCGCGCAGTACTTCGTGACGCCGGCGTTCGCTGTCGATGGAGAAGGCTATCGCGTGATCGTCCAGCAACACGACACGCGCGCGACGATGGCAAGCCTGCGTGCGACCTATTTCCTGTCGAAGCGAACGGCGGTCTACGGCAATCTCGCTTACCTGTGGAACAGCGCGAAGGCGCGCTTCTCGGTGAGCGCGGGCGGCGGCGGCACGACGCCCGGTGCAGGCATGGGACAACTGGGCGCGATCGTCGGCGTGAGGCACTCGTTCTGATCGGCGCATGTCGAACAGGCATGCGAGCGGATAAAAAAAGCGCGATGCCGCTAAGGCATCGCGCTTTCATCGAATCAGCCTTCGATCAGAACTTGTGACGCAGACCGACACGCGTCACGAACTGCGTGTTCGCGCCCGCGTTGCCGATGAACGACGCCGCCGAACCGATCTCCGCCTGCACCGGCACGCCACGGTTGCTGCCCGACGCCTTCTGATATGCGCCGATCGCGTAGACGTCGGTACGTTTCGACAGCGCGTAGTCCACCACGCCGTTGATCTGATGCCACTTGCCGTCGAAGTTGCCGCTCAGGTCCGAGAACGTGTAGCCGACGCCCGCGCTGAATGCCGGCGTGAACGTATACTTGCCGCCGATTTCATAGTTGTTCAGCGTCGACGATCCAGTCGTGATCTGATGGAACATCGTGTGCGTCCAGTTTGCCCAGATCACGGCGGCGGCGATCGAGTAACGCGCACCGACGCCGAAGGTTTCCAGATCGTGCAGGCCGAGCGTGTTCACGTTGGCGATGCTCACGCTGAACGCCGGCGTTGCCGCGTTCGGATAGCGCAGCTTGGTGTACGCCGCGCCGATGCCGAGCGGTCCTTGCGCATAGTTCAAACCGAAGCTGTACGCGCTCGACGAACCTTGCACCGCGTTCGCGCCGGTTCCGATCGTGGGCGAGCCCGCGAAGTTGGTCGAGTTCGAGAAGCCGTACATCGCGCCGAAGGTCACGCCGTAGAAGCTCGCGCTGCTGAACTTGACCGCGTTGTTGATGCGGCTCGAGGTCAGCTGGTCCAGATCGTTGATGTGATACGCGTAGTTGCCGGCGGGCGTCTGGCTGCCCATCGTGTAGCTGCCGCCGAGATAATCCGTCGAGAACGAGTATTGACGACCGAAGGTCAGCGCGCCGTATTCATTCTTCGAGACACCGACATACGCCTGACGGCCGAACAGCGCGCCGCCCTGGCCGAGCGTGCCGTCGCCGCTGTTGAAGCCGCTTTCGAGCACGAAGATCGCCTTGAGACCGCCGCCCAGATCTTCCGTGCCGCGCAGGCCCCAGCGGCTGCCTTGCGCGACGCCATCGCCGTACTTCACGACGCTGTCGTGGCCGCCGGCCGTCGCGACCTTGTTCGCGTACGTGATACCGGCGTCGATGATCCCGTACAGCGTGACGCTGCTCTGCGCGTGCGCCGCGATGCCGAACATGCCGAGTACCGCAGCCGCTACGATGTGCTTCTTCATTTCTTTTTTTCCTGGTGTTGTCCGCGTAACACGGATGCCGCTCGACGCGGCCGAATTGAGGAACGGCGCGGCGCTTTCGAAAGCGCGAACGCGGCCATCCCGGCTTCGCGCGAAAAATGCGTGAAGGTCGAGTCGGGCGTGATGTTATTGACGGCACTTCTTTCGAGAGAAGTGGCAAGAGGTCTCGCCGCGATGAAGCGAGCGTCGCTTCACGTTATAGCGGTGCGAATATAGCGCGTTGTCAGCTTTTGGTAAATTTGCGTTACGTTATTTGTAGCATTTCGCCCACATTACAGTCAGCCGTGAGCACTTGTGTTTCACGTTTCAGCACGCAACTAACTGTCTTTTATTTCCCGCTACTTTGAACGGGCGCGCGCATTGCATATAAAGAAAAACGCAAAGGAGATTCCATGCCCGAAAGCCGACACCCGGACGCCTGCAGAATCGGCGTCGCCTTTATCGAAGCGCAACTGACGACGCTTCATGCCTACGCGAGCCTGCTGTCCGACTGGATCGAGCGAGGTGCGCCGCCGCCGGACTTCGCCAGGGCGCAGCCGCTACTGGCGCGCCGGCATTCGCATCCTGAAGCGCATACGCATAGCGAAGACGGCACGCCGACCAAAAGCCCGCCGCCGCAAGACGCGCTATCGTGGCCATCCTTCGACACCGCCGACGAGCGCATCGCCTTTGCGCTGATCGTCCCGTGCACGAACGCGCTTCTCGCGGTCGCCGAGTACTTCGACATTCATCGGCTTTCCGCGTCGCGCGCGCCAGAAGTGCAATTTCTCATGCGTCTGCGCGATGCCGCCGTGAACGGCAACACGTTCAGCCTCTCGGCCGGCGAATACAGGCCGCACGCCGCGTATGCCGGTCTGATCGTCGATCACACGCTGGACGGCACCTTGCTTTTCAGCGATGGCGTCAAGCCCGGCTTCATCGAATTCGGCGATACGGTCGGCCTGCTTGGCTATCTGACGAAGCTATTGAAGAGCATGCAATCGGCGATCAGCGCGGGCGATGCGGGATAACCGTGCGACTACGCTTCAACGCGTCTCGCTCGCGGCGCGTTCCTGTCCGGGCGTCTTCGCGAAGAACTGCTTGTAGCAACGCCCGAGATGCGACGCGCTCGCGAAGCCGCACTGCATCGCGACGTCGAGCAAAGAGAGCGTCGATTCGCGAATCAGCTTTTGCGCGGCCTTGAGCCGCAGTTCCAGATAGAACTGCGACGGCCGCACGTTGAAGTGTTTGATCCACATGCGCTCGAAGGTGCGCGGTGAAATGCCCGCGAGCGAGGCGATCGTCTTCATCGGAATGGGGCGCTCGATGTTCTGCTCCATCAGCGTGACCGCGTGCACGATGCGCCGGTCTTCCACGCCATAGCGCCATTGAATCGCCATCTTCTGGCTTTCCTGCGCGGTGCGCATGCGCGTGTGGATGAACTGATCCGCGACTTCCGCCGCGAGTTGATGCCCATGCTGACGCGCGATCAGATCGAGCATCATGTCGATGGCGGCGGTCCCGCCGCTGCACGTCATGCGATCGCCTTCGATGCAATAGAGATCGCGGCTCACGTCGAGCGTCGGAAATTCGTCGGCGAGTTCCTTGAGTGCTTCCCAGTGAATCGTGCAACGGCGCTTGTCGAGCAGGCCCGCGCGCGCGAGGATCATCGTGCCGAGACTGATGCCGCCGAGCGTCGATCCTTTCGCGGCATAGCGGCGCAAAAATTCGAAGACCTGCGCATTGCGATAGTTCGACACGCCGATGCTCGCGACGACGAACACATGACTCAATTCCGGCGATGACGTGATCGCGAAGTCGGGCAGTAGCGCGAAGCCCGAGCTCGACGAAACCGGCTCGCCGTCCGCGCTGATCAGATGCCAGCTATAGAGCGCCTTGCCGCTCACGCGATTGGCCGCGCGCAATGGCTCGGTGACGGAACTGAGCGCCATCATCGAGAAATGCGGGACGAGGAAGAAGCCCATGCGCTGGGTTTTCGTCTCGCCTTCGACGATGGAAGCCGGCGCGCGCCCGACCTTGATCGAGCGTGTGGCCGGCGGGAAGTCGTTCGCGTTCATGCGCTAGACGCGAATCGCGCCGAGCACGAGATCGAGCAGGGGCGTCACGTCGCGGGCGTCGAGCGTATCGACCGCGCGCTCCAGTTCGTGCGCCCTGTTCGCGCCGCATGCGGACTCGGCGAACGCACGGAATTTGGCGCGGATCGCGTGTGCATCGAGCGGCAGGTCGGGATCGCCCAATGCCTGGGTCGCGCCGGAATCGAAACGCCTTCCGTCGAAGAGTTCGATGCTCACGTCCGCAAAGCGTTCGTCCGGAAAGCGCGACGTGTACTCCGCACCTTCCTCTGCGCCGATCAGATGGCTCAGGCGAAGGACTTCCTGATCGCGAAGGGCGTCGCCATGAAGCGCGTCGAAGCGCACCGCGCCGTATTTCAGGGCGACCGCAACGGGAAAGAGCAGACTGTATTGCGCCTCTTCGGTCGATGCGGGCGCGGCGTGCGCGAGCCGCGTCGCGTGATGGAACGTGCGCACCTTCACCGCGCGAATCTGCTCGCTCGTGAAGCCGTGCCTCGACTTGAGCGCGAGCGCCGCATCGATGGCGGGATGCGCCCAGCGGCAGACCGGTTGCGGTTTGAAATATTGCTCCATGATGCGCCAGCGTTCGCCCAGATCGCTCCAGAGACTGCGGGTTTCGTCCTGCTCGATGGTGACCGCGGGCGCGCCGGTGAAGCCGCGCTGCGCGAGAAAGGCCGCGGAGAGGCCCGCCATGCAGCCCCAGCCGGAACCGTCCTTTACCATCGTCGGGTGATCGATGCAGCGCATCATCTGACTGCGCGGTCCGTGGTATTCCGCGATGCCGAGCGCCTCGCGCGTTTGCCGCACGTCGAGCGGCAGCACGCGCGCGGCGAGCGCCGCCGCGGCCAGGGCGTTCCATGCGCCCGACGTATGATAATCGCAGGCGCTCGCGTGCAGCGCAATGCCTGCACGCGTGCCGAGTTCATAGCCGAGCACGACGCAGGCAAGAAACTCGCGCCCGCTCATGCCGGGCCGCATGTCGGCGAGCGCGAGCAGCGCGGGCAGCACGGTCACGCCGACATGGCCTTTCGTCTGCGCATGGCCGTCGTGACCGTCGCAGCTATCGATGCTCATCGCGCCCGCGAGGCCCGCACCGACCGGGCTGGCGGCGCGTCCATCGAAGAGTATGCGCGAGCGCAGCGTGCCGGGCGCGAAGAACTCGACTGCGTGATCGCTCGCGATGCGCGACAGCTCGGTCTTTCTTCCAGCAATCGCGACGCCGAGCAAATCGAGCACGCATAGTTTGGCCTGTTCGATGACTCGCTCAGGCAGCACATCGAACGTCAGTTCATGAATGAACGCGATGGCGGATGTGCCCATCCGTCAGTCTCCGGTATAGGAGGGCGCGCGGCGTTCGAACGTGGCGGCAATCGCCTCGCGATGATCCGCCGTGCGATGCGCGATGCCCTGAAACGCCGCCGACATTTCCAGCAGACTCGGCAAGTCCATGCGCTGCCCTTCGCGCACGAGGCGTTTCGACATGCGCAGAATATCGGGCGCATTGCTCGCGATTTCGCGTGCGAGCGCGCGTGCCGCTTCCAGCAATTCCGCATCCGGCACGACACGCGACACGAGTCCCCAGGCTTCGGCACATTTCGCGTCGATCGCCTTGCCGGTAAAGATCATTTCATTGGCGCGCGACAGGCCGATCGCACGCGGCAACAGCCACGCCCCGCCATCGCCGGGAATGATGCCGACCTTCGCGAAGCTCTCGGCGAACAGTGCGCTCTCGCCCGCGATGCGGATATCGCACATCAACGCGAGATCGCAGCCGGCGCCATGCGCGGGACCGTTGACGGCGGCTATGCACGGCACATCGAGTTCATGAAACGCGCGCGGAATGCGTTGGATGCCGCGCCGATAGTTCTCGCGAATATGCGCGGACGTGCCTGAAAACGTGCCGACTTCATCGCGCATGTGCTTGATGTTGCCGCCCGACGAGAACGCCGGCCCCGCGCCCGTCAGCACGATCGCGCGTACGGACATGTCGCCCTGTGCGCGCTCCAGGCACGCGATGATTGCATCGACGACTTCTTTTTCGGTGATGGCGTTGCGCGTTTCGGGACGGTTCAACGTCATCGTGACGATGTGACCGTCCTGCTCATACAGTACGGGGTCGCTCATTGCGAGGCTCCTGAAAGCATGCCTTGATAAACGGGTCCGGCGAGTTCGTGACGCAGCACCTTGCCGCTCGGGTTCAGCGGCAATTTCTCGACGAAGAAGATCTTCTTGGGGCGCTTGTAGGGCGCGAGATCGTCGCCGGATTTGCAGAACGCGACGACATCGTCTTCGGTCAGCGTCGACACGCTGCGCACGATGAAGGCCGTCACCGCTTGTCCCCACTTTTCGTCGGGCACGCCGATCACGGCGGCTTCCTGCACGCCGGGGCAGTGGTACAGCACTTCCTCGATTTCGCGCGGATAGATGTTCTCGCCCCCCGACACGATCATGTCATCGGCGCGGCCCTGAAAGTGAAAGTAACCCGCTTCGTCGATGCTGAAAAGATCGCCGGTATAGAGCCAGCCCGATCTGAATTTCTTGTCGGTTTCGACCGGGTTGTTCCAGTAGCCCGACGCGAGCTGCGGCCCTTTGACGATCAACTGGCCGACTTCGCCAGCCGCGACGGTTTCATTCGGCGTCACGACGCGCTCCGGGTCGTGACGGATCACGCGACATGTGCTGATGAGCGTGGGCTTGCCGCACGAGCCGAGATACGTGAGCGCATCGCGCGGATGCAGCAGCAGCGTGAGGCTTGCCTCGGTCATGCCGTAGCCGTTGAAGATGTTCGGGCAGAACTCGTCGATCACGCGCCGCATCGTTTTCGCGGGGATGGCCGCGCCGCCTGTCGTGATCATGCGCAGGCTGTGCGTGTCGATCGATGCGAAGTCGGGATGGAACAGCATGTCCTGAATCTGCGTCGGCACGGCGAAGAGCGTCGTGATGCCGTAATGCGCGATGGCTCGCAGCGTCGCGAGCGGCTCGTAGCGCGGCAGAATCACGTTATGCGCGCCGACCATCAGATGCGGCACGAAATACGCCTGCATGCCGCCGACGTGATAGAGCGGCGCGATATGCAAGGCCGCGTCCGTGCTCGTGAGGCTGTACTCCATCACGCAGTTCGTCGCGATGGAAACGTCGTTGCCGTGCGTGTGGATCGCGCCCTTCGGACGCCCCGTGGTGCCGGAGGTGTAGACGAGCGCGGAGATATCGTCGGGCTGGAGGCGCGGCAGCGGCGCATCGAGTTGCTGCACGCCTTCGATCAACGCTTCGAACGCGTGATGATGCGCGGGCATGTCGGCGCCATTGTTCACGCACACATACGTGCGCAGATCCGGCAGCGACTGCTCGATCTTCGCGACGACCGGCAGCATCGAGTCGTCATAGATCAACGCGCGCGCACCCGCATCGCGCAGAATGAACGCGGCTTCGTTGGCGGAGAGACGAAAGTTCATCGGCACCGCGATTGCGCCGAGCAACTGACAGGCCATGTACGCGGTCGGCGTGGCGTCGGAGGTCTTCTGCAGAATCGCGACGCGGTCCATCTGGCGCACGCCCAGATCGAAGAGCGCCTGCGCGAGACGGCGCACGCGTGCGCTCCATTGCGCGTACGTGTATGAAACGGCGCCGCAGGTCAGCGCGGGACGGTCCGGATATTTGGCGACGGTGTTTTCGAAAAGCGACGTGATCGTGAGCATGATGCGTGTTGCTCTCTAGAGAGTGATCCGGATGTCGGGAAGATCGCGACCCGCGATCAGATACTTGGCGACTTCTGACGTGCCGCCGACGATGGTGAGCGCGCGCGCATCGCGATAGAGCTGCTCGGCGCGGCCGTATTCCTTCGTGAGACCGTCGCCGCCAAGAATCTGCACGGTCTCGTTGGCGCAATAGTTCGCGGTTTCGGTCGCGACGAGCTTGGCCATCGCGGCTTCCTTCATGAGCGCCTTGCCGTCGGCGCCCGCGTCGTACATCTTGGTCGCGCGATACGTGATCAGCTCCGATGCGTCGATACGCCAGCTCATCTGCGCGATCTTGTCCCAGATGAGTTGCTTGCAGCCGAGCGCCTGACCGAAGGACTTGCGCGTCTGTGCATGCGCCGTCGCGATATCGAATGCGCTGCGCGCGACGCCGAGACCGGAGCCGCCGAGAATCGCACGCTCGAAGTTGAACATGCCGCGCATGATGCGAAAGCCGCCGCCTTTTTCGCCGAGCAGATGATCGGCCGGCACGCGGCAATCCTCGAACCTGACCTCGCCGACAATGCAGCCGCGCCGCCCCATGAACGTATAGTTGCGGGGGAAACTGATGCCCTTCGCGTTCTTCGGCACCGCAACGGCAGTCATGCCATCGCCGGTCAGGCCATAGACGATATAGACATCCGCGACGGACGCGTTCGAGATATAGCGCTTGAAGCCGTTGATGACCCATTCGCCGCGCGTCTCGTCGAAGTCAATGCGCGTCTCCATGCCCGCCGAATCGCTGCCCACGTTCGGCTCGGTGACGCAGATCGCGCCGATGGCCGCGCCTTCGAGAATCGGTGTGAGATACGCGTCACGCAGGCGCTCGCTCGCATGACGATGCAGCGGATACGCGCATGACAAGGCCGTCGCGATGGTCGTCTCGAATGCGTAGTTGATGTAGGACGCTTCCTCGGACAGGATGGTCGCGTGCGTGAGGCCGGGGTGTTCGAGCTTGCCCTTGTACAGGTCAGGGAACATCAGCTTCAGATAGCCCGCCGCGCCGAGTGCGCGGACGACATGCCTGACCGCATCCCAGCTCTGACGGTCTTCGATATCCGCGGCACGCGGCGCAAGCTCGCGTTGCAGAAAGTCGCGGACTTCGGCGCGGAAGGCCCGGTCCGCATCGTCTAATAGAAAATCTCGCATGGTTGTCGTTTATGTTGGTTCAGGTGCGTTGTGCGTAGAGACGCGCGTCGCGCACCGTCGGCAGAAGGAAGCGTGCGCGGCGGATCGCGCCGTAGTCGAGTTCGCCGACGACGAGACATTCCTCTTCGCCCGGCGCCTGTGCGATGGTCTTGCCGAAGGGATCGAGGATGCGCGAGCCGCCCCAGAAGGTCATCATGCCCTCCGTGCCGACGCGGTTCGCCATGACGATCGGCACGCCGTACGTGAGCGCATGGAAGCGCAGATTGATGTCCCATCCCGACGGGTTGTCGAAGCCTTCGCCCACGGCTTCGCGCGCGGAGCTGATCGGTGCGGCGAGCAGCGTGACGCCGTCGCACATCAGCCCGTGCACGAGCGCCGGATTCCACAGGTCGTTGCAGATGGGCGTCGCGACACGCCAGGTGTCGTCGATCGCATAGCTCTCCGGCTTCGGGCCGGCGGCGAAGTAAAGGCCGTCGCGCAGCTTGCCGTAGGTCGCCAGCATCGTCTTGCGATGCACGTGAATCAGCCTGCCGTCCGCGACCGTCGCCTGGCTGTTGTAGAACTGGCCGGCCGGCGCCTCCTCGATGAAGCCGAACACCACGTGCAGGCCCGCGCTCGCTTCGGCGAGCTGGCGGATCGCGGGATCGTCGCGCGTCATCGCGAGACGCAATGCATCCTTGCCGCCGCTATGGCCGTGCAGCGAAAGCTCGGGAAAGACGAGCAGACGCACGCCGTGCTTCTTCGCATCGGCGATGTGATCGAGATGCCGCGCGAGATTCGCGTGCACGTCGCCATACGCCGTATCGGTTTGCGCGGCGGCCACCTTGATCGTGGTCATGAGATCGGTTCCTGGTTCTTGCGCCGGCGCGGGTCAGATCAGCCCGGACTCTTTGAGAAACTGATTCGCGACATCGGAGAATGACTTCTTCTGCACGTCGACGCTCGCATTCAGGCGGGCCATCGTGGGCGCATCGAGCTTCGCCGAGAGCGCGTTGAGCAGCGGCCCGAGCGTCGGATTCGCATCGAGCGTGGCCTTGCGGATCACCGGCGTCAGCGCGTAGGACGGGAAGTAGCCCTTGTCGTCCTTCAGCAAGACGAAGTTGAACGCGGGCACGCGGCCATCGGTGGCGAAGACGAGCGCGACATCCACCTGATGATCCTTGAGCGCCTGATACGTGAGGCCCGTATCCATGCGCTTGACATCGCCCTGGGTGAACTCGAAGCCGTATTGCTTCTGCAACGGACGCAGGCCGTCAGGACGCGCGTAGAACTCCGAGTTGCACGCGAAGGTGAGTTCCTTGCCGCCCTTGATCGCCTTCGCGAGATCGCTCATTGTGACGATGCCGAGCTTTTTCGCTTCGTCCTGATTCATCGCGAACGCATAGGTGTTGTTCGCCTTCGACGGATTCAGCCACACGAGGCCCTTTGCCGCATCGAGTTCCTTGACCTTCTTGTAGGTGTCCTCGGGCGAGAGCCGATCATTGACCTTGTTGTAGGTGATGAGCGACGTGCCCGTGTATTCCCAGTACACGTCGACCTGACCATTCTCCTGCGCCTGGCGCAGCACGGCGCTGCCCATGCCGTCTTTCTTCGTCACGGTGAAGCCCTTGGCTTCGAGATAACGCGCGGTCATTTCGGCCATCAACTGCTGCTCGGTGAAGTTCTTGCCGCCGACCACCACCGAAGCCGCGCTCGCTGCCGTGCTTGCGAGCATCGAAATAAGGATGCCGAACGATACCGCGAATAACTTTTTCATGGTCTCTCTCTTCGTTGCGAATTCAGGTTAATGGGTCAGGTTTGCGGATTCACGCCGCGCGATACCAGCATGCGCTGCATCTGTCCTACGAACGCATCGGTCAGGATCGCGAGCAGCGCGGTCGGGACGGCGCCCGCGAGCAGCATGCCGAAATCGTTCAGGTCGATGCCCGTGAAGATCAGCTCGCCGAGTCCGCCGCCGCCGATCAGGAACGCGAGCGGCGCCGTGCCGACCGTGATCGCCAGTGCGGTGCGGATGCCCGCGAACATCACGTAGAGCGCGTTGGGCAGTTCCACGCGCCAGAGAATCTGCCAGGGCGTCATGCCCATGCCGGTCGCGGCTTCGATGAGCGCGGGCGGCACCGCGCGCAGGCCTTCATACGTGTTCAGTGCGATCGGCAAAAGCGTCGCGACCCACAGGCCGAAGATCGCGGGCACGGCGCCGATGCCCATCACGCTCATCGCGAGCGCGAGCAGCGCGAGTTTCGGCACGGCCTGTCCCGCATTGAGCGATTGCATCACGACGGCCGCACCGCGCTTCTGCGATGGACGGCTCAGATAGATGCCGGCCGGAATCGCGACGATGATCGCGAGCACGCCGGCCACCGCGACCATCATCATCATGTGCAGCCCTTGATAGACGATGTCGCTGCGATACTGGTTGATGCTCTCCCACCAGCTATCGGCATGCGCCTGCGTGCTCAGCGCGGCAAGCAGCGCGACGGACAGGACGCGTTTCATGCAGGTTCTCCCGCAGGCAGCTTCAACATGTCGACGATGCGCTCCTGGCTCACATAGCCGACGAAGCGGCCGTCGTCATCGACGGTGGGCATCCATGAAGCGCCGCTCGCGAACATCGTCGAAACGACAGTGCGCAGATCGTCCTTCTGGCTGGCGGTGGCGTGAACGGGCAGCGCATGCGCCGCTGTGACTGGACCTTCCAGCTTCAGCAGGCGGTCGATGGTGAGATAGCCGTGCGGCTTGTCGGCGGCATCGACGAGCACGATCTGTGCGACGCCGTGCTTCTCCATCATCGCGCGGGCGCGCGCGCTGTCCTCGCCGACGCGCACGCGGCAATCGCATGCGGACAGCGCATCGCGGGCGCGCAGGAGCCGCAGACGCTTCAAGGCGCGGTCCGTGCCGACGAAACCCGCGATGAACGGCGTGGCGGGGCGCGCGAGAATGTTGTCCGGCGAATCGAATTGTTCGAGATGACCGTTGCGGAAGATCGCGATCTTGTCGGCCATCTTCACCGCTTCGTCGATGTCGTGGCTCACGAACATGATCGTCTTCTTCACCTGCTTCTGGATGCGCAGGAATTCATCCTGAATCAGTTCCCGGTTGATCGGA
The DNA here is from genome assembly GCA_001580565.1 of Caballeronia megalochromosomata. GTDB lineage: Bacteria > Pseudomonadota > Gammaproteobacteria > Burkholderiales > Burkholderiaceae > Caballeronia > Caballeronia megalochromosomata. The sequence goes on along the minus strand of LRBF01000264.1, from coordinate 8,137 downwards.
TCGATCGCGCCGAACGGCTCGTCCATCAGCATGACGGGCGGATCGGTGGCGAGCGCGCGCGCCACGCCGACACGTTGCGCCTGTCCGCCCGACAGATCTTTCGGGTAGCGCGTGAGATACGTTGCGGGATCGAGCGCGACGATTTCGAGCAGCTCCGCCGCGCGGCGGCGGGTCTTCGCCTTGTCCCAGCCGAGCAGCGTGGGCACGACGCTGATGTTTTCCTCGACCGTCATGTTCGGAAAGAGCCCGATCTGCTGAATCACATAACCGATGCGGCGGCGTAATTCGACGACTTCGAACTCGTCCGTGTCGCGTCCTTCGAGATAGATCTTGCCCGACGTGGGACGCACGAGACGATTGATCATCTTGAGCGTCGTGGTCTTGCCGCATCCCGACGGCCCGAGCAGCACGCAGATCTCGCCCGCGCCCACTTCCATGTTGATGCCGTCGACGACCGCGCTCGCCGCGCCGTCATATCGCTTGGTAAGGTTGGAAAGGCTGATCATGATTTATTGCGCGTGTCCGGTTTGTTTGCGAAAGCCCGTCATGGCGGAGAGGCGCAGCGCGAGACTGGCTGCGCGTGAAGGAGCGCGAAGTCCCTTCGGCGTGAGCCAGCGCTGCACCCACGAGAGACCGATATCGGCGGCGATGGCGAGCACGCTCACGAGGATCGCGCCGGCGATCAACTGGCGCGGGTCCGACTGCGAAATGCCGCGGCTGATGAGCTTGCCGAGACCGCCCGCGCCGATATACGCTGCAATCGCCGCAATGCCCACGTTGATCACTACCGCCATGCGCACGCCGGCCATGATGATCGGCAGCGCGATGGGGATCTCGACCTTGCGCAGACGCTCGCCGGTCGTCATGCCCATGCCGCGCGCGGCTTCACGCAAGGCCGGATCGATGTTGGTGATCGCGGTGTAGGTATTGCGCACGATCGGCAACTGCGAATAGAGGAAGAGCGCGATGACCGTCGGCAGAAAGCCGATACCCTGGCCGATCACGGATAGGACGGGAATCATCAGGCCGAACAGCGCGACCGAGGGAATCGTCATGATGATCGCCGCGACATACAGCACGATCTTCGCGAGGCGTTCGTTGATCGTGATCGCGATGCCGAGCGGCACGCCCGTGACGATCGCGAGTCCGACGCCCACGCCGACGATCTCGATGTGCTCGCCGGTCATCCTGGCGATGCTCGCCAGGTTGTCCCAGATGAAGGCAAGGGTTTCCACTATGTCTCCTGAGCTCCTTCTTTGAAGAGCCGTGTCTATGTTTGGAACCTGCTATGGCCTAAACGATAGAGCGGAGCGGGGACATATGGCTAACATCGACCCGACATTGTTTGTCACAAAAGCGGCATGGCCACGCGTGACTTGGTTTTTTCGTTCTAAATCAATCGTCTATGAATCTACTTTGACTGTACGGTCTGGTCATTGTCATGCTGCGTCGCGGCGAGCGCGAAGCGCTGCTTGTTCTCTCGCGCTCGCCTGACTGTATGTGCCGGTTCAGTCCGTCCCGGTCATCGGTCCGGACGCGATGACGCGCTCTGGCGTTCGCGATCCCGCGAGACGCGACACGGCGTAGTACAGGATGCCCGGCACGACGATGCCCACGATCCACGACACGTCCACGCCACCCAGCGCATCGACCCACGGACCCGTATAGAAGCCGGTCGCGACGAACGGCATCTGCACGAGCACGCCGACCGCATAAACCGTGATGCCCGCGACATTCCACCGGCCATAGCGGCCATTGACATCGAAGAGGGCGGGCACGTCGTAGCGTTCGCGCGTGACCCAGTAGTAATCGACGAGATTGATCGCACTCCAGGGCGTGAAGAACACGAGCAGGAACAGCAGGAACGAAGAAAAGGCCTTCAGGAACGAGTGCTGTCCGGCGAGCGCGAGCCCGCTCGATGCCGCGACGCTCAGCAGCACGAAGACGAGCCGCGTGCGTGCCGAGATTTCGCGCTGCCCGCCGAAGCCGGTGACGATCGCCGAGACCGACATCACGCTGCCATAGGCGTTGAGCGTGGTGATCGTCAGCTTACCGAGCGCGATCGTGAAATAGAGCAGGGCAGCAATCGCGCCGGTCGCGCCGAGTCCGACGATGAACGTGACTTCGTGCCCGGAAAACCGCTCGCCGGCGAGCGCGGCGGCCAGGACCCCGAAGGTCATCGAAACCTGCGCGCCGATCACGGTGCCGCTGAACACGGCGAAGAAGGTCTTGCGCGCGGAAGTCGATTTCGGCAGGTAGCGCGAATAGTCCGCGACATACGGCCCATACGCGATCTGCCACGATGCCGACAGCGAAATCGCCAGCAGGAACGACGCGACGGTGAAGTGCCGGTTCGCGAGCAGGGTATCGAGCGCGTGGCCGTGCAGCAGGCTTGCGAACAGATACAGGAACGCGAGCGTGCCGATGATGCTCGACACGCGGCCCATCGTATGAATGACGCGGTAGCCCAGACCGGTGAGCAGCACGATAAGCGCCGAGAAGATCAGGATCGACGTCGTGTTGTCGGTATGCAGGAGCGCGCCGATGGCCTGTCCCGCGAGCACCGTGCCGCCCGCGGAAAAGCCGACGTACATCACGCAGACGAGCACGAGCGGAATGATCGCGCCATACACGCCGAACTGCACGCGGCTCGAGATCATCTGCGGCAGGCCGAGCTGCGGGCCCTGCGCGCCGTGCAACGCCATCACCGCGCCGCCGGCGATCTGGCCGATGAGAAGCCCGATCAGCGACCAGAACACATCGCCGCCGAGCACGACGGCGAGCGCGCCGACGACGACTGCCGTGACCTGCAGATTCGCGCCGAACCACAGGGTGAACTGGCTGAAGAGATTGCCGTGGCGCTCCGCATCGGGAATATAGTCGATCGAGCGGCGCTCGATCAGCGATGCGTTCGCGGCGGATGCCGACGTGTTACGTTCCATGCTCGTCTCCTGAGCGGTGAGTAACTTATTGAAGAGGATGTGTGCGCGTCAGGCTGCGGCGACGAATGCCGGAACGATGTCGTGCAGATCGCCGACGAGACCGTAGTCGGCCACGCTGAAGATCGGCGCTTCCGGATCCTTGTTGATCGCGACGATCACCTTCGAATCCTTCATGCCGGCCAGATGCTGGATCGCCCCCGAAATGCCGACGGCGACATACAACTGCGGCGCCACGATCTTGCCGGTCTGCCCGACCTGATAGTCGTTCGGAACGAAGCCCGCATCGACGGCGGCGCGAGATGCGCCCAGCGCCGCGCCGAGTTTGTCGGCCAGCGGCTCTAGCACCTTGGCGTAGTTCTCGCCGCTGCCAAGGCCGCGTCCACCCGACACGATGGTGCTCGCGTTCGTCAGTTCGGGGCGCTCCAGCTTCGTCGCTGCGCGGCTGACGAAACACGACAGGCCGCGGTCCGCAGCCGCTTCGATACGCTCGACGGGGGCGCTGCCGCCTTGCGCCGATACCGCGTCGAAGCTCGTCGCGCGCACGGTGAGGACCTTGGGCGTATCGGCCGATCGCACCGTGGCGATGGCGTTGCCCGCGTAGATCGGGCGCTCGAACGTGTCGTCGGTGATGACGGCGGTGATGTCGCTGATCTGCGCGACGTCGAGCTTCGCGGCGATACGCGGCATCGCGTTCTTGCCGAAGGCTGTCGCCGGCGCGAGGATGTGCGTGTAGTTCGCCGCGAGCGGAAGAACCGTCGCTTCGATGTTTTCCGCGAGGCCGGCTTCGAGTTGCGGCGCATCGGCCAGCAGCACTTTCGACACGCCCGCGATCTTCGACGCGGCCTCGGCCGCGCTGTGCGCGTCATGACCCGCGATCAGCACATGAATGTCCGTGCCGATCTTCCGCGCCGCGCCGATGGTCTTCAACGTCGTCGCATTGACCGACGCCTTGTTGTGTTCCGCGATAACCAGAATCGTCATTTCCCTGTCTCCGTCAAAGAACCTTGGCTTCGGTCTTGAGCTTTTCGATCAGCGCCTGCACGCCGGGCAATGTCACGCCGGGCGCGCGCTTCGGTGGTTCGCTGACCTTGAGCGTATGCAGGCGCGGTGTCACGTCGACGCCGAGTTCCTCGGGCCGAATCGTGTCGAGCGGCTTCTTCTTCGCTTTCATGATGTTCGGCAACGTGACGTAGCGCGGCTCGTTCAGGCGCAGGTCGGCCGTGATGACGGCGGGCAGTTTCAGCGACAGGGTTTCGGCGCCGCCGTCCACTTCGCGTGCAACGACCGCGCGGCCGTTATCGACTGCAATGTCCGAAGCGAAGGTCGCTTGCGGCAGATCGGCAAGCGCGGCGAGCATCTGGCCGGTCTGGTTCGAATCGTCGTCGATGGCCTGCTTGCCGAGGATGACCAGTTGCGGCGCTTCCCTGTCGACCAGCGCCTTGAGCAGCTTTGCGACGGCGAGCGGCTGCAACCGGGCATTCGATTCGACCAGGATCGCGCGGTCCGCGCCGATCGCGAGCGCCGTGCGCAGCGTGTCCTGCGACTGCGCCACGCCGCACGACACAGCGATCACTTCGGTCGCGACGCCGGCTTCCTTCAAACGCACGGCGGCTTCGACGGCGATCTCGTCGAACGGATTGATTGACATTTTGACGTTCGCGATGTCGACGTCAGACTGATCGGACTTCACGCCCACTTTCACATTCGCGTCGACGACGCGTTTGACTGCCACCAGAATTTTCATGACTCGTCTTATGATATGGAATACTAATTATGATCCGGAGAATAACGAACGGGCAATGACGGTGCGCTGAATCTCCGAGGAACCTTCGTAGATCCGCAGAATGCGCGCGTCGCGCACGAGGCGCTCGATTCTCATCTCGCGTGTGAAGCCGTAGCCGCCGTGAACCTGTAGTGCGGCGTCCGTCACGAACGAAACCATTTCCGATGCGTAGAGCTTGGCCATCGACGCGAGTTCGGTGAACGGTTCACCCGCGCCGCGCCGCGCCGCCGCCTGAAGCGTCAGCAGCCACGCCGCTTCGAGGCGCGTCTTCATGTCCGCGAACGACCACTGCAGTCCTTGCTTGTTCGCGAGCGGCTCGCCGCCCACATGACGCTGCTTCGCCCATTCGACCGCATCGCCGAACGCCGCTTCGGCGATGCCGAGGCTCGTCGCCGCGACGTCGAGGCGGCTGTTGTCGAGCACCTTCATCGCGGTGCGAAAGCCGCTGCCTTCGTCGCCGATACGGTTGGCGGCGGGCACCACGCAGTCCAGCGCAACTTCATGCGCGGGCGCGCCGTGAATGCCCATCAGCTTTTCCGGCGGCGCGACGGTCATGCCCGGCGTGTCGCGATCGACCACGAACGCGCTGATGCCGCGCGTGCCTTGATGAGGCGCGGTCTTCGCATAGACGACGATGAACTGCGCCGCGTCCGCGTTGGAGATGAAGTGCTTGACACCGCGAATGTGATAGCTGTCGCCGTCGCGCAGGGCTTGCGTCGTCATGCCAGCGGGGTTGGAACCTGCCTGCGGTTCCGTCAGGGCGAATGCGCCGAGCTTCACGCCTGTCGCGGCGTCCGGCAGATAGCGCTCGCAGAGCGCCTCGGAGCCGCCGATGAGGATCGAATCGGTCGCCAGATAGTGCGCGCCGATCATCGACGACGTGGCCGCGCACGCCCTGGCGATTTCCGCCAGCGCGAGAATGATGGCGGCCGGCGATGCGCCGACGCCATTCCAGCGTTCCGGCAGGTTCATGCCCATCACGCCGAGTTCGGCAAGCGCGCGGACATAGCGTGTGGTCGGGATTTCTTCGCGGTCGACCTGTGCCGCGTGCGGCGCCAGTTCGGCCTGTGCGAAACGGCGAATCGCGTCGGCGATTTCGAGGTCGGCGTCGGTGACGCCCAGTCGCTTAAGCAAGATCTTTCTCCTGGATGAAGTCGGTCACGCCCGTGCGCACGACGCCCTGTGCCGCAAGCGCGGCAATTGCCGTCGTGTCGAGGCCGAGCAGGTCTTCTAGAACGGATGACGTGTGTTCGCCGATGCGCGGCGCGCGCGTCGTGCGTGTGTGCGGGTATGCAGAAAACTTGAGCGGCTGGGCGGGCAGGCGCATCGGCGATCCATCGGCCGCGGCGGTGTCGACGAGCACGCCGCGCGTGCGGGCGTGATCGCTGTCGAGCGCTTGCTGGATGGTCTGGATTGGCGCGACGGGAATGCCGGCGTCACTCAGCGCCGAATTGACGTCGGCGACCGAGCGCGTCGCCGCCCATCCTTCGATGCAGGTACGCAGCGCGGCTTCGTGCGCGCAGCGCGACGTGTCGCTGACGAAACGGGGATCGTCGGCGAGTTCGGGAAGGCCGATCGCATCCGCCAGCCGGGCGAACAGCTTGTTGTTGAGCACCGCGACGACGAAGTGGCCGTCCGACGCACGATACGCACCGAACGGCGCGGAGGTCGGATGGCGATTGCCGACGCGCGACTGAGCGGCGCCCGTGGTCGCGTAGCGGGCGACCAGCGCCGCGGTCAGGCTCAGCGTGGCGTCGAACATCGACACGTCGACGTGCGTGCCCTTGCCCGTGCGATCGCGCGCGACGAGCGCGGCCAGCACGCCCCACGAAGCGAAGATGCCGCTCACGACGTCCGACACGGAATCGCCGACGAGCGTCGGTTCGCCGTCGGGCGCGCCGGTCGCGTCCATCAGCCCGCACAGCGCTTGCAGGATGATGTCGTAGGCGGGCCGGTGCGATTCGGGCCCGGTCTGCCCGAAGCCCGACACGCTTGCATAGATAAGCTGCGGATTTCGCGCCGCCAGGGTTTCGTATCCGATGCCGAGCCGCTCCGCCACACCGGGCCGGAAGTTCTCCACGACGACGTCCGCCTGCGCGCACAGCGATTGCGCGAGCATCTGCCCCTCGACGGTCTTCAGATCGATGACGACGCTGCGCTTGTTGCGATTCATCGCGCTGAACAGGCCGCTCTCGCCGTGCGCGAATGGACCGATCGAACGATAGTCGTCGCCGCCCGGCGGCTCGATCTTGATCACGTCGGCGCCGAGATCGCCGAGCAGCGCCGAACACAGCGGCCCCGCCAGCACCCGGGAAAAATCGATCACGCGTATGCCGTCGAGCGGCAGCCTGGACACAGTCACGACATCGTCTCCTGAAGGTCCGGCCAAGTCGGCCGTTGCCATGATTCTGTCCGCGTCGGGTAATTAGATAAAATATCGGAATAAATTAACGCCTATAGGATTTTCGTATGGCCCTGTCACTGCGGTTGCTTCGTTATTTCGTCGCCGCCGCGGAACTCGGCAGCACGACGGCGGCGGCGAACCAGCTCAGCGTGTCGCAGCCGTCCATCTCGGTGGCGATCCGCGAGCTCGAAGCGCTGTTCGACGATCCGTTGTTCACGCGCGGGGCTGGCACGCGCATGACGCTCACGCATTTCGGCGAGCGCAAGCTTGCGGAGGCGCGGCAACTGCTGGCATCGGCATCGGCGTTTGCGACGGACGACGTCGGCGACGAAGAGGCCGGCGAGGTGCAGATGGGTGTTTTTCGCACCATTGCGCCTGTCTATCTGCCACGCGCGCTGGAACTTGCGCGCGAGCGGCATCCGCGGCTGTCGGTTCGTTTCGTCGAAGGAGATTTGCCGCAGCTCGAGGCATGGCTGCAGAAGCGGCAGATCGACTTCGCGCTGATGTACGACGTGGGGCTGCCCGGGGACATCGAGCGCGAATGCCTCGCGCAATTGCGGCCATACGGCCTCGTGCCCGCCGGCTCACGGCTCGCGAAGCGCAAGCGGGCCGTGTCGCTGCGCGAGCTTGCGGCGGAACCGTTTATCCTGATCGACCTGCCGCAGAGCCGTGATTTCCTGATGACGCCGTTCTGGCAATGCGGGTTGTCGCCGAATGTGCGCTATCGGGCCGCGTCGATCGAACTGGTTCGCGCGATGGTCGCGAGTGGGCTTGGCGTGTCGCTGCTGATTACGCAGAGCGCGGTGGCGGCGCAATCGCCGCTTGTTGTCGAGTGTCGGATTCAGGAGTCTACGGTGATTCAGCCGCTGGTGATTGCGCGGCCCGCGCGGGGGGCGCGTACGCGGGCTTCGGAGTGGATGGCGGAGTGTGTGAGGGATGCTGTTGCTGAGTCGGTGTGCGCGCGCACAGGGCGTTGAGGCTTCAGGCTTTTCGCCGGATCCCGTTTTC
>LRBF01000263.1 GCA_001580565.1 Caballeronia megalochromosomata | reverse complement strand
GCCGATCGTCGTCGACGTGCAAGTAGATGCTGGTCGTCGCCAGCGAGGCGTGGCCGAGGTTGTCGCGCACCATGCGCAGGTCAATCTTTTGGTCGGCCATGTGTGAGCCGGCGCTATGCCTGAGCCAATGCGCTGAAGCTTTTTCGAGCAGATCAGCCCGCGCGCTTTGCGCATCGTCGCGTTCACGTAGGCGCGACGCAGCGCCCGCAAAGACGTCCTTCACGATTGCGTGCAGCGCCGCGCGCGTGAGCGGCGCGCACGTCTCGGTGCGTTCGTTTAACGCCGTGGCACCGATCGGCAACACGAGTGGTGTGTCTTCATTGGGCGACGGCAGGGCGCTCAAGCCGAGGTGCTGCCGGTAGCGGGACAGTTCCATCATCATCTCGCGGGTGGCTGGCACGAGCCGTTGCTTGTCGCCTTTGCCGTTCACGGTGAGCCACCAGCGCAGCGCGCCGTCCCCATCGCGTCGCACGAAGAACTGGCCCATGGTGTTCGCGCCGACCTCTGCAATGCGTAGTCCGCCGAGATAGAGCAGGGTGAATAACCATCGGACGCGGTACGCGTGGGCTTTTTCCCGGTCCGTTTGCTTTGGCATCGTCGCAATGAAGTCCTTGACCTCCTGCCACACGCTCGGCTCCAGATAACGAGTGATGCGAGGCGCTGCGTGCCGGGTCCGTTGGCGCGAGAGCGAGAGCGGATTGCCGGCGAGATAGCCGGCCTGCACCAGCCACGAGAACATCACGTTCAGGATGACGGTTGCCTGGCGTTGGCTGGACGTCGATAGCGGCCCATAAAACGGCCGCCAGCGCGCGTCGCTGCGCGGATGCTTGCGCCCGCCCCCGGCCACCCACGTGCCGGCAGGCCGCGGATCGGCCAGAAACTGCTGATAGCGCAAGCAGTCTTCATGGGTCAAAGAAGAGAGGGGTTTGCCCATCTCGACGACCGACCAGAGCAGGAGTCGTTCGGCTTCCTTGCGGTAATTCTCGAAGGTGGTTTTCGTGTCGACAAAGCGTGACAGCCATGCGCGGATCGCATCGAGGTCGTGATCGGCGGCAATCTGGGCGCGCCCTGTTAGTGACCGATTTAGCCCCACGGACCCATCAAGCTCAGGGGGAATGACGAGCGTCTCGAGCGGTGTCGGCTGCAGTGCATACGGTGGTGAGGTCGGCACAGCGGGCATTGAAGTCACGTTCGTCTTGGCGGCAGCTCAGCAAGGAATATCAACATTATACGGTTAATGTCAAATCGAAGGCGCCGATGGGTTGGATAACCAGCGAAATACGTTGTATTATCATTGCATTCTCGGCTCTTGCCCGTTTATGTCCGAACCACTTTCCGACGAAACCCGTCTCGCGGCCGATATCGAGCGCCTCAAGATCGAATTCCCCAAGACGCGCGAACTCTACCGTGAGGTGTGTGCGCTGCTGTTTTTCCGCTTCGGCGTCCCTCCGACCGCGAACCGCCTTTACAACCTGGTCCGCCGCGGCACCATGAGCACGCCGGCCTCGGTGTTGAGCGAGTTCTGGGTAGAGCTGCGCGAGAAAAGCCGGGTGCGCATCGAGCACCCGGACTTGCCAACGGACTTGAGCGAAGCGGCGGGCGAGCTGATCGGGACGCTCTGGACTCGGGCGGCGACGTCTGCACAGGCCGAACTGACGTCCCTGCGTGACGAAGTCGAAGCGAGTCGCGCCGAGGCAGAGCAAAAGGTCGTCGCCGCACGGGAAGAACTGGGTCGCACGGAAACGGCGCTGGAGCAGCGTACCGCGGCACTGCTAGCGGCCCAGGTCGAGATTCGGGAATTGGAGCGACAGCAAGCGGAAGAGGCCGCCACGCGTAAAGCGCTCGAGGCGCAGATCAAGCGTCTAAGCGAAGAGGCCGTCGCGCGCGAGCGGGAACTGGAGAAGGTGCGCGACACGTTCTCGCGTGATCTGGAGAAGCTTCGCGAGACCGCGAGCCGTGCCGAGGAGCGCGTGCGCGCGTCGGAAAAGCGCGCACTTCTCGAAGTCGATCGGGAACGCAGCGCCACAGCAAAGGCTCAGAAAGAATTGGCCGAGGCGGCCAAGCGGGCAGACAAGCGAGAGGCCGAGCACCGTCGCACCGTCGAAGCGCTGCAGGAGCAGCAGGGCGACGCGCGCCATCAGACCGGGGTGCTCCAGGGTAAGCTCTCCGCGCTTGAAGCGGCACAGAAGTCACTTCAAGAACAGTTGAAGGCGCTGCGCACAACGGCGCGGCCGTCCACGCGACGTCTGCCCACTGCCGAAGCCAGTCCGCCAGCCAGGCGAGCCGCCCGCAAGGCAGCGGCAGTCAAAACGGCGAGAGTGAAAGGTCGCCCGTAGATAATGATCGGATGGCGCCGGCGAGTTGTGCAGTCCACCGACCGTTGGCGCGCCCAGTCGCGCCGACGGCCAAAAGGAGCGAACAGATGAGAAGATCGGCAGAGAATAAATTGCGGGTTGTAGCAGTGCGCATCGACCCCGTCATCGAACAGCGCTTGCGGGTGCTGGCAGAGGCAACGGGCCGGAAACAATCGTTCTTTCTGCAGCGAATGATCGAGGAAGGCATCGATGCGATGGAAGAAATCTGGCTGTCGCCGGACACGCTGGCAAAGGTTAAAAATGGTGCTCTGCCCGAACTGCTCGCCGCTCAGAGCACCACGTCGGATCTGTTCGATCTGGATGCGACCGACGCAGCCTCGTAGCAGCGGCGGTCACCTATTTTCGTCGCGGTTCGGTAAGATCGCGTTCGTTTTCACAGTGAGGAAGAGACTTCAATGAACAAGCAGGAACTGATCGACGCCGTGGCGTCGGAGTCGGGTACGAGCAAGGTCGCGGCAGAAGAGACCATCAATGCCGTGTTTGAGACGATTTCGAAAGCAGTGGCTGCCGGTGACGCCGTTCAGCTGATCGGCTTCGGATCGTTTGGGACCGGCGAGCGGGCCGCACGAACGGGTCGAAATCCGCAGACCGGTGAGACGATCGAGATCGCGGCAGCCAAGACCGTCAAATTCACGGCCGGCAAGGGTTTCAAAGACGCCGTCAACCAAGCGTGAACCAAGGCGGCCTCAGTCATGCCGCCGCTTAGAAGAGCTGGTCGTCCAACGGCCGCAGATTGGTCAGCTTGACTGCCGTGAGGCGTTCGGTGCCGTCCGCGTGAATCGACCGGATCATGATCCGTTGGCCACGCGCTTCGCCCAGCACCTCGACGATGCGGTCCTCATAGCGCACAAGCGTGCCGCGAGGCGGTTTGCGTTTCATGCGGCTGCGACCGGTCGAAGAAGGCATAGGGCGTCAAAGCTCGTGCGTCGATCGCATTATGCCAATTCGCAGCGGCGATACCACATCGTTTAGCCGGCTACGGCACAAACAGAGAGGGCAAAGGTTATGCGCCGCATCGTGGTTCGTTCTTCGCCGGTCCACGGACGCGGTGTATTTGCACTCACCCAGATCGGGGCTGGTGAGACAATCCTGGAATACAAGGGCAAGCGCCTGTCTTGGGCACAAGCGCAGCGCCAGTATGCGCGTTCGGCCGCCGAGGACGGCCACACGTTTTACTTCGACCTTGACGACGGGCGCGTGATCGACGGCGCGCAGGGCGGCAACTCGGCGCGATGGGTCAATCACAGTTGCGCGCCGAACTGCGACACCGAGCAAGATGGCAGCCGGGTTTTCTTCCACGCGCTACGCGACATCAAGCCGGGCGAAGAGTTGTTTATCGACTATCGACTTTTTGTGGAAGGGCGAAAAACTGCTGCGCTCAAAAGGCTCTATGCGTGCCGCTGCGGTGCCGACACCTGTCGGGGGACGATGCTGGCCGCGTCCTGAACCGCCGACCGAATGGTGTCCGCGCACCACCGACTATCGCACCCCGACAAAGGACCTGCTCGCGACCGCGACGACTTCGACGCACTGAAATGCTGCCGGAACGTGACTGTCATGCCCTCACCGAAATGGACCTTCGCTTCGCGCTTTCGACGCAACGCATTCGGATGGAGATCGTCGCTGCCCATCCAACGGCTGAAGGAGGCGGTCTCTGAGATTCGTTCGGCCGCGCGCGCCGATGGTGCGCTTGGTGCGGAAGGTGCCGTTCTTCTTCTTGAAAAACTGTCGCCTGCACTCGAGCACGTCGATAGTTCATCGGGCGCACTGGGCAGCGCGGTCAATCGTGCAATCGAGGCGCTCGTCCCACTGATTGCCGCCGCCGACGTTGCGCCCGCAGCACGGGAGCGCTGGCTGGAAAGGCTTTTCGAGGCGTTGCAGGACGATCAGATGCCCTACATTGAGAGCCTCGGCGAACACTGGGGAACCTTGTGCGTGACGCCCTCGTTGGCATCTGACTGGGCCGACCGGTTGTTGCCGCTCGTCACCCATGTGCTGGAGGCGGAAGGATTCAACTACTTCGTCGGCGTGGTGCCGTGCTTGAGTGCGCTCTACGCAGCCGGCCGCTTCGAGGAAATCGTTGAGCTTGTGCGGCGCGATCGCCTAAGTTCCTGGTGGTATCGGCGTTGGGCCGTCGACGCGCTGGTCTGCCTCGGACGTCCGGGCGACGCACTTCGCCTTGCTGAAGCGAGCCGAGGGCTGAATGCGCCCGAATCCGCAATCGCGCGCACCTGCGAGACGATCCTCCTCGAGTCCGGCATGACCGAGGAGGCCTACGAGCGCTATGCGTTTGCCGCCAATCGTGCAGGCACGTACCTCGCAACTTTCCGCGCGATCACCAAGAAATATCCCGGGAAAGCCCCGGCAACGATCTTATCGGACCTGGTTCGAAGCGAGCCTGGGTCCGAAGGCAAATGGTTTGCCGCCGCCAAAGACGCCGGGCTGTTCGATCAGGCCATTGCGCTGTCCAGACAGAGCCCCACCGATCCCAAGACGCTCATACGCGCCGCGCGAGATTTCGAGACGAAGCAGTCCCGTTTCGCGATGGACTGTGCGCTGTGCGCACTGCAATGGATGGAGGCCGGCTACGGCTATGAGGTGTCGATGACTGACGTCACCGATGCCTATGATGCCCTCATCGCCGCGGCAAGTGCGAATCAGTTCTCTAAAGGAGCGGTGGACGATTGCGTGCGACGCCTGATTCGCAATGCGGACTCGCTGGTTGGGCGAGCGTTGCACACGCGCATGGAGGCCGACCGGCGCTAGACAAGAAGAGAACAGGTTTCTGCTGACGTAGCGCGTCGGCGCCGCTTGCGCCTTTGCGTGAGCCCGGCAAGGACCTACCCTCCAGCGACACGGTCCGACACGCCCCCGCATGCTTCCTTGACTTCTCGTGAGCCTCGATACGCTGGTCTCAACGGATCAGGAGACGCACAGCGTATGAAGTCAATCGTAGCAAAGCGAAATCATCAAGTGCCGGATACTTCAGCCGACGTGCCGAAGCGGACCTCCCTGGAAGCGGATCGTGAATTCGCGCATATACAGAAAGTGGTGACGGCAGTACGGGCAACATCCGTTCCGTTGCCGATAAGCGTTTGCTACTGGAGGGCGCGCCTGCACGAGCTTCGCTTCGCCTATGCGTTACTTCCCGTTCAAGTTGCCCGGCTGTCCGCGCTTGAGATTGACGTCGAGAATATCGCACAAGGACAGGCGGACGTCGGCGCGGGCGACGGACGCCGCGTGGCGTAGTGAGTGAGGCCGGCAAGCGGTCTGTGACCGATGCGGTTCTTACGCGTCGACCCCGACAACTCGGCATTCGCGCACGAAGCCCCGCGCGCAGCGCGAATTCGATCGTCCTGGCGCCCTGTGTTCATAGGTCGTGACGTTGCCGCTAGAGCAGAACCGCCTGTTGTAATAACTCCAACGCCTTCAATTCGTCCAAGCGACCGGTGCGGGCCTTGCCGGCGAGCGTCTTCAGGAGCGCCTCTGCGATAGGTGAGATCCCATCGAGACCGTCCAAGTTGGTCGCGGAAGTGGGGGAGGACGGCGTGTCAGCGGGCGGTGACATTGCAACCGCAGGCTGCGACACCTCCGGTGCGGAAACGGCTGCTGGCGTGTGGCTTTCGATGCGTTCCACGGGACCGTCCCCGCGCGTTGCGACTGCACTGCTGGCGTTCTCGTGCTGAAGGTGAACAACGCTGTCGGTGTCGCTCGCCGCATCGGCTGGCAATGGCTCAATGTACGCGTTGCTCGAAGCGCTAGGCAGTGCTCGATCCTTTTCGCTGGTCGGCGCCGCCGCGACTCCTGTGTCCTCAGACGCCGCCGCAGCGGTGGGCGCCGGTGCTTGGCCAGGCGCGCGCACGCGTGATGCGGGCGCGAGCAGCTGCGCAACTGACTCGGGAATGTCGGCTTCACCGCGGGGTGTGTCCAGCCACCCCGCAGGCAGACCCAGCCCCGCGGTGAAGCGCTCGGCTTCAGCATCATCCATGCGCTTTTTACCGTGGAGTCGGTGCGCCATATTCGATCCGCTCAGACCCAAGACTGCGCCGAGCTTGACCTTCGAACCGTTGCGTGTGGTGAGAACGTGAAGGTTGGCCTGCCTGATTCGCTCTACGGTCACACCGCCGTTTGGACGCGCCTGTCTCCGCCCGGCCGCTTGATGCGATTGGTGCGGTGGGGGCGAATCTCCTGCTCTTGCAGCTTGACCGCTTGCCTGCGCAGACGCCTTTTTGGCACGGGTCTTGGTCGCACCCGACGCTTCTTTCGAACTCTTAGACGGCATGGTCGTATCCTTGGACAAACTGCTGACAAGCAGCGATGGCTCCTGCGCACTCGGAAGAAGGGGTGCGTGCTCGATGCCACCTCCATCGACGGTCTCGTCAGCATGGACGAACTCGAGCGGCGCTTTTAGGCGCGCAATCGTCTCCGGCGAAAGGACCGGATGAAGTTGGTCGAAAAAGCCGGAAGGCAGCCCAAGCGTCGTTTCCATATGGAAGGCGGTCTCGGGCGTGAATCGCTCTCCGCGCATCAGTTCGGCGATCCGGATCATGCTGGAATCGAGCCCCAGCGCAATATTCTCCGCGCCGACCGCATCGACGAGGAATCTCAAGGAACGAGTCTTAATAATCGACGCCGGCGTCGCTGCGCCATTGGTCTCCCTTGAAGGAGATTGGTCTCGCGCTGTGCGCTTCTGATTCGTCAGGTGATGAGGTGGGCGCCGACTGTTTGGTTTGCCCCGATATCCCGCATTCGGTCCGCGGGTTTGACTCATAGGAGAACTCCGGTGCGATGCGTGAAATTACCGCGGTCCATTATATCGGCCGTCATTCGATCTGAGCGACGCTCGCCACGCATGCGCAGTGTGGAGTGCTGGCGGGCGCTTTCGCGCGGCGTGGACCGATTGCGATTAGTGGCGTGCCGCGGTGGACATGAGCGGCGAGGCGCGCCCGCTAGCGGCGAACCGTTTGAGCCTGTCCCGCGCAGCAATGTGAACATATCGTGGCGCGCTCGCTAGTTGTCGGTCTGCCTGTTGCAACACCGCTTCGAACAACGGCAGATCCGCCGCCTCAAGCTTCCAGCGTCGCTCTACCTCGGCGCGTTCCAGGCCGCGCTCGAGAGCCGCTTCAGCGCGTGCATAAATAACTACATCCGTGTTCCCATAACCCGCATCTTGCACAAAGAACGTGACGTAGACGAGTTGAATAAGCTCGTTGAAAAGATAGGCCGATCCAGCGCCGGCCCGACAGGCGGCGAACGTCAAGTGATTCGATAACGCGACGGTCTGCGCCGCCGACGGAGGCAGGGGCAGCAGCATGTCTTTGCTGAGCGGTTTGTGAGACAACGACCGAGCAGCTTGCGAGGAAGGGCGACGAGATGACATCGGGAAAGAAGGAACTGGAGGTGCCTGGAAAACGGATGCCGCAAAATCATAACAGGCTGGAAGGGTGCGTTATTGTGGCGCGTGCCTCGTTGGCGCACGGACAGCCCGACCATTTGTGCGTCGGCGAACTTGGGGGCATCTGAATAATGCGTCGCTCTTCTTTTGGCAGTCGATAATCAGCGCAGCGTTTTGTCGAACGATCCATGGCAGCTTCTTGGACGCGGCGAAATCGATTAGCCTGTATCGTCTTCATGGACCTTCTTGAGCGCGACGACAATGCAGCAACTCGACATATTTGCCGACAGCCGGGACGTAGCGCTGCGCAATGATGTGGTGGAGCAGTTGCAGCTTCGCGACGCCGCCGCGGCGCGAACGGCACTCACAGTGCTCGCCGGCGAATACCCGAGCGACAGTGCCCTGCCTTCCATGACGGTGCTTGTCCAGCAACTTGAGAACGCATCAACGCTCGCCGTGACCGACCACGCTGAGTTGGCCGTGATCTGCCGTCACTTTGAGAATGAGGTGGCGCACGCTGCCCGACAAGTCTTGCCCGAGCGGTACGCCCAGTTGTGGATGACACAATGCTGGCGTGAACTCGCTCAGCGCGCCGCAGCGTTGAGGTACCGTGCCGGTGACCCGGACAGTCACGCCGCACCTCTGTGGCTTCGGGCAAGTGACTGGGCCGCTGCAAGCGATGCTATCGAATCGATTGAGTCCTGGTGGCGCATTCCATCGCCGCTCGCGTGGATGACCGAGGCGCGCTATCGTTCCGCCGGAGTCGATGCTGCGTGGCCGCTAATTGCGGAGTTGGCGTGGTTGGCGCCGGCCCGGTTCACCCCGCTCATCGTCACCCTGCAGGACGCTTCGCTCAAAGTGCTGCGTCGACGCTTTGATGCAGATTTCCGAGGCACAGGCGAAAGCGAAGATTACGCGTGGTTTCCAGCGTGGCTGCTGATCATCAAACCGGCAGTCACAGGCAGGCTCGGCGAGGCGCGCGTACAGCGCGATCTGCCGGCATCGCGTGCGACTGCCTTACTCGGAGAGATTCTGCGTCGGGAACGTGAAGGCGAACAGCACGAACTGATTGCCCTGCGTCAAGAGATCCGCCGCCTGCATTCGGGCCTTTTTGACATATACATGGCAACGCGGAACGTGCAGCACCGATGAGACCACGCCGCGTACGTTGCCGGGCCTTGGACCACCGCGTCCCGATCGAAAACCGAATCACTGACTCGGAAATCTTCGCTGCAGACTTTCGGCTGCGCGTGGAAGGCGATGCGGACTGTGACGTTTGCACTTCCGGTCGACATTGGATCGCCGATCGTGCAGGACGTCGCGCGCCTCCCGAAAGTGTCGCTGGTTCCGGTATCGCGCATGCCCGACGGATGCGACAACGTCGCATCGGAAATCAGCGAAGCTGTCACCGCTCGGTAGCGGTGACATAGGGTTATCCCGAATATAACAAGTATTTGTTGTTCAAAAGCTCATTAATCTTAAGCGGCTGCTTACCTATACTGAAGTCACTGAAACGCAAACAGGGTTGTTTGCGAAAAACAAGACTCGGAGGTAAGCATCATGAAACTCGCAACTCTCGTCGTTGCCGCTGCACTCGCTATTCCGGCAGTTTCTTCGTTCGCTCAAAGCCAACCGCTGACCCGCGCGCAAGTTAAGGCAGAACTGGTCCAACTCGAACGCGCTGGATATAACCCGAGCATGGATCGCGTGACCTATCCGGCCGAGATTCAAGCAGCCGAAGCGAAGGTCGCGGCGCAGACCGGGCAAACGAGCTACGGCGGCGTGGCTGACACTGCGTCGGCTTCGGGCGGCCCAGCTCACACCGGCAATAGCATCGCTCCTGTCTATTTCGGTCACTAATCGACCGGCAGAGCAAGAGGCTCTTGCTCAATACAAGAGGACTGGCCGCTGTGGTGGTACTGCAGACGGCCAGTTCGCCTAATGGCACCTCCGCCACCGGCGTAGCCGATGGCTTGCCCAGCACTTAGCTCGTCCTGGGCCTTTTTTCGTGGGTGTGTCTAGGGGAAGAGGATAGCGGCGATGTCTCTGGCGCTATGTAGGACGTGAATTACGTCAATGCGCTCGGGTTGCCCAGTGACGCGATAGAAAATCTGGTAGCTGCCGTGAACACGATGTCGCACGCCGCGATCTTTGTATCGAGGCACGAGCGGGTAGGCGAGGGCCATATCTGCAAGGCTCATGCACTTGTCGCGCGGCGCATCTCGCGAATGAAGCTTAGCCGGACGGCAGGTTCACCTACCGCAGGGATCTGAACGGCCGCTCGCTTTACGAAGCGAGGCTCGATATCGAAGCTTGAACATCAGGCGTGAGACACCCGAGGCCGATGAGCGTCTTTTCGACGGCCACGTCCAGCGGCGTGTGCGGCTCGTGCCCGAGCGTCTGGACGAGCCGCGCGTTATTCAGATGCACGGGCGTCGTCCATAGATAGCGCATTTCCTGAAGCTCCCTGAATGTTACATTGAACGGCGCGGCAAGCGCGAGCAGCCACCACGGAAAGCCGACGACAGCGGGCGCGCGCCCTGTGCGGCGCGCGACTACACGACGGATCGCGTCGGCAAAGCCGGTGCCGTCCTCGTCCCAATGACCGCTCATGTGAAAGCGCGCGAACGCATCGAGCGAATGGCGGTGCGCAAGCAGTTTAACCATCGTGCGAGCCACATCGGGCAGATATGCCCATTGATGCCCAATGCCGCGCGCACCCGGATTGCTGATCTTCGCCACCGGCTTTCCGGGCTTCACGAGTCCTTGCGCGAGCCAGTTATTGCCCGCTCTTGGCCCGAAGAAATCGCCCACGCGCACGACCAGCACTCGCGCGCCTTCCTTGCTAGCGCGTTGCAGACGCGCTTCCATTTCCACGCGAATCGCGCCTTTGCGCGTGACGGGATGCTGTGGCGCGTCTTCGTCGATAAATGGAAACGCGTCCGGCCCGAAGTTGTAGACCGTGCCCGGCAACACGATGGTAGCGCCCTGCGCCTTCGCAGCCGCGATGGTGTTGTCGATCATCGGCAGCACCAGTTCGGCCCAGCGCTTGTATCCCGGCGGATTTACCGCGTGCACGATCACGGATACGCCCTGCGCCGCGCGCATCACGTCGGCCGCGGTCATCGCATCGCCGTGAATCCATTCGATGCCGTCGCCCTTTGATGCCCCCGCGCCACGCCGCAGCCCGCGCACGCGCCAGCCCGCTTCGCGCAATTGCCGCGCGACTTCCCCGCCAATGCCGCCCGTCGCCCCAAGTACCAGAACCGTTTCGCCTTGCGCCATGTCACGCTCCCTAAGCTGTCGGAAAACCTATTCTCCGCGCTTCACACGCACATTAAAATTGGCGAACTTCGTTGATCCGATATACAAAAACGTATGGCAGACGACATCGGCTGGGAGCTTTACCGAACGTTCCTCGCAGTGCTGCGCGAAGGCTCGCTGTCGGGTGCGGCGCGCGCGCTCGGCATCACGCAGCCGACGGCGGGGCGCCACGTTGAAGCGCTTGAACGGGCGCTGAAGGTAAGTCTATTTACGCGCTCGCAGAACGGGCTTCAGCCGACCGACGTTGCGTTTGCATTACAGCCGCACGCCGAAGCGATGCAGAGCACGGCGGCATTGCTCAAGCGCGCGGCGAGCGGCCACGCGGGCGCCGATGGCGCGGGCGTGCAGGGCGTCGTGCGCGTATCTGCGAGCGAAGTGGTCGGGGTCGAAGTGCTGCCGCCGGTTATCGCCGCGCTGCGCGAGCGGCATCCGCGATTGATCGTCGAACTCGTGCTGTCGAACCGCGTGCAGGACTTGCTGAGGCGCGAAGTGGATATTGCCGTGCGCATGGTGCGCCCGCGCCAGACGCAACTCGTCGCGCGGCGAGTCGGCGTGATCGATGTCGGGCTTCATGCGCGGCGCGATTATCTCGACCGTCACGGCACGCCGCGCAGCATGGCGGCGCTCGCAGAACACGCGGTCATCGGCTACGACCAGCCAAACGCGTTCATCCGCGATGTGAGCCGCACGTTGCCGGGTTTTCGTCACGCGTTGTTTTCGATGCGCGCCGATAGCGATCTCGCGCAACTCGCACTGATCCGCGCGTGTGCGGGAATCGGCGGATGTCATGTCGCGATTGCGCGCCGTGATGGTCTCGTACGCGTGCTGTCGAAAGCGTTCGCGCTCCCACTCGAAACTTGGGTGACGATGCACGAAGATCTGCGCGCGAGCCCGCGCTGCCGCGTTACCTTCGATGCCCTCGCTGACGCGCTCGAACAATACGCTCGATAACGCCCGACTGGGCTACACGCGGAGCCGCAGCATGCACTTGACCATAGAAATGGGCTACCTCAATGGCGAGGATTGGACCAAGTAGGCCGAGTTTTTGGGCATTGGCATCGAAAACGGGACTGGCAGCCTTCGGCCATTCGCTCAAATCAACAGCCTCCTTACCCTCACTCGCGACACGAGACAGTTTGCTAAGAGGCTCGCTCATAATCTTGAATGACTCTCCATATGCGCGGATTTCACCAGCGAGTGCTGCTGCCAGCGCTTGTCCATCACGGAACCGACGAAAGTCTTCCGCTACGAAATTCGCAACGATCACTCCCAGAAACGCAATAACTGCCGGCCATAGGTTCGTCACAGGTCCTCCACTTTCTTTGCTCGTGCATCGTGGGTCGGTATGTTCCGCGGACCTCGTAAAGTGCCCACATGGCGACCATAAATTTCGAAAGCGGATCTAGCATTGCGAGACGCACACCGACCGCCTCGATCTGCTGGTTGAAACGCGAACGCCATTCTTCCGTAGTAGGAAACGCTGCCGGCTCGTCTCCGCTCATTGATTTATCGGACTTGGGGTAGGTTTCGCTTGCCGAGATCGCTCAGGACCTTATCCATTGCGTAGCCGAGCAATTTTTTGCGCAACAGTGCAATTCCGAAGCTCGCCGCCTTGCGCTCAATCCACGACACCTTGAACATATCCAGCGCACTGCCCGCGACCGCCATCACGCGCGCTTCCAGCAACTCACGCAGCGGTGGCAGCTCGACCGGCCGGGTTGGCCACTTCGGCAGCGCAATCTCCTCGCGCAGCTTTCCGACCAGCGGAATGATCGGTAACTCGTTGCTGCTGGTGTGCCACTCAGTACTTACCGCGTCGGTCCAATTGCCGTATAGCGGATTGGCCTTCGGCATGCTGAAGTGCTGCGAGAGAAACTGCTGGCAATTGCGGCGGCCGAGCAGATAGTCGTGACGCCGGAACTCCTCGCTCAGAAAGCCGCCAAAGCCGCCCAGGCAGCCGCTCGCCAGATCGAAGCCGTTGGTTTCAGTGCGCGGATCCGTCGGAGAGGTACGGCGGCTCGGCGCGATCAGATAGCGGCGGTACACGTCGTCCATGAACGCCAGCGCGAGATCCGCGGGATCGAAGCGTGCCTGGTTCCGCGGCGATGCGGTCGATACGCGCGTGTATTGTCCGCAAGGCGGCCCAGTTCTCGAACAAACGCAGGCAGGCCGCCAGTTCAAAGCGGACTACAAGCAACGCTTCCATACCGAACCATTGACCTACAGTGCGGCCCTTTACGATGGTGTGAATATCGTTGCGCAGGCCATGCAGAAGGCAACTCGATCGAACCGGCGCAGTATCGTGCTGCGCTCGCTGGCATCGATTCCCACGGTGTATCAGGGCACTACCAGTTTGACAAGAATCGCGACCTGACGGATTCGCCGTCTACGATCTATACCTATCGAAATGGTGAGCCGACGCCCTTTCAGCCATAGGTTCAGCAACCGTCCGGTGTGATGGATCGCGACGCATGTATGGCTACGGTTGCAGCAGAGTCTAAGAATGAATGGGAAGACATCGCGGATGCCGGCCCCACGTCGAACGGCCTTTGTCTCAGCGCCAGGAGTCGTCGCCGTTCATTGTTCGTGCGCAGGAAATACGGATATAACGCGGAAAATCCGGCCAACCGCTCATAGCTGCGTAGGAACACGCGAACGGTGCACGCGACAGGCGTCACAAGCGCGCCGAGGGTCGTCGCCCGGTCTAGGAGCCCCATAGTCCGACTACCCACGGACATCGCGCCGGCGAAACGCCGCAGTTCGTCGGCCCGCAGTTTGTCAATTACAGCGTCCGTATTCCGACGATTCCTTGCCGATCGCGCTTCCACTTCGAGCGGCTTATACTGCAAGGCTGCTTCCTTCCATGGCGCTACGGTTGCTCGGGGAGATCGCGGCGCGGCGGCTGGCGTTTCGCGTTGGATTGCCATGGCCGTGCTCTGTCGAAGCGCTAGGCAAACGCATTTACCAAATCACGTTTGCTTTGGTTTAGAGAGACCTGTCGTGACGCACGCTACTGACCGCGAGGTAATACGGGATCGTTGACGTGGTACAGCTCTTGTTATCCCATCTCAATCAATCGTTACGCCCAGCGCTGCGCTTCGCCGAAGGCCGCGAGCCAGTCAGGCAACGCTCGCGATATTGAAGGCATCCGAAAAAGTCTGTTAGAGCTGGAGTCAGCTTTCGTGTTGTTTCCCGATCCGTCGGTCGACTATGATGGCGTTGCCATGAACAATTCTGTCTAATCACTGCCCTAGGTTAGCCCATGTCAACGAGGATCATTTCCAAGCCCGAAGAAGGACG
This sequence comes from Caballeronia megalochromosomata, assembly GCA_001580565.1. Taxonomy (GTDB): domain Bacteria; phylum Pseudomonadota; class Gammaproteobacteria; order Burkholderiales; family Burkholderiaceae; genus Caballeronia; species Caballeronia megalochromosomata. The sequence goes on along the minus strand of LRBF01000263.1, from coordinate 33,337 downwards.
GCCCGACGGCGTGCATGATCTGCGTGTCACGAGATATGGCTTCTTGCTTCTGGAATACTTTTCGTTGATCGCGCTGAGTGCGGCCGTCGATCCGTTGCGGATTGCAAACATGGTTGTCGGCCGACCTGTCTACGATTACCAACTGATCGCGCCCAACGGAAATGTAGCAGTGTCAAGCGATGGGATACGTGTACTTCCCAATGTCTCAATGGCCGAGAGCGGCAACTTTGACGCTGTTTTCGTGGTCGGGCCAAATCCTATTCCGCGCAGAGGCATTGGTTCGGTGCTCGACTGGTTGCGAGCCCAAGCGCGTCATGGCGCGGCGCTCGGCGGTCTCGATACAGGCAGCTTCTTCCTTGCCAGGGCTGGACTGCTGAACGGGTATCGATGCACGATCCACTGGGAAGACCAAGACGTCCTGATGGAGCAGTTCCCGAATCTGACGGTGTCGAACCACCTGTACGAGGTTGATCGGGACCGCTATACCTGCAGCGGTGGTGTCGCGCCGCTCGATCTGATGGTGCACCTACTCGGTATGCCGCCCGGAAGCCGCTCGCTCGCGGCGCGCGTACTCGAGTTGCTTGTCGCTGAACGGCGAAGCCACGAACAGCACCAACGCACTTCGTTGCGCCAGTACATGGGTGCCGGACATGCCAAGCTCGATGAGGCTTTGCAGATCATGGAAAGCAATGTGGAGGAAACGCTTTCGGTAGCCGAAATCGCCTCCTATCTGCGCGTTTCGCAGCGGCAGCTTGAACGCTGGTTTCATGAGCGGCTTGGCAAGACCCCGGCGCAGGCGTACCTCGAGATACGTCTGCTGCGGGCGCGACAATTGCTCTACCGAACAACGAAGCCCCTTGAGGAAGTCTGCACACGTACCGGCTTCGCGTCGATGACGCATTTTGCCACCCGCTACAAAGCGTTGTTCCAAATCTCGCCTAGCGTCGATCGTCGACGCTATCAAAACGCGCTCTAACGAGCGTACCGAGTACGAAGGCACCCGAGGTGATTCGGCGCGATGTGTGCTCGCGCACGGGCACACGTCCGCTCAGGCCCACGAGATAGTCAGGCCTTCGTGCGCCGACCGCACCCTCGCGACGTGCGCCGCATCGCGTGCCTCTTTCCCCCGCACTCCTTGTCAAAACCCTGATCGGCTGTTGCGTCATCCGGGAAAACCCGTATTCGCACTCCCTGTGGTTAACCCTGGATGTCGAAACGGGAAACGGTGACGTCGAATCGGGAAATGTTCAAAACCGCCGGATCTCTACTATTCGCTCATACCCCTGTGCTTTTTACCAAGGAGCGAGCGCATGAAAATGGAAAGTCTGATTCGCATCGAGAACGGCGAGAAGGTTAAGCACACTTTTTCGGACGCAGAGTACGCCAACCGGCAAGGCAAGCTGCGCGAGTTGATGGCGCGCGAGAATATCAACGCCGTGCTGTTCACGTCGTATCACAACATCAACTACTACGCGGATTTCCTCTACTGCTCGTTCGGCCGCAAGTACGGCCTCGTCGTGACGCCAAAAAAGGTCGTGTCCATCTCGGCCAACATCGATGGCGGACAGCCGTGGCGTCGCACGGTCGGTGACTACAACGTGGTCTACACCGACTGGCAGCGCGACAACTTCTTCCGCGCGGTGCAAGGCGAGATCGACAACAAGGGTCGCGTGGGCGTCGAATTCGACCAGATTCCCGTCGAAGTATTGGCCAAACTGAAGGCAGCGCTGCCTTCGGTCGAATTCGTCGATATTAGCGCGCAGACCATGCGTATGCGCATGATCAAGTCGGCGGAAGAAATCGCAGTCATCACGCACGGCGCGAATGTCTGCGACGTGGGCGGCGCGGCACTCGCGGCAGCGGTGCACGAAGGCGTGCCCGAGCACGAAGTGGCACTTGCGTCAACGCAGGCGATGGTGCGCGAGATCGCCAAGCGTTTTCCGGACTCGGAGTTGATGGACACGTGGACGTGGTTCCAGTCCGGCATCAACACCGACGGCGCCCACAATCCCGTCACGACGCGCAAGGTGCAGAAGGGAGACATTCTGAGTCTGAACTGCTTCTCGATGATTGCCGGTTACTACACGGCGCTCGAACGCACGATGTTCTTCGACCACTGCTCCGATGAGCATCTGCGTCTGTGGAAGGTCAACGTTGAAGTGCACGAGGCGGGCCTCAAGCTGATCAAACCGGGTGCGCGCTGCAGCGATATCGCCCACGAGTTGAACAAGATTTACGCCGAGTACAACTTGCTGCAATACCGCACGTTCGGCTACGGACACTCGTTCGGCGTACTCTCGCACTACTACGGCCGCGAAGCCGGTCTCGAACTGCGCGAAGACATCGACACCATCCTTGAACCGAACATGGTCGTCTCGATGGAGCCGATGATCATGGTGCCGCAAGGCCTGCCTGGTGCGGGCGGCTACCGCGAGCACGACATCCTGGTGGTCGGCGAGAAAGATGCCACCAACATCACCGGATTCAAATACGGTCCGGAACACAACATCATCAAGGCCTGACGAGGCTACATTTTAGCCCTCCTGCGGCTTCGGCCGCAGGCATCCCATGATGTAGCAGGAGACCGTTTCAATGTTTTCCAGAGAACAAACGATTGCCGGGTTTGATCCGGAACTGGCTGACGCGATGCGCCTCGAACGGCAGCGTCAGGAAGATCACATCGAGCTGATCGCGTCTGAAAACTACACGAGTCCGCGCGTGCTGGAAGCGCAGGGCTCGGTGCTGACGAACAAGTACGCCGAGGGCTATCCGGGTAAGCGGTACTACGGCGGCTGCGAACATGTCGACGTCGTCGAGTCGCTGGCCATTGGACGGGCAAAGCAGCTTTTTGCGGCTCACTATGCGAATGTGCAACCGCATAGCGGTTCGCAAGCGAATGCCGCAGTCTATTTGGCCTTAATTACGCCCGGCGATACGATTCTTGGCATGAGCCTCGCCCATGGCGGCCATCTCACACACGGCGCGAAAGTGTCCTTTTCGGGCAAGGTGTTCAATGCCGTACAGTACGGCGTCGATGCGCAAACGGGCCTCATCGACTACGACGAAGTCGAGCGCCTCGCGCTCGAGCACAAGCCGAAAATGATCGTTGCAGGCTTCTCCGCCTATTCCCGCGTGCTGGATTTCGCGCGCTTCCGTTCGATCGCCGATCGCGTCGGCGCTTATCTCTTCGTTGATATGGCGCATGTAGCGGGACTGGTTACGGCGGGTCTGTACCCGAATCCGGTACCGTTCGCCGACGTGGTGACGACGACCACGCACAAGACGCTGCGCGGTCCGCGTGGCGGCTTGATTCTCGCACGCGCTAATGGCGAAATCGAGAAGAAGCTGAATTCGATGGTTTTCCCCGGTACGCAAGGCGGCCCGCTGATGCATGTGATCGCAGCGAAGGCGGTGGCATTCAAGGAGGCGCTCGGTCCGGAGTTTGTCGACTACCAGACTCGCACGCTGGCCAATGCGCGGGCGATGGCCGCCGTGTTCGGTGAGCGCGGCTATGACGTGGTGTCCGGTGGGACCGATGATCACCTCTTTCTCGTGAGCCTGATCGCGAAAGGCCTTACAGGCAAGGATGCCGATGCTGCGCTGGGCCGTGCACACATCACAGTCAACAAGAACACCGTGCCGAACGATCCGCAGTCGCCGTTCGTGACGAGCGGTATCCGCATCGGCACGCCGGCCATCACCACGCGCGGTTTCCGTGAAGACGACGCTGCGCAGACCGCAACGCTGATTTGCGACGTGCTCGACAACCTGGGCGATGCGCAGGTCGAGGAGCGCGTTCGCGCGCAGGTTGCACAATTGTGCGCCCAGTTCCCCGTATATATGGGGCTGTGAGAAGCAAGGATGAACGTCAGCACTTTCGACCTCTTCAAGATCGGCATCGGGCCATCAAGTTCGCACATGGTAGGACCGATGATTGCCGCGTGTCGCTTCGTGGCGCGTATCCGCGATGCGGGCATGCTCGATCGGGTTTGCCAGGTCCGAGCGGAGCTCTTTGGTTCGCTCGGCGCGACGGGCAAGGGCCATGGCACCGCCAAGGCGATCTTGCTTGGCCTCGAGGGGAATCTGCCCGATGCAATCGATCTCGATTATGCCGAGCGCCGCCTGGCCCAGATTCGAGAGACGAAATCGCTCGAACTCGCGGGTGTGCGGCGAACCGGATTCGACGTGAAATCGCAGATCGCTTTTCTGCGTCGTGAGGTGCTGCCGCTTCATCCGAACGGAATGCGGTTCACCGCGCTCGACCGAGAGGGCGAACTCGTCGACACTCAGGCGTACTACTCGGTTGGCGGCGGCTTCGTCCTCGATGATACCGGCAAGCGGATGAACGGCGTGCAGGCGGTGAAGCGCGTGCCGTATCCGTTCAAAACTGGCGTCGATCTGCTACGTATCTGTGGCGAAAGCGGCTTGTCGATCGCCGAGGTGATGCTTGCGAACGAGTCCGTCTGGCGTACGCCTTCGGCGATACGAGAGGGGTTGCTGCAGATCCGCGACGTCATGGCCGGTGCAATTGCACGCGGTTGCTCGATGGAAGGGGTGCTGCCCGGGCCGCTCAAGGTGAAACGGCGTGCACCGGCGTTCTTTCGTCAGTTAAAGGCGCCGTCGCAAGCGTGTCTGGGCGACCCGCTATCGATGATCGACTGGATCAACCTGTACGCGATGGCCGTCAACGAGGAGAACGCTGCAGGTGGGCGCATCGTGACCGCGCCTACCAACGGCGCGGCCGGCATCATTCCGGCCGTGCTGCAGTACTACCTGAAGTTCGTGCCGGGTTCGAATGACGATGGCGTCGTGGCATTTTTGTTGACCGCGGCCGCCATCGGGCTTCTCTACAAGGAGAACGCTTCGATTTCTGCCGCCGAGGTGGGCTGTCAGGGCGAGGTCGGTGTCGCGTGCTCGATGGCGGCCGCCGCACTTGCCGCGGTGTTGGGCGGTTCGCCCGAGCAGGTCGAAAATGCTGCCGAGATCGGCATGGAGCACAACCTGGGTATGACCTGCGATCCCGTCGGCGGTCTGGTTCAGATCCCGTGCATCGAGCGTAACGCAATGGGCGCGGTGAAGGCGGTCAATGCGGCGCGGATGGCGTTGCGCGGTAATGGTAAGCACTACGTTTCGCTCGACAAAGTCATTAAGACGATGCGCGAGACGGGTGCGGACATGAAAACGAAATACAAAGAGACGTCGCGCGGGAGGGTGGCCGTCAACGTCACTGAATGTTAAGAGCAACGCTGGGAGAAGGGGGCTTGAGAGATGAGCCGCTGTTTGATACTCCGTCGTCTGTACAACGGGCGGTGCTTCACGCCGGCCGCCGTGCGAACGCAAACCACTGAACGGCGTGCGCGCCGGATTAGTCACGGCGCAGCGCATTCAGGATGCCAGTTGTCGGCCGCGCAACGAAGCGCAGATCAAACGTGGCGCGAGTCGCCGGTCATTGGGTGATCGATCTGAACAGAGCGCGCCGCTCGTTCCGAATTGGACGGGATCGGGATATCGAAGGCTTTGCCGGATGTAGTCGAGCGTTATGCAGTTGATTGTGCTCGGCACGCTTCAACAGCCATGCGATGCATCGATGACGGGGTACTGACACTCCGCAACACCATGTCGCGCGCACGGCTGGAGGGTGGCAGTCCCGACATTGTGACAGCGCGGTGCCCGCGCTGCTCAGCAAGGAAAACGGAACTTGAGAGATTGCATCATGCAGAAGACGAATTCCCATAATGCGGCAGCTCGATTCGCACTCACTGTGGCCTGTCCCAGTGCACCTGGACAGGTCGCAGCGCTGGTCCGCTTTCTCGACGAGCGAAGCTGCTATATCGACGAGTTCGATGTGTTCGACGACGAATTCACCTCCCGCTTCTTCGTTCGCTGCGTCTTTCACGGCGCATCCGCGCAGGCGCTGGAGCTCAGTTCGCTACGCGACGGGTTCGCTGCGCTCGCGAAGCGCTTCGACATGGAATGGGCGATTCACGACCTGTCGGTAAAACCGAAAGTCCTGATCATGGTGTCGAAGTTCGACCATTGTCTTGCTGATCTGCTGTTCCGCTGGCGCATGGAAGAACTGCAGATGGACATCGTCGGCATCATCTCGAATCATCCCGATCTGGAACCGCTCGCGACCTCGAACCACATTGCATGGCATCACCTGCCGCTCACCGCCGACACGAAGTCGCAGCAGGAGGCACAGGTGCTCGCGCTAGTCGAACATACCGGCGCTGAGCTTGTCGTGCTTGCGCGCTATATGCAAGTGCTGTCCGCCGATCTGTGCAGGCGCCTGGCGAATCGGGCAATCAACATCCACCATTCGTTCCTGCCCGGCTTCAAGGGCGCCAAGCCCTACCATCAGGCGCATGCGCGGGGCGTAAAGCTGATCGGTGCAACGGCGCACTTCGTCACGGATGATCTCGACGAAGGTCCGATCATCGAGCAAGTCGTCGAACGCGTCGATCATGCATCCAACCCGGAGCGGTTGCTGGCGACCGGTCGCGATGTCGAATGTCTCGCACTCGCGCGCGCAGTGAAATGGTTCATCGAACGCCGCACGTTCATCAACGGCAACCGTACCGTCGTGCTTCAGTAGCCCAGACCGGCAAAGTGGTCGAAAGAGCCAGCGCCGAATCTGTAGCGATTCCCTTTGATTTGGAGACAATCAATGAATATCCGCGAAACAGTCTTTACGCACACTGCCGTTCTTGGCGCACTGCGACCACCTTTCCTTGACCGGGATCGCTTAACCATCTAGTCTCGCGAACACGACGTCGAGTACGCGAAGCTTTTTGTCGCGTCCGAAAACTTTCCGTTATTTTGAGATGCCTACGATGGTCCGGAAACTTACCGGCATCTGTAGCTGCACACTCATAGAAATCCTAGACAAGGAGGGACATTTTCATGGAAAAGAGCGTGGTGATAGGAGAACTGGCGTGGCCAGAATACGCGCACCGGGTGAGGCAGGAGGGGCAGCCCATCCTGATTCCGATTGGCGCACTGGAGCAGCACGGGCCGCATATGTCGATGAACCCGGACGTGCTGTTGCCGAGCGCCATTGCAGTGGCAGTCGGTCAGAAAATCGGCGCGCTAGTGGCGCCGGCCATCGCCTATGGCTACAAGTCGCAGCAAAAGAGCGGCGGCGGCAATCACCTGTGCGGCACGACCAGTCTTGACGGACATACGCTGTCGTCGACGGTCAAGGACGTGCTAAAGGAGTTCGCGCGACACGGCGCGCGGAAAATCTGCCTGATTAACGGTCATTTCGAAAATTCGATGTTCGCGGTCGAGGGCGTTGACCTCGCGATTCGTGAACTGCGTTGGGAGGGCATCAACGACTTCCAGGTCGTGATGCTGTCCTACTGGGATTTTGTCACCGAGGAAACGATCGCGCAGATTTATCCGGAGGGTTTTCCTGGCTGGGCGGTCGAGCATGGCGGCGTGCTGGAGACCTCGCTGATGTTGCACTTGCATCCTCATCTGGTCGATATGTCGCTCGTCCCGACGCATGGGGCCGCGACGTTTCCGCCCTATGACGTTTTTCCGCCGATTCCGGAATGGACGCCATCGTCCGGTTGCCTGTCTTCGGCAGCGGCCGCGTCCGCAGAAAAGGGCGGGCTGCTGTTCGAGGTCTGCGTAGCGGGGATTTCGCGCGCACTTAACGAAGCCTACGATGCGCGGGCGAAAGCCACGCGCGATTGACGTGCCAGTCAGGAGACAGTAATGGGAAACTATGACAAGGGTAACGCGCACGGCGCCGTCGCAGCAGACAAGGCCTGGAGCGTTGAGCAGCACGGTATCGATCCGATCCCGCTCAAGGACCGCCACGGTACACCGGCGGAGCTGTTCAAGATGTGGATTGGCGCTAACACGAACTACGTGGTGGTCGTGACGGGCGCGCTAGCACTATCGCAGGGATTGTCGTTGTGGCAGGCGCTCGGCGCAATTCTAGTCGGTAACTTGCTGGGTTGTTTCGTGCTCGGCCTGACGACGATCATGGGACCGCGTACCGGCACGTCCGGCATTATGACTTCGCGCAGTTCGTTCGGGCAACTGGGATCGTTCCTGCCGAAAGCGGTGAGTCTCGTATCGGCGCTTAGCTGGTTCTCGATCAACTCGGTAGTCGCCACGCAGGCAATGGAAACGCTGTTGAAGATGGGTGGGTTTCATAGTCACGCCATTGTCTGGATCTCGCTCGGTATCATTCTAGCGGCGGAAATCCTGCTCGCGATCTTTGGCCACGCAACCATCATCGCAGCGGAGAAATGGATTGCGCTGGCGCTGGCGATTCTGTTTGGTGGACTTGCGGCTTTCGTGCTGCCGCATACGAGTCTCGCCGCCGCGTCGGCCATCAATCACGGTGGTGCCTCTTTCAGCACCTGGCTGATTGCGATGGGGATCGTCTTCTCATATCCCATCGGCTGGGCGAATTTTGCCTCGGACTACAGCCGTTACTTTCCCGCTGAAACGAGCTGGAAAAAGATCGTGTTGGCTGCCGGCGGCGGACAATTTGTTGCTCTAATGTTCTGCGAAATCATCGGTGTACTCTTCGCGACGGCGTTGGGCGGCACGCTCGGTGAGGATCCGGTCAGTCAGCTCGGCCGCTTTCTGCCGACATGGTTCATCGTGCCGCTGCTGTTCGCGATCATTCTGGGCGGCATTGCGGCCAATGTGCCCAACGGCTACACAGCGGGCCTGGGACTGCTGGCATTGCGTATCCCGATCAACCGGGTGACCTCGCTTACGATCATCGCGCTCTTCACGCTGGGCTTTCGGGTGGTCACGGTGTTTTATGGCCAGTTCTTCGACATGTATCAGGTCTTTCTGAACTACATGGTCTTCTGGACGGCGCCGTGGGCCGCTATCGTGATTGTTGACTACTTCATGCGCCGTGGCCGTTATCAGGCAGATGCTTGGATGAAGTGGGGCAGCGGTGCCTACTGGTACACAGGGGGAATTTTTTGGCCGGGAATCGTGGCTCTGTTGGTCGGGATCACGGCGTCGCTCCTTTTCTCTAATTCGCCGACCTTTGTCAGTCCCTTGATGCGCAACTACCTAGGCTGGGGCGATCTGAGCTTCGAATCCGGATTGGTGTTGTCGGCATTGACCTACTTCGTTTTGGCACGACGCCATCCATCGTTTCGGCGGTCCGCAGTGAGGATGGCTGCTGCGGACGTGACGTCCGGTTCCATCTGAACGGGCCGTATCATGGTGGCCCGCGATCCCGTTAGAAGTGCGTCAACGGGGCATCGCGGGCTTTCACTCTTGACGACGGAATCAAGCCACGCGTGGAGAGAGAAGAGCATGACGTTTTTTGAGTGCGGACGGCGAGTCGACTTTCAACTGGGAAGTGCAAGAAAGATGATCTGCTCGTGCCGAGCGGATCGCAGGCAACGGATACGAAGCAATGTGGCGTGAGGATGCAAAGAAGGGCGCTTGTCCGAGCGTTGTGGGAACGGGCGGTGGTCGGGACGTGGGATCCCAGCGCTCGAGCCCATTGTCATGCGCCGGCGCACCCGATGAGATAGGTGTGCTGATGTTGACGGCCGCACTGTCGCTCGGAAGCGCGGTTGCACTAGGGCTTGCTCGCTTCTCTTATGCTTTGCTGCTGCCCGCGATGCAACGGGACCCGGCTGGAGCCTCGCACCGCCGGCACGATGAACGCAGCTAACGCACTGGGATATTTGCTCGGAGCACTGGCATTCCCCCGTCTGTCGCGTCGGTGGACGCCGTGCGCTCTGTTCCACTTTGGCTGTATTGCAACTGCGACGACGGTGGCGCTCTGCAGCGTGGTGGCTAACACTGAGTCGTTGCTCATGTTGCGCGTTGAACCGGCGTTGGCAGTGCACTCATTTTCGTCGGGGGCGGCGTGCTCGCGGCGAGGCTCGCGTCAATGTCACATCGCGCCTGGGGCCTCATACTCGGGCTGTATTACGGTGGTACCGGTTGGGGTATTGTGGCTTCGTCGATTCTTGTCTCGCTCGCCATTCGCCCGATCGTGCATGGTTGGCAGTTCGCATGGTTCGCGCTTGCGACTACGTGTATCGCGTTCTCGGTTATCGCTATCGCGGCGGCGCGACGGATCGAATCCGGTTACATGACCCCTGGCTCGGCCTCAAAATCTTATGGGGCTTCGGGCGAATCTATACGGTGACGACGTCTTGGGTTTGCTCTGTGCGGCTATAGGCTCTTCGGTGTTGGCTATATCGGCTACATGACCTTCATCGTTGCGCTACTTCGCAACGCGGGCATGAGTGCCGCGACGGTGAGCAGTTTCTACATTCTTCTCGGCGCGGCGACCGTGTTGTCAGCCCTTTTATGGTCCGGGCTGCTTGCTCGCATGCGCGGCGGACAGGCTTTGGCCATATTCAATGCACTGTTGGCGTTTGCGACGCTCATACCCGCGCTCATCGTGCATAGTTCTGCGGTATTCGCGTCTGGCGTGATATTCGGCGCGACGTTTCTCTCCGCTGTCGCGTCGACCACGGCGTTTGTGAGACACAACCTTCCGCCCGGTCAGTGGACTGCAGGTATCAGCGCATTCACGATCGTGTTCGCCTTCGGGCAGATTGTCGGACCCGTGATAATTGGCTGGGTGTCTGACGGCTCAGGCCTGGCGCGCGGACTCGCATACTCCGCGCTTTTACTGGCTGCAGGGGCGGTCCTCGCCGCATGGCAGAAACCATTGCGAGTTAGGACAAAGAGGGACTGCGGGGCATAGATAAGCGTTATCTTTTTACCGATTGCTGGCTTCGGTGATTGATCTTCTGTGAGACGGCGACCGATCTACGCGATAGCGTAGATAGACTTGACCGACGGGCGTTTGGCGTCTGACTCGGCTAGCATGCTGACCATCTCGCCCAAACGGATGCAGCGCAATCCGCGCTTAATGCCCGCGATGGACTCGCGGGCGAGGCTTCAAGAATCCCGAAGTGGCAGCAGTTCGCGGACGTAACGTAGAAAGCAGCTCACGAATCTCGTAAATACATTGAGACGACCGCTGGGGCCTCGATAGAAAGTCAGGAGTTTCTTTCTGAGGAAGACCCTTCGAGGGTCATGACGGGCAACGATCTCTGTTTTTCTAGGCTTCCGCATTTGATCAGGAATACAAATAGTGGTATGGGCTGGGCCGTAAAACTTAGATTGTGCGCGGCCTGACGCCGTCGTCCCGTCTCGGTGCCGTTTTTGTTCTATCAAGTTGAGCTGCGTTTTGGTCCAATGGTCGTGAATAGAGAGAAACGGGCGCAGGCCCACCCGACCAAAAACGAGGAGAACCCGTGAACGTGAGCGTCTTTGATTTGTTCAAAATCGGCATCGGACCGTCCAGCTCGCATACCGTCGGGCCGATGATCGCGGCGTGCCGTTTTGCGTCGCATATCGAAGACGCGAATCTGCTCGGCCGTGTAAGCCGCGTTCGCACCGAGCTGTTCGGCTCGCTCGGCGCAACCGGCAAGGGCCACGGCACCGACAAGGCCGTGCTGCTCGGTCTCGAAGGCAATCTTCCCGACCTCATCGATCCCGACATGATGGCGCCGCGCCTCGCGCAAATCCGCGCGACGAAGCGCCTGAAGCTCCTCGGCAAGCATGAGGTCGTGTTCGAGGAACGCGAGCACATCGGTTTCTATCGCAAGCTGATGCCGGGCGCGCCGGGGTCGAGCATCGTGCATCCGAACGGCATGCGCTTTCAGGCGTTCGACGAGAACGGCCAGTTGCTCGTCGAGAAAGAGTATTACTCGGTCGGCGGCGGCTTCGTCGTGAATCGCGAAGGCGATCGCGTGAACGGTCTGCGGGCGGCCAACCCGGTGCCGCATCCGTTTCGCACCGGCGACGATCTGATGCGCGTTTGCCGGGAGACAGGTCTGTCTATCGCCGAAGTGACGATGCAGAACGAATGCGCGAATCGCACCGAAGCCGAAGTGCGCGAAGGCCTGCTCGCCGTGTGGCGCGTGATGGCCGCGTGCGTCGAGCGCGGCTGCAAGGAGCGCGGCGAATTGCCCGGCCCGATGCATGTGAAGCGCCGCGCAGCCGATTTGAGTGCTTCGCTGCGTTCGCGTTCCGAAGAGTCGCTGCGCGATCCGTTGTCGATGCTCGACTGGGTCAATCTCTATGCAATGGCCGTCAACGAAGAAAACGCGGCGGGCGGCCGCGTCGTCACCGCGCCGACGAATGGCGCGGCCGGCGTGATTCCCGCGGTGCTGCACTACTACGTGAAGTTCATGCACGGCTCGAACGACGACGGCATCGTGCGCTTCCTGCTCACCGCGGCCGCCATCGGCATCATCTACAAGGAAACGGCTTCGATCTCCGGCGCGGAAGTCGGCTGTCAGGGCGAAGTCGGCGTCGCGTGCTCGATGGCCGCGGCCGCACTCGCCGCCGTGATGAACGGCACGCCCGCGCAAGTGGAAAACGCCGCGGAAATCGGCATGGAACATAACCTCGGCATGACCTGCGATCCCGTCGGTGGCCTGGTGCAGATTCCGTGCATCGAGCGCAACGCTATGGGCGCGATCAAGGCGATCAACGCCGCGCGCATGGCGATGAAAGGCGACGGCACGCACTACGTGTCGCTCGATTCGGTCATCAAGACGATGCGCGAAACCGGCGCCGACATGAAGACGAAATACAAGGAGACGTCGCGCGGTGGCCTCGCCGTCAACGTCATCGAATGCTGAATTCAGGACCCCACGAAGGAAGAGAAACACCATGAGCCGCTATTCCATCTTCAGCCTCTTGCGCAACGGCATGTCGTATCACGAGAACTGGGAACGCCAGTGGCGAAGTCCCGAGCCGAAGCGCGAGTACGACGTGGTGATCGTCGGCGGCGGCGGTCATGGTCTCGCGACCGCGTATTACCTCGCGAAAGAGCACGGCATCACGAACGTCGCGATTCTCGAGAAGGGATGGATCGGCGGCGGCAATACCGCGCGCAACACGACCATCGTGCGCTCGAACTATCTGTGGGACGAATCGGCCGCGCTGTACGAGAAAGCGTTGAAGCTGTGGGAAGGCCTCTCGCAAGATCTCAACTACAACGTGATGTTCTCGCAGCGCGGCGTGATGAACCTCGCGCACACGCTGCAGGACGTGCGCGATACGGAACGCCGCGTGAACGCGAACCGCCTGAATGGCGTCGATGCCGAGTTCCTCACGCCGCAGCAGATCAAGGAAATCGAGCCGACGATCAACCTCAACAGCCGCTATCCGGTGCTGGGCGCGTCGATCCAGCGTCGTGGCGGCGTCGCGCGTCACGATGCGGTGGCCTGGGGCTTCGCGCGCGGCGCGGACCGCGCGGGCGTCGACATCATTCAGAACTGCCAGGTCGTCGGCATTCGCCGCGATGGAAGCCAGGTGACGGGCGTCGATACCACGAAGGGCTTCATCAAGGCGAAGAAGGTCGCGGTCGTCACGGCCGGCAGCACGACGACGCTCGCCGACATGGCCGGCGTGCGTCTGCCGATTGAGAGTCATCCGCTTCAGGCGCTCGTTTCCGAGCCGATCAAGCCGGTCGTGAACACGGTGATCATGTCGAACGCGGTGCACGCGTACATCAGCCAGTCCGACAAAGGCGATCTCGTGATCGGCGCGGGCGTCGACCAGTACGCGGGTTACGGACAGCGCGGCAGCTTCCACATCATCGAAGGTACGCTGGAAGCGATCGTCGAGATGTTCCCGGTGTTCTCGCGCGTGCGCATGAATCGCCAGTGGGGCGGCATCGTCGATGTCTCGCCGGATGCATGCCCGATCATCTCCAAGACCGACGTGAAGGGACTGTACTTCAACTGCGGCTGGGGCACGGGCGGCTTCAAGGCGACGCCGGGCTCGGGCTGGGCCTATGCGCACACGATCGCGAAGGACGAGCCGCATGCGTTGAACGCGCCGTTCTCGCTGGATCGCTTCTATACCGGTCATCTCATCGACGAACACGGCGCGGCTGCCGTGGCTCACTAACCGCATCGAGGGAAGAAACATGTTGCTGATCGAATGCCCCTGGTGCGGGCCGCGCGCCGAAACCGAATTCTCCTGCGGCGGCGAAGCGGATATCGCGCGTCCGCTCGACACGGAAAAGCTCACCGACAAGGAATGGGGCGACTACCTCTTCATGCGCAAGAATCCGCGCGGCGTGCATCGCGAGCAATGGATGCATGCGCAGGGCTGCCGGCGCTGGTTCAAGGCGCAGCGCGATACGGTGAGTTATGAAATCCAGGGCTACGAGACGTTCGACCGTCCGCTGGCTGTGATGCAAGACAACGGAGGCACGTCGAAATGAGCCAGAAAGACCGACTCGGCATGGGCGGGCGCATCAATCGCGCGATCCCCGTGACCTTCACGTTCAACGGCAAGACGTATCACGGCTTCGAAGGCGATACGCTCGCGTCCGCGTTGCTCGCGAACGGCGAGCGCTTCGTGGCGCGGAGCTGGAAATATCACCGTCCGCGCGGGATCATCACCGCGGGCGTGGAAGAACCGAATGCAATCGTGCAGCTCGAAACCGGCGCGTACACGGTGCCGAATGCGCGCGCCACGGAAGTCGAGTTGTACCAGGGTCTGGTCGCCGCGAGCGTGAACGCGAAGCCGAACATCGAGAACGACCGCATGGCGGTCAATCAGAAGATCGCGCGCTTCATTCCCGCGGGCTTCTACTACAAGACGTTCATGTGGCCGCGCAAGTTCTGGCCGAAGTACGAAGAAGTGATTCGCGATGCGGCGGGCCTCGGCGAAGCGCCGAAGCATCTCGATGCCGATCGCTACGACAAGTGCTTCGCCCACTGCGATGTGCTCGTGGTCGGCGGCGGCCCTTCGGGTCTCGCGGCGGCGCATGCGGCGGGTCTGTCGGGCGCGCGCGTGATTCTGGTCGACGATCAGCGCGAACTTGGCGGCTCGCTGTTGTCGTGCCGCGCGGAGATCGACGGCAAGCCCGCGCTGCAATGGGTGCAGAAGCTCGAAGCCGAACTGCGCAAGATGCCTGACGTGAAGATTCTTTCGCGCAGCACGGCGTTCGGCTATCAGGATCACAACCTCGTCACGATCACGCAGCGCCTGACGGATCATCTGCCCGTATCGCGACGCAAGGGCACGCGCGAACTGATGTGGAAGGTGCGCGCGAAGCGCGTGGTGCTCGCGACGGGCGCGCACGAGCGTCCCATCGTCTTCGGCAACAATGATCTGCCGGGCGTGATGCTGGCATCGGCGGTGTCGACGTACCTGCATCGCTATGCGGTGCTGCCGGGCCGTCAGGCCGTCGTCTTCACGAACAACGACGACGCCTATCAATGCGCGCTCGATCTGAAGGCGGCAGGCGCAGAAGTGACCGTCGTCGATCCGCGTCCGGCCGAATCGAAAGGCGCCTTGCCCGCGGCGGCGCGCCGCTATGGCGTGCGCGTGATGAACAACGCGGTGATCACCGTTGCGCGCGGCAAGCTGCGCGTGGCGTCGGTGGAAGTGGCTTCGTATGCGAAAGGCGAGGTCGGCCCGAAGCAGACCGATCTGCAATGCGATCTCGTCGCGATGTCGGGCGGCTGGAGCCCGGTGCTGCACCTGTTCGCGCAATCGGGCGGCAAGGCGCATTGGCACGACGAGAAGGCTTGTTTCGTTCCGGGCAAGGCGATGCAACTGGAAAGCAGCGTCGGCGCATGCGCGGGCGAGTTCTCGCTGGCGCGCGGCATCCGCTTCGGCGGCGACGCTGGTGCGGAAGCGGCGCGTGCGGCGGGTCATATCGTCGTGAAGCCGAATCCCGTGCAGGTCGCGGAAATCGTCGAAGCACCGATGATGCCGCTGTGGATCGTCGGCAACCGGGACATGTCGACGCGCGGTCCGAAGCAGTTCGTCGACTTCCAGAACGACGTGTCTGCGGCGGACATCTATCTGGCGGCGCGTGAAGGCTTCGAATCCGTCGAGCACGTGAAGCGCTATACGGCGATGGGCTTCGGCACCGACCAGGGCAAGCTCGGCAACATCAACGGCATGGCGATTCTCGCGCAGGCGCTCGGCAAGACCATTCCCGAGACCGGCACGACGACGTTCCGCCCGAACTACACGCCTGTCACGTTCGGCACGTTCGCGGGCCGCGAGCTCGGCGAGTTTCTCGATCCAGTGCGCAAGACCGCGATTCACGAATGGCACGTCGAGAACGGTGCGATGTTCGAGGACGTCGGCAACTGGAAGCGTCCCTGGTATTACCCGAAGGCCGGCGAGGACATGCACGCGGCGGTCGCGCGTGAATCGCTGGCGGTGCGTCAGAGCGTCGGCATTCTCGATGCATCGACGCTCGGCAAGATCGACATCCAGGGCCCGGATTCCGCGAAGCTCTTGAACTGGATGTACACGAATCCGTGGAGCAAGCTCGAAGTCGCCAAGTGCCGCTACGGCCTGATGCTCGACGAGAACGGCATGATCTTCGACGACGGCGTGACGGTGCGCCTCGGCGAACAGCACTACATGATGACGACGACCACCGGCGGCGCGGCGCGCGTTTTGACGTGGCTCGAACGCTGGCTGCAGACCGAATGGCCCGACATGCGCGTGCGTCTCGCATCGGTGACGGATCACTGGGCAACTTTTGCGGTCGTCGGCCCGAACAGCCGTAAGGTTCTTCAGAAGGTGTGCCACGACATCGACTTCGCGAACGCATCGTTCCCGTTCATGAGCTATCGCGACGGCACGGTCGCGGGCGCAGCGGCGCGCGTGATGCGCATCAGCTTCTCGGGCGAGCTCGCGTACGAAGTGAACGTGCCGGCCAACGTCGGACGCGCGGTGTGGGAAGCGCTCATGCTGGCGGGCGCGGAATTCGACATCACGCCGTACGGCACGGAAACGATGCACGTGCTGCGCGCGGAGAAGGGCTACATCATCGTCGGTCAGGACACGGACGGTTCGATGACGCCTTACGACCTCGGCATGGGCGGGCTGGTCGCGAAGTCGAAGGACTTCATCGGCAAGCGTTCGCTGACGCGTTCGGACACGGCGAAGGCCGGGCGCAAGCAGTTCGTCGGCCTTCTGACCGATGATCCTTCGTTCGTGCTTCCGGAAGGCGCGCAGATCGTCGCGGGTCCGTTCCAGGGCGACACCGCGCCGATGCTCGGTCACGTCACGTCGAGCTATTACAGCCCTATTTTGAAGCGTTCGATTGCATTGGCCGTCGTGAAGGGCGGCCTCGAGAAGGTCGGCGAATCTGTCATGATTCCGCTCGCGAACGGCAAGCGCATCAACGCAAAAATCACCAGTTCGGTGTTCTACGACAGCGAAGGAGCACGTCAGCATGTTGAATGAGATCAAAGGTTCCTCGACGGTCGTCGATCGCGCAATCAGCGGACAGGCTCTGAGTGGCACGTGGCAGGAGTCTCCGCTCGTCGGCGCCGATGCGTTGATGAAATCGCATCAAAGCGGCTCGCCGAAAAAGTTTCGTCTGACGGAGCGTCCGTTCCTCGAACTCGTGAACGTGCGTGGCGACACGCGTGATCCTGCGTTCGTCAAGGCGGTGCAGAACGTGATCGGCTGCACGCCGCCCGAGAAGGCGAACACCATCGCGCGCGGCAACGGCTACACGATGCTGTGGCTCGGCCCCGATGAATGGCTCGTGCATTCGGATGCGGCCCACGACGCATCGCGTCCCGCGCCGCTCGAAGCGAAGCTGCGCGACGCGTTCGTCGGTCAGTTCTCGGCGGCGGTGGATATCGGCAGCGGTTATACGGTGCTCGACATCGATGGTCCGAAGACGCGTGAAGTGCTCTCGCGCGGCTGTCCGCTCGATCTGCATCCGAAGGTCTTCGGTGAAGGACAGTGCGCGCAGAGCCATTATTTCAAGGCATCTTTGACGCTCGTGCCGCTCGGCGGCGATCGCTTCGAGATGATCGTGCGCCGCAGCTTCGCCGATTACTTCGTGAAGATGATGCTCGACGCCGCCGAGCCGCTGCTCTCATGAAGCCGTTCGAACCGCTTGAAGCAGGTGGGCAGGGCTGGCGCGTGATTGTCGATGAGTTGATCGTGCGAACGCGCGTCGGCCTGTACGAGCATGAGCATGAAGGGCCGCAGCCCGTGTGCATCGATGCGAGCCTGAGGTATCGCGGCATGCCGCATGAATCGGACGATGGTCTGATCGATTACGAAGCGTGGTGCAATCGCGTGAGTGCGTTTCTTGAGACGAAGGGGCATACGCGTTTGCTCGAAACGCTCGCGGTCGAGATCGCCGCGCTTTCGTTCGAGGAATGGCCGGCGCTCGATGCGCTCACGCTCGTGCTGCACAAGCCGAAGATTCGCGAAGGCACGAAGCGGCTCGGGCTCGAGCTCGATTGGTGTCGCGCCGATTACAACGCGTGGCGCGCAGAGACCGCCGCGCTTCGGGCTTCTTGATCGCTGTAAATTACCGCGCGGCACGGCGGCGTGGCTTTCCGCGTGCGCCCGAAAACAGGGAGATGCGAATTGCGGCGCTGCTTTGCTAGAGCGCGGCATCGCAGAGCTTCGACGGCCAGCGCGCGCTGCTCTTCGCTCTCATCGTGTTGGCTTGCGGCGGCTTCCACCGGCTCACGCGCTCCGACGGATGCCGGGTGCCCCCGGGGACGCAGTCAACGTCACCCGTCCACATCCGTCGCAGCCAAGTGCCGTCTGGACCAGTGCCGGAACGACGGCACATCGAGTCGATCACGACCGTCGCGACTGCCTGCGCGTAGCCGAACTGTCGCGCACCGGCACGAATCTGAGCCCCAATACTCCTTTTCCGGTCACTTGCTCTACCGGTGTTTTCGCGGCGAGCTAATAAGGACGAACGTCTATCGCCGCCTCGCCTACCCGAGCTCGAGTGCTCGGTCATTGAGCCGGACGCCTTCGATGTTGGCGGCGGGCTGGACGCGGACCGGACGGTGTCGCCCGAATAAGTTGAGCCGTGTCGCCACAGAGGAGGTCCGCTACCAAGAAGATCGTGTTCCGGCGTCTGGGGCTTGAAAAATTAGCGAACTCCGACGCCCTGCAAACACAAATACGCTTGGCTATTAAATGAGTTTTCCGTAGTTTGCCAGGTGGGCCAACAGCGCGCCGGCAGGCTGCTTCGACTTCAGGCAACCAAGGATATTGCCCAAAGCGCCCTTGGTGCAGAGTCGAAACTCGCTTCTAAGCGACCTGGCGACTTTTCGATTTCGCTCAATTTAAAAAATATTATTTGTCTCCGAATTTAATGTAAATAGTGGTCTTATTAAGGAAAGTTTTTTATTTTATGAGCTTTTTCAGGTTTTAATCGCCTTGGAGAATAAATACAATCCTCAGCACGCGACGGCATCCATCGCCGTTCGCGATGAGTCGCTCGGGGTTGCGCAACAAGGCTGCAGACTTGGCCACCGGACGAGGGCTAGGGATAATCCTGAGAGCAACTATCCATCCAAATCTGGCCTGCAACGCCTGCGGCCGTCGGCACCGTAGGCGAAACAATCGGTCTGACCGAAGTTTCCGTCGGTGGGCGTATCGTGAATCGTCATGTTGGCCGTTACATGCCGCGTTTGGCTTTGAGTTCATCCTAACGGGCTGTTCTCCTCAGACGTCAATGGTCTTCCATCGATATAGTTTCGCGTTTCGGGGCCGCGCGTTGATAATCTCGCGTCTAACGGGATCCGCACGCGTTGATGTGGATTCCTCGAACGATAACGTTTATATATAAAACATAGAAAACATAAGGGAGACGCGGATGTGGCAGCCTGACCCTACCTCACTTCGGCTCTTCATCGCGATCTGCGAAGAAGGGAGCATCGCGAGAGCAAGCGAACGAGAAGGAATTGCCGCGGCTGCCGTCAGCCGCCGGATCAGCGACATGGAGAGCGCGTTAGGGACTTCACTGCTTTCTCGGCGTGCACGTGGTGTCACGGCTACACCAGCGGGAGAGATCTTATTGCGTCACGCTCGGCACCTAATGCAGTCTGTCGAAGTGCTGCAGTCTGATCTCAGTGAATTTTCGAGTGGTGTAAGGGGCCTTGTCCGAGTCTTGGCAAACGTCTCTTCTATAGTCGAATTCTTGCCTGATGAAATCGCCGCCTTCCTGCAATCTAATACGAAAATGAACGTGGTCTTAGAGGAACGCGTCAGCGCGGAGGTAGTGCGTGGCATCGCCGATGGTATTGCCGACATTGGTATCTGCCGCGACTTTGTGGGCGCTAGCGAAGTCCAAACGCTACCCTACCGGTCGGACCACTTCGCGGTGGTTGTGCATAGCGCCCATGAGCTAGCAGAAGCTGACGTTATCTCTTTCGCCGAGACGCTCTCGTATGAACAGATTGGGCTTTCAGTCAATGCTGCGCTGAACGCGCTCATGAGGCGGGTAGCTGCTGAGCGTAATCGACAGGTGCGGTATCGTGCGAATGTGTCGACATTCGACGCGGCTTGTCGCCTAGTCCAACTCAATCTGGGTCTCGCTGTTCTGCCTGTGGAAGCCGTTGCGAAATACGGCCCATACGACCTTCGCGCAATCCCGCTTTCGGATGAGTGGGCAACCAGGCAATTCGTAATCTGCGTCCGGCATCAAGACCAGATGACAATTGCTGCGCGACGGTTCCTCGATCATCTTCTTCGATCCAAAGATTAGTCGCAACGACAGTGAAAACCCTCATAGAGTAATCCCTTATCGTCGCAAACCCTTGCTGGACAAGCGTTTCAGCCCATCGCATTCGGCGATGGGCGCCGTCGCCGCTATCGGATTGAATCACCTCACGCTCCTCGGCACTCTTCGCTCTGACGCATGACTGAGGGACGTATCGTGACGCAGTTGAAAACTAACGTGGTTGTTCAAGAGGTCGGTCTCCGTGATGGGCTGCAAAGCGTGTCTCAAGTGATGCCGACCGAAGCAAAAAAAGCTTGGATTTCGGCGGCCCACCAGGCCGGTGTCAGGCACATGGAACTCGCATCCTTTGTCCCGCCGAAGTTGCTCCCCCAGATGGCCGACGCAACGGAAGTCGTAGCCCACGCTTTGACACTTCCGAGTCTCGTCGTCACGGCACTCGTACCTAATCTAAGGGGTGCCGAAAACGCACTGAAGGCGGGTGTACACCGGATCGTGGCGCCGATATCCGTAAGCGAAAAGCATAGCCTGGCGAATGTTCGAAAGACGCCGGACGCGATGATTGAAGAATTTGCACGCATCCGGCAACTGCGCGACAGCGAACCCGCATGGTCCAGCGTGACGCTTGTCGGCGGTCTTTCCACCGTATTTGGGTGCACTTTCCAAGGATATGTGCCTGAGACCGATGTCCTTCGAGTTGTTCTCGCGACAATTGAGGCGGGTGCCGATGTAGTAGCGCTCGGTGACACGACGGGGCACGCCACCCCGTCGCATGTCGGGCGGCTGCTCGATCGATTGCTCCCGCTTGCCCAAGGGAAGGTGAATAGCCTCCATTTTCACGACACGCGTGGGATGGCGCTTGCGAACACTGTCGTCGCGCTCGATCACGGCATTCGGGAGTTTGACGCCTCCCTCGCCGGCATCGGAGGATGCCCGAATGCTCCGGGTGCAACTGGCAATGTGGCGACAGAGGATCTTGTGTACATGTTGCAAGCAATGGGCTATGAGACGGGAATCGACCTTCCGAATCTGCTCAAGATTCGTGACACCCTGACCGATGCTTTACCGGAGGCGTCCCTTTACGGCTACATCGCGAGACAAGGAATCCTGGACGGATCGCTACCCATGCAACTGAGCGCACGAGGAGTGCAGTGATTAGCAACGCAGAATTCGGAGACCGCTTGGATGGTTCTCGCCTTCCCCTTGAAGGCATCCGTGTAGTCGAAATGTCTCATATGGTTATGGGACCGACTTGCGGCATGATTTTGGGAGACCTTGGAGCCGAGGTGATCAAAGTTGAGCCGCTTAAGGGTGACAACACCCGCCGGTTACTCGGTGCTGGAGCAGGTTTCTTCCGTACCTTTAATCGCAACAAGAAGAGCGTGGCGCTTGACTTGTCTGACGTCGGCAGTAAGGAGGCGTTGCTTAGACTTGTAGACACGGCCGATGTATTCGTGGAGAACTTTAAGCCCGGTCGCATGGCCGAGCTAGGACTAGATTACGCAACGTTGCGGGAACGAAATCCGAAGCTCATCTACGTTTCGCACAAAGGCTTTCTTAGCGGCCCCTATGACAAGCGTCTCGCACTCGATGAAGTGGTTCAAATGATGGCGGGTCTTGCTTATATGACGGGTCCGGTTGGGCGACCTCTTCGAGCTGGCAGTTCGGTCAACGACATTATGGGCGGCATGTTCGGCGCTATCGGCGTGCTTGCGGCGCTCTTCGAGCGGAACTCCACGGGGCGTGGAAAGGAGATACAGTCGGCCCTTTTCGAGAATTGCGTGCTTTTGTCCGCGCAGCATATGCAGCAGTACGTGGTCACCGGTAGCCCTGCTGCACCTATGCCCGATAGAATTAATGCATGGGCGGTCTATGATGTATTCACGCTCGCCGATGCGCACCAAATGTTCATCGCCGCTACCGGTGACGGCCAATGGAACGCGCTCTGCAAAATTCTCGCAAGGGACGATTTGCTCAATGATCCGAATCTCAAATCAAACAACGACCGCGTTCGAGCCCGCGAGTGGATTATTCCGTCGCTGGCGCAGACGCTGTCGACATTGAATCCTGCTGAATTGGCTCAGGCGTTTGAAGCGAACAACGTTCCGTTCGCGAATATTACCAAGCCCGAAGAGCTCTTTGAGGACGCGCATCTTCAAGCCAGCGGTGGCTTAGCAAATCTGGAACTTGAGGACGGCTCCCGAACGCAAATGCCGCTGCTGCCTCTTGCAATGGACGGAGCACGGCTTGGTCCTCGCCTACCCATCGCGTCTAACGGCCAGCACACGAAAGAGGTGCTCGAGTCTCTCGGGTATTCAACGCAGGAAGCCACAGCGCTCTGCAAGTAAGCTACCGCAGCTTCTGATTGGGTTCGCCAAATCGGAGGCTATTTGGCGAGCCGATTAGAGAGAAATACTAAGGATAAATATGCCTATCTTGCGCTTGGGCGATCGCCTTCCGCGTATCGCCGAGTCCGCATTCATTGCCGACGGCGCCACCGTCATCGGATCCGTCGTCATTGGCGAAAACGCGACCATCTGGACCAATGCCGTTTTGCGTGGAGACAACGAACCAATACACATTGGCGCGAACAGCAACATTCAAGAGAGTGCGGTTCTCCATGCAGACCCTGGTTATCCGCTTGTAGTCGAAGACAATGTGAGCGTTGGCCACCAAGCAATGCTTCATGGATGCGCTGTTGGAAGCGGCAGCCTTATCGGCATTCAGGCGGCAATCTTGAACGGCGCTGTGATCGGGCGAAATAGCTTGGTGGGCGCAGGTGCGCTCGTGACGGAGGGAAAGCAATTCCCGGACAACGTTCTCATCATTGGTACGCCGGCAAAGGTGGCGCGAGAACTCACTTCCGAAGAAATCAAAAACCTGTCGAAGAACGCCGCCACCTATGTAGAAAAGGGTGCCGAGTACAAACAGAGCCTCGCCCGGGTGGGCTAGCGCGCCAGGGAAGTGCATTTACCCCTGTTTGAGGTGCTAAGCGAACGAAACAGGGTCCCGCGCCCCAAGATTAGGAGACAAGCATGAGAGGTTCAAGAGCTATGCCTTATCCCGCGCACGATACAACGCCGCGGGCGACGGAAACAACGCGGGCAGAGCGGAAGGCCGAGCTGTCTATTGGGACCATAGGCGCCAGACTAGACCGCTTGCCGCCAACCAAGTCCGTCTGGAAGATGGTGGCAATGCTGAGCCTCGGGATGTTTTTCGAGGTCTATGATCTTATGTACACCGGATACATTGCACCCGGCCTGGTTAAAAGCGGTGTGTTGTCGCAGTCCACGCACGGCATGTTCGGAACGACGGGCATTGCAAGCTTCATTGCAGCGCTCTTTTGTGGCCTTTTCATTGGTACCCTGGCCTGCGGCTCGCTCGCGGATAGGTTCGGGCGTCGAGCAATCTTCACGTACGCCTTGCTCGGGTACGTGACTGCAAACACCGTAATGGCTTTTCAAGATACGGCGCTTGGCCTAAATATATGGCGATTTGTCGCGGGCTTGGGACTGGGCGTTGAGTTGATCACCATCGGAGCCTACATCTCTGAGCTTGTTCCGAAAGAGATCCGTGGCCGCGCGTTCGCAATGTCCCAGGCTGTGGGCTTTTCAGCGGTACCGCTGGCAGCATTCATGTCCTACCTTCTTGTTCCCACGTCGTTTCTCGGCCTTGACGGCTGGCGCTGGGTCGTGCTTCTCGGCGCGCAAGGCGGACTTTTTGTGTGGCTGATTCGTTTGGGCCTTCCCGAAAGTCCGCGCTGGCTCGCTCAGAAGGGCCGGCTTACGGAGGCGGATGCGATTCTCACGAAGTTTGAGGCAAAAGTGGAACGGGAATATGGGGCTCCGCTTCCGACTCCGGCCGAGCCGGAAGCGGTTGCCGTGCGGGCGAAGTTCCGCGATATGTGGAGGAAGCCTCTCGGGAAGCGAACGGTTATGTTCATCATCTTCCATGTGTGTCAGACCGTTGGATACTATGGTTTCGCGAGCTGGGTGCCGACTTTGCTGATCAAGCAAGGCATTACCGTCACGCAAAGCTTGATGTACTCGAGCATCATCGCAATTGCGGCGCCGATTGGACCGTTGATCGGACTGCTCATCGCCGACCGCTTCGAAAGAAAGACCATCATCGTGGCGATGAGCTTGGTGAGCGTCGCTTGCGGAATCTTATTCAGCCAGTTTCGAGATACCTCTATGTTGGTCGCTATGGGAGTATGTCTCACACTATCCGGCAATATTATTTCCTACACGTATCACGCGTACCAGACCGAGTTGTTCCCAACGAGTATCCGCGCGCGCGCGGTTGGATTTGTCTACTCCTGGAGTCGGCTTTCAGCAATCTTTTCAGCCTTTCTCATTGCCGACATCCTCAAACACTTTGGTGTTAGCGGTGTATTCATGTTCATTTCTTGCGCGATCGGGATCGTCATCCTATCTATCGGATTGCTTGGACCAAAAACCCGAAACATCGCGCTCGAAAGACTTTCGAAATAGGCGTTGACCAAGTGCCAAACGCTTCACTCGGTTTATTTATTAATAAGTATACCAAAGGAGATAGGCTTTGCAAAAGCTAATTGGTTTCGGATCGTGGGTTCCTCTCTGTGTTCGCTTTCGTGTTTCGCACAAAGCAGCGTTACGTTGTACGGGATTATCGACGAGGGTGTCAACTACACAAGTAACGTTGCGACGACTTCGGGGGGCAAGCCGCTTTTTAACCTTTCCAGCGGTGTTCTTCAGGGAAGCCGATGGGGTATGAAGGGTGTCGAAGACCTGGGTGGAGGATTAAAGGCACTTGCGACCCTTGAAAACGGATTTGACGTCAACAACGGCCGTCTCAGCCAAGGCGGATTGTTGTTTGGGCGGCAAGCCTTCGTTGGTGTTAGCAGCAATCAGGCGGGCACTGTAACGCTCGGTCGCCAGTACGACTCTGTCGTGGACTACGTCGCCCCCGTCGCCATTAGCCATCAGTGGGGCGGATACATCGGCGCCCATCCTGGCGACATCGACAACTTCAATAACGGGCAACGAACAAGTGTACGCCCCGCTCGCACTGATGACTTGATAGGTATGTGCCGACATGAACCCACTTATCACAGGATTCGTAGCGTTTGCCGTCGCGGCGGTCAGAGCGGTAGCGGAACTGTTGCCGAAGAAGCCGACGTTTGCATTCCGCACATTCAGATAACCTGCCCCAAGCTGGAGGGGGCCCTGACTATACCCGGCCCCCACGGACCAAACCTGGTTCTGAGTTTCGTTTCCAGCGACGCCTCCAAAACTATAAAGTCCGCCGAGGTTTAGCCCAGACAGGTGTGTAACGTAGCCCGCACCTTGTTTCGCAGAGGTCAGGTGTGGGCTCGCTTTTGCATACTTCGATAACGATGCACCCTCAAAAATGAATTGCTGTTTGTCTCCGCTCAGCCACGTCTAACGTATCCTAAAAAGTCGAGAAAGGAATTCGCAGCAGTGGGGACGCGTACTCTTAGCTTGTCGTATCAGCAGGGACATGCAAAGGTTTCCCACTTCTGCATCGCCGCAGCAGGCCAAGTCGCGATACGATGCGGTCGATCGGGCCGGCTGTTAGGCGGAATAGAGCGGGATAGCACCGGTTTCAGACGCTTCCTTGAAGCCGCACGTTCCCAACGTTGCCGAATTCGGCGAGGGCCTGTCTGCGCCAACCAGTTGTCTTCATTGAGACCTTTTCGCATCTTTTATTGTGTCGTGCGCTTCTGAGCAACCTCGATAAAGCGCTGAATTTGTCAGAGGTGCGTGCATTTATAAAGCCTCGGAAGTGGAGCGACTTTCCTGGCTAAAGTTTTCGACGTACCAACCGATCTCGATCAACGCTTCGGGGACCTCCGACCCAACAATCTTTTTTCGATCCAACTTTACATAAAAGGAATGATAATTGGTGCCATACCATTCGTGCAGGGAACGCGCCTAGCAAGCTCGCCAGATGGTTTGTAGGAAAGCATGTCGCCCAACTTGAGCCCGTTGGGGGTGACTTTGATTTTCGCGCAGATTTCCGGTTAGCGTGCCCTAGTGCCGACAAGGCTTTGCCTTCTGGCGCTGAAATAATACCTCTGTAAATCAAAGACTTGCTGTCTACCCACAAACGCATAACCGATGCATGTGTACGCCGGCTGACTAGCGGCAAGCTTCGGCACACCTTGCGCCAAACTTGGACGCAGCTTGCTCGCGTACCGCTCCATCGGAGTAAGCGGCTCGTCTCGACCGTCGTAGGGCGTGACCTCAATACGCAGCAAAATGATGTCCATCATTTTCGATTTGATGGACACCACTTTGTCAGAGTCCTCAGAGAAGAAGCCGGGTAGTCGAGCGGGCCGTCCAAATTACCCAAGGGAGCTTCGGGACCGGCTGGCGGCAGCGGCGTGTGAACCGGGCGTCTCCGTTGCGAGACTCGCCCGTGAGAATGGCATCAACGCGAACATGCTGTACACCTGGCGGCGCCGCGCCTCATCCGGACCAACCCGTAACTCAGGCGCGGTCATGGTTCGGATTCGACGGTTATCGTCGACGATGTGACTTGTTGGGGAGTGTGGGGAACTCAGTAAGCAAAGCGTCCTCGGGTAATTCCAGATGTTCAAACGCGGACAGGGGGCATAACTTCAACGCTCGGCTCCGCGCCGTCGATATATAGCGGGTCCAAGGCAGATCGGACCTTGCGGATCCTTGCCAATCGGATCTTCGTTTCATTATGCATCGGCCTCGGCGTCTGGAGTGGAGCAAACACTTCCTGTACTTGCCACGGTCAACACTTACCTCTGATGAGAGACTTGGATCAGTATTCGGATCTTTCGTCTAAGGTTTGTACGCCTAAGGTAATATAAACCATCATAGGAATAGGAATGCACGCGCGTTTTCCATGGCAGGCGAAGCTGGCCTCGAAAGTGATCGCGGCGAATCTGGGCGTTCCATACACGTTTTGGCGGCGCCATGGGATCTTTAAACTGGGCGCGATGCTGGATCCGAACTACGCTCGAAGTGTCTACGAGCATCACGTTGGTCACGCCAATCCGACGGCGAAGACGCTTCTGGAACTCGGGCCGGGCGACTCTCTTTTCACAGCGGTGTACGCATATACGCGATTCGAAAGGAGCGTTTTGATTGATGCAGGACCCTTTGCCGAAACCGATCCGAATCCATACATTGCCTTAGTTGACCAACTCCGCAGCAAGGGCGATCGCATGCCTGACGTTTCAGAAGATTTTTCATCGGCGAGCTTGCTCAGCGCGCTTCACTGCACGTATCTAACAGATGGCGTCGCCAGCCTTTTCGAGCTGAATGACAGCGAGATGGATTTTTCATTTTCGCACTCGTGTTTGCAGCATATTCCGTTGGACCAATTTAAAATGCTCGCACGCGAGCTATACCGCGTAACCGCGGACGGGGGCACTGGCTCACATCTACTGGATTTCCGCGACATGCTTGCTGGGAGCCTGAATCATCTTCGCTTCTCGAGTGCGACATGGGAGAGTAGTTTCGTAAGGAAGACAAACGTTTATACGAACCGACTCAGGCTGGGGCAGATCAGAGAAGCGTTCGAAGAAGCTGGTTTTAAAGTTGAGATTCTCGAACAAAAGCGATGGGACGTATTGCCCGTCTCCAGGGCCCGCTTGGATCGAGGATTCAGAGCAATGGAGGACGAAGAACTGCTTTCGTACGGCGCCCATCTCTTAGTCCGTAAGGCGTAAAGCGGCGAGGGAGCGTTCGACCGAAGGGGGAGAGCCGGCTCGGGTCGGCGATCGGCATGAAGTGGTCGGGCCATCGTCGCGGCCACTCTCCGCGTCCATTTTGGTCCACCGACACTAGCACCGATCGATCGTCCGATGTACCTTCGGAAGCCGCCAGCCACGGCCGCGCAGGCTGGTCGGCTGAATTGGGTCGGGAGTACGCACTGCCGACTGGCCGCTTCCAGGAGCTCAATTCCACTGGCCGCTTTCCAGCTATCAGTTCGAAGAGCGGACTAACGCAGCCCGACCCTGAGCGGTCCTTCAGTTCGCTTCTTGGGATGTCCCAACAGCGATCAAAAACGGTCGATCCATCCATGCGCCTAAGGAAGTGCGATCCGTTTGATGTGACCACTCAATCGTCTATCGCGCTTCACGCCCCTTGTATTCGGCGCTTGCCTCGCTTGGCGCCGCAGGCGCTTGCCGACCGGACGCGGGAATGATCTGCGGCAGCATCGAAGCGCTGGCAAATACGAGCCCGACGCCGCACACGCCCGGCCAATGCCATACGCTCCACGCATAGTTGCCAAGCGCCGCGCCGATCGCCCCGCCCGCGAAGCGGCAGGTCATGTAAAGCGTGTTGGAACGGCTCATCGCAGTGCTCTTAACCGCCAGGCTGCGCGCCATATTCGAGACATGAGAGCTTTGCATGCCGAGGTCTAGCAGGGTCACCCCGACGATTAGCCCGCCGATACTCGAGCCTTTCCACGCAAGCACCCCGTACGAAGCAATGAGAACAACGCTGGCGGCGAAGATGATATGACGCGGCTCGCGCGTATCGGTCAGCTTTCCTGCAGCATAGGACGCGCTCGCGCCGGCGACGCCGACGAGTCCGAACAACCCGGCCGTCTCACTGCCGTAACGGGGGTCGAGGGCGTGCAGGTGAAACGCGAGCGTAGTCCAGAAGGCACTGAATACAGCGAATTGCAGCGCCGCGATCGACGCCGTCTGCCGTAAGATAGGCTCCTCACGCAGCAACACAAACAGGGAACGCATCAACGCACCATAGCTACCCGAGAAGGTCGGCTCGATACGCGGGAGCACGCGCGCAAGCATGACGGCAACGCCCACCATCGCGGCTGCCGCGAACGCGTAGACAGAGCGCCATCCGAAATGCGCAGCGATGGTGCCCGATACCGTGCGGGAGACGAGGATGCCGCAAAGCAATCCTAACATCACAATTCCGACGGCCTTGCCGCGGCTTTGGGGGCCCGCAATCTTCGCCGCATAAGGTGTGAGCAGTTGCGGCGCAACACTCGCCATGCCCGCGGCAAAGCTTGCCACTACGGCCCAAAGCATCGTGGGCGCCACCGCCATCGCGACAAGCGCGACAACGGTGGCTGCCAATGTGAACGCCAAGAGCTTGCGAAGCTCGACCTTGTCCCCAAGCGGAATGAACAGGAGCAGGCCCAGCGCATAACCGGCCTGCGCAGCGATGGAAACCGCGCCGGCCTGACCTTCGGTAGCGCTGAACGTATGCGCGAAATCGACAAGCAGCGGCTGGTTGTAATAGTTGTTGGCAACGACGAGTCCGGCTGCGAGTGCCATGATCCAATAGATCGACTGCTTCATCTGCGTCTATCCTTTGCCGGAAACGTTCGGAGTGCTCGCGCGTTCGAGCCGAGGTGTCGCGTGCGAGCTTTTGCGGTCTGCGCAAAGGGGAATGTAGACTATTCCTGATCCTGGGAGTAAGAGCGTATTGTGGTAATGATCCTTGCGATTTGAGGAAAGGTGACCAATGGACCGGTTCGACGCGATGGATGTGTTTGTCCGCGTGGTGGAAGCCGGCAGTCTGTCTGCCGCGGCCCGTGCGATTCCGATGTCGCTGACTTCGGTGAGTCGCCACTTGTCGGCTTTGGAGACGCAGTTCGGGATGCAGTTGCTGCGCCGCACAACACGGCACATTGCGCTGACGAACGAGGGGCGCCTATTTTTCGAGCGCGCGAAGTCGATCCTCGCGGAGCTGGAGGAAGTGGGCACTTTGCTAAGCGTAGGCCGCAACGAGCCGGCGGGCCGTTTGCGCATCGCCGCCCCCACGCTGCTGGGCCGAACCATCATCGCGCCGCTCCTGCCCTGTTTTCTCGCGCGCCACACCGCTGTTGCGGTTGAGCTGCTGCTAATCGATCGTGCCATGAATCTCGTCGAGGAAGACATCCACCTCGCGATTCGTGTGGGCCGCCTGCCCGATTCGGCGCTCGCGGCACGCAAGCTCGGCGACGTACGCATGATCGTTTGCGCCGCGCCGTCTTATATCGAGCGCCGCGGCGCGCCTTGCTCGCCTGACGAACTGCGTCAGCACGACTGCCTAGTTTTCTCCGACCAGCCTGGCCCAGTTGATTGGCGCTTCAAGTCCGCTGGCACCCGTCATTCCGCGCGCATTACGGGCCGCCTCTGGGCCAACGCGTTCGACGTGCTCACGGCCGCGGCGATCGACGGCGCAGGCATCGTGCGCACCCCGTCGTGGCAAGTGGCGGAAGACATCCAGAGCGGCCGGCTGCGGCGCATCCTTCAGGATTACGAAACTACGCCTGCGCCGGTGAATGTGCTCTTCGAACGCGCGCGACGCACGTCGCCTTCGGTGCGGGCCTTCCTCGACTGCCTGGCCGAAGCGACGGAAACGAGCAACCTCTTGGGCATGTCCCGCTTTGACGAAACGCCTGGCGCGGCAAACGGGTGATACAGCATGGCGCTGGACGCCTATGCAACATGTTCGTCTTTAAGTATAAGCTCCCACGCTTTTGCACCCTGGCGCGGGCCAGCGTCAACGCCTGTTGCAAATCAACGACCGTGGCGCTTGCTGGGACGACCTCTTTTCCGATAGCGTTCGAGACTTGATCCTCATAAGTTCATGGGCGTTCCAAAGTTGTCCAGCGACATCGCCTGCCCACCGCGCATTAATGAGACTAGCGGCTTCTCGCCACGCGCTGTCCCAGCGTTGCGTTCGCAAAGTCGGCCGAGAATACGGAATAAGCGAGATCAAATCCGTGGACTTGCAGCGTCTTCAGTGTCGATCGAAGCTCCAGGAAAGAGACAGCGTTGGAGTCCTGGAATACTCTCGCCCAAAGTGAAAAAGCCGAACCATACAGTCCCCAAAAGTGCAGGCCGTGATTTCCTGCCACCTGGTTGAGCTGCTGCGACGCACGCTGCACTCCTTCTCCGTCTCCTGAAAGCGCTGCCAAGGTAGGCGGCACGATCCATCAAGTCAATGGGCTTCGGACTATTGTCGCGAGCTAATCGCACCAACTACCGGATTCTGCTCGATGAAATGCTGCGAGAGCACTGCGCGACAGATCGAGTTGGCTGCGACGACGTTCCGAACGACCGCTTGCGGCTTTCAATGGGTCGTTGGGAGCAGATTGGTCAGCGGCGGCTCCTGGCCGATCGGGTGAGGTCGCCAACGGCCGCTTATCGGCACTCCGCTTCGCGAAACCTGGATTTGACTGACTGCCCGCTTTGGAGACGGCCGTCTGACCGGAGTGGGTCGTCATGTCTCGTTCGGCGCCTCCTGGAGGCCGAGTTCGACCGCATTTCATCGCGAACGGCAGCAAAGCGGTACGCTGCCGCTGCACCGCGGCTGAACGGTGTTCGTTGGGCAAGGAAGAAGGCGTGCCATCCGGTTGATGCTCACTGCGACGGGGTGACTTTGATTTTCGCGCAGATTTCCAGTTAGCGTGCCCTAGTTCCGACAAGGCTTTGCCTTCTGGCGCTGAAATAATACCTTTGTAAATCAAGGACTTGCTGTCTACCCACAAACGCATAACCGATGCATGTGTACGCCGGCTGACTAGCGGCAAGCTTCGGCACACCTTGCGCCCAGATTGGACGCAGCTTGCTCGCGTACCGCTCCATCGGATACGAGCGCCGTCACGGCAAACGACGATGGAGTGGTGCATGGGTTTGAACTGTTCGAACCGGAGCCCCCGCATGACACGAGCGTCACGATGGCCGCGCTGCACGCTACGACGCTGAATACAGTGAGTAGAGACTTCATGACCGTACTTCTTCCTGTCCCGAGACCCTGATGGTCGATGAACGAGGAGATGGGTTTTATTCCGGCATGGAAGCACTCGTTTCGTGGATGATTTCATGCGATCGCGATAGCCGATCACGCTCGTTCGAGACGAGCCAATCGCGTCTTGCGGCTTGCGCGACCGGCTCTTGAAGCCGCCTCGGGAGCAACGCGCTGACGACTATTGTCAGTGCCCGTTCGCCGGCATGATGGTGCCGAACAGTCCATTGACCTCGCCATTCGGTCCCGCCGAGAAGTACACGGCGTCCGAACTCGAATTGCGGCCACCACCGAGCGTCAGCGTCCACAAGCCGTCGATGGAAATCGGATTGCCATACGCATCCTCCAACTGATCGACGAACGTCCCGTCGTTGTCGAAGACACTGATGTGGCCATTGCCGAAGTTGCCGACCAGTATCTTGCCGCTGAACGGGCCGAAAGCGAACGATGCACGCGTGACGCCCCATGGGGAGTTAAGTGTCCCTCGACTGGCGAAGCGGTGCAGCAGATGGCCGTCCGTATCGAAGACATCGACGAATCCGTGACCGTTGCCGGCTACGTCGTCGTGCTTCTGTTTGTCCTGCTTTGCATACGTGACAAAAAGGTCGCCATCGATGTTCGCGATGCCGAACGGCGCGTATCCGGGCGGCATGTGTGGATCGACGAAGCCACCGTCCGTCGTCACGCTCATGTACAGTCCATTTGCGCCGCCGCTCGGCCCGAAGACGTCGATCCGTCCCGAGCGGAAGTTGGTCGCGAAAAGGAACAGGCCTTTCGAGTTGACGCCGAAAACGAGGCCCTTGTAGACCGCGCCATTGACGGCGGAAGGATTGGCCGAGTTATCGGCTGCGATCACGGCGTTGTTGGCAGGATTCAGCCCGCCGGCCCAGGCGGAAAGCGTGCCGTCCTCGGTCGCGAATATAAATACCGCGGGGATCGTGGTGCCTGGCACGAGAAACGCGGCCGACGCATTCCATACCATTCCTGTCGGCGCGGCAGGCGAGGGATTCGGTGGATTGTTGTGATAGACAGGACGGCAGGCGGCAGCCGG
>LRBF01000262.1 GCA_001580565.1 Caballeronia megalochromosomata | reverse complement strand
ATAACGTGTACAAGGGCGATCCGACGCACGCGCCGAATCCTTGTCTCGGTCCCATCGAGAAAGGCCCTTTTTATGCTGTCAAGCTGATGCCGGGGGACTTCGGCACGAGCCGCGGCCTCGTGACCGGATCCCACGGGGAAGTGCTCGACGATGACGGGCATCAGATTCAAGGTCTGTACGCCTGCGGTAACGACATGAACTCGCCGGTAGGCGGACATTACATCGGCGCGGGCATCACGCTCGGCCCGGCGTTGACGTTCGGCTATCTCGCCGCGATGGCGCTCGCAAGGAGCGATCGTTCAAAGGAAGACGTCAATCCTGAGATCGGTTCAACAGCCGACCAAAACGTGAAACTTGCCTGATCCGGGCTCCGCTGGAGACATCCATGAAACATGAATCGATCGTCGACGTCCAGACGTTCATCAACGCGAATCCCTTCGGCAAGTTCCAGAAGCGCGTCTTGCTGATGTGCTTCGTCATCGTACTTCTGGATGGTTTCGATACGGCGGCGATCGGTTACATCGCCCCGGCATTGCTCGGCGAGTGGCACCTCGCGAAGCCCGCCCTGGCGCCAGTTCTGAGCGCAGCTCTGCTCGGGCTGGCGTTCGGCGCCCTTCTGTCCGGCCCGATGTCCGACCGCATCGGACGACGCGTGCCGATGGTTGCGGCTGTGCTCCTGTTCGGCGTCACGTGCTTCGCATCCGCATTTGCGACGAGCGTGGGCCAATTGACGGTGCTGCGGTTCGTCACCGGCGTCGGGCTGGGCGCCGCAATGGCTAACGCGGTCACCATGGCGGACGATTTCAGCCCGACCCAACGTCGCTCCACGATAACAAGCTTGATGTGCTGCGGCTTCCCGCTCGGCGCCGCCGTGGGCGGACTGCTGGCAGCATGGTTGATTCCCCACGTGGGCTGGCGCAGCGTCCTGGCAGTGGGCGGGCTCATTCCGATCCTTCACGGTGTGCTGCTGATGATTGCAATGCCGGAATCGGTGCGGTTCATGGTCGCGAACGGCAAACCCGCTCCCCGCGTCCGTGCCGTTCTTGCGCAAATCGGCCCGGGAGCGGCCCGTGCAGACAGGTTCACTCTGACCGAGAGCGCATCGTCGACCCGACTCAAAGGGTTGAGCCTCGTCATGTCTCGACTGTACATCCTCGGTTCGCTGATGCTTTGGACGGCGGCCTTCATGGGCCTCGTGGCCTGCTACGCCGCAATCAACTGGATGCCGATCTTGCTGCGCGACGCGGGTCTGAGCGCAACAAGCGCGACGTTGGTATCGGTGCTTTTCCCGCTGGGTGGTGTCGGCGCAGTCGTGTGCGGCGCGTTGATGGATCGGTTCAACCCGAATCTCGTGATCGCCGGCTGCTACGGGCTCGCGGCCATCAGTCTCTTGTACATCGGACAGACAGTCGGAAACCTGGCGCTACTGGTCCCCGCCGTGCTGTTGGCAGGCGTGTTGCTCAATACCGCACAGGTATCGATGAATGCACTTGCGGCAGCCTTCTACCCGACAGAAGGTCGTGGCACCGGCGTTGCCTGCATGCTGGGCATCGGCCGCTTCGGCGGAATCGCAGGCTCGTTGCTTGTCGCCGAACTCATCAGCCGTCATTTCAGTTTCGCGGGAGTGTTCATCACGGTTGCGGGCGCTGCAGCACTCGCGGGCATTGCCGTGTTGATCAAGCACATCGCAGGGCAGCAAATCGCTTCGGCGTCGCATGATGTCGCGACGGCCATCGATCATCGAACGCAAAGGTCGCAAGTCTAGTCCCTCTGAACCGATCGCGCAGACCAAAGGTCGTCTCCGCCATGCTCGTCTGAGCATGGACTCTGCCCGCCTCTGTGCGGGCTCTTTTTTTTCGTATGCAACCGTTCGTTGCGCATCTCCCTGCAACATGATCCGGGCGAACCATGATCGGACCGTAGGAGGTTTTGGCTTTCGCAGGCGCGGGTCGGCAGATATCCAGCATTCTTGACTTCGATCGCCCCGAAACGTATTCTTCAACTTATATTTGATGCGATGTAGCACGATCTTACGACGCATACTATGCACAACGATATTTAGTGTGCCGTAGCCGAAAAGCGGAAGCGGACAACGATCCCCCGCTCTTCATGTAAAGGAGCGCTCAGTTCGTGTCGACGTGCACATCCCCGGATGCCGATGTGACAGTTGCCAATGAAAGACAAACGATCTGTAACACGTCGACGTCGCACACAGACGACACGAACCTCGCAGTATTTCTTTTAGACGAGCGGTGTTACGGTGTTTTCCACGTTAAGCAATGCCTTCCCATACAACTCGGCCCCAATAGCCGGAAGGACGATGGCATGACGGGCCGCCGTATTCGAATCGCGCCACCATCTTTGCACTGGGCTTGTTTCTGCAAAGCTGCCCGCGCCGTGAGCAAAAATAAGTGTATTCAGAGCGTCAGTGATGTCCGAGACGACGACACCTGCATCGGCGCGAACGCGAGTACGTGTGATGTAGTCCGGAAAGACATTCAGGCTTGCCAGATTGTCAATCTCATCTGCGGCCCGGAAAGCGCGCAAATGAGCGCTGTCGATCTTCAAAGCAGCCTCCGCGATCTGAACCTGGAATACTGTCGAATCGGTTTGCTTTGTGAAGGATGTGTACGAAATGGCGCGCTGAGGGGCCTTCTCGATAACATACTTCAGTGCTGCCCGGCCGAGGCCCAGTTGCGGCCCGATGAGCAGAAGAGACGATACCGGTCCAAATGCGGCCCGATACGCGGCCTCGTCTTTGAACGGAGTGGGATATTCACCACGAACCGCCGCCATAATGTCCAGCAGTCGGTGGTCCGGCACGAAAACTTCGTTACCCACAATACAGTTACTGCCGGATCCGCGCATACCCGTGGTGAACCAGGTATCTTCGATCGCAAGATCGCTCATTGGCACGAGCGCAAGATATTGAGCCTTCAGCGCGCCGTTCTCGTCACGCTCAGCGCAACCCAGAATGGACCATTGAGAGTGCAACGACCCCGATGAAAAAAACCACTTTCCCGACATGACCAATCCACCAGGGACGCGACGTACCTGCGTGGTGGGCGTGAAGACGCCCGACACCCGCGCGTCGGGGTTCGCCCCGTATACATCGTTTTGTGCCTGTTCCGGAAAAAGACTAATGATCCACGCACTGCCGTTGATGAGGGAAGTGACCCATGAGGTTCCTCCGCACGCCTCGCCCAGTGCAGCGGTAACTTCCAGATGTGAACGCATCGTGCCTTCGTAGCCACCGTAGCGCTTCGGAACCATCAATTTAAAGAGACCCGCATCAGCGATCGCTTCAATGTTTTCTTCACTGGCCCTCCGATTTCTATCCGAATCCGCTGCGTTCTTGAACAGCAACGGTTGCAAGCCCTGGGCGCGCTTAACCAGTGCTTTCAAATCCGGTGACATTTCATTCCGTTGCGGGATCGTAAAAGTCTCGGTAGCGTTTTCCATAAGGTATCCTATTCTGTGAGATTGATAGACTGAGGCCAGGAAGATAGATTCGCGGCCTTGGGTAAGTGTGAAAATCAGTCTGATTGATTCGAGAAGATCATCCTCAAGGCATTCGCGCATAAAACATCTAAACGCGTTTGTCTTTGTTAGCCAAATCCGCTCTTCTCGTGGAATGGACTATAAATTGATAACTTCTAACTCTCAAGGCAATCGCGTCTTCCTTCGGGTTATCGCTAACTTGTTTCGTCATTCTGACGGAGTGTCATCCCAAATCAGAAAAACCAGCTCAAGGAGAGTTGCGCTCCATGAATCATAGGACCAAGGTGGCCGAGAATAAGCGTGCGGCCACGCGTGAAAAATTACTGGACGCCGCAATGCGCCTGTTTGCGGAGCGGACGGGGCAAACACCTGTCATCGACGACGTCATCCGAGAGGCAAACGTTTCTCGCGGAACTTTCTACAATTACTTTGATTCCCTGGACGAGGTACTTGCCGCCGTCAGCCTCGAACTTAGTGACCAGATGACCAAAGAGATTCTTCCTGTTCACGACGTTTTGCCCGAGCCGTGGCAACGCCTTGCGGTGGGATTCCGATTCTTTATGGTTCGCGCAATGCTCGATCCCAAATGGGCCGGATTCGTGACGCGCGAAGATGCTTGGCAATACGACACCCTCGTAGCAAAGCACATCAGATCGGATTTAGAGCAAGGCAAGGCATGCGGTCAATTTTCGTTCGACCGTATCGACGTCGCGACTAACTTCATTACAGGCGCGTCGGCGTACTGCATTCAGGCTATTCGTCACGGCGTCCCGGAGCCCGACCTCTATATGGACGCACAGGTGAAGATGGCGCTGGCCTCCGTGGGTTGTGACCGAGATGTACGCGAGCAAGGCGCGGCCCTCTCGCGGTCGCACCTTCAATCGTGGGCGAACGGAGAAGGTATGGGGGCGCCTCCGTGGGCCCAATCTCTAAGCGCAGATGATGGAAACTAGTTTTCGTCACTTTCCGTTGCCGCACTGATGACCGGACTTATGAAGATTCGATCAACGGATCGCTAACGCCTACCATCCTTCAAGCGAGCCATTTGCCGAGAAAAGGGGAAGATGGGTAAGAATCTGTCGATACTTACCGCTATAAAATACGAGTGGACGTTCATGTTCACCAAACCGGAGATACTCGATCTCTCCGATAAAGAGGTGGTGATCTCCTGCCGGATGTATGTCTACAGTACGCAAAACAACTTGAGCCAACGAACCTTCCAGGATGGGCGTTTCACCCTCGTTTGAAAAAGGCACCTCGAGTCCGTCTTGTGGCCTTCCCCCGAAATGCAGGCTTAGCGCTTTTTGGCTTTCAGCGAGGAAATTCACGCCAAAGCGAACGCCGTGCTGCACCCACGCGTTGAAGCGTGAAGTGGCTCTGACCGAAACCAGAACCAGTGGAGGATCAAGCGAGACGGACATGAAGGCATTGGCTGTCATACCGGTCGGAGAACCGTCCGCCAAGTATGTGACCACTGTTACGCCTGTTGCAAAGAGACCCATACACGCGCGGAGGGTCTCTGCGTCAACGCGTCTTGGCTCTTCAGATAACACGGGATTGTCCATTGAAAAAGCTCCTTCGAATCTCTTGGTGGGCGTTACGTTCGCATCACGCTCGACCGAATCTCCGCGCGATTCAATCAGGATGCGTCTCCGATTTCCATCAGATGCTCGAATACGTAGAGATTGAATTCCATCGATCGATCCACGTATCATTTGCGGACGATGGCAATATATGTGGATGGAGTTTTCCGAGCAAGTCAAACCGATACGTGTACGGGTTTTTGCTACGTATTTTTGTCAGGATGACAAATCGTCAATCAGACAATCGATCTTAGACAGGAGAATTCGTGAACCCTCAAACAAGCTCATTTGAAAGAAAACGATTTTTGATGCGGACCAAGTTACTGGACGCCGCATTGCGGGCGGGCGTGCGCCGTGGTGGATCCAGGCCGGTGATCGATGACGTCATTCGTGAAGCGAAGATATCTCGTGCAACGTTCTACAACCACTTCGCCTCATTAGAAGAAGTGATGGCGGCGATAGGGGAAGAACTGAACAATCAGATGACCACGGATATCCTTCCCCTCTTCGGCGAGCTTGTAGAACCGTGGCAACGGGTCTCAGTAGGATTCCGGCTCTTTCTGCTCCGTGCTCTCATCGATCCGACTTGGGCAGCATACGTGACACGAATTGACGCATGGTCCCACAATGCATTGGTCGCGCGGTACATGACCCTCGATTTGCGGAATGGGAAGGCGACCGGGCAGTTTCACTATGAACGAATCGATGCGGTCGGCGATTTCTTGAAGGGGGCAACGGCGCATTGCATTCGGGCGATCACAGACAGCATAGAAGACCCCACTTCGTATATGGATGCGAGCGTGCGCATGACTCTCACTGGGCTAGGTTGCTCAGTCGAGCTCTGCGATAAAGCTGTCACGTTCTCGTTCGAGTACATTCAGACGCGGGTGATCGGGACGACCGGCACGCACAAGCCGAAGTGGATCGAAAAGATCGATACAGGAAGTAGGACACGTTTTCCGTAGTTGCACCGCACGTCGGGGCCATCAGTATTCTGGCATGCATACGACCGATATCGATCGTCCTACGTACGGAACAAAGATTCGCATTTTCGCGACTTGTCGACACACCATTCCAATGGTCAAATTGTTTCTGCGACTTCAATTGATCCATTTGCAGGTCAAGATGACAATCAATCGATAAGCTAAGGAGCTAACCATGACAACCTCATCTTATGGCGATCCATCGAGCAGCTTCGTCGTTTCACACCCTCTTGACCCCGAAGACGGGAAGCTGACCGAATCGATGTATGCGATCTCCGGTTCCGGCAAAGGCATGCGGTGGGGAGTCGAGGGACGAGGTGTGTTCGATGCGATCATGGAGCGGGTTTTGCCCTACGACAGCGTGACTTTTGAATCTGGCTCGGTTGGAGGCATTCCCGGGCTCTGGGTCAAGCCTGAAAATTGCCGACCTGACGAAGCGATACTGCATCTGCACGGCGGTTGGTTCAATTTTGGATCTGCCTTTGCATTCCGCCACCTTGTCGCGCAAATTGCAGCGAGGAGCGGAGTAAAGGCTTTCGTCCCGGACTATCGGCTGGCGCCCGAACATCCGTTTCCCGCTGCGCCGGATGATGTGCTGGCATGCTATCTCGGGCTCGCTGAAATTGTGTCCCGGATTGCGCTTTCCGGCGACTCGGCGGGTGGCAATCTTGCTCTCGTTCTTGCTTCGCGCATCGCCAACGGAGAAGTCGCCGCAAAGGCGACACTAGCAGCCACGGTAGCCTTGTCTCCGATTACGGATTTGACGCTCTCCGGACCGACCTACGAATCTCGTGCGGAAGCCGATCCGCTCTTCACGCGCGCGCAGGTAGCAGAACTCGTCCATGCCTACTTGCGGGGTGCTGATCCCGAACACCCCCTGGCCTCGCCGCTCCAAGCGCGGATGACCGGCTTGCCGCCAGTCCGAGTTCACGTAGGCGACGATGAAGTCTTGCTGGACGATTCACGCTTGTATGTCCAGCGCGCAGTCGCGGCAGGTGTCGATGCGCGGGTGCACGTCTGGTTGGGCATGGCACACGGATTCCCTGGCAGCGTCGGAACGTTGAAGGCTTCTGCACAGGCTCTCGATGACATCGGCACGTTCCTCACTGAGAGACTCACCTGTGTGGGTTGATCGAACGAAGACGCCGGCATGTGAAAGACCATGTCGACGTTCGAGATCATGATCTCGCGAAGGGAGCGTCGATCGATCTTCGATCGCGAGAAACCGTCATCGATTTCGCTCAGAAGAAGTGCATGATTCCCAGGTAGCCACCTTGTTGGTTGTGTCCAGGAAGCGGCTGTGAATCGGCCGTCTCGACCGGGAACGCCGAAGATTTTCCGTTGAACATGGCGCCGACCGTCATATATAGAAACGTTCGCTTCGACAAATAGTAGGTTGTTCCGAGCGCCGCAAGGTTGCCCGTGCCACCGCCATGGTTGACATTTCCGTGATACCAACCGGCCTGCAGCGCAAGAGCGGGAGTCGCCTGATAAAACGCACCGATCCACTCCTGCTGACTGCGCGTCGCCGCGAACGGATTGAAGGTATCGGCCACGGTGTCCTGGCCCGACGAGACGAGTTGCTGGTAGCCGGCGTAAAATTTCACGGGGCCCAGCGTGTACGTGGCGCCGGCCATATATTCACGTGACGCGGTATAGAGACCTGAGAACTTCCCATTGGCGTCGCGTAGTTCTTCATATACGCC
Source organism: Caballeronia megalochromosomata (assembly GCA_001580565.1). GTDB lineage: Bacteria > Pseudomonadota > Gammaproteobacteria > Burkholderiales > Burkholderiaceae > Caballeronia > Caballeronia megalochromosomata. Next base: position 81,683 of record LRBF01000262.1, on the reverse strand, counting down.
GTAAGCCGCGAAAGCCGCCGACGTGTATTGGGCGCTTACACTGAACTGCCGCCCTCCCCGAAAGTTACCCGCTTCGTTACCGAAACCGTCCTGCACCCGGAAAGAGAAACCAGCCCAAGTGGGCGAGTTGTAAGTGATGACATTCGATCGCGGACCCCACGCTCGCCCGTAAGCGAAGTTTGCAATCCCGGTTCCCACCTGTTCGCCAAGTGGGTCAATGTACCAGCCGGTTTCGTCCGTGAGACTCATGGCCCGTCCGAACCAGATACTTCCGTACTGGTCGTGAGACAACCCGACGTAGGCGTCTCGGGTGAAGATCGTGTCGGGCGGGATCTGACCAGTGCCGGAAGTGAAGAGGCTTTCGAGCTTGAAGACAGCGTGAAAGCCTCCTCCAAGGTCTTCATCGCCTTTCAGTCCGAACCAGCTATATCCATATTGATTGCTGCCGAACCTGAAATTGTTCTTCGATTGGCCGTCTGGCGTCGCAACGTTGGTGACGAAATCAAGGCCCGCGGCAACGCGACCGTACAAGGTCACGGAACTCTGTGCATTTGCGTTGCAGATCCCGACGGCCGCCAAAGTGGCGGTTATTGCTATTTTCTTCATTTTGCAATCCTTAACGAATTATGATCTCCATGACTAACGCGGAGGCTTCTCTCGGGGCCGCACCGGACGAACTTCGTGGTCTTCCCACTGATTCGCGCAGAAAGATCTGTATGGCCGCTCAATCGCCTGGACCCGCCTGACGCGCATTTCTATCTGCCGGCTCGCCCAACGCTCAACGAACTTTCGGGCGGACGCGGCATCAAACTACTCCCGCCTGGACCTGCGAAGTGTGCGCAGGAATCCCGGAAAGTGACGTACTGTCGTGGCCAACAGAATCGCGCATGCCTGGACGAGGAGCTGAACAGCGGGGCCGGCCCCGAGCGCCAGAACGAGCTGACCAAGTTGAGCCATGAATAGCGCAGCCGCGGCGCTCGCGACGACGCTCCCTCTGCCGCCCGTAAAAGGCGTACCTCCGACCACCACCGCCGCGATCGCAGGCAGCAGATAGTCGTTACCCGAAGTCTGCGACGCGCTGCCGATGAATCCGGCGAGCAGCATGCCCGCCGCGGAAAAGCAAACGGCAGAGGCGACGTACGCTCCAATCCTGTACTTCAAAACATTGACGCCTGCGGCTTCGGCGGCGCGCTGGTTCACCCCCACCGCAACGAACCGGCGTCCTACCGTGGTCTTGCGTGTAATGATCCATGCGACCGTCACGAACACGAGGGCAAACCAGACGTTGGCGGGCAGTCCAAAGAACTGAGCATGCGAAATGGTCTGCATCACGGTCGGAACGTTAATCGGAACCGTGCCGGTCAACGAGCGTGCGCAGCCGATCAGCAGCGCGTTGACGGCAAGCGTCGCTACTAATGGCGTAATCGCGACCCTCGAGACCAGCGCGCCGTTTACGATTCCGATAAACCCGCCGACGCAGACAGTAATAATGACGGCGAGCACGATGGAATCGAACGCAAATCCTGTTTTCGCCATGACAATGCCCGCGAGGGAGACAGTGCCGATTGCGGACATGTCCAGCCCGCGCTGCTGGATGACCAGAGTTTGCCCCGTCGAGACAATCGCAAGAATTCCGGCGAACGGAAGCATGGCAAGAATCGAGCCTTGCGTCATCGTGCCCGGCGCAAGGATGGAGCTGCACGCGAAGAGCAGGATCAGCCCGACCCAAATCCACGAGAATTCGTCGAACGCGGGCAGTCGCGCGGGTTTTGACTTTGTTTCCGACTTCGAGGGTTCAAGGAATTCCGACATGACTTCCGCCTGGTTGTGCATTGAATTTCTCATTTCGCCACCGCCATTTCCCTGCTCTTGGAATAGAGCGCGACTGATGTGAGGATCATCCCGCCGAGGAGATACGACTGCCACGAATCCCCGATATCGAGGAAGGACGTGACGACATTGACCTGAATGATGAGGAGCGCACCAAGAAGTGAACCGACGAAGGAACCGCGTCCGCCGAATAGGCTCGCACCGCCGATCACCACCGCTGCGACGCTTCCGAGCGTGTAGTTGATGCCGGCATTGGGGTCGCCGGATCCGACTTGCGCCATCATGGGTACGGCAGCGACGCCCGCCAGGAACGAACACCCCATATAGGCGGCGAGCGACGTCAGTTGAGGTCGCGCACCGGACATACGCGCCGCTTCCACGCGCGAGCCCACGCCACGCAGCGTGAGACCGAACCTCGACTTGAACAACGCAACTTCGAGCACAACGCCAGCCACTAGCGCCACGATCGCGGCGACGGGGACGCCGCCGAGCTGGGCGCCGATCGACTCCACGATGGGGTCCGCGATCAAGCCGCCCGGAACCGGGCGCAGGAGCAGTGACACCGCTTGAAGCGCCATGTACGTTGCGAGCGTCGCCACCATCGGATGCAACCGGAACGGGCCCACCAGCATCCAGTTCACCAGTCCGACGGCGAGGGCGACGAGCAACACGATCACCCAGCCTGAAAGCTGATGACCCAGCGAAGCGCCATCGTTCAGGAAGAACGACTGAATAACGACGATCAGCCCCATGAGCGGCCCGACCGAAAGATCAATTCCTCCGACTAACATGAGTATCTGCTGCCCGTACGCGACGATGGCCAGAGTCGCCACGAGCGCCAGCATGCCCCCAAGGTTGCGCGCAGAAAGGTAAGCCGGATTGACGTGCGACGCATAGAGCCCGAGAGCGCAGACTGCAACCGCAAGCATCACGAGCGGCGCCCAATCCCCGGCGGCCCACTTCCAGAGTCCGGAGGTACCGGAAGCGCCCTTTTCCCGCTCGGTAGTTGAAGTCAGCACGGCAGAGGTGATGTTGTTCTCACTGACGGCGTTTCCATCCAATTCCTTGACGACATGGCCGCGCGAGAAGATGAGTACGCGGTCGCACAATCCCGCCACCTCATGCGCATCCGACGAAACGACAATGACGGCGGTGCCTGCCGCTGCTGCCTCGCGAAGCACTTTATAGATTTCCATCCGCGCACCAATGTCGACGCCCTGCGTCGGCTCGTCGACCAATAGCACCTTGGGGTGACTAGCGAGCACACTCGCGAGCACCAACTTCTGCTGGTTACCGCCAGACAAGCTACGAATAGGCGTGTCGATAGACGGCGTCTTGACTGCGAATCGTGTCACGGCATCCCTGCCACGCCTGGCTTCGCTGCGCTGGCTCACCCAACCCTTGATCGAATCGAACGGCAGACTTCGAATCGAAAAATTCTCTCGAACCGACAAGTCTCCGAAGATCCCCTCGCGATGACGATCGCCCGGCAGATAACGTATGCCCGAACCGGCGGCAACCTGGGCGTTGTGAAGTTTGGCGGGAACGCCGACGACCGTGACGCTACCGCGGCTTCGCGTCAGCCCCGCGAGGGCACGCAGGAACTCTCGTTGACCGTTGCCGTCGATGCCCGCGAGTCCAACTATCTCGCCTTTTCTGACCCGAAGCGATATGTCGGTGAAACCGGCGCTACGCAACTTGTTCACGTCGAGAATGATGTTTGCGCCGCCGTTTTCACCCTTGGCCGGGAAGTCGCGATCGAGCGCACCACCCACGATCAATTCGACAATTTCCTGTTCACTGAGGCCCGCGGCTTCGTGGGTGCCCTGGCCCTGGCCGTCGCGAAGAACGGTCAGACGATGCGCAATTCTCTGTACTTCTCGAATCCTGTGGGAGATATAGACGACCGAACAACCCGAAGTGGTTATCTTGCGAATACGCTCGAACAAGCGGTCGACGTCTTCCGCCAGCAAATGTTCTGTGGGTTCGTCTAGGACCAGAACCTTGGGCTTTGCAGCTAGCGCCTTGACGATTTCGACGATGAACCGCTGCTCAGGGCCCAGACTCACCACGCGCTCGTTCGCATCGATCGCAACATCGTCGCTCCATTGATTCAGAAGGCCCCGCGCCCACTGAGCGACCTCCATCAAGGACGGACGCTGCTCCGCAGGCACGCCGAGATAGAGATTTTCCGCTACGGTCAGATCGGGCATGAGTGCCGGCTCCTGCCGTACGATAGCCAGCCCCAACCGGCGTGCCTCCTCCGTGTCACCTCGCGTCTCTCTGCCGTCGATCAAGACACGCCCCATTTCCGGAACAAGAGCACCGGACGCGACGGCCATGAGCGTGGACTTTCCCGCCCCGTTCTCGCCAACGAGACCGTGTACCTCGCCCTCGACCACCGAGAACGTGACGTTGTCGAGCGCTCGGACCCCGGGGAAGATCTTGGTGACACCATCGACCTGCAACAGCGTTTTCTGGTCATTCATGGCGATAACTCGAAAATAAACAAAGGGATGTGGTTCGCACTCTGGCTCGCGGGCATAGCCCAAGACCCGGCTGCTGAATCATGTCGTTCATGTCCCCGCTCGAGCACCTACCAGCAAGCAGACCGGGCAGGCTGTCTCTACACGCGCCATAGAACGAGCACGAATCAACTGCAATTCACCAGTCCGCGCTCAAGGCATCGCGCCTGATAGATTGCCCGGACGGTTTCAAATATTTTGTTAGTATTACGAATTTATATATCGTATATACGAGCACTGAATTGCTGGATACGAGGCCGGAACACCTCAGTGTGTCCGATTCAGATCCTTTCGATCGAAATCATTCCAAGTGCGATCGATTTATATAGGATGATGTGTTTGAAATTGAACAAAGTCAATGACCCTCGGGAATCTCCCTAGCCGCGTCACGACGTCGGGAATCACTCGGGTTTCGTCTCAAACCTGCCGCGACTGCGGGTTTCTATGGCGCACCAATTGCGCCGCGCATGGACGACCGCGCCACATCTACTTCATCGAAGTAAGTGACGACGGGAAGAGATTCATAACGAGGCGGATCCCTATTACGCCCCACGCCAGGTGAACTGGGTGTGGCATCCGGACTAACTTGCAAATAGCCCGGTGACAGGATCGATGGTTTGAGGTTGGCTGCCGGGGGCGACAGTATAGAGACAAGGGGCCGACGTCGACAGAATGCGCTGGCGAGATCCGCGCCGCTCTCATCCGGTCGAAGCGCACGGCGGCATGACGTGACGTTATGCCGGGCAGATCGCTGCACTCGAGGAACACGGTGCTGGGCAACAGTGAATTGTATTCCACTCAAGCAGCCGGCATCCGCCTTTAAGGCAAGCACCAACGAATCTTCATTCTGGATGCCGTTAGTCGATTCGCACCCGCTTGCCGGTCTGGTCGGATTTCTCGATGGCATCGATAATATTATGAAGCGCTACCGCGTCATCGAAATCAGGTGCGACGCTGGTCCCCCGAGTCAGATCCTCGGCCATTTGCCGATAGATGGCGGCCACATTTCGCGAAGCAACGAATTCAAAGTCGTGCGCCTTTTCGACCTCTAACGCGCGATAGCCTTGGTCTCCCTTGCGGCCCGCCTCCACACGCAACGGCGTGATATTGATGACAGGAACCTCGTCATTCGTCGCGGTAACGCGTATATCGCCAAGCGTGCCGTTGATCTCCCATAACAGCCGGATGCCACGCGGCAAGCCGCCGCGAATTTCCAGCGACAGCGGCGCTCCCGATTTCAAAACGGCATTGACCATTACATGATCGTGCGTCTGCATCGGAATCGTGTTTCCGGTCTCGACAATGCGCACGTTCTTGCGGCGCTGCGACAGCACGCCCGCTATCTCGTCGATCGGGCCGAGCACACTTTGCACGGCGGCAATTGCATGCCCACCAATGATCGCCAGCATAGTTGCGCTGTTGCGCGAATCCATAACGTAGGAATCGCCGCGCGTGACTTCATCGCCCCAGGTAGGACCGCTGCCGAGGTAGGTCGACGACAGGACGTCGCCCACGTACCCGTCAGCCACGATCTTGCGTGCCATCTCTACCTCAGGTGACGCGGTGGCCTGTGTGCCCACTACTGCCCGCACTTTGCTGCGCCTGGCGAGTTCTGCGAGCTCGGTCGCTTCCGCAAGTCCGGTTCCGAGCGGCCATTCACAGTAGACATGCTTGCCCGCCTTCAACGCCGCTGCGACAACTTCTCGATGGTGAGGGACCTTGACCGTTACGGCCACGACGTCGATATCCGGAGAGGCCACTAGCTCCGCCACGCTCTCGAACGCATGCGGAATGCCAAAAGCAGCAGCGGCCGCCTTTGCGCTTGCAAGACTCGTGTTCGCCACACCGGCGGTTTCGAATACATCGGATAGCGCACGCAACGCGGGAATATGAGCTGTCGTGCCCCAACCACGCTCCGTGCTCACTCCGACGATACCCACTCGGAAACGATTTTTCATTGCGACCTCGAAACCATTGAGTCGTTTGATTTGCATTCGGCTGCCGCCTTGCCGCAGGTAGTGACCGAAGCGAATGTCGAGCGGAACTTGATCCGCCCCGGCGCGCCCGCAGATACGCATGACGGCCAACGCATTAGCCGCAGCGCATCATCCGGGCCGCTCGATGCGGCCCGGAAAGGGTGAGATAGCGGCGAGTAAGACGCCGGTTATTTCGACAAACTCGGGTGCGGCCTGTACTGGCCTGTCTCCATCAACTCCGCAGCGGCAAGGGCCTGCGGTGTCCAGCGCAAAGTCGCGCGCGTTTCCAGCAACCACGCCTGATAACCCTCAGGGACATCCTCCGACGGCCCGTGGTGGATAACGCCCTTTGGCACACAGGTCAACGTGCCTGGTTCCGTGCAACCGCCCCATGCGCCGGGGCCTCCCACATAACAGATCACCTCGTCGAAATCGGCGTTGATGTGCACGGGTGGCCGCCCTCCGGGACGCGCGCTGAGATTGAACATCAGCAGGTCACCCGTGCTCGATGACAGAAACTGGCTAGGCGGGCCGCCCTCGGGCAGATAAGCGTGAACCTGGATATCGGCAAGGTTCAGCTTCCATACGGGCACGGACTCCGACAGACGCATACCAAGCGCAAGTGGATCATGCGGCAACATGAAGACCGTGTTCTCGGGGTCGAGGGTTTTCAGCACCAACCGCGTCGGGCCGCCGGCCGGCATGGCGGGGTCGATATCGGCAAACTTCAGGTCGCGCGCAACATTGAGCAACCCGCTTGGCGCGGGCGGCGTGAGCTTCAGCGCCGAGGGACTTTCGACAATGACGCTTCGCATGGTATCGCCGGTCGGTCCATATCGGTACGCGACGGAACGCGGAATGCAGACGAAGTCCCCTTCGGTCGCGGTGAGACATCCCACCTCGGTTTCGAACCTGACCGTGCCGGACTGAACAAAATGAATCTCGTCCGCTTCGACGTTGCGCACCACGTATGGCATGGGCTTGCGCCGTCCGGACGCATGCAGTCTGACCCCCAGCCGGGAGGTCGCCACGGTGGTCGGAAGCGCCTCCGGGTCGTCTTGATCATCCGGCGTCAAGCGATCAAGTACGGCTCGCCGCGGTGCGTGCGGCCCCTGCACGGAAAGATATTCAGGCGCATACGTCGGCCGGGTGACAACTGACAGCGCCCCCTGAAATCCATCACGGCTCCAGAGTTGAACCGGCGGGGGCGCTGCATCATGCGGATTGCCACTCATCTATCCACCTCCTTCGCTCTAAAACACGCCTGCATCGCCACACACTTCACCTGGTCGACGTCGGCAAAGAATCCAGTTGGCACTTGGCGTGCCCGCGACTCGATCGTCTCGTCCATCAGCGCAAAGTGCGTCGTGCTTTTGATGACCAAGAAATAGATCGATTTACATCGAATGATGCAGCTGAGAACAACCCGCGTCAAGAGTACTAGGGAATCCCCTAGGCAATATAGAAATTCGAGTTGGCGCTCAAGCCGCCTCCCCTCGTTACGAGGCGACGGTGAACTTGGCAGACGCAACGTTTCACCCTGGATAGTCAGTCCAGAGTCGTATCGTCCTTGGACATCTGGATCAGATTCTTTTCAATCCGATGTGCCACTCTCCAGAACACCTGCATGTCCCGATCCGAAATTCCGTCGAGCGACGCCGACATCATGTCTACGAGCTGCGGCAACATGCCGTCGACGAGGCGCCTACCCTCGTCCTTGAGCGTGACGTAGTACTTTCTTCGGTCCTTGGGATCCCGGATCCGTTGCACCAGTCCACGTTTTTCCAGGTTGTCGAGCGCCGGCACCGCGGTCGTCGAGGCAATTCCCACTCGCTTGCTTAATTCGAGCTGATTCAGCATGCCACGCTCAGCCAGCACGCGCAGGTAATACCAGTACGAAATGGCAAGGTTCTCCCTATCGAGGATTTTCTGACCCTCTGCATCATAGAGCCGCCGCATTGTCCTGGTCATCCATGGGACGGTTCGGCCACGGTCATCAAATATTTCAGGGGACAGCTTGGAGGATCCGTTCTCAAGGGCCTTGCAATCCGAAGCTGTTTCATCAGCGCTGAGATTCGACTTGGACATGTCCACATTCCTTTATGTATGGCCAACCGGGGCAGAATCCGGCTCCGCACAATCGATAGTCAGGGCACACCCTACCCTCAAAGCCCTTACGTTGGATTATACTTTAACATATGATTCGACGTCGATTGAGTATTGATAGTATAGCTACTTTACCCAGCAGACCGAGCGACACCCGGCCAGCAGTCGTCGGGGCCAATCGAAACGCAGCGCTACTCAGGGTTGAAAGCACCATGCAACGAAAAATCCTCATACTTATCCTCTGGCTCATGCCGACCGTACTGCGTTTAGCGGCGCGAAAGTTCCCGTCCATGCGCGCGCATCTCGCGACAGGAAGCGGAGTCATTCAGCTGCGACTCAGGGACAACACCCTTTCGCGGCAGCTCCATTTTCAGAACGGCACCGTATCGGGAAGCTGGGGTGTGAATTCGAAACCCGACGCGGAGCTTGTTTTCATGGATGTGGCAACAGCTCGTCAGATGCTCGCGCCGAACACCGACCATGCGTTCCTCATCGATGCACTTAAGAACTTCAAGATCACGCAGGGTGGAAGCGACCAAAAGCTCGTATGGTTTGGCCAACTCGTCAACACGATGAAAACGGCCGGCTGGCGAAAGGGCACGGTCATGAAGGACGGCACCACGCGCTATGTCACCCTGACGAATGGCGGACCCGTGTTCGTCTTCGTCAAGGATGGCAAGATCGTCCGCACCACGCCCATCGATCTCGAAGAAGACGATGGACCGAGCTGGAGTATCACGGCGAGAGGCCGCCGGTTTTCACCGGCACGTCGCGCTACGGTCAGCCCGCACGCCCTCTCCCTCAAATCGCTCGTGTACTCCGAAAAGCGCCTTCTCTATCCGATGAAGCGCGTCGACTTTGATCCTCACGGTGAACGCAATCCCCAGAATCGCGGGATTTCTGGCTATGAACGGATTAGCTGGGACGAAGCGCTGGATATCGTGGCCGGAGAAATCCGCCGGATGAAGAAAGATTACGGCCCCGGAGCTATTGCCATGGTCACGGGCGCACATCACCAGTGGGGGAATATCAACTACTACCTGAGTGCATTCCTGCGCTTCGGTAATCTGATTGGCTTCACCCGCGTCGAACCGAGTCCGATCAGTTGGGAAGGCTGGTACTGGGGAGCCATGCATCACTATGGCAATAGCTTGCGCCTAGGCACGCCCAGCTTTTACGGCACGACCGAGGACTGCCTTCAGCATGCCGAGGTCATCGTGTTCTGGTCGAGCGACCCCGAATCGACCAGCGGTGTATACGGAGGATTCGAAGGCACCGAGCGCCGGCTGTGGGCCAAGCAGCTTGGCATCGAATTCGTTCACATCGACCCTTATCTGACGCACTCCGCGCAGTTCCTTGGCGGTAAATGGCTGCCGATCAAACCAGGCACCGACTCGGCGCTCGCAATCGCGATCATGCATGAATGGATCGTGAACGACAGTTACGACAAGGAATACGTGGCATCCAAAACAACCGGATTCGATGAATGGAGTGCCTACGTCCTCGGCAAAGAAGACGGAGTACCGAAAACGCCGGAGTGGCAGGAAGCGGAAACCGGCGTGCCCGCCAAAGACGTCTACAGTCTTGCGCGATTGTGGGCATCGAAAAAGACCTATCTTGCGGCGGGTGGCCTGGGCGCCGGTTTTGGTGGCGCCTGCCGCACCGAGACGGGTGCTCAGTGGGCGCGAAGCGTCGTCATGATGATGGCAATGCAAGGATGGGGAAAGCCTGGGATCAACTTCGGCAACTTGCAGATCGGCGCGCCGCAGGACCTCAACTTCTACTTCCCCGGCTACGCCGAGGGCGGCATCTCGGGAGACCTGAACAACACGGCGAGCGCGGCCAACAACTACTGCCGCATGCCCCACATCATCACGATCAACCCGGTCAAGCAGGCCATTCCCCGGCAACGGCTCGCCGAAGCCATCGTGGATGGGCACTCGCACGGCTACGCGTGGGATGGCTTCTCAATGGAAGGGCAATTTGCTGAATACGCGTATCCGAAGCCAGGCCATTCCCGCATTCACATGCTGTACCGCTACGGATCGTCATCTTTTGGCACAACGCCGGGATCGAACAGGCTCGTCGAAGCGTATCGTCATTCATCGCTCGAATTTATCGTCAACCAGTCGATATGGATGGAGAACGAGGCTCAGTTCGCAGACGTCATTCTGCCCGCGTGTACCGCACTCGAACGTGATGACATCTCCGAATGGGCGAACTGCGGCGGCTACATCCAGCATGCGCAGAGTCAGCTCAATCACCGTGTGGTGACCATGCAGCATAAGTGCATCGAGCCTCTCGGCGAATCGAAGTCGGACTATCAGATCCTTTTGGACATCATGACGCGGCTCGGCTACGGCGGAATGTTCTCGGAAGGCGGTTGCTCCGAACTGGCCTGGTGCGAACGGATGTTCAATTCAACCGACTTGCCGAGGCAAACCACGTGGAAGAAGTTCCTCCGAAAGGGCTATCACGTCGTGCCGCCCCCGAAGGATGACGACAAGCCGCCTGTCGACATGCGCTGGTTTGCGGAAGGAAGACCCAAGGATTTACCGGAGCCGAATCCGCTACCTGCCGCCTACTCGCTCGGCTTCGGCGACGGCCTGCCGACACAGTCGGGCAAGTTCGAATTCGTGCCGTCGAGCCTCCGCCGTATCGAAGAGATCGATCCTGAAAGGCCGGCCGTCAACCGCTACATAAACCGCGCCAGCACCGGCTATCAACCGTTTCCGCTGCAGCTCGTAACCAATCATCCCGTCTACAGCTTCCATACGCATGCGGACGGAAAGAACAGTCACGTGAGCACGATCGACGAACACCGGATGGAAGTCGACGGCTATCGCTATTGGGTTCTGCGATTGAATGCGCTGGATGCGCAGACTCGGGGCCTGCAACGCGGCGATCTGGTACGGGTCTACAACGCGCAAGCGTCAGTCATCTGCGCCGTGGACGTCTCTCACCTCGTCAAGGCGGGTGTGACGCGCGGCAACGAGTCCTGTGCCGAGCTCGACATGATCGAGACTTCGTTGGGTCTCGTCGATCGTGGAGGCTGTCTCAATCTACTCACGCCTGGGAGAAAGATGAGTCGGACAGCGGACGGAATCATGCCAAATACTTGCTGGGTAGAGGTGGAAAAATGGAATTCAAGTCTGGAGAAGGCAGCGTGAATACTTGGGCATTGGTCATTGACGTGTCACTCTGCATCAATTGCCGAAACTGTGTCCTCGCGACAAAGGACGAGTACACCGGCAACGCCTTTCCGGGTTATTCGGCACCACATCCGCCGGAAGGTCTGGAAACGATCCGGATCGAACGTCACGTCCGTGGAGAGGGTGCGCTCGTCGATGTCACCTATATCCCGAAGACCTGCAATCACTGTGACAACGCACCCTGTATCAAAGCGGCACCGGACGGCGCGATCTACAAGCGCCCGGACGGCGTCGTGATGATTGATCCGGTCAAGTCGCACGGCCGGCGCGATCTGGTCCGGACCTGTCCCTACGGCATGATCGAATGGAATGAGCAGGAACAAGTTCCGCAGAACTGGAATTTCGATGCGCACCTGCTCGACGCCGGCTGGAAAGAACCCCGCTGTGCGCAGGCCTGTCCCACCAAGGCGATCCGCGGATTCAATGTCCCGGACGCCCAATTGGCAGACATGGTCGAGAAGGAGCGCCTTTCGGTCATTCATCCGGAGTTCGGCACCAGGCCGCGCGTTTTCTACAAGAATCTGGATGATGCGCTAAGCCATCTCGTGACGGGCAACGTCTGTGAGGAACGGGACGACGGCCAATTGCGCAATCTCGAGGATGCTGAAGTCATCCTCCGGGACCCCGCCGATGCAAGCGAGCGCACAACCCGGACTGACCGTTTCGGTGATTTCCGTTTCTCCGGGCTTACCGCGCAGTCCTCGCAAGTCGAGATTCGAGTGCGAAAGGATGGAACGGAAAAAGTTATCGCTACACGAGATCGTACGGGGAACCTCAGCCTCGGCACATTGCTGTTCTGAAGCCAGGGCTCCGAAGCGAGCGCGAAAAACCGGATTGACTTGGAGACAAGCCTCGTGAAACTGCTACACGTAGATTCCAGCATCCTTGGGCAAAGTTCTGTCAGCCGTGATCTGTCAGCGCATGTCGTCGCGACTTTCCGAGACCGCGATCCCGACCTTGCCGTCAGTCGTCTCGACCTTGCTGCAACACCGATCGGCCATCTGACCGCGGCGCATCTCACAGCCGCTCAAGACGCGCCCCTCGACGACGCTTTGAAGTCCGACATCGCCCTGGGCCAGGTGGCGCTCGAGGAATTCCTGGCTGCCGATATCGTGGTGATCGGCGCGCCGATGTACAACCTTGGGGTGCCTTCACAACTAAAAGCCTGGATCGATCGCGTCTCCGTCGCCGGGAAGACGTTCCGCTATGGCGAGCACGGCCCGATCGGACTGTGCGGCGGCAAGAAGCTGGTCATCGCATCGTCGCGTGGCGGCGTGTATAGCGACGGATCGCCCGCCGCTTTCTTCGATCATCAGGAGACTTATCTGAAGGCCGCCTTCCGCTTTCTTGGCATCACGGATATTACTTTCATCCGTGCGGAAGGCGTGTCGATGGGTGAGCAGGCGCGCAGTGGAGCCATCGCCTCGGCGAAGAGAGAGACCGCCGCACTCGCCGCGTGAGGCGGCGTCGGGGCAGCCGCGCTGCCCCGTTTGCGATCTGTTGTACCGATCAGATCTTGAAGCTTTCAAGGCTCGCCGGATGAAACAGCTCATGCGGCTGCAGCCGCCGGCTGGAAAGCCCCTCCGCATGATGCTGGGCAAGGAAGCGGTCGATCGTCCGCTCGTTTTCCGCAAAGCCGTATGGCCAGAAATCGAAACCCATTAGCTTGCGTGCCGCCCGCAACTGGTCTTCGACGAACGGCAGCGTCACCTTGGTCGCCCCGGTCTCGCTGAGCCGCGTAAGCGCGAGGGCCTTCGATTTCTCGAATGCCTTGACGAGCGCACCCGGCAGCCACGGATGTTCGTCGGCAAGCGTCTTTCTGACGCCGAGCGTGTGCATGATCGGAAACAGCTTGGTGCGCGAATACCAATCGGCGGCGGTCTTGTGCGGATCCTCGAACAGGTATCGAACCTGCGGATGGCCCTGATCGAAGCAGGAAGGCGCTCGCGGCCCGATTACGGCGTCGATCTTCCCTGCCGCCAGAAGGCTGGAAATGGTTTCGCCTTCGGGGGCGTCTTCAATCCGGACGTTGCCCGGCAGGTTCAACGCGATCTTTTCGACGCGCGTCGGATCTTCGTATCCGCCACGCACCCAGGTCACATCCGATGCCTTGACGCCGTACTCCTCTTCGAGAAAGAGTCGGACCCAGACGTTCGCGGTGAGCTGGTATTCGGGTACGCCGATGCGTTTGCCTTTCAGGTCTTCAGGCTTTTCGATTCCCCGATCTGTTCGTACATAGATAGCCGTATGCCGGAAGGCCCGTGACGGAAAGACTGGCACAGCCGTATAGGGCGAGGTGCCTGCGGCAGTCTTGACCGAGTAGCTGCTGAGCGAGAGCTCGCAGATGTCGTAGTCGGCGTGCCGAAACGCGCGAAAAAAGATCTCCTCAGGCTCCTGCAGCATGAAGACCGGATCGACGCCGTCGATCTGGACATCTCCATCGACCAGTGGACGCATGCGATCGTAGTTACCAACGGCGATGGACAGCCGAAGTTTGTGATTTCCCATAATCTCCTCTCCTTTATGCAGAACAATCGAAACGAAGACGTCGCTACCGGTCTGGTCAAGCGACTGAAAGGTCTATTAGAACGTCATCGTTTGATACTATATCGAATCATGTGAATACACACAATAGTTGTTGACTGTCAGCAAGAGCATGTGCACTCGAGGCCGCCAAATTGTCGCAACCGCGAATCGTCTGAGAAACGGCGGTTGCCTTGCATAGATAAGGACTGCGAACCGATTAGCCGGAAGCGGGCTTGCGACTCATCGGCAATGACTATGGTTGATCGGGTCGCTGGGCCGGGTAAATGACTTCCGGCGTCCAGCTTTCGCGCGGTTGGGCATACAGATCCCAGAACGCTTGAGCGACACCGCGCGCCTCGGGCGAGTCGGCTGTGACGAATGTTGCTACAGTGACCGAAGCGACGTGGACGCCGCGCTCCTTGAAATTGTCGAAAACCGCATACGCCAGGTTTTTGATCCCGGCCTTGCCAATTCCAAGTAACAGGTAGTCGGGGTGCGGATGTGTGGCCAATGCGCCGCCAGTCAGCAGGATCGCACCACTTCCACGCGCCAGCATGCCGCGCGATGCCGCTTGTGTGGCCACGAGCGCCGCACCGATGTTCACCGTCAGATCGGGCACAAACGTCTCGATTGATTGCGTCTCGATCGAATCGGAATGCATCGACGCCGAATTGAAATGCAGAACGTCGATTGCACCGTACTCCGCTTCCGTTTCGCGAACGAGCTGAAGCACACTGTCCAGATTCCCGGCATCGCCCGACCTGATGCCAACGGTGTAGCCTTTTTCCGACAATTGCGTGGCCCTATCGGCAAGATTCTCGGGATTGCGCGAGGTCAAGATCACGCGGAAGCCTTCTTGCGCGAAACGCGTGGCAGTCGCGATTCCGATGCCCGGCCCTGATCCAATACTGAGAAAAGTCTTCACTGTTAAGTCTCCTATAAGTGATGAAAAGGTGGTGTCAAAACTCGGGCCATAGGGCACCGGTTCGTCAATCGGTATGCACGAACGCGTCGCTGAAGAAGTCGTCTTCTGGCAAGCCGGCCTTCAGGAAGGCCTCGCGTGCGGCACTCGTCATCGCTGGATTCCCGCATGCGTACACCTCATATCCCGCAAACGAGCCACGGTCTTCGAGCACGGCTTCGTGCACCAGACCACGTCTTCCCGTCCACGCTTCATCCGGTTCGGACAGCACCGGCACGAATTGCACGCGGCCGCTGTCGTGCCACTTCTGTGCGAGCGCTGAGAGATAGAGGTCTTCGACCCTGCGTGCGCCCCAGTACAGGTAGAGCGGCCGCTCCACCTTACGCTTGAGTGCATCTTCGATGATCGACTTCACCGGCGCGAACCCCGTGCCTGTCGCGAGCATCAAAGCCGGCCTCGTCGACCCCTCGCGCAGCGTGAATTCTCCAAACGGCAGCTCGATGCGCAGCCGGTCACCCTTCGCGATGCTGCCGAGCACGTCTTCGGAGAAACGGCCGCCGGGCACGTGGCGCACGTGCAGTTGCACGCCGTCGTTTTCGTGCGGCGCATTTGCCATCGAATAGTTGCGGCGCGTGCCATCGTCAAGCTCGACCTGCAGATACTGACCGGCACCGAACTTCACTCGCACGCCAGCGGGCAGCCGCAACTGAAGGATGGTGACGTCGTCTGCTGGCTGCGTGACGCGATACACCGAGGCCTCAAGCGTCTTGCGCGCTACGGGGTCGCGCTTCTCGATGCGACGCGGCGCGATTGTCAAGTCCGTGTCGGGGCGCAGACAGCACAGCAGCGCCCTCTCGGCTGGGGCGGCCACTGGTCCCTGAACCGGAGAGCGCCCCTCGCCCGTTACAAGGCGTCCTTCGCAGGATGAGCAGACGCCCTTGCGGCACGAGTAAGGCACCGCGTAGCCGGCCCTTTCGGCTGCGTCGAGGACGGTTTCACCTGTCGTGCACGAGAACGTTATATCGCTGTCAGCGACGGAAATCTGAAAATCCATGATATGGCCTCGATAACTTGTCGACCGCCGTCGGGCAAGGTTTGGGGTGACTTCGCGGGGATCACAGGGGCAACGCGAGCAGGGTATCGACACGCGAGCTATCGCACACGACGATGCGCTCGCGCAACCGCACACTGGCCTCTTCGCGCACGTATACATCGCAATAACGACCCGTTGCGAACAGGTCGGTGGTTCCGTCGCGCATGACGCGCGCAACCATGAAGGAGGTTTCGCTGTGTGCCTCAACGCCGTCGTCATGGATCACATACGGCTGCCCGAGCAAATGACGGTAGACGTGCCGTTCATAGATGTTCGCATCGCGCAAGGAGGCGACCCTGTCGACCAGCATGCCGTATGAGGTCGCGTAGATCATGCTGCCCACGAGACCACGGCGATGGTTGTCGGCAGTCGTGACCCTGTAAAGACATGACTTCGTGAAGAACCCGGGCCACTGCCCGAGGTCGCCGTCGTCGATGCAGCGTGCGTATTCGGCCTGCGCCCGCGCGATCAGTTGATGAATGTCCTGCGTCATCGTCAATATCCCATTGCGTTACGGTAGGCCTTCCAGAATCCGCGAATCGAGGCTTCGGTTACGCGGCTGGCGCTGCTTGTCGTGCCTTCGCCGCCCATCTCGATCACCGACCGTGCGTCACTGGCCCCATCGATGCCACGCTGCACGAAGCCGCCTACGCAGCCATCCTCCATAGACACATAACCCGCCGGTCCGACGAGATTCGACTGGAGCAGACGCATTTCCCGCAGCTCCGGTGTATCGTCCTCGAAGCCGAGATAGGTCCAGTTCAGTTCGGTTTGGCGCGCACCACGCGGCAGGATCTGCCGCAACGCAATGGCGTTCTGAATCTGCTGTAGCACGAAGCCCGGAAACACCGAAAGGATCTGCAAAGTGATGCCGTCACCGAATTCGTCGGCGCCCGCGAGGATCGAGGCGTCTTCGAGGCTGTGGCCGCTCTCCGAGCGGATCTTCTGTTCCGCGTAGCCGTCCGCGGCCGTTTGCTCCGCTGCCTCAGCAGCGTGATCGACCGCCGAATAGCTGACGTGATGCCCACCGCTGGCGTCGACTATGATCCCGCCGCGCTGGGACAGCTTGTTTAACTGGAATGTCGTGAAGAAAAGATGCAGGATACTTGCGTGATAGGAGTCCTTAACGTTCTCGACATAAAGCTTCCAATTGTTCGGCAGCATCTGCGTGAAGCGGCCGAGCACGACTGTCGCACGATTCTCAAGCACGCGCGCAATGCGTGCGACGATCTCCTCGCCGAGATATTCGTCGAGCGGCGGTACATCGTCGGAGAAGCTGCCGAACACGAGACCATGCAGCGTCGCGACGCGCAGCTTGCGCAAGCCGTGATCGCCGAGGCAGAAGTCTTCCTTCATGCCGCCCTGGCCGTTGATACCGTCCTGAAACGCAACGCCGCGTAGATCGCCCTGCAGACTGTAGGTCCAGGCGTGATAGACGCAACTGAAGTCCTTTGCGTTGCCGTGGTCCTCCAGGCAAACCATCGCGCCGCGATGAGCGCACCGGTTTTCGAATGCATAGAGCTCGCCGTCCGTGTCGCGCGTGACGACCACCGGAGCATCGCCGACGAACGTACTGCGGAAGTCGCCTGAATTCTGCAATTCGGCTTCGAGGCAGAGATAACTCCAGTGCGGACCACGAAAGATCGCTACCTGTTCATCCGCATATACATCTTCGCTCTGGAACAGTGCATAGGGTACGCGCGTGACACCCTCGACGGGCCACTGGACAGTGGCGCGGGGCGCCGGTTGAATGGGGATGATGTTCAAGTCGCTGACTCCATAGCTGGCGTTTGCCGAACGCAAGATTCCGAGAGACCGAGTCGAGGCCGTCGTTGACAGCCCGTTTTCGATGTGTTCGAATACCGTACATTGTTCGATATTGGAACCAATATGACATCCATAAAAAGGCCTGTCAATACGCGAACCGGTGACTCGTCGCCTGTGACGGATGGAGACGCGTCAACCGAGAACCGGGCGAAGGAAGGAATGGGGGGACTAGCGAAGGGTTTGGCGATCATCGAAGCCTTCGGCGCGAACACCACACGCATGACCGTCTCTGACGCCGCGCAACTGGCCGAATTGAGCCGCCCCGCAGCGCGGCGTTGCCTGCTGACGCTCGTCGATCTCGGCTATCTCGCGCACGACGGAAAATTCTTCACGCCGTTGCCGCGCATGCTGAGGCTGGGTGGCGCATACCTCAGCACATCGTCCTTACCGCAGATTGCGCAACCCCTTTTAGCGATCGCGCGCGACAAGCTACAGGAGTCCGTGTCACTGGCCGTGCTGGACGAGGGTTATGCCGTGTTCATCGCACGCGCCGAGGCAGTCCGTATCGTGTCGACGGGCGTGAAGCTCGGCGGTCGCCTGCCCGCCTATTGCTCAGCCACAGGGCGCGTTCTGCTGGGCGATCTGCCTGAACAACAGACGCGGGCACATCTGGAAAGCGTGCCCATGAAGCGCCTCACTAATCGCACAGTGGCGAATGTCGACGGCGTGCTGAAGGCGATCAGGCGCGCGGTGGTGGACGGTTACGCGATCAGCGACGAAGAGTTGGAAATCGGTATGTCGGCGATGGCCGTACCGGTGAAGAACGGCGCCGGGCAAGTCGTGGCGGCGCTGAGCGTGAGCGTTTTTTCGGGGCGCGTGAGCATCGAAACACTGCGAGAAAGTTTTTTGCCGACGCTACGTGAGACGGCCGGGCGGTTGCAACGCTCGCTGTAAAACGCCTTGTAACACGGACTTCCCTACGCTGTCCGAGATCGAACGAAGCGTTACAGCAACGTGGCGAGGTGGCGCCGTGCGATTTCGAGTTCCGGCAAAAGGTGCTCCACGACACCTTCGCGGCTCATCCGGCTCGTGGAGACCGAGAGGCTCATGGCTGCAATCATTTCTCCGCGTGCATTCCTGATCGGAACAGCGATTGAGCGAATACCGATCTCCAGTTCTTCATCGATGATCGCATACCCGTGTCTACTCGCAAACTCGATCTCCTTCATGATGCTGCTGGTCGTAGTGCGGGTGTGAGGCGTCAGCGCAGGACGCGCCATTCTGTTCAACATGAATCGCACCTCGGCAGATGGACGGCCTGACAAAAGCACGCGGCCTGTAGCGCTACAGTAAGCAGGCAGGCGCGAGCCAACGCCGAGACCGCTGGACAGGCTGCGCCGGTGCGTCGAGCGCGCGACGAAGACTGCATCCTGCGAATCCAGTACGGCGATCGATGCAGACTCTTGCGTACGCTCGCTAGCGATCTCCAGGACAGGCTGTGCGATCTTGGTCAACGGGTCCGAGACAACATACGCGTAGCCCAGCCGCAAAGCGCGCGGCGCGAGGACATAGCTGTGACCGTTCTGCGCGGCATAGCCCAACCTGCACAAAGTTAGCAAACTGCGCCGTACCGAGCCCTTCGTATGGCCGGTTATCTCCGCAGCCTGTGTCAATGTCAACGGCCCTTTTTTCATCCCGAATGCTTCGATGATGGATAGCCCTTTTTCCAGCCCCATCACGTATTCCGGCTCGCTTTCAGGTGATTCTTTTGCGCCTGTCTTGACTGCCATAGATCCTCGCAGAATTCGAATTCCGTACAAAGGTCCGGTATCCGGACAGTTTAGTCGATATCTTTGACATCTGATGATGTATGGAGCGGAATGTCAATCGAACGCCCTCAACCTTGCGTGAGGCCGTCCTCATACTGACATCCGAATCTTATGAACTGCGAAGGGAAATATGAAACCTGAATCACCTAAGCGCCTCATCGTCACGGGCGGCGCCAGCGGCATTGGCTATGCCTTCAGCGAGCACCTTGCGCAGTTAGGGCACCGCGTAGTCATCGCCGACTTGCGTGGCGCCGAGGAAGCCGCGACACGGCTTCGTGAGTCCGGACATCAGGCCATCGGCGTGCGAACGGACGTCGTCAGCGAGACGGACGTTGCGGACATGGCCGCCGCAGCGGTCTCGGAGTTCGGTGGAATCGACGGTCTGATCAATAACGCCGCTCTATTTACCACCCTGACACTCAAGCCGTTTGAGCAGATCACCAATCAGGAGTGGATGCGGGTGATGGAGGTCAACACGCTCGGCCCCTTCAACTGCGCCAAAGCGGTGTTGCCGCAACTTCGACAAAGCGGTCGAGGTCGGCTGGTGAATATTGCATCAACCGTACCGATCAAGGGGCCGGTGAACATGGCGCACTACGTGGCCAGCAAAGGCGCCGTCATTGCCTTCACGCGCGCGCTTGCGCGAGAACTGGCGAAGGACAGCATTACGGTGAATTCGATTGCGCCAGGCTTCACGCTCAGCGATGGCGTGCTGCAGACCGATCTACAAGATCGCATCGGTGAAAATGCCCGTACTGCCGGCCGCTGTATTCAGCGCGACCAGGTGCCGGCAGACCTCGTGGCAGCGCTCGCCTACCTCGTGAGTGACGGTGCGAGCTTTGTCACCGGTCAGACCCTCGCCGTGGACGGCGGTAGTGTTTTCCTCTGAGCTGGAACGCCATGAACACCACAACCGCACCTTACGAAACACTCGCGCTCTACATCAATGGCCGATTTCTAGGCGCCGACGGGCGGCCGGAACAGGATGTGATCAACCCCGCAACTGGCAACGCGTTTGCCCGCTTGCCACACGCCACGCCTCAGGATCTGGATGATGCTGTGAGCGCAGCGGCCGTCGCATTCCAGATCTGGCGGCGCACGCCTGCAATCGAACGTTCAGCGTTGCTGCGCCGCGTTGCTTCCTTGATCCGGGAACGGGCCCCACAGATCGCTCGTAACATTACGCTCGACCAGGGCAAGCCCCTGAACGAAGCCATTCTGGAAGTTCAGAGCTGTGCCGAGCACGCCGAATGGCATGCGGAGGAGTGCCGGCGAATTTATGGGCGCATGATCCCGGCACGCGCGCCAGGCGTGCAGCAGATGGTCTCGCGGGAACCCATAGGGGTTTGCGTTGCGTTCACACCCTGGAATTTCCCCTTCAACCTGGCACTCCGTAAGGTCGTCGCTGCCTTGGGCGCAGGGTGCACGGTGGTCCTCAAGGGCCCGGAGGAATCGCCAAGCGCGGTGGTGGCGCTGGCGCGCATTTTCCACGATGCGGGTTTGCCAGCCGGATGTCTCAACATCGTGTGGGGAGTGCCCTCCGAGGTCTCCAGACATCTCATCAACGCTCCGGCGGTGCGGAAGATTTCGTTCACCGGCTCGATCTCCGTTGGCAAACAACTGGCGTCGCTCGCCGGCGCGCACATGAAGCGCATGACCATGGAGCTCGGCGGCCACTCACCCGTGCTGGTGTTCGACGACGCCGACATCGAAGGAGCAGCGCGATTTCTGGCGCGTACCAAGACACGCAATGCCGGTCAGGTCTGCATGGCACCAAGCCGCTTCTACGTGCACGAAAAGGCCTATGAGCGATTTGTGGATGCCTTCGCTGCCGAATACGCGCCGCTGCGCGTTGGAGACGGCCTCGATCCCCGGACCCAGATGGGACCGCTGGCGCACGAACGGCGCGTCGCAGCGATGGAGGCGTTGGTGACGGACGCGCAAGAACGCGGTGCCTCACTGATTTGTGGCGGCGCCCGTCTGGCCGAGAAAGGGTATTTCTTCGCCCCGACAATTCTCACCGGCGTGCCCGACAATGCACGCCTGATGGTCGAGGAGCCCTTTGGACCGGTTGTGCCGGTAACGACATTCACTACCGCCGATGAGGCTCTGTCACGAGCCAATGCGCTGCAATACGGGTTAGCCTCCTACGTTTTCACCAGTTCGATCGCGACCGCCGAATACGTTGCTGGCCGTATCGAAGCCGGAATGGTTGGCATCAACCATTTCGGCCTTGCACTTCCCGAGACGCCGCTGGGTGGCGTGAAGGATAGTGGCATGGGCAGCGAAGGAGGCAGCGAAACATTCGACGCCTACCTTGTAACCAAGTTTGTGTCGCAGGCGAGTCGCGTTCCCTGACATCAGCACGACCCGCTCCTTCGTTGGCGCCGCCGTACCGGCAAGGTTTGCTGTTGCGGCGGACGCGACTAAAACAGTAGTCTGCGCCGGCCCGTTTTAGATCGGGCTGCCTTCCATCCTCTCCCCCAGCTCAGCCTCAGCTTGTGAGCGGAGGCGCAAGCACCCGCGCCGTCTCAGCGCTTTACACGAAGCAAATCCGGTCCGCACCCATCAGGTTCAACGACGTCCGCACAGGGACTTTCCCCAAGAGTGCTTGACTTCATTCGTCCCGACAAACATTATTCGATATGAATCGATCTAACTATGCATCGATTCAAATGGGTTAAGTGTCGGCTCCGGCACACGGATATTCCTTTTCTCCAATCGAGTTGCTCCATCACTCATCCATCACCGACGGCGAGGATCACCATGTTCTTCAAGCTTCGCGTTTCGCAGGCTCCATTGCAGGAAGTGCAACGCTCTCATGCGGACGGTCTCGAGAACCGTCGCGATCGATATTGGCCTGGCAAGTATTTTTCCTCAACCGCGAAGATGTGCACCGGACTGCTTCTCTCCCTTGGTTTCATCTGTACCGCCCACGCGCTGGAAGATTCCGTCACCAACCGCCAAGGTGACATCACGCCGATGTGCGGCACGAAGCCGATGATAGTCGGCGTATCGGATGGCTACGGCGGCAATACCTGGCGCAAGACGGGCCTCGCTGAAGTCAAGGACGAACTGAGTCGATGCAAGAACGTCACACGGGTCATCTACAGCAACGCTAACGGCGATCCGCAGAAGGCGAATTCCGACATCAACAGCATGGTCGCGCAGGGCATCAACGTCCTCGTTCTGCTTCCTGACTTTGGCGCGGTGCAGCTTCCCGCAATGCGGGCAGCCATGAAAGCCGGCGTCGCGGTGGTCCCGTATTCGGCTCAGATGGCTGGCGTACCAGGCCGCGACTACGTCATAAACGTGGTCGGCGATACGAAGCAGATCGGTGTCTTGTGGGCCGACTGGCTCGGAACCACACTCAAGAAGGGAAATGTCGTGTTCATGGGAGGCTCGCCTGGCGCGACCACCTCTCAGAACTTCATGGATGGCCTGAGAGGCGGACTCAAGAAATACCCGGATCTGAAGTTGCTCAACGAGCAATATGTCGTGACGAACTGGAATCCTGTCGACGCACAAAAGGCCACCGTCGGTCTCATCGCGCAATATCCGAAGATCGATGCCATCGTGACTGATGGCGGCGAGACCGCCCTGGCTGCCGTCAAGGCATTCGAACAGGCTCACCTTCCGGTCCCCGCGATCGCCACGATAGCAAGCGACAACCAAGTGAACTGCCATTTTGTCGCGGCGAAGCAATCGGGCAAGCCCTACCCCTACTTCACGCTCGATGGCACGACGACCTACGTACGCTTCGCGGTACGCCAGGGTGTAGCCGCATACCAGGGAACCGTCAACAAGGAATCTCCTTCGATCCTTCCGTTCGCGTATGCAGATAGCGCAAAGGGACTCGACCCGAAATGCGACCCCGCGGCTCCGCCGGATGCCGACCTCACTTCCGCGCTCCCACCAGAGAAATTGAAGGCTGTATTTGAGCGCTGATAGCCGGGGGTGCGCCACGCCTGCGCGAGAGGGTTATCGACAGCAAGCACCGGAATCCACGCAAACGTTCATCAGGGTATTCCCTGAAAGCCTTGATTTTATTTATTCTATATCGCATGATCCGATGTACAGCAATCTTGTGAAGCACAGTATCCGCTGCACCGATTTGTCTGGGCGAAGTCGACGCACGGCGGTGCGAGCCGCCGAGTCGTATTCAGTTTTATTTTTTCGTGGGTTCGAAAGACTCAAGGACCCAATTCACTACCTGTGTCGAGGAGCATCATGATGGAAAAACTGCCGCTCTGGGAAGCCGCCAAACGCGAATTGGAAGAGTATCAATTCATTGCAGGAGCCGACTTGCAGCCCAAGTGGAATGTGTCGGAGAAAATCGCAATCAACGCCGCGGTTTCGGGCCGCTTCGACGACACGTCGTCTTTCCAGGCGTATGTGGATGAAGCATCCGCCGTGATCGAAGCGGGCGCCTGCGGGGTCCACATCGATTTTTCGTTCATGACCGACGCGCAGGGGCGTCGCATGGATCGCGACTACCTTCCGGTCGAAGCCTATAAGCAGGTTATCGAGCCGCTGCGAGCTCGCTTCGGCAAAGACTTCGTACCGAACGTGAACGTGCTGAACGGCACGACGTTCGACATGTGCCTGAGTCCCGCTCGTGAAGGTCTGACGGAAGTCGCACCGTGCGCGCCGGGGCACCCCGAGGCCTTTGCGTTACCGGCTGTCGCGACGCTCGAGGAAGTCGGCGTCAAGCCAGAGTTGGCGGTTCACAGCTCGGGTGAAATCGAACTCGCCAAGCGCAAGCTGATCGATACCGGCGTTCTCAAGAAGCCGTACAACTGGTTGATCCTGTATGGGCTGCCGTTCAACGTCGGCCGGACCCTCGTGTCGGGCACCTGGGTCAGTGACGCGCAGGACATGACTCAACACCTGTTCCTGATGGTCGACCAGATCCGCAAGATCGATCCGACCTCTGTGATCAGTGTTTGTGCGGCCGGTCGCGCTAGCCTGTACATGACGACGCTCGCGACGATGATGGGTCTGCATATCCGCGTCGGCACGGAAGACACGCCCTGGAAGTACCCGAATAGCGACGAGCGCCTTAAAAGCAATCTCGAGATGTTCACAATGGCGCGCGACATCGCCGGCCTGCTCGGCCGCAAACCCGCCACGGCCAATGAATATCGGGAGCTGATCGGCAAACCCGCGCGAACTTGAAGGCATCGTGCAGCCATGTCCACGCACGCGACGACGGTGCATGACGAGCAGTAGAGGGCGACGGATATGAGTTCCACACGCACGAAGCCCCCTCTGCAAAGCAGACATCGCCGTACGGGTTGGACATGGCGCGACCGTCTCGCCACTCATGAAAGTAGTCGCCAAGTCCTCTCGTAATGAGCACACGCGACGGACGAATGGATTGCGCTCGCGGTCGGTCGAACCATACACCGCAGCGGCGCGGAAGCGATTTGCCTGAGGCACGGCGATTCAACCAAGGAGATCGAAGTTGGAAGCGAAACTTCAGCAGCTACTAGATGAAGCCGAGATTCGCCGCGTTCACATCCGGTATTGCCGCGGCATTGATCGGATGGACTGGGATCTCGTTCGGTCGTGTTATCACCCGGACGCGATTGACAGGCACGGCGCCTATAACGGAAGTATCGAAGGATTCATCGACTGGGCAATCAAACTATTGCCGAGCTTCGAATCGACTCAACACTTCACCGGCAATCAGTATGTCGAGGTGCACGGCGATGTGGCGTTTGCGGAGCACTATGCCCAGGCCCACCATCGCACGAAACCCGACGGCGACAAGCCGGCGATGGATTGGGTGGTGAACATTCGTTACGTGGACCGAATGGAGCGGCGAAAGGGTGAATGGCGTATCGCCGATCGGTTGGTCGTGCTCGATTCGCAGCGATCGGACCCTGTTCCCGAAAGTCTGGCACCGCTCGAGAATTTTACTGTTGGTCGCCGCGACAAGGACGATCCTTCGTACAAGTACCAGGTCGTTTAGCGGGTGGCCGTCTTTGGCCGCCCCGATAAAGTCACAATTCGAGAGCACACGCTCGAGATTGAAGCTATGCCTAAAGGTTCGAGGAGGAAGCAATGGTAGGGAAATATCGTGTCGGCATTGTCGGCCTGAGTCCGGGACGCGGTTGGGCGGCTACCGCCCATATCCCGGCCTTGCAGGCCATGTCCGACATCTTTGAACTCGCTGGCGTGGCGAATACGAGTCTCGCGAGCGCGCAAGCGGCCGCCGCCGCGTTCAACATTCCGCGCGCGTTCAGCAGTGCGGCAGCACTGGCTGCATCGCCGGACATCGATATCGTCGTCGTCACCGTCAAGGTTCAGCACCACAAGGAAGTCGTTACGGCCGCCTTGCTGGCAGGCAAGAGCGTGTACAGCGAATGGCCGCTTGGCAACGGACTTGAAGAAACAATCGCACTTGCCGAGCTCGCGCGCGAAAAGAAAGCATTGGCCGTCGTGGGCGCGCAAGCAATCGCCTCCCCGGAAGTGCAGTTCATGCGCAAGCTCGTCGCGGACGGAAAGATCGGCGATGTCCTGTCTTCGACGTACATCGGCTCAGGTTTCAGTTGGGGCGACGACATCCTGCAGGGTGACGCCTATGCCATGGACAACCGGAACGGCGCCACACTGCTCTCCGTGATTGGCGGCCACGCGATTTCCGCTATCGATGCGGTCCTCGGCGACATCGAACAGATCGACGCGGTGTTGTCACAACGCAGGCGAACCGTGCGCATCATCGAGACCGGAGAAACTGTCGAGATGAAAACGCCCGACCATCTCATGGCGAACGCGATTCTGCGCTCTGGCGCCCCGCTATCACTACAACTTCGCGGTGGCGTTCCGCGTGGGACGAAGCTGCTGTGGGAGATCAACGGAAGCGAGGGCGACTTGCGCGTCACCGCAAAAAACGAGTACGTCCCCGCGATCAACATCACTCCGCTGCGCATCGAGTTTGGACGCAAAGCCGCGAGCGGTTACGAAGAACTCGACGTCCCGGATCCGTTCCCGATCGACGCCGGCGACGCCGTCGCTGCGCGCAATGTTGCCGGCGTCTACCGGTTAATCGCTGATGACCTGCGGCATGGCACCCGCACGGCGCCCAGCTTCGACCATGCATGCGACTTGCACAAAGTGCTCGATGCAATCGAGCAGTCGAGTAAAACGGGAAATCGGATTACGTTAGGCGAGTAGCAAGCCAACGCGGCTGTTGCACGCACCGCATTCTGACAAGGAGCGGGCAGATACGAGTGTGCAGCGCTCCCCTCGTGATACGAGCGGAGCGCTGCATTCAGCGTGCGAAGCGGCAATGTTTGCGGAGGTCGTTTGACGACACGCGCGCTAGCGGCGACAGCGTAGTCCCGCGGACGCGGAGGACGAAGAAACTATTCAGTCAACGATCGTATCGCCTTGTGCCATCTGAATCAGGTTAGCTTCGATCTGGTGCATGACCTTCCAGAAGACGCGCATATCCCTTTGCGAGATTCCGTCGAGCGAACCCGAAATCATGTCGGTCAACTCGGGCAGCATTTGGTCGACGAGACGCTTTCCTTCATCCTGTAGGACGACAAAATACTTCCGCCTGTCATTTGGATCGCGGACTCGCTTCACCAGACCGCGCTTCTCCAGATAGTCGAGTGCGGGGACCGCGGTCGTCGACGCTATGCCCACGCGCTTACTTAGCTCAAGCTGATTTATCTCGCCGCGCTCAGCCAGGACACGAAGGTAATACCAATATGCAATCGGAATACTCTCCTTGTCGAGAAGCTTCTGCCCCTGCGCATCGTAGAGACGATGAATCGTTCGTGCAATCCACGGAACGGTTCTGCCACGATCATCAAAAACGTCTGAAGGTCTCGTCGCCGCTGCCTCTGATATTTTTGGAGCGCTCTTCGCTGCTGCGACTGCGGATGCATTAGATTTGGGCATTCCCTTGTTCCTCGCCATGACATCGAGCCACCGGTCGGTACTATTCGTTCGACATGGATTCAGCTAGAGTGAGATCATACTACAGGAATAGTAACGCCTGGATGGATCCGGAGGCGAAGCAAAGCTGACAGCCGCGATCACGACTTCGGTCGCAGCAGGCGGTACGCCCCGTAATCGAACGGTCGCATGAACCGCAGTAGCGCATCAAGTGGCCAGGAATCCCCCGTCGACCACCAGTTCGGTTCCCGTCACGAAGGATGCCTTGTCCGAAAGAAGCCAGACGACCGCAGCGGCAATCTCCTCTGGAGCGCCGATTCGTTCCAACGGATGACTGGCTCTAATCTTCTCGATCAGATCGGCGAATTGCGGATCGGATACCAGCGCCTGAACCATTGGCGTGTTCACCGCACCCGGGAGGATGGCGTTGACCCGGATATGCTTGTCGCCATAGTCGACCGCGGCGCCCTTGGTCACCCCCAGCACGCCGCCCTTGGAGCCGCAGTAGTCGGCCGCGTTGCGCATCGCCACGCGGCCCAGTGTGGATGAGGTATTGACGATCGAACCACCACCCGTCGATAGCATGGTGCGTATCTCATGCTTCATGCAAAAGAACACACCGTCGTAGTTGACCGACTGAATCCGCCGCCATTGCTCGGCTGTCAGTTCGTGAAGTGGAACGTTCGTCTGGGAAAGACCAGCGTTGTTGAATGCACCGTCTAGCCGGCCATACTTACTCAATGCCACCGCTACGAGTGCTTCGACCTGTTCTTCGCGGGCTACATCGGTCGTAACGAAGATTGCATCACCGCCTGTTCGCCGAATCGCCGAGACTATCTCTTCCCCACCTGCAACAACGATATCCGCGACGACAACGCGCGCCCCCGAGATGGAGCACGCCAACGCCGCCGCGCGCCCGATTCCGGAGCCGCCACCGGTGACGATGATGGTCCTCCCTTCAAGATCGCGATTCATATCCGTGCCCTTCGATCAACGCTCGAACAACGGAGAAGCATCAACGTATATGCGGCATTCGTCGATCAGTTCCTCCTGCAATTTCCAGATCGTCACAGCCGGAACCATCAGCGTTGACGCATCCTTGCGTGTGTAAGTCACAGATATCCGGGAAACGATAACATCCTCGAAGGCCCAAACATTGAGGATGTCATGCCTGATCCTCGCAAGTTGCTTGAGGAAATTCTGCGAGGTTGCAGCTGCTTTTGCGCGACCGATGACAGGATCGCTGTTTGCGTAGACGAATGTGCAGTTCTCGGTCAGACAGTCTGCGAACCCCTCTTCGTCCATCGAATCGATCGTGTGGTACACCTTCGAAACAAACTGGAATGCTGTTGTTGGTGTTTGCGTATTCAACATCGAGAATCCTCTTGTCAGATGATGTAACCCGTCCCAGCAGACGTGCTCCTCAGTGTCTGCGCAATACGTACTGCTGCGACACAGTTGTTGGCCGATGCGTGAATTCGCCGTGTCGAGAGCGCTATGGCGTGCCCATTCCAGGAACCCGGTTCGGCAGCCTGTCAGGGTATTTTATACTATATCGCTTCGTTCGATATCGCTTCATCTATTTAAAGATGATAATGCTTCTCCACTGAGGATTGCAAGGGGTATCTTTTTTTCCAAGTCCCGGAGGATCGACAATTCGGCTATCTGGCTGCGCCAGTGACATTAACCGTGCCGCTTTGTACACACTGCCACGACCGCGCTTCCTTACCGCCCAACGCCTCTTAAAATCCTTCCAGGACGATCTTTCCGATGGCTCGCCCCGATTCAACTGTCTCGTGAGCTTTGCGGAGATTCTCCGCGTTGATAGGTCCACTCGCTTGCGACAAGGTGGTTCGAAGCACGCCAGCGTCCACGAGCGCCGAGACCTCCGTCAGCAATCGATGCTGCGCGTCCATGTCCGCTGTCTCGAACAGCGAACGCGTAAACATCATTTCCCAAGAAATCGTGATGCTTTTCGGCTTGAACGGCGCGATACTGTCGTCGAAGTTATCGATTAACGTGACGTGTCCTTGAGGATTCATTGCACGCGCGATGTCCGGTGCGCTCCCCGCCGTTGTCGTGATGGCCGCAACGTAGTCGACACCTTCGAAACCAATTGCCTTGATTGCTTTGTCGATCGGCTTGCTATGATCAGCAATGTGCTTGACGCCGAGCTTGCGAACCCAATCGGACGTTTCAGAACGAGACGCGGTCGCGATCACGGTCAAGCCCGTCAACCTGGTCGCCAATTGCACGACCATGGATCCGACGCCGCCCGCTCCATTAAGAACCAGCAACGCGCCATGTCGACGCCGCGACCCGTAATCAAGCTTCATCCGGTCGAACAGGATTTCCCACGCCGTAATGGAGGTTAGCGGTAGAGCGGCAGCTTCTGCGAAGGTAAGTGAATCTGGCATTCGGCCAACAATTCTCTCGTCGACGGCGTGATATTCGGCGTTTGTTCCTGGTCGGTTCATTGCCCCCGCATAAAAGACGCTATCGCCCGGCTTGAAGAGCGTGACTTCCCTTCCAACCGCCACAACGATGCCTGCCGCGTCATAGCCCAGGATTCGATGATCCGAGTCTGCGTCGGGGTCTTCCCATCGACGACGCTTCACATCGACGGGATTGACCGATACGGCCCGCACCCTGATCAGCAGATCTCGCGGCCCGGGCATCGGGGTGGGGATCTCGATGTCAACCAATACCTTCGGTTCACCCTTGATTCGATAACCCACAGCTTTCATTGTGGCCTCCAATGCGGCGTGTGGCCGGAACGCACGAGATCGGCGCAAGGTGACGCTCGTTCGAGGGTTGCCTTGCGCCCATTCAAATCATCTCGCTTGAGTCGATCATGAGAAGCTCGCGCCGCCGCTCCGTTTTCTCGACACACCGATATTTCACTTCTCTCAGGTCTGGCCAAACCGCCCGCCTGCTTTCGCTGCTTCGACAGTCTCTGCAGGCGCCGCCTCTCAGCTTGCTTTCAAAGACCCGAGCCGCAAGGCCATGCGTCCGTCCAGGCTGAATGCACCGGCGCCGAAATACGTGATTTGCAGAAGACCGCCCGCCATCATCACGTTCTTCAGGAAGTGAATCATCTGGTTTTGGTCGGACAGATTGCGGTGGAAGAACACCGCCGTCCCAATACAGAACACCGCCATGACCAGCGAAGCGAAGCGAACGCGGAAGCCGAACAGCAGAAGCAGTCCTCCGCCCAATTCGATCAACACTGCGATGACAAAGGCCAGTGGCGGCAACGGCAAACCGACCGCCCCGATATAACCGACCGTCGCTGTGTATGCAGCAAGCTTGCTCAAGCCGCTCATGACAAACGGTGCACCGATCAAGATGCGGCCGAACAAAGGGAGAAACTTATAACTATCCATAACACGCTCCTGAGAACACGCCTACAAAGGTGGAGTCAAAAGGAAAACTCTCAGCCGGCGTCCACCATCACCAGTTCAGAGTCTTCGAGAGCATTGATCCGTATGGTCTCCACCCCCGTGATCGCGGCGCCGTCGAGCGGTCCCATCGACTCGCCATTCACTTCGATTCTTCCCGCCGCGACGACGATATAGGCTTGCCGCGCGCCGCTGAATGCTTGCTCGATACTGTTCCCTGTCTGAAGGGTTGCGCCGAGAACGCGCGCATTTGCGCGGATGGGAAGCGCCTCCGTA
Organism: Caballeronia megalochromosomata; assembly: GCA_001580565.1. Lineage (GTDB taxonomy): Bacteria > Pseudomonadota > Gammaproteobacteria > Burkholderiales > Burkholderiaceae > Caballeronia > Caballeronia megalochromosomata. Next base: position 50,306 of record LRBF01000262.1, on the reverse strand, counting down.
TCGGTATCGAACCCGCTTGCCAGAACCACGAAGCGCCCTACGCGATCGCTCTTTGGAAAGGACTTCGTGCCCCATCTCGGCTCGCCACCCGATACGCGAGGCATGAGCCATATCTGGTATAGCTTCAGCGGCACGTCACCTACATTGAACTCCGTGTGTCGTATGCCGGAACCTGCGCTCATTACCTGGACATCGCCGGCCTGAATGGTTCCTTCTGATCCCAAGGTGTCACGATGCCCCACGACGCCTTGACGAACGTAAGTGATGATTTCCACATCGCGATGCCCGTGCAGTGGAAATCCGCTGCCCACCGCGATCTCATCGTCATTCCATACGATCAGCGGCCCCAGTGCCCGATGAGCAGGATCATCGTCAGGGCTGACGGCGAAATGATGTTTCGCGGTCAGCCACCCCAGATCGGCACGGCCGAGCGATTCCCAACGTCGATGTACAAGCATCTTCTCTTCCCTTTCGTACGGCCTTGCGAGGCTTGATTTGCGTTTTTTTTAAACGTTGAAGCAATGCTATATTCGCAACAAAAGCATGAGTAGATCCCCAGTCGACAACGCATCGTTGCTCGTGGTAGAAAGTTCAGGGTTTATCGAAGGGAAAGAAAACACTCGAGTTAATACTTAAAACCTTCAATGAACGAGATCACTGACCTCAATGACCTTCGGCTCTTCGTGGAGGTCGTCGAGCATGGAAGCTTCTCTTCCGCCGCTCGCGATCTGGGCGTCCAGACGTCGAAGCTGAGTCGGCGCGTCAGGGCATTGGAAGAGGAACTCGGCGTCCGCCTGCTCAATCGCACAAGCAGGAGCCTGTCATTGACGGAGACTGGCCGACAGTTCCACCTGCATTGCCTCGCGATGGTGGCGGAGTCGAAGGCTGCGAAAGACGTGGTGGACCAAACGCAGTCTGAACCGCAAGGCACTGTGCGGATCAGTTGCCCGGTCGGATTGCTCGATTCCGGCGTATCGGAGATGGTTGCGCGATACGTGGAGAAGAACCCCCACGTTCAAATCCTGATCGATGCGACAAATCGCCGTGTAGACGTTGTCGAGGAAGGCGTGGACATCGCCATTCGGGTCAGACTTCCGCCGCTGGAAGATACCGATCTCGCGGTCCGGCAACTGGGCCTGTCCATCCAGATTCTGGTTGCCAGCGCTGATCTGGAGGCACGGCATCCCGCGCCTGGATCGATCGAATCGCTGAGAGAATGGCCAACGCTTTCGATGGCCAGCCGCAGTGAGAAGTTTGTCTGGAACCTTTTGAGCGCCGACGGTCAATCCATCTCATGGAGCCATCGGCCTCGCCTGGCAACAGATGATCTCGCCAGTCTCCGCCTGGCGGCGCTTCGCGGCATTGGCGTCGCGATGCTGCCCCGCGAACTGGTTGACACCGATATTCAGTCCGGAAAGCTGCGGCGCATATTGCCGGAACTGGCCTCGACGCCCGGTCTGGTGCATGCGATTTTTCCCAGCCGCCGAGGCATGGTTCCGGCGGTGCGTCATCTCCTCGATGCACTTGTCGCGGATTTCGGAGAACTTAGCAAGAAGTGGCGAGATGGTGTTTGAAACACAACGCCCTCCATGCCCTTGTCCGCGACGTCGATGAATGAGGCGATGCGTTTGCAGCCAGCGAGTTCAACAACCAAGTTCCTTCGGATACGCCGTGCGCGACGCGAAGCCGGTATTGGCGAAATCGGTGAACACGACGCGCGCAGGCTGTCGGACCACAGCGTCCTTTCGGCGGTGAAGGCAGGCATACAGCCCGGTGAACGATGCGCGCGTCTTATCCGGAGGCGTTGAAGCAGCTTCACCGCGCGCGTGCCGTATAAAGCGGCAGCAAGCCTGCCGCACCCGCCCAGGCTGAACGAAGTCGACGCGTTCTTCACCGTTGACGAGCATCACTCCGTCGCACGTGTCGTGTCCCAGACGACATTGCGCCGCAACTTGTTGGCCTTGAGCCACCATCCAGCACATCTTGTCCGTCCTCGCCACAACTCAGCACATCGGCGTGCGCGTTGCGCACCGTCCCTTTGCTGGTTTTCTCCACGTTCGCTCCAGCGATTGGCGCGTAATGTGCAGTGCTCTGCGCGACGCCCGTCGGTGGCCGTGTGGAGCCGCCCGGGCAACCTCGAAGCGAGTCGGCACGCTCCGTACTCGCGCGAATCGTGGGGAGCGTATGTCCGGGCGACTGCATCATCGACTACTGTGCAGCATCGTTGCGATCGTGTTGTTCGACAGCGTCGGCGCCTCGCGCGGCGAGCCGCCTTTGTCGACGATTCACGGAGGCGCGATCGTTCGGCCCGCCGTCGCGGCCGTCGATCTCACACCGCCCGTGGCAGCGGTCATGCCGGCTGCCGCACAACCCGACTCCAGCCGGGAAAGTGCTTCCGAAGCGGCGCAATCGGCATTCGATCTCGGCATCGAACGGCTGCGCGGCGCGACGTGGTGGGAAGCGAACCGCAAGCTGCGGCCTCAGCTTGCGCAGGTCGGCGATCTGCTGTTCATGGCCAGGTTGTTCGAAGGGCAAATGGGACAGTCCGCCGAAGGCGCGTCGCGCGTGCAGCGTCTGCGCGACGCGATGCACGCGCATCGGCAACTCAAGCCCGCAGGCTGGAACCGGCTCGTGACGCAAGTGCGCGAGGCGCGCGCGAAGGCGGGTGATTACCCCGCGCTGATGTTGGCCAACGCTTTGATCAATGAAATCCGCTATCGCGACGGCACCGACGGCAGCTACTACCCGCCCGCGCGCTTCTTCGCCGAGAGCGGCGTCTGCAAGGACTTTGCGGTCGCCAAGTACCTGTTACTGCGCGAAGCGGGTTTCGACGCGTCGCAATTGCGCCTCGTTTCGCTGGCGCCGCGGTACAACAACACGCCCGACGACTGGCACGTGATGCTCGTCGTACAGGCCGATGACATGGCCGCGCCGGTCGCACTCGACTCGCCTGCGCCTCTCGTGCGCAAGCGCATCGGCGATACATCCGATGCAGTGCCCGCCGACTCGGTCGCCGCCGTCGATTCCACCAGCAAGTCCGATCCGCAAGCCGGTTCGGCCGGCCCGTCCGCGCGGCTCGCAGCGATCCTCGCCGGCCGCAAGCCAGCCGACGCGGTGCTGCGCGCGCCCTCCGGGCCTGCGGTGGTGACACTCGGCGAGTCGGGGCAGGCCGCGCGTCCCCTTGCCGTCGCCTTCAATGAGCAAGGAAGCCTGTCATTCGAACTCGAAGCGCCTGTCGGCATACACCGCTTGGCCGCGTCCAGACGGCGCGCCGCCCGCTCGATCGTCGCGGACGGCGCGGGCCAATCGTGGAGCGTCGATTCATCGGGCGTCTTTCCGAAGTGGCAACTGACTCATGCGGCCGGCGCCGCACCGCTGTCGGACGCGCTTGAACCGGACCTGCGCCAGACCGGCGCGCGCAGCAGCACGGCCGGTTAGCCACCTCACGCCGTCGCCCACTATCCGCATCTTTACAACCGTCTGGCCTTCGTTCGTTCTTCGGTCGTGCAAAGCACATATCCGGGCAACGCCCGCACCAACACGCGGACGGCCGTACAGGAGGCAACATGGCGATGACACGCACAAAATGGCTCGTCGCGGCGGCGAGCGGCTTGATCCTCGGCGGATGCGCTCAGGACTTTCAGCAGCATCCGCCGTCCCCACCGGGCTCAACCGGCACGCAGCAAAACGCCGGCGGATTCGAGGAATTCGATGCGTTCACGGATCCGCGGCTGGACATCACGGGCATCACCGGTCCTATCGGCATCTTGCGCACCGTCGGCGATCAGGTTTATCTGAACTTCCAGCCGCAACATGGCCCGGTGGAGATTTTTTCCGGCGCAAAGATCGCGACAGGTCCGGGCAGCGGCGCGCTCGTGCAGTTTCTCGCGCCAATCGCGCAAGCGTGCTCCGTCCGCGTGTCGCAACTCCAGAAAGGCAACATCTATGGAGGCACGCGCAATTGCGATCATCGGGTCGAGACGCAAACGTCGGCGCTCGTCGTCAGCGAAGCGGGCGGCACCGAATATGAAGTGAGCATGATCGGCAACGACACGCGCGTGAGCGTCGTGCGCGGCCGCGCGACGGTCCGGCTGAGCACGGGTATGGGCGGCGTCCGCACACTCGGCGCCGGTCAGGAAGTGCGCGTCACGAGTACGTCGCTCGGTGTTCCGGAGCCGCTGCATCACGCGATCGACTGGCGGCGCAGGTTCCCGCCCGGCAATGGCTACCCGTCGCCGACCGTGTCGAGCGAACCGGGGCCGGACTGCAAACAATACGGGATGATTGCGCAGCAGCAATATCGCGACAACATCGCGCATCGCTGCAATTTGTCCGACACCTCATGGCAGCCTGATGCCGTGGACAACGTCCATTGGTGCGAGCAGGTCGGCGCGGCGGTCGCGGCCCGCGCGCAGAGAGACCGGTCCGAACGGCTGTCCCAGTGCATGAGGGCGGCGTCGACGCCCGCCTATCCGGCGCCGGACAAGGCAAGCGCGTCGGGCGGAGGCGTCCCGCCGTTGCACACGAAGACGCCACAAGGACAACAACCACCCGCACAACCGTTTCGAAGCGGACAGCTTGCCATCGACGCGGGCAAGCTGACCCGCTACAAGCAGTTGGAGGAGAGCGCGCCGGGCAGCGCGACCCCACAGATCAAATAGCCGCCGGGGGGCTCGCGGCGTGTCGCGGTCGCTGTCGCTGTCGCTGTCGCTGTCGCTGTCGCTGTCGCGCCCTCAGCGTACGTCGAAGCTCGCCTGACTCGTTCGCCAGTCCGTCACGTCCTTGTGCTCGACCGCGGCGCGCGACGTCATGGCCTGTGCCAGCAAAGACTCGAGCGGATTGAGACTGGAGCGGCTCGCGACGACCTGAAGAGGTGTCTCGAACAAGCGCACGTCGATCGGCTCGGTGGTGGCGATAAGCTTGAGCGTTTCGATGCCCGTCGCGTTCAGAACGAGCACGGTCTGATCCTTCAGATCGCGCGTCTCACCCGCCGTGAGCCGCGCGGCGTCCTGATTGTCGTAGCGTGTCGGGAAAACCGCCCGGATGACACCGTCCGGCCCGATATCGAGCAGATACACGTACCAGCTCTGCTTGTCGCCATCGACATTTTTCAGCGAGACGGAGAGCACGTCGCCGCATTTGAGCGACATCGACTCCGCGTCCGCCAGCTGCCCGGCGGCGAACTTGCGATACGGCTGCCGGTCTGCCGTATCCGACGGACGGAAAAAGCAGTCCTGCCTGCACGACGGATCGGCACGATACGCCGTCAGCTGCACGTTCATCGCGCGCGTCGCGCTGGCTGCGTCGAGGTTCGCGACTTCGCGTGCCCGCGCGAAACGCGTCAGGCCGTCGGACAGCGCGGCGACACCCGTCTTCGGATCAGCGAGCGATACCTGCAGCGACGACGCGAGCGGCGCGCCCCGTGCATCCTGCACCCACGCTGCGAGTGGCTTGCCGCTCTTCGACGGCGGAAGCGGCATCGTCAGCGTGGATGATGCTGGCGTCGCGGGTCGAGCGTCCAGGTCCGGGCGAAACACATGAATGATCCACGCCGCGTCCGCGGGCTTCGCCGCGATCTCGAAACCCTTCAGGCCGCGCAGCGCCGCAACGATCTGCGCCAGCACGGCCTGATCGACAGGCGTGGCCTTGTCTGCGTCGACGAAGATGCGGATCGGCTTGAAGGAATAGGCATGCGTTTCCTCGACGACGCTGTCGCCGACGGCCAGCGTTGCGCCGCGCACCGTGCCGAGCGCGCTCATCGGTTCGACGCTCGTCAGTTCCACGCGCGCGTCGCCGAGTCCTCCCGGACGGCCCGGCGCGTACTGCCGGTACACGGACCCCGGCGTGAGGCCGCTGACCTGGCCCGCGGCCAGTCGCGCCGTGCCGGCCTTTGAGTCGATCGCGGCGATGCTCACTGTCGCCTTCACGGCCGACAGTTCGCCGCCGAACACGGAGCGCTCGCCGTGTCCTTCCTGCTGCGGACGCTGCAGCACGTAGGGCCGCGTGACGACCATCGAATAGGTGCGGTTGAAGACATCGCTCCAGCGGTCGCCCGGCGCCGCGCGCTGCAGCGCCTGCGCCCAATACCACGTGAATACGCCATCGCAACGTTTCTTGTCCGCGCACGCGCCGCCGTCGTTCGGATCGACTTCGACGGCGGTTTCCCAGTCGCGCGCCGCGCCGATCCGCACGCCCGGCATCGCCGCGTTCGGTGCAAACGGCTGGGCGCCGAGCGGATGCGTACGCGGATCGGCCGGCGCTGCACGCGCGGTCGGCGCCGCACGTGCGCCCTGTGCCCTCGCCGCGCGGCTGACGGTCGCCGAATAACAAGAGTCCGACACGAACACGACGTTCGGCGTGACCTTGTAGATCGGCTGAAGCCAGAGGTTGATTTCCTTGTCGAGCACGTCGTGATCGTCGAGGCCAGGCAGCTTGCGCGCGCGCGAGCCATAGGTGACCCAGGTCTGATCGACCTTGCCGGGCTGAGTCTTGTCGTCCGTGTAGGATCCGTGACCGGAGTAGTGGATGTAGACGAAATCGTCCGGTTTCACGCGCGCCGCGAGATCCGCGAACGCCTTTTGCACCGCTGTGTGCGTGGCCTGCGCGTCGAGCAGCGTGACGATGTCCCCGTCGCTCAGCCCGACGCGCGCCTTCAGCACACTGCGGATCAACGCGATGTCGTTGTCCGGGCCGTTCAACGACATCAGGCCGCTTTCCGCGTAATCGCCGATACCGATGAGCAGCGCGTGTCCGCCCGCGATCGCGGCGCCAGGCGTCGCTACATCCACGACGCCCACGACGCCCGCCCACAAAAGTGCCTGGGCGAGCGCGCGAAGCCGACGTTCGATTTGTGCCATGCGTTCCTCCGATTCAGTCAGTGCGTTCAGCCGGGCTCGCCCGTGCGGATGTCGATGAGCGGACGGTTCAGCCCTTCGGGCGCGGCGGCCTTAGGCACCGGCCGGCCGTCGAAAAACAACGCGATTTCCCGCTCGCGCCGCCGCTTCAATCCGTCGTTCTCCTTGCCGCCTGCCTTGGTCCACAGGATCAGCTCGCCCGGCACCTGATCGAACTGGCGCGCATTGACGAGACGCAGCAGCTTCGACTTCCTGAGATTCGACGGCCCGACGTTGAAGGTGAAGTCGCACAGCGCCGCGTACTGACCGTCGGTGACGTCGATCTGAAGCAGGGTCATCACCGCACGCTGCGTCGTGAGCATGTCGGCGACCAGCAACTCGCCGCCGCGCGGCTCGGACAGGCCGCCGAGAAATTCGGCGGGCTCGGTGCCGTTGCACGGCGCACGCTTGACGAGGTGCCCGTAGCCGATCGTGCAGTAGCGCGCGACGTCCTCGTAGAGATTCGGCACGAAGCCTTCGCTGACCTTGGTCAGGGAAATGCCCTTCGCATAAACCGGCCGGATCGAAACGCCCGGCGGCAGCGCCGCCCGGTCTTCCGGTTCGAGGAACGCGCCATCCGGCAAGTGGTTCGCCGCCGTGTCCCGCATGTCCGCCGATGCCGCCGACTCCGCCGAGCCCGGCGCGTGACCGCAGCCCGCCGCTGCGCACGCGATGACCCATGCCGCTGCCCGCACGGCGCATTTCACGCTGCTCGATCTCATCACTCGATGCCTCCTCGTCCACACATGTTTGCAGGCCCATGCACGAGCCCGCCCGCGACCGGTTTCGTCGCACTTGCTAGAGCCAGTTGCCCATCAACACGAAGGGCGCCCAGAAATACGGATTCGCGAAGCCGGCCGCCGGTTGCTGCTGGGGTGGCTTCGCGCCCGGCGCCTGGTCGAGGGCGGCGCGCGCAGATCCCGCGCCGCCGCTCTTGCCCGTCAGCAGAGCGAGCTGCGCCGCGCGCAGCGCTTCGCCCTTCGTCTGCCCCGCCTTGACGCTCTCGCGGTAGAACGTCGCCATGAACTGCGCCGTGCTGCGGTCCGCCACGGGCCAGAGCGTCGCGAGCACGGCTTTCGCGCCCTTCTCCAGAACCGATCCCGCGAGCCCTTCGACCTCGTGGCCCTCCGCGGTGTCGGAGGGGCGCGCCGTTTCGCAGGCCGACAGCGTAAGCAAGTCGATACCCGCGAAGCTGAACTCACCGGTGACGATGTCGTCGAGCGTCAGATGCCGGCCATCGCCGAGGAGGAGGAACGAACCGCCGGACTTGTCGGGATCAAACATGTAATGACTCGCGACATGCACGATCGGAAACGGCTCGTGCAGCGCGAGCGTCTCCTGCAGACGCTGCTCGGTGAACTGGCCGTCGAGGTAACCCGAGCCTGGAAATACGCCGCCGCCCTTCGTTCCTGGTTTGCCGACGATGGCCGCGAGTTCGTCCGGCACATTCGCGAGCGCGGGAAAATTTCCGTACTGGCGCGTGACGCCAAACGCGGCCGCGCGCCATTTGGCCTTCTGCGGCCGCGCGGACAGCCCGTCCCGGGATTCGGCCAGGTAGGTCACGAACGCGAAGCGCTGCACGAGATAACCGTGACCGTCATAAAGCGCCGCGAAAGGGATATAGCGCAGAAAGCTGTCCTGATAGACGAGAATCACGTGCGCGTCGAGCGCCTTCAACTCCGGTTCGAAGATGCGGACGAGCAGGTCGTACAACTTGCTCGCCTCGGGAGCCGGGCTGGGCGCCGACGCATTCTTGAGCGACGACGCAAACTTGAACGTCAGCGCGGCGAGCTGCGCGCGGTCGATGTCGATGTCCTTCAACACGGGCGGCGACTGCGCCCCGTCGTCCGGGGCGCTCAGAAACGCGCGCAGCCGTTGATCCGACGCGAAGAAATACGTGAGCATCACCGAGCCGTGCTTCCACTCGGCGAGGCGCGCTCCGATCGACTGGAGATCCTTCACGTCGGCCGGGCGAATGCTGGATTCGTTCGACCCGAACGCCTGCTGCGGCAACGCGTTGAACTTGCCGCGAGCGTTCTTGAATTCCCCGTCGATTTGCGCGAGCCTCTGCTTGTCGGCGTCGGTCGCCTTGCCTGCTGACTGCCTGCTCACGAGCAGGGCCTTCTCGCGGCTCCTGGCGACGAGATCGCGGCTGATGCCCGCATAGTCCGCGAGAGCGTCCGTTTCCTTGTTCGAGCTCGTCGCACGCGCGGTGCGTGGATCGGCCGGGGCCGCGCCGCGCACGTAATCGAAAAGCTCCTGCTGCTTGAGCATGTCGAGCACAGTCATCGCTTCGCCGAACCGCCCTTCGCTCACCAGCAGGTCCGCGAGCCGTCGATATACGAAAAGTTTGTCGGTCAAAAAAGCGGCCTGGAGTTGCTGATCGAGCGTGCTGGCCTTGGCTCGCATCGTCTGGATGGTGTTGACAGCCGCCTTTCCGAATACGATGGCCATCGGCCTGCTGGCGAAGTCGCCGGTCGCGTACAGCTGGCTCAGGCCGTCGAAGGCGCGCCATTCGACTTCGGGCCGGCCGCGCTCGCCCTCCAGTCCGAGCACCATCTGAAATTCGACGAGCGCATCGGCGGACCGATGCTGCGCTAGGTACAGATAGCCGAGGTTCAGGTGCGTGTTGCTCTGGCCCGGCACATCCGCGAGCGCTTCCCTGATTGACAGCGCGCTTCGCAATGCGTCGGCGGCGGCGTCGTAACGTTCGAGGCGCAAATTCGCGACGCCGACATTGCCGAGCGCCCGCGCCTCGCCCGGCCTGTCGCCGAGCGCGCGCTTGATCGCAATGGACTGCGCGTAGTAGTTCAGCGCACTGGCATAGCGCGCTTGCCGCAGGGCCGTGTCCCCGAGGTTGTTCAGATCGCCCGCCTCGAGAGCGCGGTCGCCGATGAGCCGCGCGATCTCGAGAGACTGTGTGCAGCTTGCCTGTGCGCCTTCAGCATCGCCGACAAGCATCTGTACGATGCAGATATCGCCCAGCATCCGGCCCGCCCCGGTGCGGTCTCCGGTCTTGTCGCGCAGCGCGAGCGATTGCCGGTATGCCGTCAAGGCATTCACGTAGTCGCCGCGCTTCTCATACAGCAAGCCCATCTCGCCCAGCGCCCGCGCCTGTGCGCTGTCCGAGCCGCGCGCGCGGGCCGTCGCGAGCGCCTGTTCGAGATACGGCGTGGCGGCGTCATAGCCGCCCTTGTCGACCCAGGCTGCGCTGATGTTGCGCAGGCTGTCGGCGCGAGTGTCGGCGTCCTGTTCGGGCGCGATCGCGAGTGCGCGCCGTGCCTCGTCGAGCGCGGCATCGATTTCGCCGCGCTGGCGCAGACAGAAGCTGACGCGATTGCTCGCGGCGGCGTCGGTCGCGCGGTCGCCTAAGCGCGCGGCGATCGACTGCGCTTCTCTCGCATGCGCGAGCTCGCTGGCGTAGTCGCCGAGACCTTCGTCGGCGGCGGCGAGCTGCACGAGCAGCGGCGCCGCGTCGGCATCTCGCCGCTGCTCCCGCGCACGCTCCACCGCGCGCGTCAGGTCGCGCCGCGCGGTCGCATAGTCCTGCTCGCGCAAGGCGCGCGCGCCGCGCCCGGCCAGCACGCTTTCATCTTCCTGCGGCGGCGCTTGCGTGAGCGTCGACTGGCAGGCGCAGACTGCCATCATGCAGACGAGCACGGCGGTCCAGCCGCGGGCGGCGCGGCCGCATCGCGCGAAGGCGGATGCGAGCGTGGGTGCAAGAGGTCGCGTCGTCATGATCCGGCCTCAGACGACCGCCTTCACGGCCGCCACGCACGATCCGACCAGCAGCACCCCGCCCATGATGATGCCGATCCCCGCGGCTATCACGGCACCTATCATGTCCGTGATGCTGACGAGAAACCCCGGTGGAAACGCCAGCAGCACGCCCACGAGAAAAGTACAGCCGAGCGACAGCGCGAGCAGCACGACGAGACTCTTGTTCTCGATGAAGCGCGGATGCGCCAGCACCAGCGCGCCCGCGGCCCCGAGCTTGAGCAGGAGCAGCAGACCCAGGGTCGCGGCCGCGCCGCTGCGGTTGAACTCGGCGAACAGCGCAAAGTACGCGATGGTGCCGAACAGCGGCGCGAGCAGCAGCGAGACCATCAGAATCAGCAACTGCAGCGCGAACATGAACATCAGTACGAAGAGCAACAGCCCGAGCAGCGATGCGACGATGCCGATCACGCCTTGCAGCCTTCCGGTGAATTCGCGCGGCAGGAAGATCGACACTGTCATCAGACTGAGCGAATACAGCAGCAGCGCGTCGATGCAGATCAGGTAGGCAATGCCATGCCCCGGCCGGGCCGGCGACGTCCCGCCCAGCAGTTCGCTGCGCCAGCCAAGTCCGAGCTCGATGAGCGCGATTAGCACGGCGATGCCGAGCGCGGCGAACAGCAGCGGCCTGCGCAGTTCCGTCGAATTCATGATTGCCTCGTCGCCTAGTTCAATTCGAAGACACACGTCGGGCCGATCCTGCAGATGAGCGTGAGGCGCCCGCCCGCATGCATCGCGATGATGTTGTCGCGGTTCGCCTGCGCCGGCAGCAGGACCTGCTGATCCTTCAAATCCGTCGTGGTGTCCGTCGCGTCGTCGTGATAGTCGATCTGCCCGTTAAGTCCCCTGCTCAGCGTGAACCGGCCGAAACGCTGCTTGCTCTCGGGCTGCGCCGGCACCGGTATCGTGACGGGGCGCGCCGCCGCGCCGACTACGAACTCGCGCTGATCCAGCTTCAGCTTCGGCCGCAGGGCGATGAGCGGCGTGCTCATCATGCGCAGCGGCGGCGCAGGCGTGAACTGCTCCGCCCGCTCCCGGTTCGTCCCGGCGCCGGAGGGGTCGGCGCGCCGGCCGAACCCCCACAGGGCGACGAGCGCGCCGAGCACGCCGAAGAGCGCCAGAAAGACCATGAACTTGCGCTGTGCGGGGTTCATCACGGCATCGGCACGCCAGCGAAGAGCAGGACCGCGAGCACGACGAAAATCCCGCCGACCGCCCCCTGACCGATCCGCTCGGCCGTGCCCGCGGGCGGATTGCCCTCGACAAAGTTGATCCAGACCTGGCGCACGCCGCCCCAGCCAAAAATCGCATCGAGCAGCACCCAGATACCGAACAGCAAACCGACAATCGTCATTCCGAGCTTCATGGTTTTCTCCATTGAAAAATGAACATCACGACTTCACGCGCGGACCGCCGCACGACGGACCGCAGGTGATCTGCGCTCCGATCCCGTCAATGCGCGAGCTGCCGTGCTTGTGGCGAAAGGATCAGGTTGGGGTTGAACATCAGCACCGGGCGCTTCACGCACCGCACGGCGACGATGCGGGTGCAGTTGGGCGCCGTGCACATCTGACCGGTGCTGATCACCGCCGTCGTTGGATCGTTATCCTTTTTGTCGAGTGACTGCGAGGCCGCATAGTTGTGGCTCTTGCAGTAGGCATCGGCGGCCGGCTTGCCGCAGTTGGCGGCCCAGTTCAGGCAATAGTCGAGCGCAACCATTTCCTTCTTGTTCTGCGGGGTCGTGACTTCGACCATGGGGTTGGAAATCTCGACGATCACCGGCGGCTGCGGCGGCGGCGGCGCCTGCGACGTCGCGACCGTGAGCGTGACGGTGGCGCCTTTATCGACGTGCTCGCCGGAATTCGGCGTCACCGCGATGACGCTGTTCGCCGGCTGCGAGTTCGTGGGCTGGTCCTTGCGCGCCGGGACGAGACCCGCCGCCGTCACGGCCGAAGCCGCCTGTTCGTATGAAACGCCGGCGAGCCCGGCCGGAACCGTCGGCTTGGGCTTCAGCGCGATGAAGGCACCGACGCCCGCCACCGCCACGACGACGGCCGCCGCGAGCGCGATCCACGGCCAGCGGGACGGCGGCGGCGAGACAGTCGCCGCCTCGGGCACTTCGATCGTCACGGTCTGGCCTTCCGTGTAGTCATCGTCCGGATGATCGGAGGAAATCGCGTCGATCCTGAAGCTGTACTTGCCCGGCGCGACTTTCGGCGGCACGTTGATCTTCACCCGCACCTGATGCGTGCCCTGCTTGAACTCCTGCTCGATCTGCGTGGTGCGCTCCGGCTGGTCGCCGATGGTGAACCATGAACTCTGCGCCTCGCCGAGCGGGCGCACCTTGATCTGCCCGAGCAACTTGTCCGCGCCGTTCGAGTTGGTAAGGGTGAACGTCGATTCCGCCTGCCGGTCGGGGTTCAACTTGCAGGTCGGGTTGCCTGCCGTGATCGAAAAGCTCTGAGCCATGGTCAATCTCCTTGTGCGCTGGTCGCGACTTGCACTTCATAGGTGACATGCGCCGGCTTCTCTGACTGGACGATCTGTTCGATCAGCACCAGATGCGCTTGCGCCGCCTCGGGGACTCGCACGCGGATGTGAAAGGATTTCACCGCGCCGTCCGTCCCCGGCACTTCTTCGTCGACCTCGAATCCCGACACGCCGATGGCCGTCTCCAGAAACGCCGTCAACCCCCTGCGCGTGCCGCGCCATTTCGACAGATAGCTCGCCTCGCGGATCAGCTCCCGTAGACGCGCGAGCCCGACCGACAACGGCGAATGCCCGGTGCACTCGACCCCGCTGTCCCGCGAGGACTGCGTGAAGAAGCGGTCGAGATCGACCCAGCGCGCGAGCCACGGCACGAAGGAATCGGGGGCGCGCAGCGGATCGAACCACGCATCGAGATTGGCGAGGATCTCTTCGGGCCGCGCGTGCAGGTCTTCCATCACGTAGAGCAACGCAACGACGACCGGGTTGCCGTTCTGCCATGCCTGCCGGAACAGAAACGGCAGCAGCGTCTCAATCCTTGCCGCTTTCATCTTCCATTTGCACCTTGATGTCGTGCGCGCCCGAGCAAAGCAGCCAGGTGCGCGGCAACGTGATGCGGTCGCCGATCGCGTGCAGCGACACGTTCTCGTATGTGGCCCCGCCGTCATCGGTGCGATACACGCCTTCCTCGCCGCCCGCGAGCACGAACGCGGCAGTCGGCATCGTCGCGACAGCGCTCACCGGCAGAAAGATGCGCTTGTCCTCGCCACCCGCCTGATCACGCGCGGGCAGCCTGCTGCGCAAGCTGCGCGTGGTCCAGCCGGGGTCCTGCGCCTCGCTGTCGAGCTTCACCACGCCTGAGTGATGCGTTGCCGCGTACACGATGCCTCCATCAAATGCGATCGAATTGCAACTGCCGCCCGACCAGTCCTTGCCGTATTGCCGCCAGCCGTCGGACGACTGAGTCGAGCCGGTTGCCTCCCAGCGATGCAGACCCTTGCCCGCCTCGTTGCCCGGAATCGCCGACCCTGCCCAGATAAACGAGCGAGGACCGATTTTTTGAACGGCGAGCGTGCGCACGTTTTCTTCGTTGAGGCCGATCGGGACGAAACTGCCGGGCTTGCCCGCATCGGTCGAAAGGAACACGCCGCGATTGCGCTGCGCGCTCACCGCGACGTTGACCGCGCCGCGCACATCGGTGAACACGGTGATCGCGTTGATGCCGAGCGCCTCGATCGCCGGATCGACGACGATCTGCACCGGCGTGGGCGCCGGTGCGGTGAGCGAGAGCTCATACAGGCCCTGCGTCGTCGCGATCAGCAGCACTTCGCCGTCGGACCGTGTGAGCCACGCGATGTCCTCGATCGCGAGCCCGAAGGACGCCGTCGCCGGTTGCCAGGTTTCGCCGCAGTCGCGCGAAAAGTGAACCTTCGACGTCTTGTCCGCGCGCGACACGACCGCGAGCCATCCCTTGCATCCGGGATGCGGCGCGACGAGCGTGGCGCTCGCGTCGAGCGAGGCCACGCGCTCCCAGCTGTTGCCGTCGTTCATCGAGCGAAACAGCGTGTCGTTCGCGCCGGCGTACCACGTCTGTGGCTGGTGCAGATCCGCCGCGATCGCGAGCACGTTGCGATCGGGCACATCGTCGACGACGAGCCGCACCTTCTCGACGTAGCTCACCGACTTCTCCGACAGGATCAGGTCGTACACGTGCGACACGCGTAACGGCTCGCCGAACGGCCAGCCGCGCCGCTTGCGCGAAACGGGCAGCGGGTTGATCGCCTCATGGAGATTCTTCAGGACGCGCGCCTTCACGGCCTCCGGATCCTCGCCGCGATAGACACGCACGTCCGCCTGGACGCTGACCGTCTTGTAGCGCACCCAGCCGGCCTCGCAGCGCGTGCCGAGCGGCTTCAGATCGTTGAAGGACGCATCGATCTCCGCGAGCGATGCGGCGCTTTCCTGCTCTTCGAGGCGCTTCGCGCTCACGCTCGCATCCGAGCGCGACAGCGATTCCGGCCACGCCGGCACCAGCAGGATCTTCACCGTGCCCGGCACCGCGTGTTCCCACATGTCCGCCTGCGTGAACGCCTTCGCGCGCGAAGCGCCCGCATGGCGCTCCGCCAGCATCTCGAAGTCGCGCGCCGTCACCGCGCGTTCCAGCGAATGCAGTGACTGCGGTCCGCGCAATAGCGCGTTTTCGACGGTTTCCGCCGCTACGCCGCCCGTCGCGCGCTCGGGATTGGTCACGCTCACGCCGGGAATCACGTCCTTCAGGACCGTGAGCGAACCCGCCGCGACGTTGCCCTCGGGGCCGCCGCCGCGCGCGTACCACACGAGGATGTCCATGCCCGCGGCGGGCACCTCCGCGACATGCTCCACGCGGGGCGGCGTGCCTGCGTCCGCGCGCCGCGCGCCCAGCGACGGCGCGAACGTGATGAGGCCGCTCACGCGATCGATCTTGAATGCGCAGCCGCCGGCCGTATCGTCGTCCATGAAGCGCGCCACTTCGCGGCACAGCCGATACATCCGGTTGCCATGACTGCGATACCCGGCGCGCTCCGAGGGCGCAAGCGACGGCTCGGCGATGCCGACGATCAGCGCGTCGAAGCCCGCAACCGGCGCGATTACCGGAGGACTGTGCAACCGCACGGTCTGTCGCGGTTCCCCCGAACCGGTGCCGGCCGGCTCGGCCGCGATCCACTCGGCCTGAAGCGCCATCACGTCGACGCTCGTCGCGCCCGCCGCGATCTGCGCCGCTTCGACGGTCATGAACACGGGCGCGGGCTGGTCCGCGCCCCCGCGTCCCACCGTTACGCGCGTATGCATTGGAATGGCGACCGGCCCGGCGGCGGGCTGCTGGATCGAGAAGCGCAGCTTGACGCGCGCCGCGCGCGGCGGCATGCGATGCACGTCGATGAGCCGCAGGAATTCGACGTACGCGCGCGCGGGCATGCGATTGAAGCTGCGCATCATGCCGTGTGTCAGGAAGGCGAACGCCTCCAGCAGCACGATGCCCGGATCGCTCGCGCCCAGGTCGGTCCATGCGGGACACGCAAGGCGCACGCGCCGGGTTGCTTCGTCGACGAGATCGTCGAAGCTGCGATCGTCGAGATCCGGGCTTTCGAGCGGCATGGCGTCAGCCTCCGTTCAAGTTCAGCGGTACGTACAGCGCACCGGGCTCCTGCGTCGCGCGCAGGCGGTATTGAAGCTCGATCAGCAGGACTTCGGCGCGATCGGGGTCGCGCGTCGCGTCGATCCGCACGATGTCGATGCGCGGCTCCCAGCGCTCCAGCGCGGCCCGCACGAGATGGATCGCGAGACCCGCGGTCGTGTCGTCGTTGGGCGAGAAGAGCAGATGCCGCAGCCCGCAGCCGTACTCGGGGCGCATCACCCGCTCACCGGGCGTCGTGTGCAGGAGCAGCAGGATCGCCTGGCGCACCGCCTGCGCATCCGACACCATCTCGATGCCGCCCGTCATCGAGATGCGCGGTCCGATATGACGCGTGAGCGCGCCCGAAGCGCCGGTCGGCGCGCCGGCGCCGCCGCCGTGCGTCTCGCCGGGTATCCGAAACTTCCATGCCTTGCTTGCGATCGCCACGTCGTCTCTCCTTTGCGCGCGCGCGTCAGGGCTTGCAGTCGATGAAGTGCTGCCCCGGGTCGCGCGTCAGATATTCGACCGCCCCGGACGGCGTGCCGTCGGTGTGACCGGACAGCGGCGCGATGCACAGCCGGCGCCCGCCGATACGCACGAAGTCCGAATAGCCTTCGTCCACACCGAGCGTCGATGTGCAGGGCTTGATGCCAATCGCCGGATTGAGGTTCGGGCAACCCGAGATATGCCTGTGCTCGGGATCGTCGTCGACGAGCAGACGCCTGCCGTCGGCGCGGCAGAAGTCCTGCGATGGCGTGATCTGGACGCGGCCTTTCTGGTGCGCGCAGACGATGACCGCGTCTTCCGTGAGGGCGAGCATGTCAGCCTCGCTCGAGGTCGATGGTGCGCGCGCGCAGCACCAGCGGCTGGCCCGGCGCTTCGATGCGCAGCGCGGCGCGCGAATGCAGCACGGTCGCGGACGGCGACAGGTCGATGTAGCTGCCGTCGCCGCTCTGGATGCGCG
Organism: Caballeronia megalochromosomata; assembly: GCA_001580565.1. Taxonomy (GTDB): domain Bacteria; phylum Pseudomonadota; class Gammaproteobacteria; order Burkholderiales; family Burkholderiaceae; genus Caballeronia; species Caballeronia megalochromosomata. The sequence goes on along the minus strand of LRBF01000262.1, from coordinate 33,031 downwards.
CGCTGCCCTTCGAGTCGTCGAGGCGGATCTTGTGTCCGCCCGGCGTGATGATCGCGTAGCACTGGCCGCTCATGGTTCTCGCCCAGTCTTCCGGAGGGCCGCCGTTGCCGTAGACGCTTCCGAGCACGACGCCGTGCGCCGGGTCCGCGCCGAAGTACGCGAACAGCACGGTGTCGCCGATATCGGCCTGCGACATGAAGCCCTTGCCCGCGCCGGCCCACGGCGACACCGTCTGAACCCAGTCGGTCGTCAGATCGCCGAGCGCGGGCAGCATCAGTTGCACGCGGCCGAGCGCCTGCGGGTCCTCGGTGCGGCAGACGTTGCCGAGGGTCATCGACATGCTGTGGCTACGCATCGGCGGCCGCTCGGGCATGCTTTCGATCTCGCTGACGAAGCCGCTCTCCGCGCCGATGCTGTGATTCACCGCGCTGAGCACATACGGCCCTTCGAGCGCTGCCGCCACGCCCTTCACCGTCACGCGGGCGCCCGGTCGCAAACGAGGGTCGCCGCTCGCCACGCCCGCGATGCACGACGCGCACGCCGCGCGGAATTCCAGCTCGGCACGCGAGGCGCGCTCGGCTTCGGCGTCGCTCGCGAATGCGCGGTTGACGAGGAATGCGCGCAGCGAAGGCAAAGCGCCTTGTCGAATCGTCCCGCCCGGTCCGCCGCCGGCCTCGCCGGTGTGCGCTTCGGCAAGCCAGCTGTTCCAGCCGCGCGTGGTCACGCTCTCGCAGTCCGACATGCCGTTGCGCGTGAAGCGCGCTTCGAACAGCTCGCGTCCCAGCGCCAGTTCGACGCCACCGGAGCCCGCAAGCGAAATCAACTGGAGCACGTCGCCCGCGAGAAAGGCATACAGTCCCGCGCGCTCCGTGATCCCGTTGAGGAATTGCAGATCGGTCTGCTCGTGCTGAATGACGTGATCGAGCGGAAGATCGGGGGCATCGCAGGCGACCTCGACCGCGAGATCGGACGTCAACTCGCGCACCACTTCCGTCACGTTCGTCCGCGTGAGATTACGCAGCTTCTGACGCCGCGCGAGACGGCCGAGCCGATCGTACGCGCGCACGCGCAGCTCGCGGCCGTAGGCCGACTGATACACATACGCGAGGCCGGTGATGTCGCCGCAAAAAAGCAGCGCGCCGGTATCGGCGAGCGAGATCTTCAATTCGCTTCCCACGCGCGTGAGCGCCGTGTCGTCGAGCAGCCCTTCGGCGTCGAGAAAGGTCATCTCGCAAACGCTCGGCATGCCGAGCCGCTGGCGCACTTTCACATCGACGAGAAGGCGCAGCCACGCCGCCGGCGCATCCTGTCCGGCGACCTGCACCGCTAGCGCGGGATGAGGCACGGGTGCCTTCATCGTCCGCTCCCGAGCAGGCTTGCCGGCAGGTCGTGCGATGCCAGTCCGATGCCGGCGGAGGCGATATCGGGCTCGAAACCGGGCGCGCCCGCGTCGAGAAGGCCGGCCGCTCCGGGCGCCGCGAGTTGCGGTGTGCGGGTGTCGCCGCGCATGCGCGCGGGATCGGCAACGCGGATGAACAGCATGCGCAGCCAGCAGCGCTGCGGCGCGCCGTTCTGCAAAAAGCATTCGAAACGCCCCGCAACCGACGCGACGATGCCCGGCACGTTCCACGCCTTCCCCCACACGAGCCGCACGACGTGCTGACGACGACGCCCGTTGGCGTCGGCGGCGTGTTCGGCCAGCCCCCAGAACGGGTTCGTAAGCTCCTGCACGTCGTTGCATTCGGCGGGCGCCGGCACGAGCGACGTGTCGAAGAGCAGGTCGAGCTGGAGTTCGGTCCGGCCGCCGCCGCAGACGAGCGCGTCGTCGGACCATGCGGAATCGCCGACGTATCCGCCTATGAACCCGCCGACGAGGCTGCGCCGGTCGATGCCCGCCTCGCGGCGCAGTTCGAGCGACTCCGGATTGAGCAGGCAGTCGATGCGCTCGCCCGTCGCCTCGATCAGAAACGCAACGCGTTCCATGTGACCTCCCGTTGTTCTGCGTCAAGTTCGCGCAGCGCCGCGGCTTCGCGCTGGGCACGCCGCCAGTGGCTGGTTTCGCGCACACCGCGGCCGGGCAGCGCAGGCCACAGGTCGCGCGCGGGTTGCTCCGGCAAGGGCCGGATGTGCGCCGATTGGGGCGCGGACGATTCGTGGGCGCGGTGAACGGTCACGGGGCCGGACACCGGAGCGAACAGCGGCTCGGACAACGCTTCACGCGTCGACGCAATAGCGGGATCGTCGGCGCCGCTGCAATCGACGAAGTCGCCGTCCGGGATGCGCGCGGGCGGGAACGGCGGTTCGTCCAGCACGCGCCGCCGGGGCGCGGAACCGGGCGCCTGCGGGTACGCGGGCGCATCGGACGGCGCCGACGGCGTGGGCGGGCGTGCGGAAACGCCAGTGTCTGTGTCGCCTGGCGCCGTGTCGTCATGCCGCGGATGGCGCGGCGCCTGCGGCGTCCGTGCTTGCGGCGTTTCCGAGCGTGGCGGCTCAAGGTAAGTGGGTTGGGTTGCGCCGGCACCTACGCCGGTGCCGGCGGAACCGGCGGCGATGGCGTTCACGCCGGGCGCTTGCGAACGGACCGCGGCCGGAGCCTGCGATGCGGCCGACGGCGCCTGCACGTGCGCCATCCGTGCCGCCCGCTTGCCGGAGAACTGCAAGGACGAGGGTTCCTTCGGCGATGCGTTCGCCGCGCGCCGATTCGGTGCTTCGTCATGCACTTCGCTTCGCGCTACTGAAGACCGCGTGCGTCCCGTATCAGGCGCTTCGTTCGCCATGGCGACTTCGCGCCGAAGCCCATTCGGCGAAGCGACGCCGGGTGCCTTCGCGGGGCCATCGCCGTACACTTGCGGCGGCCGCGCGTCATGCGCGCCGGAACCGGCGCGGGTGCCAGCCGGCCCCGCCCGCAGATACGCCGGTGATTCACGCGCAACGAGAGCGAGCCAATGCATCGGCGCGCCTGCTCGCCGCCAGGCCGCGAGCGTATCCGGATCGATATCCGCCAGTTCCGGCGGAAGCCGCGCGGCCTGCGCGGCCGCGTCGTGATGGTGCGCCGCCCGGCCCGCCAGCCATCCGCCCAGCCCGATGAGCAGCAAACCGCCGCGCTGCATCAGGATCGTCAAACGCGTCACGAGCTTCATGGCTACAGCTTCAGATCGACCGCGTCGCACGCGATCGTCAGGCTATGGATCGCGATGTTTCTGCCGAGCGTGCTGAGCTTCGGGGGCGCCCATTCCGTGATCCAGGCATCGCTGAGCACATAGCGGTATGCCTCGCTCGCGCCGTCGTTTCCCAGCATGATGATGTTGACGAGGCGCCGGTCCCGCTTGCCCTTGACCGTGTTCATGAACCATTCCCACAGGTCCGATGTCCGGGTCATGCCGTACGTCAGCGTGACATCGCCGGGATCGACAGGGCCGGGCAGGCTGCGCGTGAAATACGCGCTGCCGCCTTCCCGATAGGGAATCTTGTGCACGCGCATCGACGGGCCGATGCAGTCGTAGAAATAGCCCATGACGTCCTGACCCACCTGGACCCTGAAGTTGTAGTCGCGGCAAGGATCGTCATTGCCTGCCGGCCCTGCGGACTGCGGCGCGTCGGTTGCGGTGTCTTCAGCCATGTGGTCCTCCATTTACGATACGGTTTCGATTTCCGCGCCGCCCACGCCCTGCCCGATGCGGAACAACACGAACTCCGCAGGGCGCACCGGCGCGATCCCGATCACCGCGATCACGCGACCGCTCTCGATTTCCTCGGGCGGATTGGTCTCGGCATCGCATTTGACGAAGAAGGCCTGCTCGGGACTGGTGCCGAAGAGCGCGCCGCCGCGCCACGCTTGCAGCAGAAATTGCTCGACATTGCTGCGGATGTTCTTCCACAGCGACGGATCGTTCGGCTCGAACACGACCCACTTCGTGCCGCCGCGAATGGACTTGGATATCCACTGGTAAGTGCGCCGCACGTTGACGTATCGCCACTCGATGCTCGTTTTCGCCACCGTGCGCGCGCCCCACACGCAGACGCCCTCCCTGGTGAAGAAGCGGATGCAGTTGACGCCCGCGGGGTTGAGCACCTCCTGCTCGCTGTCCGTCACGCGATACGTGACGTCGTATGCGCCGTTGATCCGCTCGTTGGCCGGGGCCTTGTGCACACCGCGCCGCGCATCGGTGCGCGCGTAGATCCCCGCGAGATGTCCCGAAGGCGGAACAGCGACGATCACCCTCAACTTCGTATTGAGCGCATCCTGCACGGTGATCCACGGAAAATAAAACGCGCCAAAGGTGGAATCGGGCGGCCCGACGCCGGCGTCGTCGGCGGCTTCGGCTGCGCGTTCCGTTGCGTCGCCGTCAGCCGGCTTGCCGGCTCTCGCCGCCCCGGCCGGCTCGGAAACGCTTCCCGTCTGCGTCAGACTGGCGATGTTCTTCACTTCGCGAGGCGCATCGAGGATGGCGAAGCGGTTCATCTTCTGGCAGTGATTGAGCAGCGCATCCTGGCTGGGAAAGTCCGTATAGCCGGGCGCCGCGACGATCGCGATATCGTCGATCCGTTCGAGTTGATCGAGCGCCGTCTCCACGGTCTGCTTGCCGATGTTCACCACATAGCAGCGTCCGCGTCCGCAGTTGTTGTAGAAGCCGAAGACGGCGTGCGAGAGCATCGTGCTCGCGCTTCCGTTCGACACGAACTTGCGCTTGAACTGCTCCCAGTCATTGATGGCTTCCGCGACGCCAACGCGCGCATCCGGGTTCGGCGCCTCACCGATGAACGCCGGCGTGCTGGTGCCGACGGCTTCGATCGTGCGCACGCCGGTCGGCGCTTCCTCGATATACAGACCCGGTGCGAGATAACTTGTCGCCATTTCGATGTTCCCCCATCTTCTCAACACACTTCGATGAACGCGGCCGGCGCCGCACGCGTGCCCGCCCTTTCACCTCAAAGCGGCAGCCTGATGACCAAGTCCTCTTTGTCGTCGCGTTCGCCCGGCGCCGCGCATTCGAGTTCGACGCCCTTCGCATTCGCCCGCAGACGCAGATCAATGCCGCGCGGAACGCCCGCTATCCGGAAACGGCCGTTTTGATCGGTCGTTGCCGAACGGCCGAGCGAATCGATTCGCACGCTTGCCGACATGATCGGCACGTCGCCCGTCCCGAGCACGATGCCGCTCAACGTGGAGAGCAGCCCTTCGCCGATTGCGAGCGGCTGCTTCACCGGCGGCGCCTGCTTCAGTTCCTTGCGGTGCTGCCATCGCACGTGCAACGTGAACGCGGGCCGCGGTCGTACGCCGAGCGCCCGCCAGAGTTCGACGGAAGGCGGGGTGTCGCCGACGTCGAACTCCGGACTTTCGAGCGCGGCCGCCAGAATCGACGCAAGCACGCGATGCGCATCGAGCGGCGCGGGGGCATCGACGCTGACGAGAAAATGCAGCACGAAAGTCCACACGCGCTGCTGCACCGGACGGTTCGCCGCGGCCCGGGCGAGATCGAACAGATAGAGGCTCACGCGGGTGCCGGCGCCATCGTCGGCGGGCGGCCCGAGGTCGACGCGTGCATCGCCCGCCATCGACGCGGCCCAGCTCAGCAGCTTTTTGCCGACTTCATCAAGCACGATGTCTCCCTTCGATTCGACGATGCAGCGGACGTGCATCGGCTTCGCCTGAGAGAACGAAAAGCTGAGCGCTGATTTGAAATCACGTTCGCCGCGCGTGCGTTTTTTCTTTGCGACGTCGATTCAATTGCTCGGGTGTCCTTTCGTTCTCTTGTCGTTGTCCTTTTCGAAACCCTTGTAAGGAGGTGTCCGATGACACATTCGAAACATCCGGCGATCGCGAAGGCGCTCGCCCGATTCGCGCTCGTTGCGCTGGTTGCGCTCGGCGGCGCGTTCTCGCTTTCGCCCGCTGCGATGGCACAAAGGCCACCGGCTTATGACCTCCTCGTGCGCGGGGACAGTTCGATGACAACCTGGTACAAGGACGGAATGCTATATGTGAAGTTCAGGCATTCGAACAGGGCGGCGCGTAATAAGGTCGACCCGCAGATCGGCCCAGGCGAGGCCGCGTGGGTCGACCGTCCGCTGAATCGAGACGAGCCGTTCACACTGGTCCAGCCGATGGACCATAGGAGTGCCGACATGTTCATGTCCAGACTGAGAAGCGGCGATACTTTTTCGTTCCGCTGCTATAACGACAAGAGCGGCATGCTTCGATCAGAGGCGGCGAAAATGGTCGCGACGACGGCGGTCCGCATCGACTGAGCGCATGGCCGCCGCGCCCTGAAACGTATTGAGACATCCGGCCGAACCATTCGTTTGATTGTCACGAGACGGACACGCGTCCGGTGCAAACGTGCCCGCATGACCGGAATGGTGCGGTTCCACGAAGACGACACGCGCGAAATCATCGCGCGTGTCAGACTAGAGAGACTTCGATGACTTCGATCTTGCTGATTTTCATGATTTGCGTAGGTCTGGCGTTGCTGGCGCTGATGTTCGACTGGTTCCAGACGCTCACCATTGCAGGCCACCCGGAACGATTCTCGGAAGTCAACCCCATTCTCGGACAGCATCCGAGCAAGACGGCCGTGAACGTGTACTTCATTGCGTGGATGCTGATCACGGTCGGCGTTGCCGGGGCGCTCTACCTGACGTCGCACCTGATAATCGGCATCTGCCTGACGCTCGCGCTCGCCTTGTTCGAATTCGTCGTGGTGCTTCGGAACAAGTCGCTTGGCGTCAGCCTATTGCAATAGCCGCACGGAGCGACGAAGTCTTGAAGGCGCGCCTGGCAATGCTGACCATCACGGCGTCACTCGGCAGCGCGGCCGCTGCAGCCGGCGCACGATACGAGCCGAGGAGTCGGCAAACATCGCATCGAAATCAGCCGGTAGAATGATTGGCGTGCAAGACTGTGCTGTCTTTCCTTTGAGGAGAAGAGCGTGCAAGCTTCCGACATCATGACGACGTCGATCATTTCCGCCAGTCCGGACATGTCCGTCCGCCTGGCAGCAGGAACGATGGTGTTTGCCGGGATCAGCGGGATGCCCGTGCTTGACGAATCCGGAAAGCTGCTGGGCATGATTACGGAAGGCGATCTTATCCATCGCACGGAGATCGGAACCGGTGTCACGAGTTGCGCATGGTGGAGAGAACTGGTCGAATCGACGACCGGGCTGGCGAGCCAGTATGTGAAGGAGCACGGGCGAAAGGTCAGAGACGTCATGTCCACCGACGTCACGACGGTCGCGGAAGGGTGTCCGGTGGCCGAGATTGCCGAACTGTTCGAACGCAGACGGATCAAGCGTGTGCCGGTCATGCGCGACGGAAAGATAGTGGGCATCGTGAGCCGCACGACCCTGATTCGGGCGCTCGTGACCATGGCGCCCGAGCAGCACGATACGACAGAGTGCAGCGACGAGTCGATCCGCGAAGGCGTGCTCGCCGCGATGAGCGGCCGCCCCTGGGCGCTCGAGCACGCGAACGTCATCGTCGAGAACGGGACCGTGCATCTCTGGGGGCCTGTCGTCAGTGCTGACGAATCCAGTGCGCTTCGCGTGGCGGCAGAGAACGTGCCGGGCGTCAAAGACGTCATTGCGCACTTCGGACTTTCCCCTGGAGCACCCTCGGCGACCTAGCGGAGCCGACGCTTCGCAGGCGTCACCGCTGACCGGTGCGCGCGTCTCGAATCGATACATCGAGGCGCGACGCACCATACCTTGCGGCTTTTGACGCTCTGCAACAGTCCCGACGGTTTATTGTCAGTACCGGTACTTGAGCCGGACCTGGCCGCCATTCTCAACCTCGTGTGCGGCAACCACGCCGTCATACTCCAGACGCACATCGAGGTGTTTGGTCGTATACACCTCCACCCCGGCGGAGAACTTGCCTGCGACGTGCGCATTGGTGAGCGTATTGGTGAAACTGCCGTAACCCGGAGCGGCGGCGAACGACGCGTTGGTCGTGTAGCTATTGCCTGCAATGAAGCTGACCCCGGCGCCGACATAGGCGTCGACTGTCGCTGACCCGATTTCGGCGCGCGTCCCGATCCGCAGATTCGGTGTGCCGGTCGCAATGACGCTGTTCGCGCTATTCACCTTCAGGTTCAGTGCGCCCGCACCGCTCTCCGTGTAGCCCGGGAGATTGACGTCGTTCAGATCGGCGTCGAGCGCCGGCTCCAGGTAGAAGCGGTCGAACGGGATCTGGTAGGCCGCGCGCAGGTGCAGTCCCACATTGAACGAATCGGGCGAAGCGGTCGCCACCGCATTGGCGCTCGGGATGACGCGCGAGCTGTTCATCCAGCCGTAGCTGGCGTCCAGCGCACCGGTGAATGTCCATGGCCCAACCTCGTGCTTGAGCGCGACGACGCCAAGAAGCGCATTGCCGTTGGCGCTCGTCAGGTTGTCGTTGCCGGTGAAGCGATCGGTCTCGTATCCAATGGCGCCACCGAGGAACCAGCCGGGCTGCAACTCGATCTGACCGCCGACTTTCATCGTCGTACCTTGCCAGCCGAAGCCCGGGAAGGAAGCGTCGGCGCTGCGATTTTCCCACATGCCCGCGGCGTGGAACCACACGCAGGAGCCCTGCTTTTTCACGGTGGTATCGTCGTCGGCGAACGCCGGGCAACTGAAGACGGAGCGCGCGAATGCCTGGCTCGCCTGGTAGCGCGCGGCAGCGATGCCGAGCAGTTCCTGGCCGGAGACAGCGGTCAGCGTCTGGGCATAGCCCGAGGCGCTACCGACGTTACCGAACGCGCCGAAGATGGGTGCAAAGGCAGGATCGGCGCTGTTCCACAGCCGGTCCAGGTTGGCTGCGACGCTCTGCTGTGTGGTCGAACTACCATTGCTCGCGCCCACGAAATCCGCATCGGTCTTGATGGCGACGGTGTTGCCCTGCATCACCGGCGTGAAGCGGTAGACCGGCGTCGAGGAACCCGCGAGCGTCGCGGCCGGCTGAATTCCGCCGGCCGCCGCCAGCACGGGGCTCGTACTCTTCAGATAGCTCACCGGGTCGACCTGCACTTTTCCGGAAAGCGTGGCGGTACCGGTAACATCGAGGGCACCAGAACGCTTGTTGGCGGGATCGATCTGGACGTTCAGCACGCCGGTCGAACTCTGTACGAGGTTGCCGGTGAGCACCGTCTTGCTGACCGACCCGGCGCCACCGACTTTGAGCGTACCTGCGTTGTTCACCGTGCCGCCTCCGACGTTCAGCGTGTCGGGCGTGGCGATGACGCCGCCGGCCAGATTGTTGACGACACTGGTGGCGCTGGGTCCGAGATTGATGTTGCCGGTGATGGTCCCGGTATTGGTGAGATGCGTGTTGTTCGCCGCGCCGTTCTCCGCCAGGATCGCGTAGTGCCCGTTGGAGGTGGTGGTGATGGAGCCGGCGTTGGTAATCTGATTGTTGGTGCCGCCGAGCAGGTGGATGGCCGCCCCGTGCGACTTGAGGGCGGACTCCGAACCCCCTGTTACCGACGAGCCGGCATCGATCGAGATCTGAATCGGGCCCGATGACTTGCCGTCACTCTGCGCGAGGATGCCGTCCGAACCCGCGCCGAACGCACGGACGATGGCGCCGTTGGTCAGCGCGACCGTCACCGCGTTGCCGGCGCCCGCACCACCCGCTGTGCCACGCGCCAGCACCTGCTGAGCGCCACCGTCGACGTTATAGGCCTCGACCCCGCCGCCACCGCCGACCGACTGCGCGAAGACCGCCGGCGCAAAATTGCCGGACGTCGAAATCAGCGCGCCATTCACGCCCACGGATACCGTGCCGCCGTTGCCGCTGTTCGCCTTGACGCCGAGGCCCGTGCCGGACTGGTACGACTGCACCTTCGAAGGATCGCCGGCGAAGCCGCCGCCGCCGCCGATCGACTGCGCGATCACGCCATAAGCGCCGTCGGAGTCCGTTCCGATAAATCCGTTTTTGACATTGACCGCGACCGGGCCGCCATCGCCGCGGGCGCCACCCGCCCCGCCGGTGCCGCCCGCGGGCAGATTGACCTGGCCGCCGACCACGAGGCCGCCACCGCCGCCGATCGACTGGGCGACCACGCCGTGCGCGTCGAGCCCCTGGGTCTCGATGTTGCCGTTGACCGCGACATCGACTTTGCCGCCCTTGCCGGAACTGCCGTTCTGACCGCCGAAGCTCAGTTGCATCCCGTAGATGTCGCCGAGCCGTCCCTGAGGATTCACGATGATCTTGGAGGGGTCGAACGTCTCATCGGAGCTCATGGTCGTCACGACACCGCCGCCACCGCCGACACTCTGTGCGAGGACCCCGATGCTGTGCTTGCCCATCGTCTGGATCGCGGTGTCCATGCTGGTGTCGGACGTGCTTACGCTGACCGCGCCGCCGTCACCGGCCCCGCCTCCATTGCCGCCCACCGCGATCGACATGCTTTTCAGCGAGCCGCTGATGGCGCCCGCCAGCGCGCCATTGCCGCCCCCGCCGCCCACGCTTTGCGCGTAAATGCCGAACGCTCCCACGCCCTGGGTCTGGATGGTGCCGCTCGTATCCTTCGTGACGCTCACCGCGCCGCCCGAGCCGGCCGCGCGGCCGCTGCCGCCGACGGCGATCGTGGTCTGGACCTTCGCATCATTGTTCGCCTTGCCGGCCGAACTCGCCGCGCCGCCGCTGCCGCCGCCGCCGCCCACGCTCTGCGCGAAGACGCCGTGGGATTGCGCGCCGAAGGTGCCGATCGCGCCGGTGTCGGTGACGTTCACCGCGCCGCCGTGACCACCCGCGCCGCCGCTGCCGCCGACCGACACATCGACGCTGATCTGGTTCGCGGTGCCGAGCGGGTTCGAATCGGGCTGCGGCTGCGCGAAGATCGCTTTCAGATCGGTATAGGTCGCCTTGATTTTCTCGCCGACCACGCCGACCTGCAGGATATTGTTGCCGAGGTTCTGCGCATCCTGCTTCAGGCCGAGTCCCTGACCCAGAATGCCGAACATGGCCTGGGCATTGGAGATCGTGTCGAAGCCGCCGGCGCCGCCCGCGGTCGCGCCACCCTTGCCGCCCTTGCCACCACCGCCGCCGACGCTTTGCGCGAAGATCCCCGTCGAGGCCGTGCCGCGGGTGACGATGTTGCCGTTGTTGATCGCAGTCACCGTGTTGCCGTCGCCGCCGACACCGCCCTTGCCACCCACACCCACGGAGATGGCCAGCTTGCCAGCGGCCGCGGCGGCGGCACCACCACCGCCGGCGCCGCCACCGCCGCCCACGCTCTGGGCGAACACGGCATCGGCGCCATCGCCGCGCGTCGCGATCGAACCGTCGTTGGTCAGGCCGACCTTGCCGCCCGTTCCGCCCGTTCCACCCGTTCCGCCGACCGCAATCGCCGCGCTGAAGCTGGCTTTGGCGTCCGCCGACGTTGCCGCGGCATCGCCCGCGCCGCCATTGCCGCCGCCACCGCCAACCGACTGCGCGAACACGCCGTAGGCGTCCTGGCCCATGGTTGCGATCAACCCTGAGTTGGCCAGGTTGACAGCGCCTCCCGTGCCACCACTACCGCCGCTGCCGCCAATGGCGACCGAGGCCGAAATGGAAGCCCCCTTGGCGGCCGACGCGGAATAGGACGCGGCCGTTGCGTCGCCACCGGTGCCGCCGCCGCCGCCGACGGACTGCGCCGACACGCCGATCGCGCTGTCGCCCGCCGTGGTGATCAGACCGGCATTGTTGAGCGTGACGTCGCCGCCGGTGTTGCCGGTCCCGCCCGTGCCGCCGAGCGCGACACTGACGCTGATCGCGGGAATATTGGCGCTGGGCGAAAGCGCAACGGCACGCGCCGTCGCGCTGCCGCCGGAGCCGCCGCCACCGCCGATGCTTTGCAGCAGGACTCCTTCGGCATCCGAACCATAGGTGGAGATCTGCCCTGTATTCGTCAGCGAAACTGCGCCCGCCTGACCGCCGCTGCCGCCTTGTCCGCCAATGGCAACAGCGCTCGACAGAGGCCCGCCACCGTTGAGCGTGGTGGCGTTGCCGCCATTGCCGCCACCACCGCCAATGGACTGAGCCTTGATGCCGGCGGCATGGTCACCGTATGTCGTGACGAGTGCGCCGTTGTCGATTGTGACCTGGCCACCCGAGCCGCCACCGTGGGCATCACCGCCGATCACCATGCTGATCAGCCCCGCACCTTTCGATGTCGCGTTGCCCGCATTGCCGCCGGAGCCGCCGATGCTTTGCGCCAGGATCCCGGCGCCACCGCTCGGGTCGAGGCTGCCAAACACGCTGTGCTGACCCAGCGTGAGCTTCACCGCACCGCCATTGCCACCCTGGCCGCTGTTGCCGCCGATCTCGAAGCCCGCGCCAGCGGCGACTCCGCTGGCGTCGCCGCCGGTCCCGCCACCACCGCCGATGCTCTGGGCGATCAGCGGGATGCTGCCTTCGCCCGATGTGCTGCCAACCGTGACAAAGGCGTGGTCCGAGTTCACCGTGACCGCGCCGCCATTGCCGCCCGCGGCACCTCCACCGCCCGTGCCGGACAGCACGAAGCTGACACTACCGCCATTGCCCCCGCCGCCCCCGATACTTTGCACCAGGGCGCCATGGGTATATGCGCCGTTCGTTTTGATTGCCGCCGTGTTCGTCGCGTCTCCAAGGGTCAGAGAAGCGCTCCCGCCAGCGCCTGCCTTACCACCATTGCCGCCTTCACCCACGATAGCGCCCTGGGCGCCGTCACCGACACCGCCGGCGCCTCCATTGGCCTGCACCAGCACCCCCTCACCCCCGATCAACCCGGCAGTAGACTGCCCTGCCGGAACATTCGCGGTGTAATCGATGGAACCAAGGACGGTGGCGCTCGCGCTGCCGGCATTTCCGCCGTTGCCGCCCGCACCACCCTCATTGCGGATCGTGCCGTCGATGGCTGTGCCACCGCCCCCGCCCGCTCCGCCATTCGCCGTGGCCGTTACGCCGCTGCCCGGCTGATTCCGACTGTTCACCGGTTGCATCTGGTCGGAGAAAACAATCTGGCCGCCGCTGCCGAGTTCCGCGCTGGCCGTGCCGCCGTTACCTCCGTCGCCGCCAGTCCCGCCAAAACTGCCACTTCCACCGAACGCGCCACCAGCGTTGCCGCCCTTACCGCCATCGGCTTCAGCCTGCATCGGAAAGATCTGGCCTATCGGGGTGCTGGCGGTCAGGCTGCCGTTCTGATACGCAAGTGTCGCGGTACCGCCGGCGCCGCCATTGCCGCCCTTGCCTCCATGGCCTTCCACGAGAAGATCACCCGGAGTGGGTGAGTCGCCACCTTGGCCGCCGCTCCCGCCCAGGGCGGACGCTCGCAGACCGACGCCGTAGAACTGAATGTTGCCGGAGGCGTCGAGCGCTACCTGATCACCCCGTCCCCCCGCTCCCCCGTTGCCGCCATAGAGCGGCTGTCTGCCTTGGGCATTGGACACGGCACCGACTCCGCCGGTACCGCCATTGGCATCCACGTCGAGCGCTACTTCCGGAAGGACACCTTTCGCGTCGGGACCCACCGTGCCGCTAAACTGCACGGAGACCGCGCCGCCATTGCCACCCGTTCCGCCGTTTCCCGTATGGGCGGAGCCATTGTCGTCATAGCCACCCTGTCCGCCGGCACCGCCGGCACCACCATTGGCGGACCATCCCGCTCCCATCGTGGGGCTGATGAAGGTCGGCGCGGAGCCCCCCTTCACAGTAATTCCGCTGTTGACGCTGTTAAAGGAACCACCCGACTGACCAGCGAAGCCGTCCTGCCCCTTTCCGTCCCAAGAGCCGTCGTCAGCGCCTTTGCATCCCGCCTTGCCCGCGGCGCTCAGGTAATACGCGGGAAGCGGCGCTGCGCCAAATGACTGATTGGAGAAGTTGGTCTGTGCCGGCGCCGCGGGCAGCGCGGGGTTGGCGCTGCTATTGCACTGGGCGCGCGCCGCGACCGGAACCAGCAGCGTAGCAAGGGCCAGCGCAACCATGGTCCGACGCCTGGCTCCGCAGCCATCCTCGACAAAAAGCGCCGAGGTTACTGTCCGCGCAGACTCACAATTCGATGAATGTTTGAATATGTACACGATCTTCCCCAAACTGGTTGCAGTCTTTTTAAAAAAGACATCGAATTTGTCTGCGAGTCGCGCAGAGACGGGTTTTCCTGGCGGCACAGGTCGATTGGACAATGTCCGATTTTCTGGACATGACGAATGACAGGAAGCCGGCAATGGCACGTGATACCTGCTAATTCGAGCTTTGCCAGGAAAGTGATTAATCGATTTCGATAAAGGCTTTCTAACTTGATAAGACCGTCGGAATGAGCTGCAGACCGAAGGCAAAACCTGCCTGATTACACAAGGCACCCAATGCGCGTTTGAAAAAACATCAATCACTTGCGCTTAAGCTGGATAGTGTCCGTGAGGAATTAGATATTTATTAGTAGGAGGAAAAAACTGGCAGCAGACTTATTAACATCCAAGAGCCGAAGAGCGTGAACGGGTTCGTCGTGACGCAAAACCATCACTGACGAAAGTCACGGATAGACAGTGCGTGCACATAGAAGCGAAGCGATGGCAAACACACTTTCGCGATTTCCGCCTCTGGCATGGGCGCTCGGCTGCTTTTCAACGGGCGATGTTGAGCAGCATCTTGCTTGCGTCGATTATTTCCCTCGTCAGGGTATGGCGCCTTCGCGTAAGCGCGGCGCTGACCACAACGTCATTCAGAAAATGGATAGCCCACATTCGAACATTTAATTTGTCGATACCCCGAGCCTCCTATATTTTGTACGGGTCCACCACACCGAGGACCACGCAACCCTCCGCCGCAACCGGTTCAGGACGCGTTGAAAAGGTCCCGAATCACTGAGGCACAAGCATGTTCGACCGCGTTTTCGTCAATGCCATCGACGCCGATGGCAATCCGCTGAACCTCGCGGTAAAAGACGGCCGCTTCGCCAGCATCGGTTCGCAACGCCCCGACACGGGCGATGAAGAAATCATCGATCTCAAAGGTCATCTCGTCCTGCCGGGCTTCGTCGACGGGCACATTCATCTCGACAAGAGCTTCGTGGGCGATCGCTGGCGCCCTCATCGTTCCGCAGCCAGCCTGCGTGAGCGTCTTGCCATCGAAAAGCAGGAACTGGCGCGCGCGCGTCCCATCGCGGAGCGAGCGGATGCGCTGATTCGTCAGGCCGCGTCGTTCGGCACGGTCGCCATGCGCAGTCATGTCGACGTCGACGCGAGCACGGGACTCGCGAATCTCCACGCCGTCATGCAGGCGCGCGAAAAATGGCGCGGCCTCGTCGATATCGAGCTCGTCGCGTTTCCGCAGGCGGGCGTCGTTTCCAGTCCCGGCACGGCGGATATTCTCGACGCGGCGGCGCGCGAAGGCGCACAGGTGGTCGGCGGCATCGACCCCACGACACTCGACGGCGATGCCGACGGCCAGCTCGACATCGTCTTCGGCATCGCCGAAAAGCGCGGCGTGAAGATCGATATCCATCTCCACGAACCCGGGCAGCAAGGCATCGAACAGTTGCACCGCATTGCAGCGCGCACGAAGGCAGCGGGCCTGCATGGCCGCGTGACCGTCAGCCACGCCTACGCATTGGGCGATGTCGCGCCCGGCGTGGTCGATCGCATCGCGTCGGCGCTGGCGGACGCCGGCGTATCGATCATGACCAACGCCCCCGGCGATCGCGCGTTCCCGCCGATCCTGCGATTGCGCGCGGCGGGCGTGCGCGTGTTCACCGGCAACGACAACATCCAGGACGCGTGGTGGCCCTACGGCAACGGCGACATGTTGCAACGAGCAATGCTGATCGGCTACCGCTCCGGTTTCTATACTGATGATGAACTGCTCGTCGCGCTGCACATGGCGACCGACGCCGGCGCCGCCGTGCTCGGACAGGATGCTTACGGATTGAAGGCAGGTCACGACGCGACCTTCGTCATCGTGAAGGCGCCCAGTGCGGCCGCCGCCGTTGCCGCCGTGCCTGCGGAGCGCACGATCGTGCGCAACGGAAAGTTCTGGGGCGATACGCCCCGCCCGCAATTCGAGTCCGGTAAAGCCGGACACCACCACGGCGTCGTCATCGATACGACGGCGTGAACCCTAACGGAGACTTGTGTATGTCAAATACCTACTACGCGCCTCACGGCGGTCATCCATCGCAGACGGAATTGCTGACCGATCGCGCGATGTTCACTGAAGCGTACGCCGTCATTCCCAAGGGCGTGATGCGCGATATCGTCACCAGTCATCTGCCGTTCTGGGACAAGACGCGTCTCTGGGTGCTGGCGCGTCCGCTGTCGGGGTTCGCCGAAACGTTCTCGCAATACATCATGGAAGTGGCGTCCGGCGGCGGTAGCGAGAACCCTGAACAGGATCCGAAGGCCGAAGGCGTGCTCTTCGTCGTCGAAGGCGAAATCGAAGTGACGCTGCAGGGCACGTTGCACGTCCTGAAGACCGGCGGCTATGCATTCATTCCGCCCGGCACGAACTGGCAACTGCGCAATCGTCATAAGGATACCGCCCGCTTTCACTGGGTCCGCAAGCACTATGAAGCCGTGGATGGCGTGCCGCTTCCCGAAGCCTTCGCGACGAACGAGCAGGATATCGAGCCGATTCCGATGCCCGGCACCGAAGGACGCTGGGTGACGACGCGCTTCGTCGATAGCAGCGACATGCGTCACGACATGCACGTGAATATCGTCACGTTCCAGCCCGGCGGCGTCATCCCGTTCGCGGAAACGCACGTGATGGAACACGGCCTGTATGTGCTGGAAGGCAAGGCGGTCTATCGGCTGAATCAGGACTGGGTCGAAGTCGAAGCAGGCGATTTCATGTGGCTGCGCGCATTCTGTCCGCAAGCGTGTTATGCAGGCGGGCCGAGCCGCTTCCGCTATCTGCTGTACAAGGACGTCAACCGTCATATGAAGCTGACGCTCAACGCGCCGCGTTGATTTCCGCGTGTTTGCGGCACGCCCCGCTGCCCGGGCGTGCCGCAAGGGTCCGGCTTCAATAGTGGCTGTTCCCCCACAACGTGCGTGGCGCGTCCAGCAAATGACGCAGGCCCGCGCGCTCGAACGTGCGATCCGCAACCTGCGAGACGCGTTCGAGTATCTCTCCTTCGTCGACCGACATCACCCGATAGTCCTCCATCAGGATCTTGCCGCCGACCATCGTCATGCATACGTCGCCCGCGTTCGCGAAGCACGTGACGCGATAGACAGGCATGTTCATCGGCATCAGATGCGGCTTGAAGAGATCGACGAGAATGATGTCGGCCTGCTTGCCCGCTTCGAGCGAGCCCAGTTCGTGATCGAGCGACAAGGCGCGGGCGGCGTCAATCGTCACCATTTCGAGCACCTTGCCGTGCGGAAGAACATCGGGGTCGCGAAAGTGCCGCCGATGATAATGCATGCACTGCCACATATGGCGGAACATGTCATAACCGCGATCGGGCGCGGCGCCATCGGAACCGATCGCCACCGTTACGCCCGCGTCGATCAGTTCCGGCACCGGGCAGCGGCCGATGATCGACATGATCGCGCTCGGGTTGTGCACGATCGAAGCGCCCGTTTCCACGCACGCCGCGATGTCCGCTTCCGTCAGATCGATCGCATGCGACATGAACGACCTCGCGTTCAGCAGTCCCAGTTCGCGATGCGCGAAATCGAGCGTGCCCGCGCGATGACCGTCCTGCGTGAAATTCAAATCCCGTTCGCGCGCCATCGACATATAGCGCTCTGCTTCACGCCGATAATTGTGTTCATGGCGCGCGACGTCGGGGTAATGCTGCGGCGCGAACACGGGCAACATCAACGCGATCTGGATACGGCCATCGGCATCGCCGTGACACGCATCGACGACGTCGTTGCACACGTCGAACATGCGGTCGAAATCGACGTCGCGGGTTTCGCTGCCGTTTGCGCCGTGCCGTGTGTAGGCACGAGGCGCTGGCGGGCGCGACGGACCGACCGCGACGATCGATCGTGTGCCCGTCCTCACCACCGCGTCGCAATGACGCCGCGCGTACACGGGATCGTCGACGCGCATGATCGAATCGCCGCCTCCCAGTAGCGAAACGCCGGTCGTCACGCCCGCCTTCAGACGCTCGAGCGCTGCGAGATGCGACTCCGTTTCCCAGAAGGCTTCGTCCGACGCGCGCGTATAGATCGCCTCGCATGCCGCTGTCCACGCATCGCCGTCGGCGCCGCCGATCGTTCTGAGCATCGCGTGCCCGGCGTGGGCGTGCGCGTCGATCAGGCCGGGCAACACGGCCTTGCGGCGCGCATCGATCACGCGCCCTGCCCGATATCGCCGCGCCAGTTCGCTCGTTTCGCCGACGGCGACGATGCGACCGCCCTTCACCGCCACCGCGCCATCGTCGATGACACGGCGCGATGGATCCATCGTGATTACGCAGCCGTGCTCGATCAGTATGTCGACGTGTTCATGCTCGTTCATGACGCGAGCGCTCCGTCACGCGCAACGATGCGTCCGTTCGCCACCACGAGCTTGCGCGTGGGCCGCGCGACCACCGCGTGCGCGATGGTCTGCGCATCGACCAGCACGAGGTCCGCACGTGCACCGGCGCGCAGGCCGTAGTCGGCGAAACCGCATCCGCGCGCGGCGGCCTCGCTGACGCAATCGAATGCGACCATGAGATCGTCGTCGCGACGCAGGTCGTAGCGCATGCCGATCAGCATCGCCCGTTCGAGCATGTCGGGAACGCCATACGGCGACCAGGTGTCGCGAATGCCGTCGTTGCCGCCGAACATCGTGATGCCCTTCTCGCGGCTCAGCTTGAGCGGCGGAACCGTGCGCGACGGCGGTGCGCTCGTCAGCAGCGCCACGCGCAGATGAGCGATTCGATCGAGCAGCGCATCGCGTTGAGACTCCGGCAAGGCGCCCAGACAAAAGCCGTGGCTGACGACCACCCTGCCCTGCATGCCCATCGCCTCGACGCGATCCAGCAGCAGCTTCAGCGTGAATGCGCCGACTTCACCCGGCTCGTGCAGATGGATATCGATCGGCTTGCCATGCCGTTGCGCAAGCGCGAAGGTCGCGTTCAGCGATGCCACGGGATCGCCGTCGATCAACGCGGGATCGAGCGCGCCGAGCACGTCGGCGCCTTCTGCGAGCGCGCTGCCGAGCAGTTCGACCGTGCCGGGACGAACCAGCATGCCCGACTGCGGAAACGCGACGATCTGCATCTCCAGCGTGTCGCGCATTGTTTCCCGCGTCGCGAGCACGCCTTCGAGATAGCCCAGGCGTGCATCGGTGTCGATATCGACATGCGTGCGCAGACGCGTGGTGCCCGCCTGCACGAATGCGCGCGACAGCGCGAGCGATTGCGCGCCCGCATCGTGTCCCGACGTCTTGCGCCACTCGCGTTCGTTGTTGATGCGGTCGGTGAGCAGCGGGCCGACCTCGTTGCGATACCACGGACGGCCCCAGTTGCTCTTGTCGATATGCGTGTGGCCTTCGACGAAACCGGGCAGCAGCAGCGCGCCGGCGCCGTTCTCGACGCTCGCACCGGGCGGCGCCGCGACATGCGCGCCGAGCGCCTCGATACGGCCATCGGCGATTGAGACGGAAACCGTCTGGCCATCGGCCAGCCGGACATTGGAGAGATAGAGAGAGCGAGTCATGATTGTCATGCCGATCCAACGGCAGTGTCGATACGTGCGCGCAGCAAGCGCTGCGCGGCGCTGATTGCAACAAAGACCACGGCATTCGCGAACAGCGCGACGAGCCCCATGTTAATGGACGTGAACGCGAGCGGCGCGTTGGGGAACGCGGACGCCAGCGTCATGCCGCCCCAGCTCGACAGCCCGAGCACGACGCCGCCTGCCGCGATACCGCCGAACGCCGCTTCGCGTGTGCCGAACGGCCGCTTCAGAAAACTCGACGCGAGCATCGGCACCAGTTGCGTGAGCAGGCTCGATGAGAAGATCGCGAGCGCGACGAAGGTGGCTCCGCCGCGCAATACGAAAAACACGACGACCAGCGTGAAGAGCGGCAGCGCGATACGGGCGACGCGCGCCACGTCCCTGTCGCTCGCCTGCGGCGCGAAGCCTTCGCGATAGATGTTACGCGCGATCGTCGTCGATGCATTGAGCATGATGAGCGAACCCGGCACCAGTGCGGTGAGCAGCCCCGCCCCGCCGACGATGCCCACGAACCACGACGGAAACGTCTGCTTGACGAGCCGCAGCAGCGCGAGATCGGTTTGCGCGCCTTCGAGCCCGTGCACGGTGAGCACGGCGGCGAAGCCGACGAGGAACAGGAACGCGATGAGCACCTGATAGATCGGCATCAGCACCACGTTCTTGCGCAGCGCCGATGCGTCGCGCGCCACGTACACCGCCGTGAAGCCGTGCGGATACAGGTAGTAGCCGATCGAAGTGAGCAGCAGTGTCGAGTTGTACCAGCTCAGATTGAAACCGCGCTCGGGCATGCGCAGGAGTTCCGGATGCACGGCATCGATACGCGCGAACATCTCGCCGAAGCCGCCGAAGTAATGCAGCGGCAGGTAGGTGCCGAGGAAGATCGCGAGGCCGAGGATCAGCACGTCCTTGAAGATCGCGATGCTTGCGGAGCCGTGAATGCCCGAGACGGTCATATACGCGACCATCAGCACCGCGCTGATCCAGATCGCGGTGTTCTGCGAGATCAGGCCATACGACATCTCGGAGACGATGATGCCGAGCCCGCGCAACTGGATGATCAGGAGCGACACCATCGCGAACACGGCCACGATCGATACGAGTACGCCGATCGCGCGGCTGTCGTACTTCGATGCGAAGTAGTCGGCGAACGATACGAGATTGCGATCCTTCGCATAGCGCCAGATGGCGGGCAGCATCCAGTAGCCGAGCACATACGCGAGGCAGCCGTACGAGAGGATGTAGAACGCCGGCACGCCCTTGCTGTAGGTCCAGCCGCTTGCGCCGAGGAACGAGAAGGTCGAGAAGGCCTCGCCCGCCATCAGCAGGAAGGTCAGCAGCGAACCGAAGCCACGTCCGCCGACCGCCCATTGCTCTAGGCTGAGCTGCTTTTTTCCGCGACGCGCGTAAAGTCCCACGGCCAGCGCGAAGATCGCGAACAGAACGATGATGATCAGCGACGCGTTCATTGCGTGCCTCCCGCGCGTTCGCTCGCGCCAGCCGCTTCGTCGCGGCTGTCGAGACAATAGATGAGCGCCAGGATCGCGGCGGTCGCCGCCATCCAGAACAGATTCCACACCAGCAGAAACGGCACGCCGAACAGAAGCGGCGTGTGCGCGGCGAGCGAGCCGCCCGAGTAGAGGCCGATGAACGGCAGCGCGGCAAGAAGAATGCGGAGTTTCATGGGGTTCCTCGCATGAGCTGTCAGAACTTCTGACGCAGACCGGCGACGAACGCCAGTTGCGAAGTCGTCGACGATGGCGCGGCGATGCCGTCGATCCATGCATGACCGATGCCAGCCGTCGCCTTCTGATAAAAGCCGTTCACGTAGACGTCCGTGCGCTTGGACAACAGATACTGGAGACCGCCCGAGACCTGATGATAGTGCCCACTCGTATCGCCTTGCGACGCCTGCGTGTAGGTATAACCGACGGCCGCGATCAGCGCCGGCGACAACGAATAGCGCACGCTGCCTTCATAGTTTCCGAAACGCAGCGCGCCGCCCGAGGCCATGTTGAAGTCCGTGCCCGTGTAGAGCAACCCGAGCGTGGCGGGACCGAACGTGTAGGTCCCGCCCGCGCCCCAGATCTGCTGGCGCGTCGCATCGACAAGACGCGTTCCGAAGACCGCGGCGCTCGGCGCGTAGTAGTTGTCGGACGCGACCGCGCCCACCGCGCTGCTCGCGGGCTGATTCATGCGCGCGTACGCCGCGCCGAGATTGAGCGGCCCGCGCGTGTAGTTGAGACCCGCGCTCCAGCTATTGTTGGCCGCGAAGCCGGTGGAATTCGAAAAGCCGTACATCGCGTTCGCCTGCAATCCGGCGAAGACCGGCGAGACGTACTTGACGGCATTGTTCGTGCGAAACGTGTTGTTGATGTCGTCGTTGTCGAACGGATGGGTCGAATACTGAGCGAGCGTATTGCTGATCTGGATCGAGCCGAGAATATCCTGGACGGTGTTGTACTGGCGGCCCAGCGTGACCGCGCCGAGTCTCTCGCTGCTCATGCCGACCCAGGCCTGCCGCCCGAACATCCGGCCGGCCTGCATGGCCGCGCCGTTCATCACGTTGAAGCCATTCTCCAGCTTGAAATTCGCTTTCAGGCCGCCGCCGAGATCTTCCGATCCGAGCAGGCCCCAGCGCGGTCCCGACTCGTTACCGCCCGTCGCCTGCCATGCCGAGTGGCCTTGCTGGTTGTTCGTGTACGTGATGCCGGCATCGACAATGCCGTACAGCACCACGCTGGACTGCGCGCTCGCCGTGCCCGCCAGCACCATGCCTGTGCCGGCCGCCACGAGCGATGTCCTCCAAGTGTTCACCTGCGCTTTCTTCATCCTTGTCTCCGGGCATTTGTCTCGTAACGGGGCTTTTCTGCGCCCGCGTTCGAGTTTTTTGTCTGACGTCGAAGGGTGATGGCTGGCCATTCGCATCAACGTCGGGCTGATGTTATCCATGTCCCCTTGTATTCAAAAATTAAATGTTCGAATGGACATCAGTCGAAAACCAAATACCGAAAAACGCGGCTGCCGTGCGATTGCCAGCGCCGGTCACGCGTGATAGAAGTCGGAGTCCGAATTCGAAGATCAACTGGGTCGATGAAACACGTTCCCAAAGCACGTACGCCGCTGTTCGACCTCGACCTGCTGAAAGCCATCGTCATGGTGGCCGATTGCGGCACCTTCACCGCGGCCTCCGCACGGCTTCATTCGACGCAGTCGACGGTGAGCCAGAAGGTGCGTCGTCTGGAGGAGATGGCAGGACACAAGCTGCTCGAACGTGGCAGCCGCGACGTCCGCCCAACCGACGCCGGCGAAACCCTGCTCGCCTACGCACGCCGGATGCTTGCGCTCAACGATGAAATGATCGAGGCGCTGTCGGGCGCGAACGTGGGCCTGACGGTGCGTCTCGGCGTGCCGGAAGACTTCGTCGGCGGACCCACGACGCATATGCTGGCGGCGTTCAATCGCAAGCATCCACAGGTGAAGCTCGAAGTGACGAGCGGACTGAGCCGCGACGTCAGCAACAGCTACGATCGCGGCGACCTCGACCTGATCCTCGTGAAGCAACGGCGCAACAGCCGCGAGGCTGTCGCGACCTGGCCGGAACAACTGCGATGGATCGACAGCGCGAAGAATCCTTCCTTCCAGCTCGATCCGATTCCCCTCGTCGCATTCCCGCCGCGCGGGCTGTACCGCGACGACATGACCAACGCGATCGAAAGCATCGGACGACGCTGGCGGCTGAGCTTCATCAGTTCGAGTCTGAGCGGCATCCAGGCGGCCGTCGCCGATGGCCTGGGAATCAGCCTGCTTCCCGCGCGAGCGGTTTCGCCGGATCACGTCGTGTTGACGACGAAAAGCGGGCTGCCCGCGATCGAGACGATGGATATTGCGCTGCTGCATCGTCCGACCGCCGATACCGTCGTGAAGGAACTCGCGAAGGCGTTGTCGCGGATGTTCGGGCCGCAGCGTCGTTGATTGCCGGTTTTACAGGGTGTGTGAAGGACAGACAGTTAGTTGCATGTTTATTTGACCCAACCCCGCTCGATGAGTGGCACGTCCCACGCGGGCTCCGGGCCGAGTCGCTCGGCAAGGAACTCGACCAGCGCCTTCACCTTGAGCCCCTGCCGTTGCGTCGCCGGATAGACGGCTGCGAAGTTCATCGGTGAGAGCGCATAGTCCGCCAGAATCGGCACGAGCGACCCATCCAGCAGCGAGGCGCTCGCCACCAGCGTCGGCAGGCACACGATTCCGCCGCCCGTCAGCGCGTAGTCATGCAGCAGATGGACCGAATTGGAGCGGATGATGCCCGGCAGTTCGATTTCCACGACCTCGTCGCCGCGCGTCATCGTCCAGCGATTGCGCGACGGATAGCCCGAATAAAGCGCCGTCCGGTGATCCAGCAAGTCACGCGGATGCCGCGGCGCGCCATGCTCGTGCAGGTACGAGGGCGCGGCGCAAAACAGACGCCGGACGGTGAAGAGACGCCGCTCGATCAGGGATTCGGAGATCGGCGGGAAGATCTGAAACGCGACGTCGAAGCCTTCCTCGATCGGGTCCACGACCCGGTCATTGACGATCACGTCGAGCTGGATGCCGGGATACCGCCGATTGAATTCGGCCAGCGATGCGCCGAAGTGGCCTAGCGCGAAGCCCGGCAGCATCTGGATGCGGAGCCGCCCGGTCGGCGTTGCGCGCAACTCGCGCATCTGGTCGGTCAGCTCGTTGACGCGCCCCACCACTTCCGCGCAGTCCCGATAGAACGCCTCACCGACATCGGAAAGCCGCACATGTCGCGTGCTGCGGTGAAACAACGGCACGTTGAGGAATTTTTCTAGCTGCTGGATGCGCGTGGTGACCACCGAACTGGCCACCCCGAGCTGCCGCGCCGCCTCTGCGAAACTGCTGGTTTCCGCCACGCGCACGAAGGCCTCGATGCTGAGAAAACGATCCATGCTGGTCTCTTTCGATCGTGTCCAGCATGTCAGTGTATCCGCTGCGCGCGTGGCTCCGGGGTTGCCGCGCTTACTCGGGCTGTTCGCCGCCGACGAGCTCGACCGCCCGCGCATTGCGGCGCAGCTTGGCAGGCGCGGTTTCTTCGAGCAGCAGGCTCACGCCGATACCGAGCAGCACCGCGCAGATCGGCAACCAGAGAATATTCTGGATTCCGAATCGTGTTGCGACGAATCCCGCGAGCGCCGGCGCGACACCGCCACCGAAGATCTCGCCGGCGCCCACCACGATCCCGATTGCGGTCGACACCATGCCGACGGGCGCCGCCTCCGTCGCGACCGGTCCGGAGAGCAGCGACACGAGACCCAGCGTGAAGAACGCCGCAACGAACAGCACGACGAACAGGACCAGAGGCTGCGCGCCGAGACCGCGAAACACATACAGCATGACCGCCGTTCCCGCGAAACCGACGATACTCGCGAGCCGCCGCCCGACGAGATCGGAGAGCCCCGGCAGACCAAACTGGCCGACGAAGCCGCCGAAACCGATTGCCGACACCACGATGCCCATGCGCTGCGTATCCAGCGCGAGGTATTCGGTGAGGTAGAGCGGCAGCATCGCACCCAGCACGAAGACGCCTGTCATCGCACAGAACAGCGCGACCATGGCGACGGGAATGTTGCGACGCTTCAGCACATCGCGCCAGCTGCCCTTTGCGGTCTGCACCGGCTGATCCGCGCGCGCCGGCTCGGCCGTTCGCGGCTCGCGGATCACGAAGAACATCAGCAGCCCGAGAATCAGGCCGGGAACGGAGACGAGCGCGAAGACCCAGCGCCATGAGACCACGTTGAGCAATTGCGTGGCGATGATCGGCGAAAGCGCGAGCCCGAAAAGCGCGAATCCGCTTTGCTGAAGCCCGAGATTGAAGCCGCGCCGCTTCGGATGAGACGCGTCGGCGGTCGCGGCGAAGCTCGTCGGACAGAACGAGCCTTCGGCGACGCCCATCAGCGCCCGGACGGCGAGCAGACTGGCGAGACCGCCTGCGACGCCGGAGAAACCGGACAACAGGGAGAATGCGATGATTGCGGGTATCAACACCTTGCGCCGCCCGATCTTGTCGGAGATGCCGCCCATCAGCGCGGCGAACACGCCCCACGAGAGACCCAGTATGCCGATGCAGTTGCCGACGTCCTGCGCGGTGAGATGCAGGTCCTTCATGATCGCTGGAAAGAGCGGCGCGATCAGCCAGCGGTCGAGGCCGACGAGGCCGAATCCAAGCGCAAGCAGCGTCACGGCCTTCCATTCGTAGGACGTATCCCACCGGTTCGATGTCATCTTTTGTCTCCTGAGTCAGAATCGTCGTCGGCCTCGCCGACGGAACAAAGAGTGACCCAGACGCAATTCGAAAAGAACGGCCGAACCGGCGAATACGTCATTTGCGGAATGCGAAGAATGGCGTTGCGGCAAGCCTCGCCGGGTTCAGAGCACGCAGGCTGCGGCGTTTTCGGCCCGACTAGGGATACTTCGGATGGACGCCTCGGGCATGCAAGAATGCCGGTGGGTCACAAGGAGCAGGCGACATGAGCAAACCATTGAAATTCCGGCCGATGCTCTACGCGTTGGCGATCTCGCTCGCCGGCTGTGCCGCCGGCGGATCGCCGCAAGGCGCGGCCAACCTCAGCGCAACGCAATGCCGCGATCTCACCGCGCTCAGGAACCATGCGCCGCCCAGCCGCGAGCGCAACCTGAGCGAACTGGCGGCGCTGGAACGGGCCGGCTACGACCCATCGAAGTTTTACGACCCGTACTATCCGGATGATCTGATCGCGGCGCAGCGCCAGGTCGACCGCTGGTATCAGGCGGAGTGCCCGCAGGCGCGGCCGGATTGAGGCGGAAGGCACCCGATATAATCGCCGTTCCGTCCAACGAGGTAATCGCATGAAATCAGTCATCGCTTTGCTCGCCGCATCGACCATTGCATCGAGCGCGTTCGCCGCAAACGCCGTCGAAAAGTTGCCGTCGGGCGTCGTCGTCGAGCACATCACACAGGGCACGGGCCCGCAGCCGGCGGCCGACGACGTGGTGAGCGTCAACTATCGCGGCACGCTCGCCAACGGCACCGAATTCGACAGTTCGAGCAAGCATGGCGGCCCCGCGACCTTCCCGCTCAACCGGGTGATTCCGTGCTGGACGCAAGGCGTGCAGAAGATCAAGGTCGGCGGCAAGGCGAAGCTGACGTGTCCCGCGGCCACCGCCTACGGCGATCGCGGCGTGGGCGCGATCCCGCCGAACAGCGACCTCACGTTCGAGGTCGAACTGCTCGGCATCAAGAAGTAAGTCGACTGGATGGCGCGTTGAGCCGTGCGCGATGCGCATGCTACGCGCCGTTTTCCCGCAACTGCGCGAGCGATGCACGCTGCTGGCCGTTCGCGTCGAAGTTGTCATCGGCGAGCCAGCGCTCGAATGCGCCTCGAATGCGCGGCCAGTCCCGGTCGATGATCGCGTACCAGGCGGTATCGCGATTGCGTCCCTTGTAGACGATCGCCTGCCTGAAGATGCCCTCGAACTCGAAGCCGAGCCGAAGCGCGGTCTTGCGCGACGGCGCGTTCAGGCTGTCGCACTTCCATTCGTAGCGTCGATAACCCAGGTCGTCGAAAACGTAACGCATCAGCAGATATTGCGCTTCCGTCGAGATGCGCGTCTGCTTGAGCAATGGCGAAAACGTGACGCTGCCCATCTCGATGACGCCATGCACGGGCTCGATGCGCATCAGTGCGAGCGTGCCGACCGCCTTGCCACTTGCCGAATCGATGACGGTGTAGTGAAGCGGATCAGCGGACGCCGCGGCTTTGGTCAGATAGTCGCTAAACGCATCGAAGTCCGTGAACGGCCCGACGAAGAGATAGGTCCAGTCGCTGCCGTCCGGCGCCTGTCCATAGGCTTCGAAGAGATCGGCGGCGTGGCGATCCACGTCGAGCGGCTCGATGCGGCAATGCGTGCCGTCGATGCCGATGCGCGCGGGCCGCTCGCGCGGCTTCCAGTCGGTCACCGCTTCGCCGATGGGCTGCTGAAACTCGTTGGTTCTCGTCATGCGTCAGGGACTCCGGTTGCGTGATGGGTTCGGTGGACAGCGCGTGTTCTAGGATACCGCAGGGTTGATCGGGCTCGGGCTCGCTGGCTGAAACCTCAGCCATCAAAATCGACCGATTCTGAAATTTCAGAACGGCGCGCGCCCGACACACCTCGCCGCAAAAAATAGTTATAAAAATCAGCGACTTGAAATGTCGAAATGAGCTGTCTCGCCTGGCACGGCCCTTGCCTTGTCATAGGCATAGACCCCGCCGCGATCACGCTTTCCGGCTCAGGGCCAGCCATCAACGGAGACGACATCTTGACCCTGCCACTGCCTCGGCGCCCATCGGCATTGTTGCGCTAGCCGGCCGCATCCGCTTTCCCTCACGCATCCCGAACCATCTGCCCGGCGCGGCGCTGGACACGCACGCCCGCCGTTCGGATCGCAGCAAACGCATCGCCATAATCAGCAAGGAGACATTCGTGCACATCACATCGCAAAGCGCGCCGCACGACGACGCGCAGCAGGCATCGACGAAAAAGGAACGCTTCTGGCCCGAGGGCTGGTGGAAGCTGATGGAAACGCGCATCGGCATCATTCCGCTGCCGGTGTACCTGCTGCTGCTCGGGCTGATCACGGGATTCGCCGTGACGGGTAAGGTGCCGGGCGAAATCTCGATGGCGATCGCCGTGCTCGCGTTCTTCGGCTTCACGTGCGCCGAGATCGGCAAGCGCATGCCGCTCGTGCGCAACATCGGCGCGGCGGCGATCTTCGCGACCTTCATTCCTTCGGCGCTCACCTACTATCATCTGCTGCCCAAGCCGATCCTGAATCTGACGACCGAGTTCACGAAGCAGACGAACTTCCTGTATCTCTTCATTGCCTCGATCATCGTCGGCAGCATTCTGAGCATGGACCGGCGCGTGCTCATCAAGGGCTTCATCAAGATCTTCATTCCGCTCGCGGCCGGCTCGATCGTGGCGGCGATCGTGGGCACGCTGGTCGGCACGGCGCTCGGGCTCGGCGCGCGTCACACGCTGCTCTATATCGTCGTGCCGATCATGGCGGGCGGTGTCGGCGAAGGCGCGATTCCGCTTTCGATCGGCTATTCGGAGATCACGCATCTGCCGCAGGGCGAACTCTTCGCACAGGTGTTGCCGCCCGTGATGCTCGGCAGCCTCACGGCGATCGTGCTAGCCGGCGTGCTCGACATGCTGGGCCGGCGCTATCCGCATCTGACGGGCCAGGGCCGTCTGCAGGTCGGCGAGCAGGATGAAATGGACCCGGTGAAAGAAGAGATCAGCGGGAATATCGACGTGACGCACATCGCGGCGGCGGGCATCACGGCGATCACGCTGTATCTCCTCGGCCTGATGTGCCGAAACATGTTCGGCCTGCCGGCGCCGGTGGCCATGCTGTTTCTGGCGGTGCTGGTGAAGCTCGCGCGGGCGGTGTCGCCGCAGCTTCAGGAAGGCGCGTTCGTGGTGTACAAGTTCTTCTCGACGGCGGTGACCTATCCGCTGCTGTTCGCTATCGGCGTGGCGATGACGCCGTGGGACAAGCTGATGGCGGCGTTCACGGTGGCCAACATCGTGACGATCGTGATCACGGTGGCGACCCTCATGGGCACGGGCTTCGTGGTGGGACGCCTGATGAAGATGTACCCTATCGACACCGCGATCGTGAACGCGTGCCACAGCGGCCAGGGCGGCACCGGCGACGTGGCTATCCTGACGGCCGCCAACCGGATGACACTGATGCCCTTCGCGCAGATCGCGACGCGCATCGGCGGTGCGATCGTCGTCACGCTGACCTTGCTGGTGCTGGCGCATTTCGGATGATCGAGTATGACGATGCTGGGCGTTCCCCTGTGGGCGGTGGTGGCAAGCGCGGTGCTCTATCTCGCCGCGGCCGCCGCCGCCATGGAGGTGGCCTGGCATCGCGGACTGGACGCACTGACCGACGCGGGCGCGCACCGGCTGGATCTGTACGCCGCGAGCCTGAAAAGCGAACTGGGCCGCTATGAGATCCTCCCCGCGATCGCCTCGCGTCAGGACAGCATCAAGACCTTGCTCGAAGCGCCGCCCGGCGCGCGGCGCGCGCTGCTTCCCGCCGTCAACGGCTATCTCGAAGCGGTCAACCGGGACGCGGGCAGCGTCGCCGTGGATGTCATCGACCTGAATGGCGACGTCATCGCCGCGAGCAACTGGAATCAGCCGCTGAGCTTCGTCGGCACCAACGTCGCGTATCGGCCGTACTTCGCCGATTCGATCTCGGGCGGCAGCGGCCGCTTCTTCGGCATCGGCACGAACACGGGCGAGCCGGGCCTGTACTTCGCGAGCCCGGTGCGCGCCGCAGGCAAGGTGCTCGGCGCGACTGCCGTCAAGATCAGCGTCGATCCGCTCGAATCGGCGTGGCGCGTGCCGAACGAAGCCGCCATGGTCGTCGACGGCAACGGCGTGGTCGTGATCTCGACCGTGCCCGCGTGGAAGTTTACCGCGCTCGCGCCCATCGCCGCGCACAAGCAGGAGCAGATCCAGGCATCGCGCCAGTACGCGGGCCGCAAGGTCGACAAGCTCGGCTACGAACGGCTCGACGACTGGCGCAACGGCGCCTGGTTCGCGCGCCTGCCCGACTGGGCGCATGCCGGCCGCGAGCGGCGCTATCTCGTGATGTCGCGCAGCGCGCCACAAGCGGGCGACGCGATCATGGTGGCCCTCGATCTCTCGTCGGCGCGGCGTCAGCAACAACTCGCCTTCGCGTTCGTGACAGGCGCGTTCCTGATCGCGGGACTCTATGGACTCTATGCCGTGCAGCGGCGCCGCGTGATCGTGGAGCGGCTCAGGGCGCAGGATGCTCTGCAGCGCGCCAACGACCGGCTCGAAGCGACCGTGCAGCAGCGCACCGCGGCGTTGCAGGAGGAGATCGAAGAACGCGTGCTCGCGGAGCAAAAGCTGCGCGATTCGCAACAGGAGGTCGTGCACGCCGGCAAGCTCGCCGTGCTCGGCCAGATGGCAGCGGGTCTCACGCACGAAATCAATCAGCCGCTCGTGGCCATCCGCACGCTGTGCGATAACGCGCGCACGTTCTTCGAGCGCGGCCAGCCCGCGCAGGCCATCGCCAATCTCGAACGCGTGGGCAGGCTCGTCGAGAACATGGCGCTGCTCACGGCGGAACTGAAGGCCTTCGCGCGCAAGCCCGAGGCGAATACGGTTCCGGTTGCGCTCGGCGACGCGCTCGCGCATGCGCGGCTCATCTACGACGCGCGTATCCGCGATCAACGCGTGCAACTCGATATCGACATCGCGCCGGACGTTCTCGTGGAAGCGGAGCCGGGACGTCTGCAGCAGGTGATCGTCAACCTGCTCGGCAATGCACTCGATGCGCTCGCCGGGCGCGAAAGCCCTCGCATCCGCATCGGCGCGAGCCGTGCCGATGATCCCGCGCGCGTGGCCTTCTTCATCGCCGACAATGGTCCCGGCATCGAGCCGCACGTGCTCGCGCATCTGTTCGAGCCGTTTGTGACGACCAAGCCGCGCGGGCATGGCCTCGGCCTCGGACTCGCGATCACATCGCGCATCGTCGAGGGCTTCGGCGCGCGGATCGCGGCTGTCAATCTCGAAGGCGGTGGCGCACAATTCACCATCGAATTCGTAGCGGCGAACGGCGGGAGCGCAGACAGTGAATAACAGCTTGAACCGGCAGACGAGCGCTGACATCCGCGTGGTGATCGTCGAGGACGACGAGGACGTGCGCATCGGCGTCGAACAGGCGGTGGCGCTCGCGGGCTTTACGGTGGAATCGCACGCGTCGGCGGCGAGCGCGCTGGCCGCGGCCGTGCCTGGCGCGCCCGTCGTGTTCGTTTCGGATCTGCGCATGCCGGGCATGGATGGCATGCAGTTGCTCGAACATGTGCTCAAGGTGGATGCGCAGATTCCCGTGGTGCTCATCAGCGGCCATGCCGACATTTCGACGGCCGTCGGCGCGATGCGCGTGGGTGCATACGATTTCATCGAGAAGCCGTTCTCGTCCGAGCACATTGCCGGACGCGTCGCGCGGGCGGTCGAGAAGCGCCGGCTCACGCTGGAGGTCGAAGGCCTGCGCGCCGCGCTGCAGAGCGGGCGCGGCATCGAGGCGCTCGTGCTCGGCAAGTCGCCGGCCATCGCCGAGGTGCGCAAGAAGATCCTGCGGCTCGCGGACACGTCCGTGTCCGTGCTCATTACGGGCGAGACGGGAACGGGCAAGGAGCTCATCGCGCGGGCGTTGCATGACTATGGCCGGCGGCGCGAGCATCA
Source organism: Caballeronia megalochromosomata (assembly GCA_001580565.1). Taxonomy (GTDB): domain Bacteria; phylum Pseudomonadota; class Gammaproteobacteria; order Burkholderiales; family Burkholderiaceae; genus Caballeronia; species Caballeronia megalochromosomata. The sequence continues at coordinate 1,097 of LRBF01000262.1, read as the reverse complement.
CTTCGTCGCGCTCAATTGCGGCGGCTTGCCCGAGCAGCTCTTCGAGAGCGAGCTTTTCGGACACGAGGCCGGCGCGTTCACCGGGGCGACGAAGAACCGCATCGGCAAGATCGAGTGGAGCGATGGCGGCACGCTCTTTCTCGACGAGATCGAAACCATGCCGGTCGCGTTGCAGATCAAACTGCTGCGCGTGTTGCAGGAGCGGCGTGTGGAACGGCTCGGCACCAATGAATCGATTGCCGTGGACTGCCGGGTGGTCGCGGCTTCCAAGGCCGACCTTGCCCTGCTCTCGTCCGAGGGACGGTTTCGCGCGGACCTGCTGTATCGGCTGAATGTCGCGCTGATCGACCTGCCGCCTTTGCGCGAACGTCGAGAGGATGTGCCGCTGCTCTTCGAGCATTTCGTGCTCGCGGCGGCGCAGCGCTTTGGACAGGATGCCCCGACGGTCACGGCTGCGCAGGTGTCCGAGTTGACGGCGCATCAATGGCCGGGGAACGTGCGTGAACTGCAGAACGTGGCTGATCGTTTCGTGCTCGGTCTTTCTGGCGATCAGTTGATTCCTTCCGATGATCGGCCGCGGGGGGGCGCTCCGCTCGGCGAGCAGCTCGCGTATATCGAGCGCGTTTTGATTGAGGATATGGTGCGGCGGCACAATGGGAATGTCGGGGCGGCGAGTGAGGCGCTTGGCATGCCGCGGAAGACGCTTTATCACAAGTTGCGGCAGTTTGGTATTTCCGCGCGGGACGGGGATTGATTTCGGGCTTTTGCCAGATCCCGTTAGCGTGTCGGTCTATTAGCACTGCCCCTGTGCGGGGCGGCACCTACTTTCTTTGCTGCTGCAAAGAAAGTAGGCAAAGAAAGCAGCTTTCCCATCCAAAGTGCCTCACACCGGCCGCGGCACAGGCGATTGGCTGAATGGCCCGGCAGTAGCGAGTGCCCCCACAAGCAGAACACGGCTTGGACCGCGCACGGTCTGACGAGCTAGTTGTTTTAGCGCGCGGGTTCAGCACGAAATTGCTCCGGCACAGCGCTACGCCTGTCTCTTATACACATCTGACGCTTCCGACGAGCAATCACGCGTAACTTATGTTTTTTGC
>LRBF01000261.1 GCA_001580565.1 Caballeronia megalochromosomata | reverse complement strand
GAGATGTGTATAAGAGACAGGCCCGGATGTGCTGCTGCCAAAACACGAGGGCGCCGCAGGTTTTGGCCTGAAGCACGCGCTCGGCGCACCAGAGCGCGTCCGCCGTTTTCGGCGCTCGCAGTCTCATCAGCTCGTTCATCGGCAGCCCGAGAAACGAAAACGCCAAGGCATTAGGAACGTGCGGTGCCTGCAAAAGCACCACTGGTCGTGCGCTCAATTCGGAGAGCGCTGGCCTCAACAACCGCATCTCGCCTATCCCCGGTTGCTGGACGAGCAACTCCACCAACGCTCCCACTGGCCAGCCGCCGCCGGGCAGCTCGGCGCTCAGCGCCGCATACCCCGTATCGACCGTCTTGCCGTACGCACGGGCGAGCTGAGACCCGCGCCAGAGGCTCGGATGAATCGACTCGATGTGTTGGGGCAAGGCAGCCATTTTACGAAAGCACTGTATATTTATACAGTATCGTACCTCAAAATCCGAAGCAGTGAATTGCCCCTTTTAGGTCGTCATAGGAGACGCGATTGGATATGCTTGTTCGAAATCACCCGATGCCGGAGATTGCCGATTTCGTGTCGAATCTGCGTGAGGCCTTCGGCGATGCGACCCTTGACGAGGCCGTCGCACGTGGCAAGGCCGGAGAGCCGACCTTTTTCGCGCAGGAAGCTGGCCGAACGGTCGACACGAAACCTGTTGACGATTTCAATCGCTGGGCGGTCGACGGCAGCGTGCGCGACCGGCACTACTGCAAGAGTTGCGACGGCTCATGCGTCGGAACAGGTGTGCGATGCAGTCAGCGCGGGTGATTGGGCAGGCGCAATACGGTTGAATCTCGCCGCGTCGTCCGCAGCAGTAGTCAGATGAACCAAAGCCTTGAACGAAACAGCGGAATGAGCAATTGGAACAATGGGCAAACTCGATATTGATGACCTTCCAGGCGCGCGCGCCGACCTTCTGTGCTTCCTGGTCGCAACCGTCGCTGCGTCACACACGCTGACGTATGAGTGGCGAATCGACCATCTTGTCGAGAGCTGTCGAATCTGGCTCGCGCGAACCGCCGCGGCGATGGACTGGCTCGACCGAGTGCTCCTCGGGCAGCTTGCGCTGAAGATTGCAAAGCGCGAGTTGCAGGACGCCGGCATCGCGGTTCGGCAGTGCGACGTGCCGGCACTGTTCACCGGCGAGATGACGCTCAATCGAGCAAGCACGGTGGTCCAGAAGATGATGAAGCTGTGCAAGGAATCGCTCTGAGCTGGCCAGCCAGCTAATCAACCAAGGAAGACCACGCATGTGTTATTCGGCCCAAATTCAAGCGGACTATCGCAAGTACGTGAAGACCTTCGGCGCGCACATGGACATCGAAGAATTTGCGCGACTCTACTTCGAACGAGCCGAGGGCAGCAGAGCAAAGATTCCGAAGGCGGTCGACGACAGTTTTCGCGACCCGCAAACAGATGAAGAGCGACAAATCAAAGCGTCTATCGACCGGTTCAACGCGGAGCAAACGACCAAGCTTGAGCAGGAGCTTTTCAAACAACGGACTCGCCTCGCGGACGCTGAGCGAACGCTGCAGACCAAGGTGACCAAGGCCGCAACGGAGAGTAAGCGCATCGCGGCAGACAAAATTGACACGTCGCTGCGCGCGCCTCGAGGACATCAACCGAACCGAGGCGAAGCCACGCGACTCACGAATTTTTCCTGGAACCTACGCACCTGTGCTTGTCATGGAGAACGGCAAGTACGTGGTCAAGCCGATGCGATACCAGTGCCGAATTGCTGGCAAACCGGCGAACTACGACGTGAAGTATCCAGGCACCTACAACGCACGACGCGACAACCTCGAAGGATTCTGGAAGCCGTGTTTCGGCTACACGCATGGCGTGATACTTGTTGATGTCTTCTACGAGAACGTCAGCAAAGCAAAGATGGAAGGCACGTTGCTGGAGACTCATGAGAAAGACGAGAATGTCGTCCTCGAGTTTCGTCCGAACAACGGCCAACTGATGCACGTTGCTTGCCTATGGTCGAAATGGACCGCGCCAGGGCAACCCGACCTGCTATCGTTCGCCGCAATCACCGACGAACCGCCGGCCGAAGTTGAAGCTGCGGGCCACGACAGATGCATCGTCCCAATCAAACCTGAAAATATCGAAGCGTGGTTGAACCCAGAAGCTTCGGATTTGAAGGCAATGTATGCGATTCTTGATGATAGAGACAGGCCGTACTATGAGCACCGGCTTGCAGCGTAACGACGCATCGGGCGAACGAAGGTGTTGGTATCGGTGCCAGCGCATCGAGGTCGAGCCATTGGCTGCCGCGACACCGTAATTCCCGCGCTTTGATTTGGCGATGCCCCTTGACCCACCAATCGAGTGATTTCTGAAGGCAAGCCGCATATCGACCCTGGGTCGCGGAACACCGCCAATGCGCTAGACTGGCTTAGATTCTCGAAGGAGACTCGGGTGATACGCAAGACACTTAATGCTTCGCGGCTTCAGCAAGAGGTCGACCGTCGCATTCATCGACTGCAAGAAGTCGTCGAGGACGGAGTGAAGATTCGTGTGCCGCGGCCCCTGATGCAAGAGCCGGATAAAACAGGCTGCAACTGGAACATGACCAACTTCGGGAACGCAGTCGGCTTCGAGCGTGACATCGAGCGCGTGCTCAAAGCTGCGCGCGCGGAGTACAACCTCAGTACCGAAACGAAAGACGCTAGCAACCCGTTTGAGGACTAGCCACAAAAGCCATCGGTTCCTAAATTTGCCGGTTTCATGTTTTTCCCCGGGTTCATGCCTTCGCCGTGCAACTTCGCGTGCAAGCGCCACGTGACGTAGCGGTGCAGACGCTACGCCACGCGGGACGCATTTCCTCGAAGAAATAGGCCCATGCCTTCTCAAGGCTCGATAGTTACAGTTTCATCGACACGTGACCGGGAGCCGGGTCGGGCGTGTTCTCCAAAGTGTTCATCGAGTTGATAACGCCGTAGAGTTCAACGAGCGCTTTTTCTTTTTCCACATCATGCCCACCGACAACGCGGGCCATCTCAGTACGAGACAGTTCTTCCTCGTGATGCAGGTCAACAATAGTCAGTGTGCTCATTTCGATTCACCCTAAAAGTAGTGTGGGGCAAGGGACGGATTTTGATTGAGCGGTTCGAATTTACGCTCGCTTAGCCATATCCACATTCTGTGCCAAGCGCAGCTCCGACACTACCGACGGCCTAACTTCATGTTTACATGGAACAATTCTGGATATCTCCTTTCTAGGATGTCAAGCCGCGGCGGCGACGTGTGTGATTGATTGCGACACACGACAAAGCTTCTGTTGGTCACGTTGAAACATTCCGGCCGTGTCTGTCGGAGAGAGAGGCGCCCAACCCTGCTAGTCGCCGGGACTCGGTCACTCACGATAAGTACGGGGTATGCGCGACGAATCTGAAATCTCCTCTTCGGGCTCGAAGCACGCTGTTGGTACCATTACGTCGTCGCATATGACTACAACCGACCAGGGTGGACGGGCAAGGAATGGATATTTTCTACTACTGGCAAAAACTCGAGCAAGACTTGAAAAGCGGTCGCGTCGGCTACTTCGCTTTTAACAGCCCCAAGATTCTTGAACTCAAAGCGAGGCTGCCAAGTCGTGTCTGGGTCTTCAAAACCCCTAGGGGCATGAAAGGAGCCGTGCAGTTGGTCGGCTCACTACTCGTGAGCGACGAACCCAAGGTTGCCGTGAATGCCGACCATCCGAACGTCATCTACTACGACCCGTTCTCGAGCAAGTCCGTGATGTTCGAGGATTCCGGTACACCGGAGCGTATCCAAGAGGTCTCTGGCCTTCTTCAATATGGCTTCCACACTGCGTTCAAATCAAATTTCAGCGGAGACGCCGGGCTGCAACCGTTGGAATCAAACGTAGTGCGGGCGCTGGAAGCAATGTCGGCAGATTGGGCCAAGGTTCAGATGCTTGAGCGAAGACAGAGACAAGGTGCGGCCAATCAATCCCTTCGTGCGTCAATCGAGCTGACCGCAAGCACGCTCTGATGATAAAAATCCCGCCGCGAACGGCGGGACAAGAGAGGGCGCGCTCCATGCAAGAACGCACGGACAATATAGCGCTTCGCAGCTTGTGGTCTCAAGCCACATGTTGAAACGGAGCATTTCGGAGAGTGGTGCCTGCCGAGATGTGAGACAAACACGCTTGTCGTTACTTTTGTCGTCGCGCTCAGCGCACACGCTGCGCGTCCGTCCGATTGCGGGTCTCGCCGCTGCCTGATGAACCTGTCGTGCCAAGGAGCGCGTCAAATTCGTCCCGCGCAGCCTGCAACTCGAACATCGCGGCTGTCAGCCTTGCGAGCAACAGGGTCGGCGCCGCGACATCTTTGTAGCTATGGAAGTGCTTCTCAAGGGTAGCCGATGCAATCTGAACTTCCCGAGCAGCCTCTGCGACACGCGAAACCGCTGCGGCCTCCGCACTTCTTTCAACTGGTTCCATGTGCTCTGTATTCAAAGTCGCTTCCAAGCGCCCAGCGGCGCAGTCTTGTATATGCTACGCCACGCCGGCGGAACTTTCTCGAAGAGGGTTAGGAGAATAGAGACAGATGCATGCGTCCAGCAGGCAGAAGCGTTCGTACGAGCGGGTAAGTTCCGAAACGGAAACATTGATGTTCTTGCGCGACCGCGGCATCGGATGTCTTTGCGTGCGAGTCTGCGGAGACAAGCTTTTGAGTCAGAGGACCTGATTCGTTCGCGGGCCGTTGACATGCCTTCTATTCTTTGCAAAGCGCAGAGAGTCTGCACCCCATACTAAATGCGAAATTTCGCTCGCGCCGCCTGCTGACACGTGAGCGCTCCTTGCGATGAAACGCAGGATGGAGACATTCGTCATCCCGTTCTCCGCGTCCCAGTGGCTCGTTGGGCCTATTTACTTATATCCGTCGTATTCCGGGTCCGTATCGTCCGCCAGGGACGGCGCGAGAATCGCGCCTTTCCAACGCGGATGATTCATGTCAACCGGCAGCCCGTGCCCTTCACGTAGTTGCTTGGTGTTGTAGACAAAGGCCGCCTTCCCTTCGCGCTTGAGCTGCTTGACCCGTTCCATGTAGCCGGCAATCGAGAGCCGCGACGCATTCTCAAAGAATTCCATGCCCTCCCATTCAGAGTCTTCTGTAAAAACCTGCCAGTGATATTTGTACAGCCGTCGATTCGGATTCAGGCTGTAGTCACCTGAGCAAAAACTGATGCCGTCCCCCGTCTTCGCGAGGTCCGTCTTTATCGGAAGTCGCATGCGGTTCTCCTTGTTGTATCAGTGAAAGCGTAGGTCATCGCCATCATGCGCGGCGAAGTCGAGGTACACGAGAAGCGGGCACACGTACGACGCCAGGCGCGTTTCGCTAAGGAACGTCTCGTGTCTTCGGTCAGCAAGATATTCGTGGACACTCCCCTCGCCAGAGGGTGGTACACGTTGGCCGCGTAACCTGGTCGCAAGCCGCTCAAGGACTTCTCTCGGAATCCGCCTCGTATGTCTCAGGTCCGTGCCGTACTTGATGCGGATGATGCTATTGGCCAGGAACTCGGCCGAGAAAGGCGCTTTTTCTGGCCGCGTTTCGAACACCTCGATGGTGCCGACGTCGGGCCAGTCAGCGGTGGGGGTGGCTGTTGCGCTCCCTGCCATTCCGTTCTCCTTGACTGAATCGATACTAAGGTGACGCGAGATTTCGACGCCAACTGTCCAAGCCGGGTTGTCGGCTCAACTGCCGCTTTTCTTGAGCGTCACCCGCTGATAAGCCACTATCGCCTGCCTACAGGACAATCGACGTCCCCTCCTGCCCTACAATGGCGACATTAATGCACGCCGTAGAAGGGCCACGATGCACGGGGGAAGCGGAACGCTCGACGAAGCAATATTAAAGGTCTTGCCTACCAATCAACGCGAAATCAGATGGATGTCGACGGAGACGTTACGACTGCAACTGGAGGAGCGTGGCCACGAGTCCCAACCTGAAGCCGCCGTCTAACGGGGACCGCGCGGCAGTACTCGCTTCGCACGACCGCCCCGAGACATTGCCTTTTACATCGGAAGTCTACTGTCATGAATCGCTCCGCCTACCTTCACGAGCCCTACGTCGCAGGCTTTGTCACGTTCCTGTCGGAACTCATCACCGGAGCAGTTCCGCTCGCGGTTTCGGTCGGGTTTTCAAAGAGCCAGCTTTACGCGGGCTTCACCGACCGGTTTCCTGGCGACACCAAGAACCGGGATGGCGGAGGGCCCGTGCACATCGTATTCGCGCGTACCCTTAAAGACCTTTTCGCCATGTACTGGTGGGACGGCAAGGACTTCGACCAAACTTACACAGCGCTCGAGGTCGCCCGCACTGCTATCCGAACGGCCATCGAGGGCGAACAGGGCGGACATCGCCTCGACCTTGCCTTGCAGGCATCGCACGAAGTGATGAAGTGGGGTTTCGGCGAAGACCGCCGCGCCTATCGCGCGAACATGAATTGGGCGAAGCGCCAGAAGGAAGGGCTCGTGCAGGCTTTACGCGTGGGACGCGAGGCGCTCATCGGCGACAACCCGTCTATTGAGGTCTTCGGGAACGATGTCCATCAAGACAGGGTTGCGCATGGCGAAATGGGCGCGCCGAGAATGAATGCCGGCTGGACCAAGTATTTTGCCCTAGCCCTACCCGGCCACATCATCTATGACGGGCGAGTCGGTGCCGCACTGGGATTCCTCGTGAGGCGGTATCTGGAACGCTTGCCCGAACATGAGCGTCCCGCAGGCGTTCCTGAAGCACTCGCCTTCCTCTGGGGAGATGGGGTAGGCGGCGGTAAGCTGCGTGACCCGTCCGACGGTCCGTATCAGTTCAGCAAGCTCTACGGTGGGCGCTATGGCTCCAAGTCCTGGGCACGCGTCAATGTGTGGGCGAACTGGGTTCTCGCTGAAGCCCGCGAGCGAGCGACCGCAGCTTGGTGTGCGGGGCCCCATGGACTGCGCGCGTTGGAGGCGGCGCTGTTCATGCTCGGATACGACCTGTGTCGCGCGGGCAAGACGGCGGACGGGAATGAAATGCGTGTGGGGAGGACGGAATTCGACGCTCATGGCGCAATCCTAGAGTCCAAACGACAGTTGCCCAGCATCACCGATGTGAAATTTAGAGAGGGGCTCCGGCAAGCTCGGCTCGCGGCCGGATTGAGCTATGGCGAGTTGGCGCGGCAGGCGGGTATCCACGCGGTGATGCCCTCTCGGTATGAGAACGCGACGCACAGCAACGCAACGCTGCCGAGCGAGCAAACCTGGAAGAAGCTCAATGCGGTGCTCTTCCCGCGATAGCGAAGGTTTCAGTCAGGAAAGACTCTTGGCGCCTCCACGGCCCATCTTGCGTCGACCGCGCCGGACTGGAATTCCAAGAAATGCACGCGCCGCCTGTCTCGCTTGGCCTTCACTCGCGCATCGACGGGAGGTACCGCGCCTGCCCGCCGCTGTCCGCGTCAACCCTTGCGGCCCGGATAGATGAACGGATGCACGGTGAGAGCGTTGTTCGTCTTTCGTGTGCGGCGCGTCCTGTCCGCTACCGTTAGCCGATGGCCCAATCAGAGGGTACGGGCATAATCTCAAGACAATCGAAAGGGACCGTTCCATTGAACCAGATGGCACGCGCTTCCGGCCTCAAATCGGGACCACGGTCGTATGAGCGCGCCAGCCCGTTGACTTCGAGCCACGGTCGGGAAAGGAACGCAAAATATCCCTCCTCCTCGGGCGGCTTCCGACGCATCCGCAGCAAATGCCACGGCTCGTCCGATTGCACCTCGAGTTCTTCCAGTGCATGGGCGAAATCGCGGCCGTCTGACCGCTCCATCGCTTCAACGACGTCCGGCGCATGGCACTCGGCAAACTGTAACAGCGCGCGCGCCTTACGGTTAGGCTCCGAGGCGTCGTCCATGCCAAGCCGTGCATCCTCCAGCGTGAGGGCCAGCAGTACGGCGCTGTAGTGAGTGGGTGCGATGGCGAGCTGCTCCGCCAGACTAAGCTCCGGCGGGCATTCAGGTTCGTGGCAACGACGGTGGCGGCGCGTGGCCGCCTCCAGCAGCGGCGAAAGCCGCGTGCTGAGCCGCTCGATGAGCCAGTGAACGGCATACTCCGCCAATGAGTTTGCTCTCAGTCCCTTTGCTTGCAGCACGGACAGGGGCGTGCGCGTGGCATGGTAGAGCCCGAACGGGGCTCCTTGCCGGCAAGTACTTCAACAATGGCGACCATCAATGTCCTCGGTGCATCGTCTGATTGTTGTCCCGTTCATTCAGCCTGTCGGCGGCTCCCGAGCCACCCGATTTTGGCGCGGACGGTGCATATTTCAGCACGCGAGAGGGACATGGGTTGACCTCAATACGCAGCTTCCGTATACGGGCGCCTTCGCGCAACAGCGCGCTATTTCTCGTCCGGTTTCGCCAACAAATCGATAAGGTCTTGCGCACGCATTGGCTCAGACAGACTCGCTTCATCAGAGGCCGCGTGAAGCGTTTCGACGAACGCCTCCGTCTCCTGCGGATTGCCGCCCCATGACAGCTCCCACATCACCGCGTGAATCACCTGTCCGAGCGTCGGCAGCGGCACCCGGACAGTCTCTATGGTGTGTGTGACGTCATCATCGTCGACGACGTCCACCTGCGGATTAAAACGCAACGGATAGTTCAGGAGATGTCCGACCGGTGAGAACTTGATGGCCCACCCGATGCGGCTACCCGCTGCATACAGGAGATATCCGTCCTCCACGATATCGTCCCGCAGTTCGTAGCCGATACCCGCGACCCACAGCTTATGCACCCCGCTGAGTTCGCCCGTTACCGGGTCTTTCTTCCAGTCGAAGAACAATTCCAGGTATTCGATGTCGTTCGGGTCGTATTCCCCCGTATTCGCCCGAGCGTCGCCCCTCTTCGACTCTTGCAGATACTCGGCTGCATAAGCCCGGCTAAACACTTCAACCAGTGCAGGGTTACGCTCGAGGAGCGAGAAAAGGTCGCGTACATGAATGTCGCCCTCGAAGCGGACCGGTTCCATCAAATAGGCTACTGCACTGCCGGTCACGTCGCAGGCGACATACTCGGCGTTCCCCGCCTGTTCATCCTCCGCCCAACGGAAGTACGCCAACTCACCACCTGGCTTCAGACTCAGTCCTTTCATGCGCCTTCCTCGATTTTTCGGAATATTTGCTTTATCAGCTGGACAAGGGACATTGAAGTTGCTGGCGAGAGAAGCGCGCTCGCACTTCTGGAATGGTAATGTGACGAGACGACGTTTTCGGACGCCGACAATCAACCAGGCCTTTGCCGCAGCGACGTGACACGATTTCACGGAGCCGTCCGACATCAACTCGTTACATGCTTTAAGCAGACGAGCTAAAGGCTAAATACCCACGTGGGACATAGTCCGTCCTTCCTAAGTGCGGCTCAAAAATTGGGCAACCGCCTACCTGTGCAGTTCGCCCTCGCTGACTAGAACGAAAAACCGAAGAATGACAGCAATCTTTCGAACTGAGCCACCACAAGGCTGCATTCATCGGCCCTATAGGGGCTGGTCATCAGCGGGCCAAACTGCTTGTTCCTGACTTGATATTTGTTCGATGCCTTGGCCCTGTGATACAGATGCTTCTCTACGGCGAAGCGGTTGTCATGCATAAAGTGATTGAACGTATTGCAAACAAAGGCCGTGTGCCACTGATGCATTCGACGAGGGATTTTGTTGGCGAGCACACTTTTATTGTGTGCATCCAGACGATGGCTGACATGTTCGCTTTGACCGACGTACACTGCAGGGCGATTTTCTTCATCCGTGCCCACCAGGATGTAGACGCCGGGCCGACGCGCAATCTCCCGCAAATGCTCGTCGCGGAAAAATTTTTCAAGCGGCGAATTTTTCCCGCCATCGCCCCGCCTCACCATGAGGACTCGCGCAACGTAGGTTGCGCCTTCCGCAGCGAAAATGTCGAAGTGTATGTCCAAGCGATAGCCGTGAAGACTGGTCAGGTCCGGAGGATTGGTCGTCATATTGAGGGCAAAAGTCGGTCGCGCCTTGCCGGGGCGCTCCTTGATTCCGTTCTGAGTGTTTTCTGTTTCGTGATGGTCCGCTGAACCGGTCACGCAGCGCCGTTATTATGCGCGAAAGTCGGCTTTTTATACCAATGGGACCGCAGCGTTCTAATCGGCGTTCGGCGACGGCCCGAGCGAACCGTCGGCCATGGTTTCGAACTCAAAGAGGTGGCGGGCCGGAGGCTCCCCGTCCGACCGGACGAGCGTCGACAGCTTGCACTCATCCCACCAGACAACGGCCCAGTCAGGCAGCTCGCGTTTGAATGCACACGCGATTTCGATACCCTCAGCGTTGAACTTCTCCCAATTCAGCCTGTTTTGGCGTTCAGCCCTCAGGCTTGAAGTCGTCATTGATGTTGTACCGTTCTGCGCACTGCGCAAGCCGAGTCAGCAATGCGGCCGATACGGGAAGTTCGTTAGTCTCAACGTAGGTGCCACCGCGGTCCCGGATGCAATTCGACCCATAGTCGGGCATCACCCTGATATATCGCTCGCCGCATACGGCGTCGCTTCTTGTTTTGTCACAGTCATTCGTCGTTGGTGCCTTTTCAGTCCGACCATCCGGCCTCCTTCAGCGCAGCATCTAATGCCTGAAGCGTCGAAAGCGCGCCGCCCTCGAAGCCCAGCCCGTCCTGCTGCGCCGTGACCCACTCCCTCAGGTTAATACGAATCAGGCGATGCCGCGCGTGCCGCTCGCTGAATCGCCGAACGGTTGGCAATGCCTTGCCTGCTCCCAATTCGACAACTACGGGCCGGGGCACGGAGGCAAGCCACGCTCGAAGCCTGGCCTCCTGCAAATCTGCGCGTTGCTCGACCCACGTCGCATCCCAGAACATCAGTATGTTCGGCCGCGCGAGCCGACCACAGTGCGGACAGCGCGGCGGAGCGTTATCAAGACGGGATGTTTCGCGATTTACGACAGGGTTGAAGCCGTCGGCCGGCCACGTCAACTGCTGGCAGGCGGAGATGCACTGCAGCTGGTGAATGGTTCCGTGCACCTCGTGGACCCGGTTCTCCGCGAACCCCGCTTTCTGAAACTGGCCATCAACGTTGCTCGTGAACACGAAGGCGCCGCGCGACATGCGCCCTGCCCACGCGCGCAGAATCTGGAAGCCCTCGTGCGGGACCGTGTCGCGGTAGAGCTGCAGTCGATGCCCGTAGAAGCCCCACGCTAGCTCAGGCGCTTCCTCGAACCGTTCTGGATTGGCCATCTCCCGGAATGAGAACCCGAGGTGCTCAAGCGCCGGATACTCCCGCCAGAAGCCGTGGTTGCCGCGAAAGTCCGGCAGCCCGGAGTCGACGCCCATGCCCGCGCCGGCGGTAATGAGTATCCCGTCCGCCTGCATCAGCCAGTCGGTTGCCTTGTCGAGTTTTTCTTCGGTCATGGTGTTGGTCGCTTGTCGGGTCTTTCGCCGCGGTTGTCTTTCGGCAAATCACGCAGGAATGCCGGAATGTCGTACAGGTCGAGCCCCTCTTTGGAGACACGAGCAGGCCGCTCTCGAAACATTACGCTGGCGCAACCGCCCAGCGGCCTCCCTTGGGTCAAACTCCGCCGCTTGACGGCGACACGTCGCCGAGCGGTCCTTCTCCGCTTCAGGCGACTTCTCCGTCAATATCTCCTGCAAATAGTCGCGCGCAAAACATCATCAAGTACCCTCGCGGTCGGGAAACTCATTCTCCGGACGCAGAGGACACAGCGTGGGTCTTCCGTGTTGAGGACCAACGCGTGGGAAAGCGCACAAAAAGTCCTACCGGATGGCAAACAAGGGACATTTTCGTGTCCTTAGTTACGATAGAATCCTCACATACCAACAAAGACCACCGGGGAATTCCATGCGCAACGCCGTTATCCACGAATCCATCATGACTATGCTGCCGAGCAAGTCCGACGGCACGTGGCTGTCGACTCAAGCGATTCGGGCGCGCTTGCTCGAGAACGGGCACGAGCAGATGAGCGCGAAGTACGTTTTGCGCCAGATGCGCCAACTCGAAGAAGCGTTCAAGGTCATCTCGATGGAGGAGCCCGGCAAGCGGCCGATTTATTGGCAGCGCGCGCTGGGCGCCGGAGCTGGTTACAAGTCCGCCGAGCATATGCCGGCATCCGAGGCGGTCGCCTTTAGCCTGCTCGAGCGGTTGACCAAGGTGAAGCTGCCCAAAACAATTCTTGGCGACGTCGACGGGCTCTTCGACGCCGCGCGTCAGCGGCTTAAGGTTGCCCATGACGGTGGCCAGTTGCACAAGAAGTGGCTGGACAAGATTGAAACCGTCGAAGCGCTCTTCCCGCTCGTGCGTCCGAGCATCGATGACGACGTGTTCAATGCCATCAAGGATGCTACGTTCCAGGAGCGCATTGTTCGGGTTCGATATCACTCGGCGAAAACGAAACGCGAGAAAACGAAGCCGGAATGGAAGCGCGTCGCGCCGCTCGCGCTCGTAGAATCCGCCGGCCTGATGTACGTGGTCGTGCAGGAGATGGATTTTCCGCCCGACCCCGCTAAAGGCAAGCTCGAGTGGCTGCGTCCGGCGCTCCGGCTTGACCGCATTGCGGAGGTCGAGCTCACCAAAGAGCGTTTCAACTACCCGGCTGAATTCAAGCTTGGTGAGTACGTCAAGACCAAAAAGGCGTTCGAGTTCCTGGTCGAAGGCGAGGCATTCCGGCTGCGCCTCGCGTTCTCGAACTATGCGGGCGAGCACCTGCTCGAGTCGCACATTTCGGAAGACCAGGCGCCGCCTGAGTGGGACGACAAAAAGCGTCTGATTCTGACCGCGACTGTCGTCAACAGCCTGAAATTTCGTTGGTGGCTGCGCTCGTTCGGGCCGGATGTCGAAATCCTCGAACCTCAGTGGCTGCGCGAGCAGGTGGCGGCCGACGCCCGGCAGGTCGCGCAGCAATACGCAGCCTGCTAGGACGCATCCTCCTTGCGCGTTCGGCAGGGCCGCTTGCGCGGGCCTGCCGGAACATTCAGCTCGATGTTCCGCAGTAGTCTTTCAGCACGAAAAAAACAATGCATTCAAACAGTCCCGCGCACAAATTCGTCACCCTCCACTCCGCCGCATTTGAATCGCTCGAAACGACCACAGCCTTCCCGTTCACCCTGGAAGGGAGGGAGCTGAGCAAAGCACTGTTTTGCGACCTGGCGCGTATCAAATATGCAGCGTGGCGCCATCGCGCAAAATTTTCTCGAGGTAAGAGCCACTCGGTATCGGAGATTTTTCAAGACCTTTTGGCGTATTACTTGCGATGCGCGCTCGACCCGGCATTGTTCGCTGTTGTGCTGGAAGAGCATCGAAGAGACGAGAAGTGCCGGTCGGACATTATCGTCAAGCGAAAAGTAGCAGGTAACGAGTTCAAAGCGTCGTTCGTCATCGAGGTAAAAACTACGACGGGCTTCGCTCCCTTGAGTTCAGACGAGGCCAGAGTCAAGGCGGTGGCTCGGCTAAAACAGGTTGCCAAGGCATATCGCGTCTTCGAGCATAACGTCATCTACGTCTACCAGGAGCCGAGAAACAACGGGAAAGGCGTCGAGTTGATGTACTGGAATAGCCAACAAATGCAAGCGCCCGAGAATTTCTCGCGAGCAAGCCTGCCGCCGCCGTTTGACCGAATGTATCCACTGTTCGACCGAACCGACCCAGTGCAATGGGAGTCGCGTTGGAAGCACGAGAAGTTCGTCCCAGATGTTCCTCAGTCGAGGTTTCTTGAAGAGGCGTCGCGGCGTATCGTCACACCGCTCGAAGAAATCATCCCTTTGATTGAAGCGGCCGAACCCGCACCCGAGTGAACCAAAACTGCACGATGGCAGCTTTCGTAATCGTTCAGGCCGAGCTTTTTGACGTGTATCTGAGCAAAAGTCGAGGCGTAACCCGGACTCCCGGCACGCCGCTCTTCGTTCGGGCCGTTATTGAGACCGGGTTGAAATCGGCCTGGGTGGAGTTGGCAGAGCAAAACCCATGTACAACTGCCCCGGCAACAATTGCCCAACAACTCAACCGCCTAAGCGAACCCGTTGCGCCGAACACCCTGGTGTTGGGCCTGGGCGGCAACGAAGAGCTTTTGGCGTTGCTCGGACCCGGCTGGACGGTGGCTGAAGAAGACGGCAGCGGGTTCGGTACGACCGTTGCTTTCACCCTTCTGTTGGGGTTTATGGTCGAGTTTTTTTCGAGAGAACTCACGCCGAGCGCTGATGGCGTATCGGTCCAACGTTGGAATCACGTGCTCGCCCGTCATGCACTCAGCGTGTTTCAGCTGCACACCACGGGCCGCACGCAACGGACAAAACTCGATGAGACGATAAAGCTGTTCGAGAACGCACTCGCTGCGCCTGACGCCACAACAACGAAGCAGGACGATTACTTTGGCAAAAACGCCCCGTACATTCGCTGAGCCTCTTACCGACAATCCGTTGGTGGTGTCTCTGAAAAAGCTCGACGAACAACAGTCCTGCTTGTTCTTTCGGAAGGTCAATAGCTACGCGAAACGTTTGCGGAAGCTCAAAATCTTTGCGGCGATAACGGTGCCGCACGACTCGATTAACATCGCTACCGAGCAGGGGTGGCCGTTCGACCTCAATGACCAGTACGACCGAATCAAGTGCACGATGCTCTCGACAGAAGCCGCCGCTCGTCGAGTAGTCGGGTACGACGCGGAAGTCATTACGTATCTCGCGATTGCTCGTAAGCCCGTCCGTTGTAAGCCAGGGGAGGTCCTCCAATATGACTTCAGGCATATCTACTTGGAGATTTACCACAGGGAATTGGCCGCAACCGGCTATCAGCGAGCCCGTTGCCGAGCAGAAGAGCTCCCGTTCGAGCTAAGCATGGCGGCGGAACTGGAAATCATGAACATCCTGTTGTGGGAAGAAGGAGTTGAAATTACCCACATCTGACGTATCTGTGAGACTTCGCGCCGCCCTTCAGAGTTGCGCGAGCCTCGGCCGTATTCCTTCGTTAGAGACATCAAGTGTCCCTTGTTTGAGGACAATGAACTTTCGCAATGAATCACCGAGAGCGCTCATGTTCGCAAACGACAAATACAACGCGCGCCTGCGGGCCAACAGTGTGCGCCTTGACGAATTACTCCATCTCGATACGATGCTGGCGGCGGACCGGCTTCCCGCACTCGCGCGCCTTAAAGACGACTTTCCTTTCATTCGCGACGCCCTTTCGCGAGGCGGCCTGTGCCTGTTTCCTGTTGTGCACGCAGCCAGTACCGTCAAGGAGCTGGAGAGCTGCCTGACGCGTCTGGCGCGACTGGACTCTCGTGGGTTTCTGGTGAAGGCTCGGCAGGCGCGATTCACCGTGATGGATGGTGCGCTTTGCCCTTCGTGGGGCGTGACACGCACCGCGTGGTTTGCCAATCGCTCGTACGAGAAGGTGCTCAGCAAAGTGCACGAATGGGCGGACGATGCGCACCGGGAGGCACAGACCCGTGCGCGGGGCTTGCACGCCGAGTCGTCGCTCCAGCCTTCAGCCTATTCGCAACCGAAAAGGAGCATCTCATGCCGCAACTTCTCAAAGACATCGACGTCATCGCCCGCGAGAAGCAGCGCGACGTCCTCTATCTGACCTTCACTCAGGCCGACCAGCAGCCGAGTCCCGTGCCCAGCGCCGACATATGCACCCGTCGCAAAATCATTGAGTGGCTCAATGCGAACAAGGTTGGTTGGTCGATGTGCGGCGACATCGCCGAGGAGTGCACCATGCGCTCATACGCTGGCCAGCTTTATATCGACGTCCCCTATGACACCAGCGACCCGGTGTATCAGGCCGTACAACAATTCCTCGAATACCCGGATGGCACCATGCGTTTTGAGGACGCGAAGTTCTGGATTGTACCGCTCGAGCTGGCGATGACAAACGCGCATCACGATGAACCGGGCTTTTGGGACCGGTGGGCTGAAGACTTTTAAATCATCTCAATGCTTTTGGGCACTTAAGTTTAATGAGAAAATGCCGATAAGCACCGCACGCCTTAACATAAGCATCGTCAGGGCGGACGCCTAAAAACTCGCCGTAGTTCCATATCAATTTTCGGGGATTTATGCCACTCGCACCGCTTGAACAAGCCACTTTTCCGTTCGACATCCAGCATAGCTGGTTTCCGAGTCCTTCGCGACAGAACAAGGCAGAATCGGCACACCGCATTTTCAAAGAGTTGTGGCGCGGTCACCAGGACCACAAGCTTTCGGCGAGGGACATTCAAGACACGTTCTTCCAGGGAATCTCCGACCTGATTAGCTATCGAGAGGGCTGGCACTCCGGGCGATACTGGTCTGTAAACGCGTGGGAAACTGCGCGCAAGAGCAACGCAGTGACGAATAACGGCCTCATCGCCGAGCACGTCCTGCCTCGCACGTGCGCCCTCGGTCATGCGCTTCAACTTGATGAGCAGGCCGCGGGGGATTTCGTCTGGAAATCGAGCTTCTACTGCATGATTACCGAGGATGAAAACAAGGCACTGACGCGCGCCGGACGCGCTGCGGCGGGCTCGCCGGACAACCCCTGGGAACGGTATAAGCATGACGACTTTCGCATCATGATTCTCGATGTCAAGGATGGTGCAGGAAACACGCTTATTCCTGAGGCCGAGCGAGACAATCTGAACGAACTCGGGTTGCTTGAACCGTGGGATGCGAAGTACGGAATGCGCTGTGAGGTTCCCTTAACGCCCGCCTGACCCGTGACTGACTTCCCTCACCGGGGCGAGCAGGTCAGCACACGAATGCGTTCATGTGCGCAAGAGGATAGGTGACCGATTCGTCTCTCGTGAGCGTAGACCGCCCCATAGCTTCGCTACGGGGCGGTTCGTTTTGAACCCTGCTACACACCCCTACTTGCCAGCGGCCTGCCAGATTAAGCCAACAAGTTGATTGCCGTTGCCCACAGTGCGGAAACTCGCGTCGTAAGTACGGTCCGCACGGCAATCGTACGTGCCGACCGTACGGAAACGCGCGTCATACGCCCGTTGCTTCCCGTCCGGCAGCGTGTCGATGCTGCCAATGACGCGAAACTGATTGTCCCGAATGTACTGTTTGCTCACGTGACTGCTCCCCGGATTGGTTTCGTTATGGCCGCACGCTTCTGTACTTCCCTGTGCGAGCATGCCTGCTATCAAGACCACTGCTGCCAGCTTTCTCATTCATCGTTCTCCGACGCCAACAACAGTATTAGACCCAGCGGTACGGACAAACCGTGTCCCTTGTGAGGCTTACACTCAATCCGCGTTGAAGAGATGGGACCGCGTGTCCGGCACATATGAAAATCGAAGTGCATTCTGACCTACAGGGTGGAGCGGCAGCGAATGAAAATCAAAATGACGCAACTTGACCCCGTGTCGCTGTGGATAACCTACGCGGACGGAAGCTTGAGGGTCCGTTACTTCAATAAGCAAGAGCCGCTGAATGCGTGGTGGAGTACCGCCCTCAGCCTGAAGGCGTTGGGCGTCGCGAAAATGTGTAGCGTGTTTCCCGTGTCAGACCTCCCTGCGAACTGCACCTGGACGACAATCTAGTCATCGGGCAACTCAACGCCGACAGTATCCGGTTCGCCAGCCCACCTGACCCCGGCCGCTCCGGTCTTACTGACGCATAAGGCCTCAGCAGGTGAACAACCGCGCCTGCAGGCTCGCTCCTTCAACACTTATTTCGTCGGCCCGCAATGACCTTCAAGAATTTCTCTTCGAGCGCCTCCCCGTTCGCACCGAAGTGCGCCTCCCGATGATGCTCTGGGCACAGCCCGATGACGTTATCGAACGAATCGTCTCCGTTGTCTGCAAGCGATATGATGTGATGAGCCTCAAGATACCGCTCCCCGCTTAGTTTTAAAAACCCCGGACGCCGGCAGTATTCACACAACCCATTCGCGTACTCGATTACCCTCTTCCGGACTTTTGGATTTCGCAGATACACGTTTCGCACCCTGAGTGCGCGGTCACCCGCCTCATCGTCGCCTGAGACCGCCAAGTCGTCTAGGGCAAATTCCTTGCGATGAGCGTCATCCGACTTGCCCGATGTCGCGGTAAGGGGCTTGGGGGCGTCCAAGTTTGCTACGAGAAAGCGGAAGCGCTCTGAGATATTTCCTTTTTCTGGAGCACCGCCGCTACGGTCGCGACCATTGAGGCGTTTCATCCTTATCTGCGCGCCGCGATTAAATGCACCCTCTTTGAAAAGCCTCAGCAATCCCGGAAGGTCATATCCTTTATAGTCGTTGCTGTCACCAGAAACCGACACATCGAAAACAAGGTCACCCGAGCCATTTCTTTTTTTGACCAAACACGGATAGACAGACTCGTTCGACGTGTCTTTGCACTCGATATCGAGCAGACACCTGCCGTCAAAGCGCAAACCGAACTCATCAATACATTGCATGACTGCTCCCCCTGTCTACAAGCTCTATCAACGCCTCGAAATGGAACCGGTGTGATGCGGTCCTTTCGACCGTCAACTCCCACTGAGCGCGCTAAAAGCTCTGCCCGACAAGCGGGCAAAGCCGTGAGGTTTTGGGTGTCGTTCGCTTATGCTGCTGCCTTCAACTCCTCAAGTGCGCGTTGCTCGACACCAAGGTCATTCCAGAGCTCGGGATGGCACGTGAAAAGGAAAATTTGATGCCGGGTCGAGGCGTCGAGCAGGGCTTGTTTGATTGCACCGCGACGGGCAGAATCCGTATGAACTGCGGCGTCATCAAAGAACAACACGGTCGGACGCCCTGCTTGTTGCAGCAAGTCTGCATAAGCCAAGCGGGTAAGAATACCGAGCTGCTCCTGCGTGCCGTAGCTCAATGCGCCCAGTTCGTCGAGCCGATTAGCCCGCGCAAGGCTGACCGGTTGAAGGTTCTCCCCAAGGGCCATGCCCGCTTGCGGGAACAGCCACTTCAGGTAGTGCTGCAAGCGAGTCGTCAGTGGCGACTGCAGTTGCTGAATGGCCTTTTTGCGCTCCTCCAGCAACAAGCCATGAAGAAGGGTCAGC
The DNA here is from genome assembly GCA_001580565.1 of Caballeronia megalochromosomata. Taxonomy (GTDB): domain Bacteria; phylum Pseudomonadota; class Gammaproteobacteria; order Burkholderiales; family Burkholderiaceae; genus Caballeronia; species Caballeronia megalochromosomata. The sequence goes on along the minus strand of LRBF01000261.1, from coordinate 50,755 downwards.
GCTCGTTCCTGTTCTAGAAACTCCATTTCACGGGCTTCAAAAAGTTCGATTTGCGCCGCGACCGTAGCGAGACGCTCACCCACGCCGTTGCCGCCCGCCGTCTGGATACGCGCGCGAAGGCCGACGATGAGGCGGTCGCGCTCGTGATACTTTTTCTCGACTTTCTGTGCCGATTCAAGCAGCGTCTGGACTTCCTTCTCCGGACTCACCAGGGTCAGCGCCTGCAGCTCACGCTCCGCCGCTTCGAGCGAGGTGGTCACCTGACTCACAGCATTACCTTGCTGATACACCTCGTTGTTCAGCCTCTCCAGCATCTGAGCGAATGCCGGTGTTTCAACCTCTGCGGCTTGCACTTTGACGGTCGCTCGCATACGGTCGAGCGCGCCCCGGGTGAGTGAGCGATTTTCTGTCGCCGTGTTCAGCTCATTATTCGCAGCCTCGAGCCGGTTGGTAGCTCGTTTCTTCTCCGCGGAAGCCGTCGCCAACGGAATGGCGGTGGCCATCGGCGGAAGCGCGTCCAACCGGGTTGATGTTGCCGCCTCTTCGCCCGCACAGTTCGCGAGTGCGTCCTTCAAGCTGTCCAGTCCATTCGGGGCATGAGCGTCAAAGATGCCTTGTTGAGCTATTACCTGATTGTCCAGCAGACTCCATTGCTTGAGCCGTGCCTCTGCCTCGTCCAGATTCGCAACGCCCATCGTCTGCAAAAGACGTGTCTCGTCCGCCTTATTCTTCGCCATCTCATCGACGAGCTTTTGCCGGTCGGCCACGCCGGCGGGTACGATAACGAGTTCGCTCTCGTCCGCGAGCGTCAGCGTCGTGGCCGACTCGATGATGACTTGACCCGTGCCTTCGAGCGATGCACCGTCTAACTTGAGCGGAGCATTCAAGCGGTACTCGAGTCGAGTCGAAGCTGCTTCGAACTGAGCACGAAGACGAATTTGGCTGTCGGTGACCTTTTTGAGCTTGTTGATGCTCTTTGAGTCAATGGCGACTTTGGCTCTTTGTTCAATGAGCGTTTCGAGTTGAGTCTTGGTTTTCTCCGCACTCTCAATGGCGGCGCGAAGTCCCTTGGCCTGCTCAGATAGAAGACGCAACTGACCACGCATTTCTTCTGCGGTCTGCGCCGCGCTCGCGACCGCCTCTGCCTCAGCCGCCTGGGTGTAGGCTGTCTTTGCTTCCGCTACCTCGGTAGCCGCCATCGCGTAGGAGGCTTCAGCTTCGATTGCAACGGCTTCGCCTTTCTCCAGCAGCTCTCTGGCCGCGACAAGCTCTGTTTTCGCGGCTTGCGCGCTGCGTGCTTTCTCTGTCGTTGTCGAGAGCGTCAACTCACTGAATTTGAGGTCTTGTTGCAACCGGTCTCGCTTATCACGCGCGGCAGTGACCTGGCCGATTTTCGCGCGCGCTTCATCGGCGCGTGCCTGCAACGCCTCCCAAGGTTTGTCCGCAGTATCCTTGTCGTGTATCTGCTGGAGGTCTGAGAGTGTCTTCAGGTCGCCTTCGAACGTTGCACGTTGCAGCTCGAGCGCGGCCAGCTCGGCTCTAAGCTCCCCGAGTTTTTCGAGGACTTTCGGCAGCTCTCCCCCCTTTCTTCCCGTCGGATTCGTGGTGCGAACTTCGTTGAGTGCTTGGCTTACGGTCTTGATAAGAAGGTCTTCCCCGCCAACCAATTCTCCACCTGACAGGGAGCCCAGCGCGCTGCGAAGATATTCCGCTGCAGGCGTCGCACGCTCGGCGATGCGCAACGAATCGCCCTGCTGCACCCAGAGAAGGCCGGGGATACCCGCCTGCTCCGGCTTGTAGGCGCCACGCCCGCCCTTGCCGGGCGTAAAGCCAAACAGCTCAGACAGTTCCTGGTCGGCGTCATCTCCGTCCAGCTCTCTCGAGCCGACGCTCAGGTAACAGCGGCCTCTCTGAACAAATTGCTTGCTAAGGGTGAACTGTTCGCCGCCATGCGAAAACACTGCCTCAATGGTCGGAGTTGCATCCGGCTTAGCCCAAGGAGTCAGGCCGTCGAGCTTGACGATACGCTGCAGAAAAAGCATGCGAACTGCTTCCGCAATCGTGCTCTTGCCAGCTTCGTTCCTTCCCGTGAAAACATTCAGCCCGGGCGTCAGGTCGTCCAGGACTATTTTCTTCGAAAATTGCTTGAAATCTTCGATGGTCAGGCGTTCGATAATCACGCTGCCTCCTTGGTCTTCTTTTGGAATTGAGCGAGCGCAGCGAGCGCGTCTGCGGCAGCTTTCGCTTGGGATGGGTCGGACTGAAGCGCATTGAGCCTGTCCACTACCTTTGCAACGTAGCCTCCCTGGGAACCAAGCGCTGCGATTTCGGCTTGAGATGGGCGCGTGGTCAGGTCGATTTCAACGCGCAGTGCAGCGCTACGAGCGCGGAGCTTGCTGATGACTTCTTCAATCGCTTCGCGCGTCGAAATGTCAACCGTGCCACTCACAGCGATGCGTACCACGTGTGCTTCCGTGCAGTCCGCGAGCTCAGCCTCAAGCAATTCAACATCCGTGGGCTGAGAGACGACACGCTCAAGCCGTCGCCAGGTGTACTTGCCCGTTTTGACGGTTTCGACTTCCGGCGCCACGCCTGGCGAGCCCAGCGTGACGATTAACGCGTTGCCGCGGTCGTTGTCCTTGAAACGGTCCGGTTCGTGGGTTCCCGCGTACCATGTTCGTGCGTTAATGGCTTTGGTGCCGTGCCAGTCTCCCAACGCCAGATAGTCAAGACGCGCGGTCTCTGCACGGGTTGACGAAATCGGATTGGGCGAATCGATGTCTTCGGCTAGAACGCCCTGCATCGAGCCATGCGCCAGGCCAACACGACAATAGCCCTCAGGTGACTCTTCAGCATCGAAGAATTCGGTCGTGTCCTCGAACGTGTTCTGCTGAACAAGCGGCGCGCACAGCAACGCCAGTTTCAGGTCATGGAACAAGAGCGTTTGCGGCTTGGTCGCCACAATGACGTTTTGTGGAATGCACTTGAGCTTGGCCGCCCTCGTCCAAACGCTTTCGACCTTCGCAGCGTCGTGGTTGCCGGGAATCAAAACCCACCTCCCCGCGTAAGCTCCCATTGCGTCGAACATCCGTCGGACAATGTGGTCCTGAACGTCCTGCTGGTCGAAGACATCGCCAGCAACAACAACGATATCTACCGCGCGTTCTGCCGCGAGTTTCGCGACGGTTTTGACCGATTCGATTCTTGCCGCTCCGAGCAGGGTCGCTTCGTCTATTTCGAACTGACCAAAGGCCTCGCCGATTTGCCAATCGGCCGTGTGCAAAAGTTTCACTGTGCATCTCCCCGAATTTGGCCCCGTCATCCGCCCTTCAGGTAGCTGCGAGGCCGGCTCATAATTTCGACCGATTCTAATCAGGTCGGGGAGAATGTTAAAGAGGCTGAACCCTCATTCGTCAATAAAAAGCTTAGAAAAATCAATCACGTATATGCCAAACATCTCACCGCTGGAGAGTCAAGTCTCTACGTGAAAATATCCAAACTTGGGCGAATTGAGAGAGCCGACCGAATGCTTTTAAGCATGACCACTATCGCCTCAGCTCATCGCTTACACTGCAGCGTCCCAGACAGCACTGAAGCGAATCCATCCCCAAGGACGGTCCCCTTCATGACAATGCGCCAGTATCGTTCATAATTGGCACCATCCGAATTGAACTCAGCGCTGTGGACAAAGAACGTCCCCTGCGTCGCATAGGATGCAGACATCCAAACAAAACGGAGAGTTGCTTGTTCACTTTGACCAGCCTTAGCCAAGACTTGAAGCGGCTGTCCTTGCGTCTAGAGCACATCGTTCATCTGGACGCTATGGCTTCGCATGAAGTCCTCCCCGACGCGATACGCGCGGCGCTCATGTCCGACTTCCGAGAGGTAATTGAGGTCCTGTCCAAGCAGGCATGGCTTCGCAGGGCGGCCGGTGTCATCGACGGCCCTACTCTCGAGAATGCAATTCTGGAGTCAGTCGAAGCGGCTGACGGGCCGTTCGGCTGGCTGGTTAAGGCTCGCCAGCCGGAGTTCTTCGTTGCCGGCAATCGCGAATATCACTGGTCTGGAGCGCGTGTTCGAAGCGTATGGCTGTACGCCGACACCTACGACGCGGCTTTGGCGTCAGCCATTGAGTGGGCCGAGGCGTACTCGCAAGAAGTCTGGGGTGAAACCGAGGCCTAAGTGCGCGCTACAGGCCGAGTCCGACCTGTGCCTTGCGAACTACGACGTCGGTTTCAGCTCACAAGCCGCAGCGCTGAGCGGTGCTGCGGTCTTGCCCCGTGCGGCGCGACCTCGCGAAGAATTCGAAAGATTTCCTGCTGGTATTCGCGCCCGCGTGACATCAAGATGCTCCACTCAACGATTGCTTCGGCCGTGTTGCCTGAATGCAGTAACGCCGCGTATCGCGCAGCGCGAAGACGCACGTAATAAAGATGAGCTTTTTCGCCGGGCGCAAGCGGCAGCTGGCAGTCCGCCGGATACTCCAGGTCGAGTGCCTCGAGAGCCATTCTTGCCTTCCACTCGGCAACCTCGAATTCGCCGTTCTCGACCCGCAAAGTCGCTGCGACCGATGCGGCGCATAAGAGCGACGGGTGGTCGACACTTTCGCTTTGCGCGTAGTCGAGTGCAAACACCGGCTGGCGAAATAGAGTAAGGGCTTCGAACTCAGCATCGGCTTGTCGCGCGGCGTTGCAAGGCTCGAGTGCCGCGTATGGCCGCTGTGCGGGTGATTGCAGCGGCAAGCGCGCAGCGAGATGCGCAGAGAGCTCAGGCAGATTTTCCGCGCTAACCGTCCGATACGTGTACAGCGGCTCCGCAATAGGCAAAAACGGCTTCCTCCCCGCAAGCGACACCCAGTCGCGGGCACCAAACAGTTCCGCTGCAACGTGGAACGCGTGTGGCGCGTCCAGGCGCAACGCTTCCTGCAGGCGTTCCGCGAACGTCCGGACGCATACCCGCGGCACGACTGAAAGCGGCATCTCCGCTTTCCCTGGCTCGAAGCACGCGGGCAGCAGGTCGGTCAGCTCCCACGCTGACTCTTCAAGCTCGGCCTGAGTATCGGTTCGCCGGAAGGTGTCGAGCGTGCGCGCCCAGCTCAACATGACGCTCGCGCGGCTGATTGCGTCAAGACTGCTCGCCCAGGACAATCCCGGCAACAAAGCCTGCAGGCGCGCCGCCTTTCTTTCCATCCGCGCCTGCAGCTCGACGAAGAATTCCTGATGGCAACCGCCGGCGCAAGGCGGCAGATTGAGCTCGGCGCACAACAGAAGGAAGCGTTCGTACAATACAAGACTCCGGAAGTCGAGACGGCCCGATATTGCACTTTGAAAGGGACATTTTTTGTCCCCTCTTGCTCGAACCTTCAGACTGCAATTTCTCCGCGTAACGCAGGGCGCACCGCGGCCTGCTCACGAGCGCAATGCACCAACGCACAGAGCGTGTTGACGAGCGCCATCTGCTCCGGCTTCGAGCACGGCACACTCAGGAGGTCAGGGCTTGCGACCACAACGGCCAAAGCTTTGGCGCGGGAAATCGCGACGTTCAGGCGGTTCTTGCTGAAGAGGAACTCGATATCGCGCGGCAAGTAGTCGGCGTTTGAAGTCGCCATCGACAGGATGACCACATGTGCTTCCTGCCCCTGAAACTTGTCGACCGTCCCCACTCGCGCACCGTCCGGCAGTGCGCGCCTGAGCTCGTTGACTTGAACGTTATAGGGCGCCACGATAAGGATGTCGTCGAGCGTCATCGGGACCATCTGCGTCCCGTCATCACGCGTTCCCTTGAGCAGGTCGGTCACAAGGCTGACAACCTTCAGGACCTCTTCCTCACTCGACTGCGCGTTGCCGTCATGCTGCACTGGCACGTAGCGAATCCCGGTCATGGGCATCTCCGCCGCGCCTTCAAACGGGGCGTGGACGACGCGCCGGTCCGTGTCGCCAGCCGAATTCAGACGGCCGTCGTACACGGTGTCGGAGATGAATCTGCAGACGTCCGGATGCATGCGGTACGTTGTTCCGAGGAAAATCCCTTGTTCTCTCGGGATGGTCGCCGCGCCATCAAGGAGGTAGTCGAGCGTCGAGTCGCCCGAGCGGCCCGGATGCATGCCCTTGCTGGGCTGCCCGAGTTGCATCTGGTCACCCAGAAGAACGATATTCCTCGCGCTCAGGCCGACCACCACGAGGTTTGCTAAGGCCAGTTGGCCCGCTTCATCCACAAACAGGTAGTCAAGCGTATCGCGCATCTGCTCTTTCGCAAAAAGCCACGACGTTCCTGCAACCAAATCTGGCTTGCGGGAGAAAATGTCCTTTTCCTTTTTGACGTCGACAATCATGCCACCACGAAGATGACTTTCGTCCCGGGTCGACATCTTCATCCCCGTAAATCGGAAGTTCGCGGCGAGCGCACGCTTTTCCACTGCCTGAAGGAGATTGTTGATTGCGTGGTGGCTGTTGGAGGTCACCCCGACTCGCTTACCCTTTTTCAGCAACTCAAGAATGACGTGCGAGCCTGTGTACGTCTTGCCAGCACCCGGGGGACCCTGCAGGAACAGGCAGCTTTCGTCCATGTTTTCGACAACCCGGATGACTTGAGGCAGCAGTTCGAGCTCGTCGTTTACGAGCGGCGCGCCCGGCGCTACGTCCTTGATTCGAGGATTCTCTCGACGCAGCAACGCCTCGACCGCCCGGTAAGCGGGACCATCGGACAGCATGCAGGTCGCGAAATGTTCGAGTGCGGCCTCATGATTTTTCGTTGAAAGCGGCAATCCCGGTCCAACCGATAGGATGTCGTCGGGAGTTTTGCCTTCGGAGAGCGTGAAGGAGACAGTGAGCGAGCGCATTTCGACCTGAAGGTTCGACAGACTCTTTCTCGTTCTAACGTTAGTCGCATTGGCGCCCGTGCGCAGTTTCGTTTCCTGCGCAGGGGCTTTGTAGAAGTAACGCTTGGACTCCTTCTCGGTCACGGCCGGGCGCGTATGGTTAAGGGCCAGCCCGCCGAGACACTCCGCGTCTTCGATGAGTTCGGCCTCAGTCATTTCCATCCGATGGAACATCGCCCACCAATCGGGTTTTGCTTCCCGACGATGGTAGAGGACCATGTGCGCGACGAGCGCGCGATAGTGGTCGGCCTCGTTCCAGTGCTTTTCTGCGACCGGCAGAGTCGCCAGAATCGCGTTGACCAACTCCTGCGCTCGAACCTGTTCCGGCTTAGGCTTTCGTTGCTCCTCTGCGCTGCCATCCGAGCTCCCCGGAACGGCCCACGACAACCCTTGCGGGCGCAGCGTCAACAACCATTCACGAAGCTGATAGGTCGATTCAACGTCGTCACGGTTGTAGTCCGCGATTTTCCCGAGCACCGCCTCGGCATCAGCCTCTTTTCCCGCCTCGCTCGCGAGCGCCTTCCAGCGTTCATAGAACACAATACTGGCGCCGGCATTCGTGACATCACCGTCCCGGGCGCCGCGATAGAACCGCTCGACGTACTTAATCGAGTAACTCGGCTCGGAGATGCGCATAGCCTCTCGCACCACGGCGTAGAGGTCGACGAGCTTGCCGCGGCGCAGAAGATTGTCGACAGACTCCTCCCGCGTGCCGTGGATGGACATCAGCTTCTTGAGCGCCGTTTGTTCATAGGGCGCGTAGTGGTAGATATGCGCGTCGGGATACGCTTCGAGCCGCGCATCCACGTAGTCCATGAACTTCTCGAATGTAAGCTTTTCATCGACGCGATTGTGCGCCCAGAAGTCGACGAATGCGCCCTTCTCCTTGTCAACCTCCCAGACGCCGAAGAGGTACTCCAGGCCGCCCGGCTCGAGCGGGTTGCCTTCCATGTCGAAGAACATATCGCCCGGACTGCGTTTCGGCAGTCGCTCGAACCCACGGGGGCGAGCGTCGCCCTTGTCTTTTTCAAGAAAGATGAGTCGGCGCTGGCCGTCCAGACGAAACAGGTATTGGAGCTCAGCTTGAGAGCGCAATCGCTCGAGCGTTTCAGCCGCAATTTTGGGCACAGTAGCACCCGCAGGCATTTGGGCGAGAGCAGCCAGCGTGGTGATGCCGGCGTCCGAGAGTTTTCGAATCTGCGCACGCGTGATACCTGCCACTTGCGACAGATGGTCGTCCGTTTGTCGACGCTTGTCGCAAAGGTCGCTCCACTGGCACTGCGAGCATTTGTTGCAGGGGTCGGGATAGGTCGTAACGGCCGCGGCGGCGGCATCCGCCGCCTTTGCGATGCTCACCCGCGCAAGAAAGCGCGCCAGCGCGGTATCAAAGTAGAACCGGAAGTCGGCGCATCGATAGGTCTTTGTGTCGTTGGAGCCCAGGCGCACCGCCATGCGCTCCGGATAGGCCCCCTGCGCCCGCGCCAGCAAATGGGAGTAGAACGCCAGCTGCACGAGAAACTTGCCGCGCGACGACAGAGCGAGTTTGGTGTCAACGGCCTCGTAACTGTACGCGCCGAGGTTCGAAGGCGTAGGCACCTTGACCAAAAAGTCTGCGTAACCAAGCAGGTTGCCATCCAGAAAGGCGGCCTGGTAGATGACATCGAAGCCATCACGCATCGCGGCGAGTGTCGCGGTAGCTCTCGACTGAATGTCCTTACCCGCCAAGGCGTTGATGTCGACGACGCTCTTGCCCTCGGCAATTTGGGTCTCAAGGTAGGCTTTTTCGTGCTCAATACCGCGTGCCTGAACGAGGGCGAGCTGTTCGTCTTCTGGATTACGCGGCAACGGTGACACCAAGTCCATCAAGGCGAGCGTCGTGCTGTGCTCGCATTCCAGGAAGGAAACCAAATCAGACGCCGAATAGATTCTCTGCCCGCCCAGATGTAGCACTTTCTCTCCTTTTTCTTCTGCCCGCCTCAATACTACTGAACCTAAGGACACACGCTGTCCGCTCTTGAGCAATAATACTCAGAACGTCTCTCTAATAACGACAAGAGCGGCAGACTCTTTAACGCTGCCTCCTCGCGCCGTAAAGATTTCGGCTCGCCTGCCGATTGACAGTAGGGTGCCCGGACGGCCTGACTACAATGAACCATCATCTAGGGGGATTAACCTTGACGCAAGCCATCGAAACGCGCCAGCCGTCGCATTTGATTCGCGACTACCAGAACTCCATTGCGACCAGCCGCGATGCGTTTAACGCTATTCACAAGGAAGAAACGCTGTTCGGCGCAAACGCCGGTGCTTTTCAGGGCAACCAGGCTGGACCGGCGGAATCTAGGCCGTCGGCCTATGAAATCTTCAACGCATGGGCCAACGAAGAGCTGAAGAAGCTAATCGCCGCAAAAAATAGCGAAAAGCTGACCGGCATGCTTTCTACGCAAGACGCTTTCGATGCTTGGCATGCATGCCTGCTTCGCTCGTTCGACGACAACTGGAATACCCACGCTCGCGAGGGGTACCCGCTCAGCCGTCGCCAGCTGCACAAGCTCGTCAATCTCTTTGTCAAATGGCTTCGCATCAAGGTTCCGGCTGACATCCGTGCCCTCATTGAGAAGCATGGGCACGTTCCCCTTAACGCGCCGACGCTTGAGCGCCTTAGGGATTTGCTGTCTGACAGAACGCTTGTCTTTCCCGACAACGCAGTATTTGACAACTGGTACACGGAAGTGCAAACGCGCATTAGGGCGTTCACGGAAGGAAACGGTGGCTCACCTCTCATCGTCGATGTATGGTGCCGCGCAGCTTCGTTGGGCGACCCGGACGCAGAGTGAGCGCGAACGATAATCTCATGTCTTGCTGAGGCGGCTGGGCGGAGAACACCCGCCTAGCCGTCGCCCCAAGGAAGCCGGCGTGCCAAACGCCGCACTGGAATACCCAACATAGTCGACACAGAAATCTTGCGGACGGTAGAGGTCTGGCTGCTGCGGCGAGGGCGAAACCGAAAATGCCGAAATACGCCGGAGGAACAGCTTCGGGGCCAGCGAGGTGCGACCTATCTTGGCACGTACCAACTAGAGGGCCATCCGTGGAACAGGGCCTCAGTACTCAAACGAGCGCAAAAGCGCGACGCTTGGGTGCTCCTCGACAATCGGTAAGGAGCTGGCGTTAGCCCACCGCCGGCTCTCGTACTAAGTGCGCCAAGACAGTCGTTATCTCGAGCCCCGCCGGCCGAAAACGGGCTGGCTATGGTCCCAAAGATAATCCTCGAGAGTTTGGAGCACAATCGGTCGCACATGTTCGGTATCACGAACTGTCCAATACTCGAGTACCAAGGGCTTACGGCTCAGTGTTTCAGGAACCCATCGTTTTAAATGCAGTGCATATGTCCCTTCATAGCCGAAACCGAAATGTTGCTGCACCCTGCTGGCGAAGCTTTTTGAACTTCCAACATAAAGCGTCATGCCATCATCCGTCAGTTCATTCTTGCGGCTGAGCTTGTACGTACAAGCCGAGCTTTCAGGAAACGCAGAGTGAAACTCTTCTGGTGCCTCGGTCTGGAATCGGTAAAGGACAAACTCGCCGTCTCGCGGAAGTTTCCATTCATCGAATCGCAAACGCAGTCTCTCGGCATTCTCGACGTCGGATAGCGAGCATTCAATCTGTCGGACTGACGACAGGGCAAGCCTGGTCACATCCTCGGCAATACGCGACATCATTCTTCCAGCCTCTTTCACCAGCGACCCGCCATCAAAACTCTCGGTTTGCAGCGCCGGCGGTGTTGCGTCTGATACTCCTTCAACGCCTTCGCCATCGCTAACAAAGAATGAAAACTGGCGACGACTTCCGTTGTATGCACCAAAGCCAGGGTCCTCGAGCGTCGGAACCAGATAACATGCAAGGTTTCGTTTCTCGTGCGACAGCAACCAATCACCAATGCTGCCTAGTGAAGGGTTATTGAAGCTCGTCCCGACACGAACGGGCCCTGGTCTCGACGAGAACGCAGCGACGAGTGCACGGATTGTCTCAGCACTAATCCGACTGCGGGTCTGCAGTCCATCGCCGTAAAAAATTTCGATTCCCGATTCTCTGTTGCCGGAGTATTCGAACTGTTTTTTCCCTGTCGCCGTAAAAAGCCGAGGCATATCGTTTCCATGGTTGCGGTTCGTCGATGGTCTGCGTGAGTGCTACGAGCCGGCCTATATACTGAGTGCCGCCCTATTTTCCTCTTCGCTCGCTATCCTGCTCTTGAGCGAACGAATTGCAAGTCGGTCACAACCTTACCGACTCCCCAGCCTTATGTGCCGTATGCAGTGGGGACTTCTAAGGTTGCCTAGAACGGGATGTCATCATCTTCAAATGGTGCAGATGCTTCATGCTGCGTCGTAAGCGGCTCTGCACCGCTTACTCCTGCACCGCTGAGCGCCTGCTCAAGAGCCGCCTCGACCGCGTCAATCCGCTCCTTGCAGACTTTATATGCTGCGACCGACTCAGTAACGATGGTAAGTAGGTCGTCGATATTGGGTTCCTGTTGATTGCGCAAATTCTCGGCGTGTCTCTGGAGAACGCCATACGCCTGTCTGAAAGTCTTCTCACTCATGTTCACAACCCTCGTTTTACCCCGACGACTACTCGGCCGTCTTTCAACTCGATTTCTAACTCACCCGTCGACTTTGCGTCAACTGCAGATGTAACCGCTTGACCGCGTTCGTTCCGCACGATGGCGAAGCCCCGCCCCAAGGTCCGCTCGGGTCCCTGCCCAGCGACCTCACGGAATATGGCGGTCGCGGCGTTTCGCGAGCGTGCTATCTGTTGCCGTGCCGAGAGCGCGACGGTCTGAAGGTCTTGTTCAATTGATTCCCGGCTTCGACGTACATCGAGTGATGTTCGGTCGTGAATGGCCTCAAGTCGTGTGCTGGCGAGCGTTCGTGCATCCCGTACAACGTCGCTCGCCTCTCGTTTTATCTCTGACAATATGCCCGGCACTTCGCGTTTCGCCATTGCCAACAACTGGCGAGCGTTGTGCCCTACATCCGTCATCATGACGCCCGCATCGTGCTTTGCGTCCCGTACTATCAGGTTTGCCCCTAGTTGAAGCTCGCCTACTAAAGCGGACGTGATTTGCCTTGCGGAAGCAACCTGCCTGAGGGCACCGGCCTGAATGGCTGTGAACCTTTTATCAAGAAAAGCTCTAGCGGCGCTCCCGACTCTTGTTACATGCCCAGTCACAAGCTCGAAGTTTGCCTTGGACTCGTCAGCTCGACGTTTGATGACCTGCTCTATGCCGGCAGCGACTTTGCTTGGCGTGTCGAACCGAATGTTGGCCACTTCATCGATAATCGTGCTATCGCGCTCATGCCCTACGCCGGTCAGCACAGGCACTCCCAGAGAGCAGATAGTCTTGGCCAATTCATAATCATTTAACCAAGCCAAATCGTTGACAGCTCCGCCGCCTCTGATGATTGCTACCGCATCGGGCGGTGCATTGTCTGAGTCGTTCCAGTCCGCTAACGCGTTCAGCAGCGCATCGCGGATTTCCCGCGCGGCCCCTTCGCCCTGAAAACGGCTCGATGCATAGACAAAACGGCAAATACCAAAGCGCTCAAGCCGGTTCGCTTCGGCTCGGAAGTCGCCAAGCCCGGCAGCCTCTTGTGGAGCAATGACTAGGATGGCGTTGAAGTCCCATGGCGGGGCAAGATTTTTGTTAGCGTCGAAGATGCCTTCCTGCTGCAGACGCGTACGAATTTCCCTCTTCCGAGCTTCAAGGTCGCCCAGGGTGTAGTCCGGGTCAATGGCATCAATCTCGATGCTGAAGCCGTACTGCGGCTTGAAATTCGGCTTGGCCCGGACGAGAAGTTTGATGCCGGGAGCGATGCTGGCGCCTGTGGCTCGTTCGAACTCCGGGAGAATGCGGTTTGCAACATTCGCCCAGATGATTGCTCTCGCTGTCGCCAGGAGATTGCCGTCGGGGCTGCGCTCAGAAAGTTCAAGATACACGTGGCCATTTCTCACTCGTGTCTCGACAACTTCCACGATGGTCCAAACACCCGACCTGAATGTTTGCGCAACCGCTTGAGCGACGCTGGCGAGTAACTGGGAGAGTGTGACACCCTTCTTCGGCACTGCGACCTCTCGGCCTGCCCCTCCAAGGCTAAGTGGCACCTCGGACGTAGGGACAGCATCCGAATTTGCAAACCCCATCGACGTAGGCAACCAGGCACTGAACAGTGCGACGTCAGTCCCTTCGGGCACATACCCCTTACGCTCACGGGCGTCCCATCGGGCACCGAGCGCCTTGGCTTCATCCTTCTCTTTGAAAGGAACGTCTAGATAGGTCGTCACGAGAATTCGTTGCTGTCGATAGTGTTCCGGAATTATGCTCCGGCCCCTAGGTTCCCAATCTTACCGCTTACGTGGACTTATTCGGGCGCGACGGGCTGACCGACGCTCGCGGCGAGCCGCAGCGTGGAGCAGAGTTCCTCGCGAAGGACGCCGCGCTGCATGGTCCCGACGCATGCGTGTTTTCGACACACGCTACGAGAGGGCCGCGAGAAGAAGCTCGTGACATTCGGTGCGGCCAGCTAGAAGGACTGGGGTCGCCGTCAACGATTCGCATCGGAAGACCCAAGTCGCGGTTTCGCGCGGTCATATGGGTACCGCGCGACCCGGATTGAAGCCGGACATGTCGCTTCTGTCGACGCGCTCACGGAACATCGACGCATCGGCGCCACCGGTTTTCGGCAACGGTCGGCGACTCCGTCGAATCGAACGTTGCGGGGTTAGGCGAACCACCCTTTCTTCTTTTTCGATAGCTCATCAAGTAGCACGCCTTGGCGTTGAATAATGCCGTTCTGCTCAGATAGGTTTTTTGAAGCAGAATCAAGCTGCACCCTTAACAATGCCAGTTCACCTAACACCTTTCCCCTATACTCGGCCGTGCTATCCTCGGACTGGTTAGTGTCCTTCCGCATTTGTTCTACAACGTCCCTAAGTTCCGACACACATTTCTGACTCGTATTAATCTTAGATGGAAGGTCACCACGAACAACAGAGTTAATAGCGCGGAGAATTTCAGTTCCTTCCGATGTTGACTCGTGAAGTCCATGAACCTCCGACGCGAGATTGCCAACCGCTTCGACTCCAACGTCCACGCGCTGCCGCAGGTCATGAAGAGTCATCGCCTGAGCCGCTAGTTCCGTGGTGAACCTCGAGGCAACTTCCTCAAGGGACTTTTCGTGAGAGCGAAGCAGGCCTCCTAGCGAATTCATTGCGTCCGCGAGAGACTGGGCAGTGGCAGCGGCATCCGAGGCTTCTATCCGTGCGATGATTACCGGAACAGAACTAACTAATTTCTCGACAGATTCTTGACTGCTTTTTGCGTGTGCTTGAGTCAACACAACGTGCTGGAGCGCACTAGTGAACGCGTCTCGTATCCTTCCTACATTGCTATTCAGCTCTTCAAGAATGCTTCCAATATCGTTAAGGCGCTGCGATGCATCAGCGTATTGCTTTATCTTATCTCGAAGTCGCTTGAGTTCTTCAGCAACCGACGACACCTCTTCTACAGCCGTCACGATAGCTTCATCACTTGTGTTCACTTATAGCTCTCCCATTTCTGGAATATATCCCCGAATTTCACGAATTATGTCGCCCATCCAATGGTCGCGCACGCCTTTTTTTGACGCGAATCGATGAATCGCCTCGTCTTTCATGCTATTTCTTATCAACCACACTCCCAAGGCTGTCTGCATGGTATCAGCGAGGTCCTCGTCGACATCTGCTGCGTAACTCGCAACTGCATCTCCGAGCTCCTTCGCTTGTACTATTCCACCGACTTCCGCTGCATAACGTAGCGCGGCATTGAATTCTTCCTCACTTCGCTGACGGTCGTCATTCGTCGGCCTCAATCGAGTTGCAGCGCTTATCGAGAGGAGACCTGGGTGAGTCGGATAGCTTTCCAACACCCGCTGGCAGGCGCCATGCAACTCAGCGACCTCATCTCTGCTTGCGACAGAGTCGAGCTGAGCTTGCCATGTCTGAAGGGAATCGTCCTGTGCTATCACCTCTAACTCGCGAGTAAACTTTTCAGATACCTGTAAATAGTGGTTCAGGCGCTCTCTGAAGAGCTCTCTGTCCTCCGCTCCAATCCGCGCTAGCTCGAGCATCTGGCGGGAAGCTTGCCGACGCTTTCGCTCAATTTGCTCATATACGAATCCGACCAATGCCTTAGCCGTGGCGCACTCGATTTCCTGAACCGTTTCTGAAGCGAGGATTTCCTCTTCGCCTTTGACCTTCAGATAAGTTTGGTAGCGATGGGAATATTCTCTGAAACGTCTGGCGTAGTAAGCAGCCAGCTTCTTCGGGTCATTGTGCAAAGCATGCCAGACCGGTTCCAAGGTCAAATCGAACTGCTGGCTCTTGTAGTCCTTTGTGTAGTCCCTAACTACGCCAAGCAATATCAAACGTACAATCGCATATTCGAGGCTTTTCTCTTCCCGCCATTCATGCGAATTTTCGTCTTTGACCTTCGGGCCTTCTGCAAAATACTCGAACAGCAAGCTGTCGTCCGAATCAAGGCGGCTCCGCAAAACGTCAAAGAGACGCGTTACGACATTTTCCTCCGCTTCAGGACCGGAAAAAGTGCTTTGATGGAAAAAAAACGTTTTGATGAAATCCCCTCCACCGTAGCGCTCCTTTTCGATAAACTCTTTATATATCTGCCTAGCCTCTGCGATAGACGCACCCGGGTCGAAGATTTTGTCAGTGGTCCCGGGATTTTCATCGGAAAATAGCAACACGGCGCTAGACTCTTTCTTGTCCCGGCCGGCTCGACCGACCTCTTGATAGTAAGCTTCGGGGGACTGAGGCGTCATGTAATGGATGACGCGTCGTATCGAAGGCTTATCGATACCCATGCCGAACGCATTCGTTGCGACCAAGACCTGGTAGCTACCAGGCAGTCCGCTGATGAAGTCGGACTGGACCTTGGCCTTCGCCTGCTCCCATTCCAGTGGTACGCCGTCCGGGCTCAACGCCCAGAGAGGCATGGACTGCAACGCTTGTTCCTTTGAGATAGTCTTGGCCTTTCGTTTGGTAACGAACGCGGCATATTGGGTCCAGTTCGGTTCGCTACCTGAATAGAACCTAATGGTCTCGTGCGGCACGACGGTCATCATCGACGAGGAAACACCGACAACGCCTTCAAGACCGCCAACGAATCGAGAAAACACAAGAAGACCGTCGGTGCGATTTGCCGTGCTGAGGATGAATTCCTCTGCGTTCTCGCGAAGCGCTTGCGCTTTCTCGTTGTTTCGCAGTTTGACGCAGGACATCGCGATTTCAGGGCGGTCCAGCCTCTTGGCCCGGATAGAAGCACCGTCTTCTTGGATACCGAGCTCGCGCTTCACGTCCGACAGCACAACCGACGAAGCGGTGCCCGTCAAGGCGACTAGTGGTGCCGATACGCCGAGCCGCTTAGTTCTCTCCTTGACAATTCGGCTCAGACTAAGGTAAGCGGGACGGAAGTCATGACCCCACTCACTCACACAATGACATTCGTCGATGACGACCTGGGAAACCTCTCCGAACTGTGCCCGAAACTGCGCGAGTTGCTGGCGAAAACCGCCAATAAGGAGGCGTTCAGGGGCAATCAACAGAAAGCGGATTCCCCCGACGCTTAGTAGCTGTCCAGCTTGATGCTTTGCGGTGAGAGTGAGGGCGCTAGAGATTTCCTGAGCCCGCTCCACTCCTAGTGCGAAGAATCGCTCTCTCTGGTCTTGGAGAAGTGACTTCAGTGGGGAGACGTAGATAGTGAGTCCGCCAAGAAGGAGCCCGCACAGCTGATATGTAAGGCTCTTTCCTCCCCCGGTTGGCAAGAGGCCGATGACGTCCTGGCCTGCTAGGATGCGTGCAATGATTTCGAACTGCCCTTCTCGCAGGCCAGACTTTCGCAAGAAATCTTGCACAAAGGACTCAACTAGATAACGAGCCGGCTCTTTCGGAGCCTTCATTCGATGAGTGAACTTTCTTTTGGGAACGGGACCGACGAAATTCGCGGGCCTGGACCACGCGACAGGTGTGTCGGTGCGTGGCGCCGGCCGATGAGGCTGAATTACTGAAATATCGATGACCAGTTGCGTGTCGGTCGGCGACGAAACGCGACCGTACGAGATTGTGGGTGCTGGTGGCTCACCGAAGATTTCACGAAGTCGCCCAAACCAGTCTCGAAAGTCCTCTAAAGCCGCTGCTCCAATCGAAGTGTCCGCCTCTATGACGCACACGTTCCAGGGCCCGCCCCACGAGAGCACTCCTCGCCTGATGGCTTCCAGGAGCAGAAACTGAATCCTCGCTACTACTGTAGCTCCCCACACGCACGTAAGTAGCTCTCGCGAGCGAGGAGTTTCGATGCGCGGTGCCACGCCCCAGTCTGTCCCTCCTTTCCTCGCATTGACTATGGCCCCAAGCTCCCTCCTGAGCTGTTCGGCAAGGCCAAGACGTGAGGTCGGAATACGCCAAATCGTCCAGCCCTCAGCTTCGAGCGCTTCGTCGCGCTTCTTGTCCAGGAGATATTGACCTGCTTCCTGATGCTGTCCGCCATCAACCTCGATGACAAGCTTCAGGCCTCGGCCGGTGTTCAGGCTGAAGTCAGCACGCTGGCCTGTAAATACCAACGGGTCAAGTCCAAGCGTCAACAACTCCGGTTGCAGGCGGAGAAAGTCCAGCAGCGGGAACCCGAGTACGGGAATCAGAACGCTGTCGAAGAATAGACGTTCCGCCTCGCTACCTGGCTCTTCGCCTTCGTAGTTGTTCCAGATTTCGTCCGCGACCGCCACGGAAGTGACCTCGCAAGGCCAACGCCCGGTCACCAACGCGTTCTGGAAGTGGACATCTGGCGTATGCGATTTAACTTGATAGCAAAGGTTTCCACTGTCAGGTAGATGCGCGGCGAGTTGCCAACCAAGTGTTTCTACCACCTTTTCGCCGAGCTGCTCCTCCATAGGCCAGGTCGGCAATGTCCATGGTCCCCTCTCGAGGATACTTTGCGCGACGTCAACGACGCCCATCTGCACTGGGGAAAGCTCGCAGCAGCCACACCCCTTGTCATCGAACGACCACCGATGGGTGGCCGAAGCCAACCTTAACTCCTTGAACCTCGCATTATTTTCCGACTGTGCCAGCGGGTCGAGAAGCCGATTCCAGAAGTTTTGGTTCCGAAGGAACAGCGGCATCGCGGAGAGCTGAGATACGGTAGCCATCGTCTTGCTATTTTGTTTATTAAGTAGCGCGGACCGAGCAAAAGGTCGGCGAAAATATGTTCGCGCGAGGCCGGCAGCGAGCTGCTTGCCTGAGCTTCGACAACATTATCCATTACAAAACCGCAACCGCGAGTCGTGCGACGAATTTGAAAAGTCCATAAGGTCGAGGCCGGCATGAGGCGCTCTTCGAGGAGCGCTAGTCGCAGCGGCTATATCGCGGAATCCCCCGACCGTAACGCAGGTCGCGCATTTGGCCGTGATGTTTCCCTGTCCCGGACGACGCACCGACAATCGCTATTTTGTCATCGACCGCATGGTCTGTAGCGTCGCGAAAAAAGTCGGCGACGGTGCCGAACCCGTCAAATTTCGACACGATGGCGACCGCGCAGCTTCGCACGGTAAAGCGCCTTGTCAGCGCGTGCGAGTGCGTCTTCAGGCCGCTCCCCTTCCTTCACCTCGGTGATTCCGGCAGAAAACGATACTTTGACTGGGGCCGAGAAGCCACCGTCCACTTCTACTGGGGGAACTGTTGCGAGCATTTTCTCGAGCGCATCCTTCGCGTCGGTCGCGGCAATTCTCGGGAACAGGACCACGAATTCTTCGCCGCCGAGGCGGCCAACATGATGATGCCGACCCGCCGTCGCAACGCAATGTGCGGCGAAGTCGCGTAGGACGCAGTCGCCTGCTTCGTGTCCAAATGTATCGTTGATATTTTTGAATCCGTCTAGGTCCAGAAGAGCGACGCTTAAGGTCGTCTCGTCTGCTGCAGAGTCGTTCATCAACTTCGCCAGCATGCGCAAGACGCACCGGCGGTTCGGCACTCCCGTAAGTTCGTCGACCTGGCTCAAGAACAGCGCTTGGTCATGCGCCGCTTGCAACGCTCCTTCTGCTTGCTTCAAGGACGTGATATTCGTTCCTGATAAGACAATCCAACCGTTTGGCATCAGCGTCTCAGTACACCAGAACCACTGGTCGTCCGTAAAGTCAACAGGGAAAGAGCGCTGGCGAGGATGCTGGACCGGCACACGTCGTCGCGTCTGGGAATCCTCGATGAACGAGTGAGCGTCGTGCGCCTGGATGCGCACACCCACTTTCTCTCGAAATGACCTGATGATGATGCTAGCAAACGTCGCAACGTCGCCGGCCTTGAGATTGAATGCGCGCAGGAAGCCGTCATTCGCATACCGCAAAAAATCGAGCTCGTCGTAGATTGCGACAAGCGATTCGCCAGTAGAAAGCGACGCGAGCAAGACTGAGACTGCGTCAGGCGCCCCGGTGCGAGCGTCTATACGGACGATGGAAGGTGCACTGGGCATACCGGGATAGGAATCGTTGTCAACTTTAGCGCAATGAAGGGACCGGACCGATGTACCGCAACGCTGCACGGCCCTTTTCCAGTGTAACGGCAGCGCGCTTGGTTTCTTAAGCGACGGCCCGGTTGTCCTATCGGTGGCAGCCCTCGCGTGCGGTCAACATTGCCACTCGTTTAGGATGCTGCCGGTTTTTGACGAAGTCGGAGAAGCTCCAGGCGTCAGCGGACCCAGTTCGCCGAGAGAGTGGAAAGCGGTTGCACTGTTCCGACATTCGCCGGAAGAGGAGCGTTGAAACCTCATTCTTTGTTATCGAGCAGTTGCTCAGCATCGCTTGGTGGAAGGGTCGGTTTGTAGCCAGGGTCGCAGCGAGTAACGCCCTAGGTGCGCACGCTGAAAATCAAGTGTCCTTCCGCCGGTCTCGGTGGTACTGGGTCGGTGATAACTGTAGCGTAGAGGTAAATTGCTTCGTTGGGTGGCCCATCCGGAAAACCTGCTGGCTCTCAGGCGACACCTTACACAACTCAGGCCGATGAAGCTGGGGCCACAATCGCTCGTGGCAATGACATCCGGCCATGATTTTCGACTTAGACAGACGGAAGGTCTGGTTCATCGATGGTTTTATTGTTATTTCCAATTCCTCTCAAACGTCAATCCCGCTGTCGTCTGTCGAAGGGTCGGATATCCACGGTCGCTGCTTCAACTTGTAGCAAGTGGGGTTTGTCTGGGTCGGCGTCAAATCATCTAGGCAACGAACGACTGCGAACGTCTTCTGCATTGGCATCTTCACCCAGACCGGCTTTGCACCAAAATCAGTGAACCCCTTTACGGCCGCGCGGAACTTTTCATTCTGGCGAGTCTCGTTTTCAAATGGGTCGGTCGGGGACATCAAAATGAGTCGAGGTTTCACATCCTTATTCAGGTCGAACGCAGCTTTCATCGCCCTGTACTGAGCGAACTTGCTCTCCATTTGCGCCGTGTCCCAGTTCCCGACTCCCTTCGCCTCAATCAACAGAAGATGAGTCTCGTTGTGCAATTTGTTGGTGAAACACAGCACGAAATCGACATCCTGTTGCTTACCAGTGATAGTGCCGCTCTCAAACTTAAGCGCTTTACCTTCGACCAGTTCCTTGAGCCAGTCCAAATGGAAGTCCATCGCACAGAAGACCTCCTCCGGCCTAGGGACGAATCCTTCACCGATAACCTCCTTTTGAAAGTCCGCGTGCGGAACAAAATGAACGCCAAGGATGCGCTGAATGAGCGCGAACCGTTCCTTCGCGTTGAATTTGCTCAGTCGGTACTCGAGGGACCCTTCTTCGAACCCTTTCGGTGGTGCTTCTTGTTCGTTCGTTTGTGTGCTCATTGTTTTTCGAGGTTAGTCAAACGGCGAGACATTACCTGTCCCGATGTATGTGGGTTGTGCGCAAGCCGCAACTTTTGAAGACTGAAAAAATTGCCCCTCGTGGCCGCCGAAATCTCTAGGGACCTCCCCTTCACTCTACGGGCAACAACGTCTCCATCAACAAGTGCTCGTGCTGGTCAAAGGACGCAGCGCTTGTCACGCCGAACGTGCCCCGTCAGAGTCGCCACGAGCCTTCGCGCCACAGAACGGGCACTGATGGAAAGGTCCGCTTCCGCCGCCGAGCTCCCCCATTTGTAGGTAAGCCCCAAGTAACGGATAGGTAGCGGGGAACCCGTTCTCCAGAAGGTGAGCTCGCGCGTACATCGCGCCGTCCGACCACCATGCGCGGTCGAATCGCTTCCTCAGGTCCTCCGGGGTATTCTCTGGAAGGATTGCGTCAGGCTTCCCGAAGATTTTCGGTATCTGATTAACCGCCCCCATGAGAATCGGTGCGGCACGTAAGACCAACCTCTGCGCTATGGCAGCTTTCTCGGCGAGCAACAGCCTGAATGTGGGCTCGTCGGTGGTCACTTGTGCGCCGGGACATCCGGTATCTCCTCCAGATACTGATTCTTTCCAGATTCCTTCAGCGCAGCATGGAACCCTAGCGTCCCGACGTCGCGCGCATGAAAATCAAAGACCGGCCCTGGTTGGCGAGTGCCCTGTCCTGAGACATTTGAAGCGCTGAAGACGATGCGTACCGTGCGAGCGTGGTCGCCAGTCTTCTTGAAAAACCAAATGAGCGCCCCGTCGACGTATTTTTCACCTTCCGAGTCGCTATAGGCAAGCCGCTGCTGCCTTCCAAACTCGAGGAAGAAAACGCTGTCGCGCGGCGCGCAGGTCTGCAGGATTCGCTGGTCGAACCGTTGATTCCATAACGAATCCGTCAGGTCAGGTGCGAGCGAATAAACTGGTAGGTGCCCTGCGTAGAACGCGGTTGCAGCGGTCACCCAGCGACGATAACCCGCTGTGAGCCCGACCATGCCGTCGAGCGCGCTCTTCTCATCAACCTGCTCCGCGCTCGCGGCGTCCATGAGCTCAAAAAATTCGTCCACGAGGACGCGTTGCCGATAGTGAGCCGTGTAAAACCCCGAGTCGCGAGAGAAATGGTCGGTTGCCATGTAGGTGTTGCAGCGTGCCCAAGGCATAGCGAATGTCCGCACGACTGCGAAGGAGGAGGTCTTCATCATTTCGAATTGCTGCGGGTCATTCAACGGCATTCTTCGTTTCCTCCTGGTGAGCACTGTGTGGCGGTCGGCGTGAATAAAAGTTGCGTCTAACCGCTGTATTCGAATCAGGGGCCAAGAAGTTAACCGGCAGTTGCGGCAGCACTCTCTATAAGGCCATATTTCTCGCGGTGCGCCTTGAGGTATTTTTTGTTTGGCTCGAAGACCTGCCGCAGCCGAGTTTCGTCCGAGATGCCCAGTGCTGACTTGTCTTCTTCGCTCAGTTGGTCCGAGGTCAGAATCTTTCCGTCATCGGTGAACCCAATGAGACCAACATCGAACAGCCTGTCGAGGGTCCCGCTGAGCAGGAGCCCGTTGTATCTATCAAGCCGCTCCTCGTTAGAGGATTCTGCCCATGCCTTCGCATGAGACGCGACCAGTACAGACTTCACGGCGCAGCCGGTGACGGAGCATCTCCCGCCCCAGAGCTCCAGCATGCGCGCACGGTAGTTGCCTTGGCCGATGCGCGCGTTTCGCAGCTCGCGCCGCTCGGTCTCGGGCGCGGCTTTGGTCTGCGGGTCATCCAAGATGGTTTCTTGCAAGGCTCGCAGGACCTCGGGCTTCAGGACCCAGTCGCGCGTTGCCCGCTCCCACGCAGCCAATACGGTCATACCAGTCGTATTGGGCAGTCCGAGCCCCAGCGCCACATCATCCGCGAATGCCAGGTACGCAGCCGCAAGCTCGTCCTCGCGCATCTCGTCAACGCTGCGCGCAAGCGCATCAAGAGGTGCGCGGCCTGCGGGGTAACCGGCATGCGCCTCGAGCATCGCGAGAACGTCGGGCGCAATGGAGGCGCGGAGTTCCGCGAACACACCCGCAAAGTCGTATTCGGCGATGGCTGCCGGCAGTGCGGTTTCGAAGCGGTTAGCCACTTCGTCATAGCTGTACGGCCGTGTCAAATTCCCTTCGGCGTACTGCTTCGAGTTTGAAGCAAGGCTGTGGCCGTTGCCGAGGTAGGCAAAGACCCCTGATGCCGACTCAATCTGGTAGTTGGGCCGATACCCCTTGCCAAGGGTGCCGAAGCGAACGCTTGCCTTCGGCCCTCCGTGCTGGTTCATGCGAGCTTGAACTTCCGTAACAAAACCGTCGG
The DNA here is from genome assembly GCA_001580565.1 of Caballeronia megalochromosomata. GTDB lineage: Bacteria > Pseudomonadota > Gammaproteobacteria > Burkholderiales > Burkholderiaceae > Caballeronia > Caballeronia megalochromosomata. The sequence continues at coordinate 27,595 of LRBF01000261.1, read as the reverse complement.
GCAAAGTGCTCAAAGTCCATGCTGGGTTCGGCATTTTCCGTTGTCTCATTGGTCTATTATTGGCGGTGCCTGTGTCCGCCAGACGAAGGCGTAACATCGCTGCCTCGGCAGCATCTATAAGCTAGCGTCACAAGTCGGTTTGCTTGCGCACAGACTCATGCGGACGATGCCTTTGGCGCAGAACACTCCTTGTGTGATACAGCGTACTCACGTTCTAAGGAACGCCAGACTCTAATCATCCTGATAACAAAAGGAGACCTCGAATGAGAAGAAAACAAATCCGCGATAAGCGCGAGCTTAATGAGACCTCTAGCGCCAACCAAAAATTTCGCTCAGCTGGATGAACGAACACTTCGGTCGGAAGGACAGTTCCCTCGAATCTGCAGTTGCCTTTGCGACTGGGTTTGGTCAAAAGAGCCAGCGCGTTAGCACCAACAAACAGCGCAATACTGCAAGCGTTCTCTTAACCACTCTGGTTGGAGTCCAAGCTTTTTCGCGTCAGGTTGAACCAAGCGCGCAGAATTTCTCTGACGGGAACAAGCGTCGCCGGGCGAGTTGGTGCCTTTTGCCACAGAGTTGGGGCGGTCGCGAGCGCAAGATGTTCGTACGAACCGGGACCTCATTCTGCTGACCGCGACGGATTCTAAGGGCAGCCGAGGGTACTGGGTCTACTTGCTGGTCAAGGAAAGACCGACGGCACAAATCCTGCATGAACAAACGGGGGATAAGATGGTCATTAGGAACTCAAGATTAGTAAATTCAAGCGGAACTACTTTTTTTGTTCTCGAGTTTATGAAGATTCCATTTCATAGATTCGATGGCTATTGGATTTTTAGTGATGACATTGAACACGGAACAGCAAAAGGTGCTGCGTTCCGAATATACGAGGAAGATGGCGACGGCCTAGAAAAACTTCCCTCGGCGTCATTCGAGCTCGTTGATGTTTCAAATGACATCACGGAGCCTGACATATCTACGTTGTCGCAATCTGACATCTCTGGCGTTGACACTAAGCTGCATGCCGCAATCCGGGACTACGCCCTTAGTCGGGGCGCAGAACTGACGGAATGGATGACGGCGCGACTTAACGAGCTGGACGATTTTCGAGGCTTGGTGGCCCCATATATTCTCAATGTGGATGGCAGGCCAACGCAATTTGTCACGCTGCGATTCACCGCCAACGCTCGAAAAATCGTGGTGATTGGCAGCTTTCTGATTGAACGGGGGAATGTTTTTGCAGCTTCTGTATTTGGCACACTGCGGGACATAACTATTTCAAAGCCGGAGTAGCTGAAACGGACCCAGCAATGCGCGCGTTTTCTCAATGGGCACGCTTCGCCACGCAATGACTGGCACGGGCGCTGTCGCCATCGCGGTGGCCGCTGCAATCCCTGGCCTCCTGTTGAAGCGATTCGTGTCGGGCGGACGCAGCTCCATCCGTTTCAAGCACCCGTCGGGAAGCAGGGAAGTCGGCGCGGAGGTGGTGCGGACGGGCGATAACTGCCAGGTAACCCACGCGGTAATGAGCCGAAGCGCGAGCTGGCTCATGGAAGGCACGGTATACGTACCATTCTGGCCCTCGGCCGCTAAGAGGCGTTTCTGCAGAAGCATCGAAGCGCTGTCCTGTCGACTTGAGCTGGCATCGGTCGACGGCGCCTTCGCATTCGCGTAGGAAAGCGGTGACTCGTTACAGCGGAGCCATCGCCGATTTCGGCGGGGGAACACGTCCTCATAGAAAGCTGCTTACGGTTTCTTCCAATTGACACTGCTTCTGCGCCTGCGCTAGGCCGCCTCATCCCAGTATGCGTGCAGGAAGCGTTGCACATCGCTGTGCGCGACGGGATGTTGACGCAGCAACGTTTCGATATCCTTCTGGTTGAGCAGCGCAACGTTGTTCTTGCGAGCGCGGTCAGCGGCGGTCTCGTTGAAGTACTGGTTGGTCGCTGCCCACTTGGCGAAGCTCACACCGGGGTGCCGCAAGCGGTACTCCGCCTCGCCAGCGACAACGTCTTTGACGCCCTGTGAATCGAGGGCCGCGCCTTCCGTTCCCGAACTCTTGCACTGAATTAGGTCGCCCGCATTTCCAGTGAATGCGACAACGTCGACGCCTTCGTCCTGGCGCGGCGTACGATACACCGTGCGGAAGCCCTTCTTCTGCCAGAGGGCGGCGACCAGCGACTCGAAGTAGTCCCATTCCATGCGCAACACGTCGTCGAGCGTGACCTTGCGGTTGAAGGCAGGGTCGTTGGAGCCGCGCGGAACGATGTCTTGAAGATTCCAGTCACTCGGCAGAACCGTTCCTGCTCCGTTGAGCATGTCGCCCGCGAGCTCGCGCTTTTCGTCCAGAAGTTTGTTGAGCCGCACGTCGAACGTTGTGAAGTCCTGTGCGCTCAGTATCGGCAGATACACCCACACTTCTCTCTCCTGCCCGATGCGATAGGCACGGTCGGTCGCCTGGTCTTCCTTTGCCGGGTTCCAGTTGCGGGTGTAGTGGATGACGTGGTTGGCTTCCTGAACGTTGACGCCGAATCCAACCGCAACCGGCGACAAGATGATGGCACCGAACCCAGGCTTCGCCTGGAACGCCTTGATGCGCTTCTGTCGGCTCGCGACGTGTTTGGCCGATGCGGTCACGTCACCGTTGATGATGTCAGGCGCGAAGCCAAACACCTCCTTGATGTAGTGCGCCAGCATTTGCTGGGTTTCGCGGAATTCGGCGAACACGATGGCCTTCTCAGCCTTCGCACGAATCTGCTGGAGCGTCTCGATGAGCCAGGCAAGCTTGGGCGCCTCGTTGCGAGCCTGTTCAAGTGCTTGAGGCCTGAATCGTCCTTGTCCCGGCGCATGCGGCATCGTGCAGATGGAGCGCAGATACTGGATGAGCCCCAGGTGGTTCTTGAACGGCGAGACGCCGGTCTCGCCGCCGGCGGGGTTCTTGCTGGCCATATACGCGTTGACGGCGCTTGTGTAGTACGTACGCTGAAGGGTTGATATTGGTATGAGCGTTGGCACCACGTGCTTGGGCGGAAGCTTTGCGACGTCAGCTTTCATCCGACGCAGAATCTGCGGCTCAATCAGGCGGCGTAGCTCGTTGACGCAGGCCTTCTCGTCCTCGGTCTCCGCTTCAATCGGTTTGCGGTAGCGCTTGCCAAACTCGTTGAGTGCGCCGAGCAGCCCGGCCTGCACAAGGTCGAAGAGACACCAAAGGTCCACCAGCGTGTTTTCAACCGGCGTGCCGGTGCACGCAATCTTGAACATCACGTTCTGCTTTTTCGCAGCGCGCGTGACCATGGCATTTGGGTTCTTGATTTTCTGCGCTTCGTCGCAGGCCATGATGGACCACTTTTGCGCCGCGAACGAAAACTCCAGGTCACGCAGCGTCTCGTAGGTGGTCAGCACGATGTTGGCGTCACCCACCCAGTTCGGGCGCAGGAACCGCACGAGGTTCTGGCTGCGCAGCTCTTCGTCGATGGCGGCGCGCGGTACACGAAGCGACGCGAGGCTGTCGCCGTACGCAATGAGTGGCTGGAAAGTGCCGGGCTTGAAGAACTTGCCGATTTCCTCGGCCCAGTTTTCAAGAAGCGAGACGGGCGCCACAACAAGTGCGGGCGGCAAGCTCGGGTCGTCCTCGAACGCGCGCGCCATGAAGGTAAGTAGCTGAAGGGTCTTGCCAAGCCCCATGTCGTCCGCCACCACGGCGCCCCTGCAATGGGTCGGTGAGTGGCGGAACAGGTGCTGCAGCCAGGCGACACCTTCCTCCTGGTGCTCCTTCAGTCGGGTCGTGGGAAGGAAGCCTGTCGGCAGCACCGGCGCGGCAGAAACCGTCGTCAGAATTTCGCGACGGATTTCCTCGTAGTCGACAGCGTCGACGTTGGGCTTGATAAGGAGCTGCTTTGCCTTGGGACGGCTCGTCCCCTCGTCGCGGGGTTTGGGCGGCTCCTCGTGTCCGTCACGAACGCTCTTGCCGAACTGCTCGAACGCATCGAGGATGTCTCGCGCCTCGGTCACCGGCAGCGGCTTCGGGAAACCTGGCAGCTCCACGGACGTCTGGCCGCTTGCCTGAGCCTGCTCGACCTTTGCCTTCAATTCGTCACGCACGGCTTCGGTGACTGGCACCGCAACCGGGTCCGCACTGCCTTCCGGGGTGTAGACGATGACGTTGACCAGATTCTCTGGCCACCATTCCTCGCCTTTCTTGGCAATGTATGGTGAGTAGTAAGGCTGCTCGATGCCGATGTCGTTGATACGGGAGGTGTAGGCGCTCAGGTCGTACACGTCCTCGTAGCGCACGAGAATGCGCGGCTGTTGGCGCTCGGCAAGCGCGGCCTTCAGAAGCTCAACCTGCGCGACGCTGTCGCCCAGCAGCTCGAAGTCGTAGCCCTGCCAGCCGTACAGTTGCTTGCTGGCTGTCAGCGCCCGTTCGGCGCCCCGGATGAAGTCCTCCAGCTCGGCGTCGTCTGCGAAGGAACGTTCCTCAGCAGAGACCTCGCTCGGACCCGGCGTCTCAATAGCGAGGGCAACATGCTCGGGGAAGCCAACGGCATCGCGTTGGATAAGGGCGGTGAAATGGTCAAAGAAGATGTCGGCTTCGATGCGGGCGCGCTCGAATTGCGCCTCATCAATGACCGCGCTGGCATCCTCGCCGAGCGTCGCGAACGGATTCAGCAGGAAAGCTTCGGCTCGCGACCCCGCGACAAGCCGCCCCGGCAAGCGGCGGATATTGTCCAGAACCGTGCGTACTTCGGGCGAGATGAGCACCTGGACAATACCTTTGTCCGTGCTGATGTCGTAGCGTTGAGGCACCTTCTGATACGAATCGAAGACATCGAGCCAGTTTTCCGGCGCGCCTTCGAATCCGGGCATGACTTCAACGACCCGCGTGCCGCCCGTTTCTGTCTTGCGCAGGTTGATGTCGATTGTGTCCGGCGTGAGGACGACGCTCTTGTACAGGAATTCGTCCATTCTCGCCCGAGCTGCCATGGCCGTGCGTCGAATCTGCCCCCATTGCCTCCGTTGCGAAGCATCGTCGCGCTCGGTCTCGGGCCGACTGTGAAAGCGTGCGACCTGCTCGGCCGTATCCCACGCGCGGCGGGACAGCAGCTGGGCTTTTCCTCCCACCTCGACGAGCGCTCCCGTTCGGGTGGCGCCCTCCAGAACACGGCCACCTCCGTCGCGCCAGCGCGTCACGCCGATGTAGAAATCACGGTCCGTCAGGCTGTTGTGGCTTTTGAGCTCCGGCACATAGTCGCAGACGGCGGGAAGCTCAAGCAGCTCAAGGCTGCTGGCATAGGCTGGGTCGTCCAGAAGGTTATAGAGGGACTCCCATGAAAGGTGCGCGCTTGCTTCTTCGCCGACCGCATAGCCCTCATCGTGCAACTGCGTAATCATTGCCGGCATCATGGGCGAGCTCAGGGGCGTCGCCCCGGGAAGCCCTCCGACCGCCTCCAAGGTTCCGAGCAGGACGCCCTGGCTGTCAAGGCAGCGCCAGACGTCCGCCGGCTTCTGCTCGTTGGAAGGGGTGCCGGCGCTGGCAGCGCGTTTGAGCCACTTCAGCATGGTCTATTTCCTTGTTGTTATGCGGGGCCCTTGTACCACCAACCCTTTCCGCGCCGGTATTCGAAGCCCCAATGCTTCAGCTGCGGCGTAGCACGGGAATCATGTGCCATGTCGTGGTAGACCCACAGATTGCCGTTTTTGCTTCGAAGGTCTTCTAGCCTGATACCGAGCCGCGTACAAAGCGCTTTGACACCTTGCTCCTGCTTAGGCGTCAGGCGGCTTACGCCTGGGGACTGGAACGACGCGTTCTCCGATTGACGGGCATGCGCCGCTGCGGTCTGTGACGGCTGCGCGGTGCGAGTCAGGGCCTGCGGCGTCGCACCTGAGGGGCCCCGGGACGTGGTGCTACGACGTTTTGCCGGGGATGAAAGTGCGGCTTGTCCGGCGAAAATGCCGCGCGCGCTCAGTACTCGTTCGAACGTGGTCTCCCAGTCGGCCTCAATGAGGTCCCGGTGAGTCCGTCGAACTGGGTCACGCGGGTCGTCAGAATCCCCTTCGATATGGTTCTTGACAGCCGGCACGGAAACATCACGGTTTAGCTCGAACGGAAGGTTCGACTCCTTGAAGAAGAAGCAGGCGTTACCTTTCTGTGCGAACTCAACCACGACCCACTCGCCGAACTGCATTATGAAAGCATTGTTGTTGTTCGAACCGTTACCCTGAAGCCCGACATACATCCCTTCCATCAGGTCGCGGGCGTCAGCCATATCCTCGTCGTTACTCCCGAGGGTCTGCGGACCCAGAGCGAACGTCAGCGGGCCAACGGCTTCGTGGTACTTTATCCAGAAGTCCAAGCGACGGCGGTCGCTCTTGCCCTCCTGAGCAAGGACTTCGAAAAAGTACTGGATGTAGTGTCGCTTGAGCCACGACGTAACCATCTCGCGAACGGGCCTATCTACAAGGTCCCAGCCTTCGTTGTTTCGCTTGAGCCATGGATTGCCCCAGCGCTTAACCGAGTTTTCCTGCAAATCTTTGTGGGGCGCACCGGATGTGCGGGCGTGGTAGTACGTCAGAATCTGGGCGAACGCCTTGTTCAAGAGCGTCTTATTGTTCTCACTGACCGACCCCAGCAGCAGGATAAGCCCTGGCAGGTAATGCAGGAACTCAGAGGTGCCCGAACGCCCCGCCGCATGCACTTGTTCAAGGACAAGTTGGTCGACAATCCACGAAAAGTCCTTGATTCCGAGCGTCTTCTTGAAAAGCAGAAATGGCTCTCGGTTTCCGCGAAGGGTCTCCTTACCGAACCGGGCTACGGGAGCTTCCGAGAACACGTCCGTATGGGCCGCGACTTCAGTGACCCAATCCTCGTTTACGCCGCCGTTTTGCTCGCGGATGTTCGCAATGTTGCGGCGCAGCCATTGTCGCAACAGTTCCCAGTTTGCACGCCCGGGCGGCCGGCAGCCCTTCTTGTCCGGATGGTAGGTAAGGTACGCGTTGAGCAACCCCTGATAGCAGTTGCGAAAGGTCTGGCGGTGCTTGCGGAAGGCTTCGACTCCGGTAAGCACGTGCGGGAAGCGTTCAGCGTCCTCAATCAGGCGGTAATGTGTCTTGCCGAGCGGTTCGACGCAGCCGAGCGTAACCAGTCTTGCTTGACGCGAATTGGCCAGCCGTCGCGTTTCCCTGAAAAGCTCGATAGCTTCGATAACAAGGTCCTTGGGGGGCGGCAACGGTCGCTTCTCTCGTATCTCTTTCTCCAGCTCGCGCTCATGCCTATTCATTTCCGTGAGCGGCTGGACGAGCACTACAGGCTGTGGACCGTGTTTCGACGAGAGCGCCTGCCGCATCTTTTCAAGGGGACTCAGGGCGCCCATCACGCACCTCCCAGCGCACACGTGCCGAAGTGGCCTCGTGGGGCATTCGAAACGGAAGGCCGTTGCTCCCCGATACCGAGAAACTCGAGGCGCAACTCAACACGCCGGCTGTCCTCATATGACGCCTTGGCCGCATTGAACGAATACCCGCCAACAAGCAACAAGTCCCTGACCTGCTCCAGTTCATCGTCGCTCATGGCGCGCTCATCCGCGTACGGTTTGGTGAGCAGCACGCAAAGGACGCGTTGGCTGCGCTCGAGGCTCAGATTGAGGTTGTACAGATAATCGCCCTCTGGGCTGGAAAAGCCCTCAACCACAATCTGCTTGAGCCACTTCTTGCCAAGCGGGTCACGGGCAATCGCGAGCACCTCTGGCACAAACGCGCGAAGAAGGCGCTGCTGGTCCGGTTTCAGGTCATAGCTGTTCTTGTCGAAGTGCGCCTTGTCCCCGAAGTCGATGACATTGCGCTCGTGGTCCACCTTAACGCCCGGGCGCTTGCTCGCAGCGACTTCAATGCGATGCATGAGCGCACTGATATCCCGGTCGCGCTGCGCCTTAAGGCGTTCGGTCTCACTGACCTGCTTGGTGACGGCCAGAAGCGCCACGGACACGGTCACGAGAAACAACACCATGAGCGCAGTCATGAGGTCCGCGTAGCTAATCCAAAAAGGCTTTTCGGCCTCTGAACGGGAGCCACGCTTGATAACGATGCGTGCACCCAGCATTTAGGCCTCCGGATTCGGCACGACGAGTTCGATTGAGTCAGCAAGGTTTGCAATGGTCTGCCTGAGCAGGCTCGTTACCGCCGCCGTCTTGTCGACTAGCTGACGGTTCACCGCCGTCATGGAGTCCGCGAGGCGTTGCTGGAACGTTGTCAGCGAGTCAGTCATCAGGTCGCCAACGCCTTCGAGGAACTCTTCTGCGCTTCGCTGCGCCGCATTCAGCGCTTGAGTAGACGCCTCAATCCGGCGCAGTACGTCACTGGTGAGCGATGCGTCAGTCCGGGCGTTATTCACGACCTGTGTCAATTCCGTGAGCATCTGCGAAAGCTGGTCACGCGTTGCGCGATAGTCGGTGACGATGCCCTGCATGGTTTGGGCGGCTGTACCGACCGACGCTGCGGCGGCCACCAGCTTGTCGGTGGTGCTCGTGGCCTGCTGCAGGACGCCGGTGACGCTCGCGGCCGCCTTGCCGAATTCGCTGGAGGCAGCGTAAAGCGTGTCCGCACCGGAATTCATCCGGCTGACCACATCCGTCGTCACCGTGCGCATTGAGTCGGCGCTCGAACGCATCGTGTCTACGCTCGAACGCATCGTGTCGACGGCGTCACGGGTGCCTGCAACCAAGGTCCGCATTTCGGCGGTCAACGCCTCGACCGAGCTCTTCACCCCCAGCGCGGCAGCTTCGGCCTGCGCAGCCAGTTGGGTCTGCCGCTCACGGTGCCCAGCGTCCGCAGAAGCCGCCTGCTGAGTCAGGTCCGACACGAGGGCGTTGACGCTCTGCCCCACCGACGAGACGGTTTGCTGCAAGCGGTCGTTACTTTGCGCTTGCGATGCCGCGACCGACTGTGAGAGGTTCGTCAGCAGGGTCTCGACGGTCTGTCCCACCGAAGAGACGGTCTGCTGCAAGCGGTCGTTGGTTTGAGTTTGCGAGGTCGCGACCGACTGCGAGAGGTTCGTCACGAGGCTCTCGACGGTCTGCCCCACCGACGAGACAGTCTGCTGCAAGCGGTCGTTGGTTTGAGTTTGCGACGTCGCGACCGACTGCGAAAGGTTCGTCACGAGGTTTTCGACGGTATGCCTCACCGAGGAGACGGTCTCCTGCAAGCGGTCGTTGCTTTGCGTTTGCGACGTGGCGACTGACTGCGAGAGGTTCGTCACGAGGTTCTCGACGGCGTTGCTGACGGCAGCAAGCGTGTCCTGAAGCTTCGCACTAACTTCAGACTGCGAGCTCGCCATAGTCTGTGACAGGGAGCCAATAAGCGCTTCGACGGATTGCGTCACGCCGGTGAGCGCGCTCTGAAGCTTCTCGTTGGTCGCATCCTGCGACGTCGCCACGGACTGAGACAGCGATGAAACGAGGGACTCGATGGTGTTGCTCACCCCGGCCAACGTTTCCTGCAAACGGGCGTTCGTCTCGGTCTGCGAGCCTGCGACAGTCGTCTTCATGTCTTCAACAACCTGCGCCATCTGGCGCGACATCATTTCCTGGCGCGCCTCCATGCCGGAGAGCGCCTCGCCCAGTTTGGCGGCCATGGTGTCTGTTGCGCGCGTGCCCGCCGTTTCCAGCGACGAAGACATCTGCTCCATGCGAGCCACCGCAGTTTGCAAAGCGGAAACAGTTTGCTGCTGCATCGTGTTGATGCCCGCAATCTGGTCGCCGAACAGGTCTTTCAGGCTCTGGTTGAGCCCCTCCACGACTTGCGCAAGCAGGGTGTGCACCGCGCCGGCGCGGTCGACGGTGGCTGACTTCACGGCCGTTTTCAGCTCTTCCATCGGTTCCTCGAGCGCGGCCTTCAGGCCGTCCCTGATGTCCTGGCCAATCTGCCGACCCAAGTCTTCGCTCGTCTTGCTATATGCCCGGCTCTGGTCCTCAGCAATATTCTTTTGCGCCGCGATTTGCGCTTCGATAATTTTCTGCTGCGCCTGAATCTGGCTCTCAGACAAGGAAGTCAGGATGCCCTTCAGTTCGTGGACAAGCGCATCTTTCAGTATCTTGCTATTGGAAACGTTCTCTTTTGAGGAATACAGAAGCTCTTCGAGCATCTCTTCGCCTGCGCCCGCCTTGTAAAGACTGTCAAGCAGGCACGCGACCTCTTCGGCTTTCTGGTAGAGCCGGGAAATGAAGAACTTCTCGATGACGGTGATGACCATTGCGAAGAAAATGGCTGTTGCGGAGACGAGAAATGCCTCAGCTACGCTGTGCAGCAATGCGCTCAGGCTGTCGCGGACAACCTTCGTGTTGTCCGAAATGATGAAGGCAGATAGGCCCTGCAGCAGACCGGCGAACGTCCCGATGATTCCGATGCCGGTCAAGATGCCTGGCAGGTGCTTAAAAAATTCAGTCCCCACCCGACTGTCGACTACGACCTGCGCGTTGAAAATCTGTTCGGCAGGCACGGTACGCCGCGAGGTCTCCGTGATGTACTCACCCGTTGCTGGGTCAAAGGACTTCGGGTCGAAAAGGCTCTTGCGAAACTCACTCCACAGGTGCGCAAGGTCTTCCTTTTTTGCGAATAGCGGTGCTGGGTCGCCACCGGCGGCTTTCAGAGGGGTGAGCCCCGAGATAATTCGATTCAGGTCGCTCCAGCGCCCCAACGCACGAGGGACAAAGCGAACCAGGAACACCGCGACAAAGAAGAGGATGAAGCCTGCGCAAATCTTGGCCACGATTGGCGCTTCAAGGATGGTCTCAATCATTGACGTCTCTGTTTATTGTTATTGGTTAGCTGCTGTCTCTGGCACCTCGATGCCCTTCTGGCGGCAAAACTCGAAAACGAGTGTTTCGAGCAGGTTTGCCTGACTTCGATTCTCGTGCTGAGCGGCGAGCATTAAAGCTGTCTTGAAGCGCGCTGAGGCCCGAAAGCTCATAGGCGTGTCTTTTCGTTCTTTCATTCAGCTTCCCCGGTAGCCGATTTTCGTTTTTTGTATAGTAATTGCATTGCAAGGACCGATGCAATCCTAAAGGTAACAAAACCGTCTCTTTTCGTGTCTCGCCACACGTTCGGACACCTCCGCCAGGGAAGCCTGCGACGCCATGGGCCGAAGTGGCGTTAAAGTTTTGCAGTTCATCGCCGTTAACCATTGTCCGTACGCAAACGCTTTTCTAATGCAGAAAACTGCAGGGTCGCCGTGGGCCAAAATTCGATTTAGCATCGAGCTCGTCCTGCCCGGAGGAAGCTCGAACCATACATGCAACTACTGCTTGACGAAGTATTGGGCGAAGGCGAGCAAATCACCGGTTTCGTCGTTGTTCCTATATGGCATCAAACGCCCACTTGCAACCGCATCCGGAGATGCGTCATGATACGTGCGCCTGAGGTGGAGACGATTTGAAATATCCCGAGCTTCAAGAACACATCGAGGCTCGAGTGATGCCTCGTTTATTTAGAATGGTGAAACAGGCCACCTTGCTACAATTACATCGTCCGCTGCAGTGCGGACCAGCGCACCAGGTCTTAGCAACGAGCGCAAGCCGACGTCGACGATGCCGATAATTTCTCGATGGATTGCCGTGCGAGCGAGATTTTCTGCTTACCCCGGCCTCGCGGCTTCGGCTAACTTACTGGCTGTCAGGGAAAGATAGAAAATGACAAGTACAAGAAGCGACAAATCTGCGTTCTCCGTGATTTGCGAGCCATTTTCTCTCGCTCACTCGCTCTGGCGGCGATGTCTCGGTGAGGCCGCAGAGGCGCACCCGGAGAACCGCCAAGCGCTTGAAGATGTGACAGCACGACGGTTGTCCTGGTGGGAGACTCTAAGCCCCAATGCAAGGACGGAAACCGAGCAACATATACTCAGGGACTTCGACCGGCTCCATCCACAAGCACGGTACCAGCTTGCCAGGCTCAAGCTAGACTATCCGCATCTGGTCGAGAACATCCCGGAAATCGAACCTGAGAATAGTGTGCTTCTGAGCGTGCTGTGGGCCGAAGCCGACAACCTATACGAGATGACCTGTAATTTACGACGCGCAGAACTCAGCGAGAGGCGCTGCGTTCGCAGGTGGCTCGACGAAAGGTTGCCATGGAAACAAAGGCGTGACGCACGTCAACTCATTGAGAGTGTCGTATATCTGCTCAAGGCTCGCGTAGATTGTGACCTTGCCGCGATTTCACTCGCTCCAGCCGCTCACCGGAATCTTCTGAATCTCCATGTAGCCTACCGAGCACAGTCAACATTCAATGAGATTACGTTTCAACTCCCGCTGGTATACGAGTCCGCGCCGGGTGTGGTTTTTGAACGGTCCATGGAAAACGTTCACGACCCCTTGAATAAGGCTATGAAGTGTGTAATCAAATCGATTCCTCGAACACATCCAACTGCCGAACGAGTCCGGCATTTCGAAGACTGCCTTACGGCGTCCAAAAGCTCTTCTAAAAGCTAGACGCGATTGCTCTCGGTCCTAACGAGCGCTACTAATATCAATACGTATTCAAATGACCGCATTTCTTTACGACGAGCGTGAGACCGGTTCACTTGCCTCATTCGAACGGGTAGCTTTATCGGCATCAAGTGGCCACAACGAGCGCTGGCTACAGGAACGGATTTTTCAATCTCCGTCGCTCCTGCCCATGCCGGAAATGTTTGGCTATGGCGAGAGCTTCGTACCGCTTTGCCGAGAATTGCCTTTACGCTACGGGTCGTCGAACGTATTCCTTGATGTTTTGGGAGTCTCCGCGACCGGGCGCCTTGTGCTTGTCGAATGCAAACTCTGGCGAAACCCGGAGGCGCGCCGGGAAGTAGTTGCTCAGCTCTTCGAGTACGCGTCTTTGCTGTCAGAGTGGACCTACTCGGATTTGGAGGCTCGCCTTAAGAAGGCGCGCGGACTCTCCGGTGAGAATCCGATTTTTGCGGCAGTAAAGGCGGCGCACCCCCAGCTCGATGAAACAACGTTCGTCGACTCGGTGAATCAGTCGCTCGAGCACGGCGACTTTCTCTGCGCAATTGCAGGGGACGGTATCCGCAGCGACCTGCTGGCGTTGCGCCGCTTGCTAGCCACACAGGCTGGCCTTCTCTCACGACTTTCACTCGTTGAAATCAGGACATATAGGGATGCCGAGGGGCGGACGTTGCTTGTTCCGGCGGTTCCACTGCAGACTGAAGTCGTCAAGCGCGAAGTTCTAGTGCGCCCGGATGGAATGCCTCTTCAACAGACGACAACTGCGAATCAGACGAGTGCACCTCAAGACGCTGACGCTCTGCCTAAGGTGGCGAACGGCGTTAAGCCAGAAGCGAAGCTTGAAAACCGAGCATTCTGGGACAAGTTCATCAAGTTGGCCACATTTGACCATCCCGACCAGACGCCTCCTCGTCACGGAGGCAACAACTTCGTCCGTCTAGACTTGCCCGGACCGGTTCAGGGCCTTGTCGCCTTCCGCGAGTCGTCGGGTAGAGCCGGGCTCTTTGTCAAGTTTGTCGGTACGGAGGGACGCCAGGCGTTGCAAGCTCTCGTCGAAGACCAACCGGCACTAGAGCAAGAGGTCGGCGAGGCTATTCGGTTCGAGATTGGAGAAGGAAACGACCTTGAAACAATCGCGGGGAGCCTTGTCGTTGAGTTGAAGCCATCGGGTAATCCGGAAGCTCGCAATGAGATGCAGCTCGCGTGGCTATTACGAACATCGAATGCACTGGTGAATGCTCTACGACTTCGTCTAGGAGCAAATGCAACGTAGACGCGGCCGTATGTGTCGGCCGACTAATAAAGAACTGGAACTTCGAGTTCGGTCACTTTCCTTCGACCGTTCATCCTAGACTCTATTCTGTTCGGTGTAAGGCCCGAAGCCTTTTTGCGAGCAGCCCATTGAGGGCATCAAATGGCCTGAACGTTACCGACCGTCGCATTACGGCGAGCGCCTGCGTAGCTCATCATGCTCGCCATAGGGGACCGCGCTGACTCCCGCGCTTGGCGCCTCGGCACGAGCTGGCGAACGGCCAGCGCTTCGGGTGACTGACGCTGACTAATGGCGAAGTCATCAGCGATACATCCACTGCGTCAACAACCTACCTCCTCCCGTCGGCAGGTAGAAGCGACTCGTGACTCAGCCATCGCAGGCCCAGACTAAGCAGCCATCTCCGTTTGACTCACAGAGGTGCAAGCCGCCTTTACAATCGGCCATCGTTTAAGAAGGAGCTCAGCCAATTGCTGACCGCGCTCTTCGATTCCCTCTCGACGATAGCCCTGGGTCGCTCCGCTACGTTTTGCCGCCAAAGCCTTGACCATCTTTATCCTCGAGGCCAAGTACAGTGACGGCAAAATTACCTTCTGTTCAACCGTCTTGTCTTGGCAAGCGCTGTTGATGCGCCCCTCCAGCAATAGCAGATTACCGAGTCGGTGCTTGTAGTCCTCGTATTGGTCAAGGCCGTCGAAACCATAGTGCTCAACCACGAACGATGGATTCTGCGGCAAGATGTGCTCGATGGAAAGTCCGCCCGTGTAAAGCTCGGCCAACTCCGCTATATCCGCATGCTTGAGTTGCAACTCTGCCCGAAGTTGGTCTTCCTCTTCCCAAAGCATGCGCGGTACACCTACGTTCCGATACATGTCCTCTGCCTCGAGGCGTTGAACCATCATCGTGTCAGGCATGAACTTGTGGCAAAAATTCCGTAGATGTTGAACCACGTTGTCTACCGAAGAATTCGGCAGTTCGCGCGTTATCCAAAACATGTCAGCCTGCGGATTTGTACCGCGCAGCTTGAAAACACGGAGGTCGACAAGTTCAACCAGTTCTTGGAGGTTCCTAGGGTCATGCGCACCAGAGCTTTTAAGCCATCCCTTCAGCTGCAGGCGGATGACGAGCGGGTAGAGCGTTGCGTTCAGGTCCTGAACAACCAGCAGCATGTAAGTCTGGCGGTCACGACTAGTCTCGCTGACGACGGCCTCGACCCGTAAAAGAACCCCGTGAGGTCCTCGGTATAGGTCTGGATGAACGAGCGTAGCAGGCCGGGCTGACTACGCAGCGCCTGCAGCGTCGGCTTGAGAAACGTTTCCAGCACTGACTCCGATGTCGCGTTGTAGTCACTCCCGGCGTCAATTCCGAAATTGCTCCCGTCAAACGCCAGATAGTGATAGCGCAACACATCGTCTTCGCGGAAGGCATCTCGATTGATGTTCCGAATCTGATAGCCCGGCTTGGATGCGAGCTCCTTTACCTTATTGAAGGACCTAAACGCGTTACCGAATTGGACAGCAATTTCATGGTCGAGCTCCCCGCCGAGGTAACGGTTCGAGTAATAGACCAACAGACTTTTCACGATGTCCATCTTGGCCAGCGGCACACCCCGGTCGTTCACAGTCTGGAACATTCGGATGGCCTTGCCTTCATCGGGCTCTATGGACTCAAGGACTTCCATCTTCGTGAGCGCCGTCAACCATTGCAGCACGAGCGGCTGGCCGCCGTGACTGACCAAATCGTGTACGCGAAGACGAATGTGCTCATATGCGTCCGCTAGTCGCGTCTGCCCGGCTGACATTCTCTTCGGGCATTTCTTCGCCAACATTTCCTCGAAGAACGTCTTGTTCTCCCCCAGCACCTGGAACTTGTAGCCGGTCAGCGGATGATATATGTAGGTGCTGTGCATAAGAAGGCGGACGCTTTCATTTTCTACCACCTCAATCAGCGCATCCAGCAACATGGTCAGTTGGTCAAGCGCTGCTGCCCGTCGACCACGTAGACCGGTTCACCAGTCGCCTTCTGCGACAGAATGAATGTACCGAGGTAGTGGCCGCCCGCTTCGAGCGCCTCTTCCACGTCCGCAAACACCTCCTTGATGTTGCGCTCACGCCAAGCATAGTCTCGTTGGTAACTCGGAACGACAAGATTCTTTCCGGCAAAGAAAGTTTCAATAGTCGGCTTGCTCACGCTGATTCAATCCGTCTAGTATTCGAAAAGGGACCCGTTGGAAGTGACACGCTCGAGCACACTTCGAGGACCCAACACCTTAAGCAACCGTGCCGCTCTCGGCTCGCACTCAGCAAAGCACCAGGATTGCTCCTCTCTTGGCACGTGTCAGTGCCACATACAGCAACTGCCGCTGATTGCCTTCCTCAGACTGTTGCTCCACGTAGCTCTTCGGAGCAACCACGGCAACACAGTCGAACTCGAGGCCTTTTGCACGATGCATTGTGGACATGTAAACGACTCCACGTTCATCGGTATGGCTACTTTGGGCAGTAATCGCGACGGTGCGCACTCCAGCCTTCTCGAGCTGATAAGCCATGGCATTTCGACTCTTCTCACTGGATGTCACCACGCAAGAAGTGAGGGGAATCTCCTCAGAAGCACTCGACTGCCACTGCTGCAAAAATTTGGTGACCTCAGCAAAAGCTCCCTCAAGGCCTTCGACCTTTGCAACTACGGGAGCGGGGCCATGTGAAAGCGAGCGATAACGACGGGTCTCATCGTGTCCATCGTCAAGGTCGTCCACTTCAATTCCCTCGAGCAGAGCCACGGCTTGACGGCGAATTTCATCGGTTGTCCGGTAGTTGACATACAGCTTGCTGGACCGACCACGAATGTCGATACCACACTTGCTCATGGCCGCCTTATGTCTGCCGTAGACCCGCTGATGCCCATCGCCGACGAAGAACAAATCGTTCGCGCCGCGCGGAATCATCGCGCGTAACAATTTGAGCGCTTGAGGTCCAAAATCCTGTGTCTCATCGACCACGATGGCGCTGTAGAGCGCCGGTTCAGTTGACTCAGCGGCGAGCATCCCTGCGACCTCCCTGTATGCGTCGTCGACTTCTTTCAGCTTCCGAGATGCAAGTTGGCCACGGTACTCCTCAAACACTGGCCAAACTGCGTCGCGCTTCCCGCGACTCAAAAGGACGCCTCGCCCTGTGCGACGCGCCGTTCGGTACTCATCTAGCGTTGTAATGCCTTGAGCCAACACCACTCGCTCCAGTTCCTCCTGGTAGAAGTTATCTGGAAGGTCAAGACTCGTATCCCTGACTGCCAATGCAGCTTGCCATGCTTGCAAGGCGCCGTCCTGTTTGCGGTCGTATACGATTCGATGCTCGAGCTTCTTGCTCCTCATATAGCTATGGACCCAGGCATCCAGGTTGCGTACTTCCAGCTTTGCAACAATCGAAGCGCCGCACAGAGTCTTAAGATTTTGTTCAATGTCTCCAGCGAGGTTACGCGTGAAGGTAGTGAACAGGACTTTTTGAGACGGCCCTGTCCGGTTCTCTGCCAACCACTTGGCACGGTGCATCGCAAGCACCGTCTTGCCCGTGCCTGCCCCCCCTAACACTCGAACCGCTCCGCTCCGGTCTCCCCTAGCCAGTCTCTGCTGGGTCGGGTGCAGGAAAACACGCCATTGCGCCAACGGAGCATTCAGAATTGCTGCGAGCGTCTCGTCATCGCTTACAACCACGAAACGTGACTGTGACTCCGGCATCGCCAGAGCCGCCGCGAAATCTGCTGTATCTACAACCTTGTCAACGCGTGTCTCCCTAGCGTTAAGGACATCACTAACGGTGTCTCCGGCTGCAACCAGGAAGAGTCCCTCGTAGGCCTCCACGGGCAACCTGTTCTGTATGGCATCTAATTCGTGGTCACTTTTGACCCCGCGCACCACCTCGAGAAGCTCCTGCGGAACACCTAGGCTCATCAGGGCTCGGTCATCGAGCGCACCGAACAATGCCTGGGGTTCAGTGGATGCCTGCGCTTCGGACGTGCCGACTGCTTGCGCTGCCGAAACGTTCGGTTGCGCGGCGGATTCCGCGACATGCTCAAAAGTGACCATCTGCATGGCACCCGTGACCGGGTTGATGGTCAGCTTTTTGTTTTCTGCCCAGCGATATGCATCGTCGTGGTGGTCAACGTAGAGAAGCACATAGACGTCCCCTGACGATGGCTTAAAGACAATTCCTCGCCAATCCTTGTCCAGCCTTACCGACTTCAGGTTGGAATCACGGGCCCCGTTGATGTTCTCGTAGTTGATACCCGGACTCTTCGGGTCCGCCTGAAACTGGATGGCCCACTTCATAACCTTGGTGTGAACGTTGGCTGGAAGCTTGGCCAGCTGCAACAAAAAGTCGTTGCTCAGTGCGACTTTGGGATTCAGACTCATGATGTCAATCCTTGTTTTGCATATTCAGGCCAAGCTTCTCGGCCACAATCATCTCCCATTCGCCGCCTTCTATCTTGCTCATCGACTCATCCAGAAGGAACACGGTCCAACCCTGCGCTGCCCACTCTTCGGCCAGGTCGACCTGGTCCTCTCGCAGCACCACCAGCTTGTCGTCAACCCAGCAAAGCTCCGCGTCGGCGACGACTTTGCCCTTCTCGTTGGCGAGTTCTGGACCGGGTTCTGGCACAGACGCGCCCGACTCAGCAAGCCGCTGCAGACCTGCCTTCATTGGTTGCATTACCTGCTTGACCACTTCATCCCAAGCGCCACTCAGAGCGGCGTGAGCGGCTGACGAAAGCGATGTCGAGTCCTGCGTCGTCGACGTGCTCACGCCAACGTAGTCGTGACCGTCAAGGCCCGAGGTCGTCGCGAGCCACATGGCGGGGAGCGTCTGTGTCGTGTTGAAGACGTGCAGCCATTGACGCCAGGCGGTGTTCAAGACGTCTTCGTCCTCGGCTCCGTCGTCGTCCAGGACCAGCACACCGGGTGCTGACCAAACTGTCACCCCGTCAAATCCTTCCTTCGCGATGGCCAGCGGCCAGCGGCCGAACTGATGGCAAAGTCCGCTTGTAGATTTCGAAACGCTCGGAGCGAAGCCCTTGGCTTGTTCCTTAACGTAATCGGGCAATCGGTGCGCCCATTGTCCCCATCGATAGTCGCACGCTATACGTTCCGCATCGTTATTGGGAACCGTGAGGAAGCCAAGCCACAAAGCGTTTCTTTGTAGCTGTCTGAGCGCGGTGTCGTCGTCTGAGGATGCGGGAGTTGCCAGCCAACTCAACAACCGACTAACCGCATGATATGTAAACGCCTTCCCCTGCGCGCGGGGGATATTTGGCGACGCCTTAGCTCCGTCATGGCGTGCCATCCAAACCAGAGGAGACTCTAGGTCGGTTTCAAGCTCTTCCTTTAGCCCTGCAGCAACATCATTGTGCGTGACGGACCAAACCCAGAAGCGGCCGCTCGCCACAATGGCAGTGCGCTTGAGCGCGTCCTCTCGCAAGCTGTTCTTGTGATAAGCCCAGCCGTCACAGAACACGGCAATGGGGCGACGGTTGCTCGACGTGGCCCACGGCCAGATGACGAAGTCGGGCTTGCTAGAGACGGAGACACCATTGTCTTTGCCCAGCTCGCACTGCGGTTCAACTTTGTAGCGTTGGCTGCCTACCTCCAACACATAGCCCGACTTACCGTTCACCACATCCTGCACCAGCTTGACCTTAGGCAAATCGCCGACCCCACCCAGCCGCTTCAGGCTCTCTAGGAAACGGGCCTCAAGGACTGAATCAAAGTTGGGGTTGATGTAAATGTCCGATATCGTCTTGACGCGCTCGAGTTGGTTGAGCGAACCCACGAGTTCGCTCAGAACTGCCTTCGCCCTATCGCGAGAGACTAATTCCATGCTGCGTCCCAGTCGGTACTGGTAAACACAGCGATAGCAGCCATCCTTCTCTGGGTCCGCGTTACAAGAGCATGTGGACAATGCCTCTAGGGCCATGCGCAAGACGTCACTAAGCGTGCCGGCATCGTGCGCCAGCAATTGATGCAGATAGCCTGTTCCGCCTGGGACCGAATCGAAAAGCATTACGTAGTGCCGACGCGGGCCGCCATCCTTGCCAGGCTCGTCTTGCAAAACCATGCGCAGGTGGTCTACCTTGCCGCCAAAACGCTTTTTGAGCCCGAGCTGCATCGCCGCCATGAAGGACTGGACCACCTGCTCGTCTACCCCGTTTCGCGTGTAAGGCACGAGGATGCGAAGGGCCTCCGACTCGAACTCCCGATACAGATATAGACATTCCAGCACGTTCGAAGGGTCATCGCTGCCATGTTTCGGGCAGTCGAAGCTATGATTTTGCTCTACCGCTTCGCCATTCCGTCGCGGGGGTTTTTGGACCTTGCCGCAATGTCTGCACAGCCGAAATCCTGGTCTGGCAGACTCCTTGTCTGCCACTTTGAAGGACTCACCAGGCTTCGCTAACTCACCGAAGTTGACGTCGCGGAACATAACTCGCGTGATGAACTCGAATCCGAACGGAAGTTCGCTCGTGTTGATTTGCCACGCTTCGCGCACATGTGTAGGCGAGAAGTCGGCCATCAACTGCCGCACGTAGTACCTCGGTTCCCGGTCCTCTGTGCTGTCATCAATGCGGACATCTGCATCGTTACTGTTAGCAATTGCCTGTTTGAAGCGCAACAACGTTTTGCGCTGGGCAGCATCTGACCACATGGCATCGCCACAACGAGGGCACACCATATGCACATCCGGCTCCGAAGCCAGATTCTGCATATGGTGACACGAGGGGCAGAAGCGCCAGTCCTCTGTCTTGGCCAGACTCATATTGATTTGGTCCACCTCGACACGACGCTGATTCGCATAGAAGCGGTTTTCCGGCGCAAACTCTGATAGCGCCGACTGCGCGGGCCGCTCGTACTTGAGCGCGTTAAGAGTAACGTAGGCCCCTTGACCAGGCTCATCTGTTCCACGCTTGCGCCACAAGACAGACTTCAATTCGACGCCGGACTCCGGGAAAGCGTAATTTGGAATCAGACCCGCATCGGTCAATGTATTAAGGAGGTCTCGTCCATTGATTTCCTTGATGAGTTCAAGCAATTTGTCCCGCTCACGCATCAACTGGTCGATTTCGTCGCGCGCGGCATCGTCCTGTGGACGCTGTTGCAACCGTGACTTGGTCCGGTCCAGCTCATCCTTGCGCTTCTTATAGCTGCGCCGCTCGTCCACGAGCTCTTCCAGGGACTTCACCAACCGCGCGCGCAAACCATCGGCGTCGCCCTGTCCCTGCATGAAATCCCAGAGCCTGTCGCGCACCACGTCGTCGATATCGTCCGTTAGCAAGGTCACGAAACCCTGGAACAGTCGGTCTTCGTGAAGTACTGTGTAGTCGCAAAATACGTACGGGAAGCGGTCTTGCTTCGCCTGTTCCATTGCGTCCAGCGCCTGCGACGTCTTCTCCGGCATCGCTGTGGCGTTGTTCAGGCTCGCGACCCAATCGTCCATACAGAATGCAAACAACTGACGGCGCAGCACCTCGGCCGCTTTCAAGAAGATGCCAGGCGGCGACACCTCGCCGCTGAGCATCTCTTGGGTTTCTGCGAAGAAATACAGGTCATGCGGACTGCCGCCATCGGCTAGCGTTGTGGCCAATGCATTACCGTCGCGCCGGCCTGCACGGCCAATCCGCTGCAGAAAACTGGCTTGGTTAGGTGGCACCGAGCACAACAGCACCGACGACAGGTCCCCTATGTCCACCCCCATCTCCAGCGTGGGTGTGGCCGACAGCAGGTTCTCGTACCAGGGCTGCGGTTGCTTGCTCTTGAAGCGGCTTTCGAGGTCTTCCCGGGTCTTACGCTCCAACAATCCGGTGTGCTCGGCGGCAATCACACGACGCAGGTCGCCCACGCTAAAGCGCTGTGCCCACCAGCTCGCCGCCTCTGGGACCAACACATCGTATCGCGACTCGGGTGCATCTAGGCAGGGCATACCCAGGAGCTGGTCTGCAATTGCGCGAGGCACGGTTAAGCGACGCTTGCTGCCTTCGGTCGCAATGAACGCAACGTCCGTATGCAATTCCAGACGACCGGGATGAATCGCCCAGGTATCCCCCTGATGGTGCGAAGTCACTACCACCAAATCTACGTCACGTAGCGCCCCCAACGCGTCCCGGTACATCTCTGCCGCCATACCTTTCGCAAGCAAAGCCTGATGACCCAATACGGCGTCGGCCCATCGGTCGTACCACGTGGCTCGCCTTGTTCCGGTGAGCTTGTCGAAGTCACGCTGATTGCCTAGGGTGAGAAACACCGGCCTAGGAGTGTTTTCACCCATCTTGGGCATCCACTCGCCACGCCCGGCGGTCCTGGTAAGCGCATACACGTTGCCATCCCCCGCGTAGGTGGTCAGCTCTGGGTGCATGACGGCACCTCGGCGCCGCATATGCGTCAGCATTCCCCATAGCCATTGCGCCACCGTCTTAACCTCCAGCCCGCGCGCACCGTAGTGCTCGTGGAACCGGGGCAACAAGCTCGTGGCGACTTCTTCGACGCAATCCCAGGGAGCCGCCAACACAGCCTTGCCAATTCGTTCTAGCGTTCGGCCGCGTTGGCTGAAGTAAGTCAGTTCGCTGTAGGCCTGCCAAAGAAAGCGCTTCTTTACTCGCCCTGGCAACTTGGTCTCTGCGGGCAACCGCTGCCGCTGGAGCAGCTCAATCGACCAGTCGTGTTGCCAGGCCATATTGGGCGCGATGAACTCAGCCACCAGCATTTCGGGCGACATGTGCAGCACCGAACCTTCGATATCGAAGCGCTTTGCGGTTTCCTCAAGGAACTGAGCCCATGGCATGACCGGACGCTGAATCTCGTCAATGACATGTGCTAACGCCGTGCGCACAATGTTCAGGTAAGTCCGCGCGCCAAAAAAGCCCGCGCGGTGTGCCGCGTCCTGAACCGAATCCGAGAAGGCAATGAGCTTTTTGTCATCGTTGAACACACTTGCCCAACTGCTCTCTACCACCTGGGAGCCGAGCGTAGCGTTGCGCGCGCCAAGCAGCAGTAGGCTGTCGGATTCTCCACATGCCGGACAGGTATTGTCGTGCACCGTGTACTGCGCCGGGCCCCGCAGCTGGGTCTTTTGGGCCGTCACATGAAATACGTTCAACAGTTCTTGGTGCCCGCACGCCGCGCAAACATCCTGTGCCTGCTGCAAGGTTCCGCATGACACGCATACGCGCTCGTCAATTCCCTCTACATGGCTACGTCGGATGCTCTCAGCGGCGTAAAGCCGAGTAGCCTCTGGCCGACGACCAAACCAGGTGTTGTAAATTTCATCCAACTGAACGGAAAGCTTGCTGCTTCCTTGAACCAGCCGCGATAGCCAACCTGTGGTACGGCACTGGCTACACTGCACCATAGGCAAATAGACGCCATCTCGGTCCCCTGGCAGGTCCCGTTCGCTGCGCAGACGGATGTCTTGCGACTCGACGCCAAGTTTGCCCACCATGCGTCGCAACTCGCGCACCCACAGCTGAATACGCAGCGTGACCAGCGGCTGCCGGTTCTCGCGCAACGCCCAGGCAACTAACACTAGAAGAGCATCAATCACCTGGCTAACCTGCTCGGCCTTCGCGACTGGCATGTTGCGAGCGAACGCCTCCGTTAGCTCCCGATAGCTAACCGCCCCGCCTTTGACCAGCTTCAGCAAGTTGACGAATAACTGATGCCCCTTGAGCATGCTACCCAGCTGCAGGCGCCACTCAATAGCGCGTACATCGGGGGGCATCGGCTCATCGGGGAAAAAGAGCGCAAACCAGGCCGCGACGGCCGCCTGAGGCGAGGCGTATTGCGTAGCGTCCAGACGCGTCACAAGCTCCGACCGGAAGGCGAACATGTAAACCACCATGGCATCTTCGAGGAAATCGCCAACTGACTGCCGGCTTTCCGTGACGACAGCAGCCTCATCAAACGACACGCCGAACACCTGGCGCGCATATTCTCGCAATGGGGCGGTGTCGGATGCGCCACCGAGCGTGGCTGAAGTGCCCGCACATATAAGATGATTGGCCGGTATCTTCAGCCGAGCTCGCAAACGCCGCAACAAAAGCGCAAGGTCGGTGCCTTGGGCACCGTCGAACGTGTGCAACTCGTCCACCACTACATAGCGTAAGGTGACGGGCGTGTTCGATGCCCATAGCTGCCGGTCCTTGGGTCGCAGCATCAGGTAGTCAAGCATCTTGTAGTTGGTCAACAAGATGTCAGGCGGGTGCTTGCGCAAGATGTCGCGGTCGGTGATGACACTATGAGGCGTCATCACCGCGCCTTCACCGGGTGCCGAGGCATTGCCACCAACATAGAGGCCCACGCGCAGCCCGGCAAAAGCAGGCACGCTGGCTACCAGTGCTGCGATACGCCGCGCCTGGTCCGACGCCAGCGCGTTCATGGGGTAAATCACAAGCGCCTTGACGCCTGCCTCGCCACGGGCGCGAGCTCGGGCACAGTGGTCGAGCACGGGATACAGAAAGCATTCAGTCTTACCGCTGCCGGTACCAGTTGCGACCAGGGTGCTGAGTGCCTGGCGATTGCTGGAGAGGCGCTCCCAAGCCTGCTCCTGGTGGCTGAAGCCCGAATACGTGGTTTCAAAGGCTTCGAAGAAGCGACGGTCGGCCTTGCCAACGCTAAATGGCAGCCCGACCTGAACGAAGGGTCCCTTTAACCAGGCCTCTTCGTCTTCCACAAAACGACTCATCAGGCCGTGGGTGAATGCATCGGCGGGCTCAAAGGCGGAGACCAGGAACTGTTTCAGACCCGTCTGAATATCCTTGGCGAGCAGGGATGGCAGCATTTATCGCTTCTTCTTGTTGGGTTTCTGTTTTTGAGCTGTTGGGCGCCAGCCAAGCTGTTGTTCAACATCTGCCCAGAGCTGGTGGATTAGCTCGCGCTCCTTACTCGCCTGCACGCCCTTGCGAAGGTCATCCAGCGGGTAGCAAACACCATCCCGGTCGAGATAGAAGACGCGCGCATAGACGTTGCCGGTATTGGAGATGCGATGGGTCTCATACGCCTGCGACAGCAGTGTAAATGCATGATTCAAGCTGGTGGCAGTCGGGGCGGAGAAGCCGTCCGGCATATGTACCGTGCTGCTCATCAACTCGACGGACTCGTGCCCCTTGAGCTTCAGCCATAGACCTCCCTTCTCGGGTGTACCAAACAACTCGTTTTGCGCAGTCTTTGTCTTCCGGGGGCCTAGCCTGATTTTTTCGAACCGGGTCGCGCCCGCCGGCACATCGGCAAGCTGAACTTGCGGCCATGACTGTCTCGCACCGGCGGGAGCATTTCGGTCGCTCAATGCCACCCATAGCTCTGAACCTTCCGGCAAGATTTCGAAGATACTCGCCCGCGTGACCCGATGCTTGAGCTGCTCGTCAATAATTTGACTGACACTTAACCGCAATTCCGCAATGGCCCCGTCCGCGACAGGAACGTCTCCACCGTAAAAAAACTCCCAGCGGTCTCCTATCCACTTAAATGGCAGGCTCACCTGAGGCGTCCAGTCAGGGTCGAAATAGTTACTCACGCAGCAACCTCTAACGCCTCGGGTGCCGGGCTGAAAGCCGCCCACGCCAGACGATAGTCATCTTCCCGATTAACACGGGCAAAGGGTGCGAAATAGGTCCGCTCTACGATGCGGGGACCACCGGGCAGCGTGTCGTCTTGCACCCACTGTGTGATGACGGTGCCGTCTGGCACTTTAGGGGCGCCGCCGAACGCGATGACCTCTTCGCAATCGCCCGCCTCGGCACTGGCGTAGGTCCAGAGGTCTTCCCAGCCAAAGTTACCCTCTCGGGTTTTGCCGTCGGGTGTGGTGATACGGGTTTTGGGCGTGATGCGGCCACCCTTGCGCGGCAGGCCGACGCCAACTAATCCTTTGCTATTAGTGAACACGATGCGGCCATGAATGTCGTACCAGGTGTCGCGTTCGTAGCCTTGCATCACGGGAAACTGAACCCGGTAGATGAGCAGCAGTTCCTGTAGCGTCAGTCCCACCGCTTGTGCCACCAAAACATCAATTTCTACCAACGCCATTCGGCGAGCGTAATCGCTCCGCAACGCGCAGCCGCGCGTCCAAGTGCTGGTCAGGTTTTGCCAGAAGTCTTGCGGCAAGCGTGGGTTTCGAGGCTGGCTCCAGCGCTGGTCAGCAAACGCAAGTTCGTACGCCTGCTCCCAAAGCGGTGCGTAGTAACGAGTTAAACTAATCAAAGCAAGGAGTCTGGCAATGGCCGGCTCCGATGCTGTTTTCCCTTCCAAAATAAACATCGAAGCGGCGGTATCACCTCGAAAGTTCTTTTTGCCAGCGCTCTTGGTAATAAAATCTCCCAATGTCGAAGACCATGCTGTAGCGGTCAGCAGTAGGTCGTCTATTTCACGAAAGCATATGGAAAACGCACCGTCAATATGAGCTGCGCCGGGCATCACGATAGAGGGTCTAAGAGTCCGCTCGTCTGCCGGTGCAATCATTTTCCTGATAACGAGCCGATAGTACGAAGTGACCGCGCGAGGCATTGTCTCGCCTTCGTCGACCCACGACACTCTAGGTGTGCGTCGCAGGTATTCGGTCCGGTCCGCCATGGGCCGGTAGTTGGTCCTTGGGAGATAGTCGTCGGGAAGTGTGTCGAGAGCAATGACGTCGTAATGCGCCTTCTCCGTGGAGACCTTACGAGGAGTTTTTATGTGCGGGTTAGCTACGAAGAAATGTGGGCCTGACAGCACTAAATCATCTGGGGTGGCGGCAAAACCGCCATCGCTTGACGGACGTCGAGTGATGGTACCGTCATACTGCTGCATTGTCTCGTGCCACATCTCAGTGGCGACGTAATCCTCGCCCAGATGAGCTAGGCGGCGCGGCCAGGCGGCTAGCTTGACCAGCACGCTAACAAGGGCCTTGGCATGCAGTGCCGGCAAGCGCGCCCGGCGAGGAGGCGTCCCTTGCTCATCATAGATTTGGGCATAAGTCGCCAGCGCCCTCTCGTTTACGCGAACTATCCGGTCTCCATGGCCGGCGGTGCTCCACTGGCCGGCCTCGTTCTTGATTCCGTCAGGCAAGCCGCTTCCATCATGCTGATAGCATGCATCCACCGTGCTGGGCACGAAGAGGTTCGAGATGTTATCGAAAGCCGGACTGCTCGACACCTCACTGTAGATGTTGATGCTGTATTTAATACGGTCCCCAATCGGAAACAGTATTGCCTGATTTTGGAACTGGAAATGTCGTCGCAGTCGTGCATAGGCGGCCTCGCGCAAAGCCCCGCCCTTCGGGTCATCGTACGGGCCTTCGGGATGCAAAAGCCCGGTAACCCCATGAGAGCCGGTTAAGGTCCAGGCCAGCGGCATGAAACACTTGTACAGGTTGGTTTGCACGCCCCTAAGCAGCGAATAGTTCTGCACGGAGTTCAGGAACTTCTGGGTCCCTTCCGATTCCTGCAGCTCGGTAGTCCAGTCGGCCTGCAATCCAGGGAAACGGGCGAAGGCATCAGCCCTGAGTTTCGCCAATTCACTGGCACTGATTTTACGAATGGCAAAAACGGGATTGCGCTCACCTAGGATGCCCGCTTCGTTCCATTCCACCTTTAGCCAAGGCGGGTTCCCCAGTATTAGGTCAAATCCCGGGTGGGGTTCACTACCAGTGGCTTCGCGTCTGTTGCACAAAAGCACGTCGGCAAAGCACAGCTCCCAGTGCATGAAGCGGCGCATCTCGCCTATGGCCTCCACCATCTCCACGCGTGGGAAGTGCTGCCGCAGCTTACTGATGCGCAACTGCCCAAATTTGTCGTGCAAGTTGGGTTGGTCTGCTCCCTGGGTCAGAGA
>LRBF01000260.1 GCA_001580565.1 Caballeronia megalochromosomata | reverse complement strand
ACGTCTGCGAACCGCGAAAGCCGTGGCAAAGAGGGAGTAACGAGAATACCAATGGTTTGCTGCGTCAGTACTTTCCAAAAGGCCAGCCGTTGGATCATTACTCACAGGCTGAATTGAACGCAATTGCCAAGCGGCTCAATGAAAGGCCGCGGCAGACCTTGGGCTTTATGACTCCAGCGGAGAAATTGGCCGAGACGTTGGGGGTTGCGTTGACCGGTTGAATCCGCCGCTGCTTTCTTTGCCTACTTTCTTTGCAGCAGCAAAGAAAGTAGGTGCCGCCCCGCACAGGGGCAACGCTAATAAACCGACGCGAAAACAGGACATCCATAGAAGCCCGACAACATCCGTCGAAGAAGCATTCCTTAGCAAAAATGCCCAAAACGCCCTAGACGGCGAGCTTCAACGCCTGATCGAAATCGCGAATGAGATCGTCGATATCCTCAATGCCCGCGGACAGCCGCAACATGCCGTCCGAAATGCCCATCGACTTGCGCACCTCCGCGCCCGCTTCATAAAAGATCGTCGGTGCGACGGGAATGATCAGCGTGCGCGTGTCGCCTAGGCCCGTCGCCTTGATCGGCAATTTCAGCGCGTTGACGACTTCGATCATGCGATCCGCGTGGCGCAATTCGAACGACAGCAGCCACGACGCGCCCTTGAACAGCGTCTGCGCGATCTCGTACTGCGGATGACTCTTCAGGCCCGGATAGAACACGCGCCCGATGGCCTCGTGCCGCTCCAGAAACTGCGCGAGCGCGAGGGCATTCTCGCTGCATTTCGCGACGCGCAGCGCGAGCGTTTCCGCGCCCATCGCGATCGAATGCGCCTGCTCCGACGACAGCGACGCGCCCATGTCGCGCAGCCCCTTCTTGCGGATCTGCAGGAGCCCTTGCTCCTTCGACGGCGAGCGGCGATATTCATCGGCGATGTTCGGGTACGCGCTCCAGTCGAAGAGACCCGTGTCCGTCACCGCGCCACCGAGCGCCGCGCCATGCCCGGCGATGGTCTTCGTCAGCGAATTGACGACGATACTCGCACCGACCGCCTTCGG
This sequence comes from Caballeronia megalochromosomata, assembly GCA_001580565.1. Lineage (GTDB taxonomy): Bacteria > Pseudomonadota > Gammaproteobacteria > Burkholderiales > Burkholderiaceae > Caballeronia > Caballeronia megalochromosomata. The sequence goes on along the minus strand of LRBF01000260.1, from coordinate 26,974 downwards.
CCGGAACAGCGCGGGCGATGTGATCGTGTTGTCGACAACATACGCGAGACCGCGCTCGCCGGACAACGCGCCGATGCCCGCCAGATCGGGAATCTGCGTGCCCGGATTCGCGATGGTTTCCACGAACACCATGCGCGTGTTCGGCCTGATCGCGGTCGCCACGGCGTCGGCGGATGTCGCATCGACCATCGTCACTTCGATGCCAAGCGTTCTCAGCGTGCCGAAGAGGCTGTTGGTGTTGCCGAACACGTAGCGGCTCGAGACCAGATGATCGCCCGCGCGCAGCAGCGTGAGGAACACCGCGGTCAGCCCCGCCATGCCCGTGCTGAAGCAGATCGACCCGACGCCCTCTTCGAGGCTCGTGATCTTGCGTTCGAGCGCGGCCGTCGTCGGCGTGCCTTGCCGCGCGTAATTGAAGCCGCCTTTCTTCGTGCCCTGGAAGACGCCGATCAGATCTTCCACGCGCTCGAATCCGTACTGGACCGATGTGTGGATCGCCTGGTGCACGCCGCCATGCTCGACGCCCACGCTTCTGTCGCCGTGAACGATGCCTGTGGTGAATCCTTGCTTGTCCATCCCTTCTCCGCTACGTCGAAAACGCAAAACATCGATTTTGCACGATCTGCGGCGATTCATGGCGCCGCCGCGCCGCGGGAACGCGTGTTGCTCGCCCATTCCGACGACAAAAACGCGCACACTCACCTGTCGCCGCGAACGCGGCATGCTTCGACGAGGAGTCTTTTCTCATGGCTTACGAACTCCATTACTGGGACGGATTGCAAGGCCGCGGCGAATTCGTGCGGCTCACGCTGGAAGACGCCGGCGCCGAATACATCGACGTCGCGCGCGAATCGAAGAAGCACGGCTACGGCATGGACGCGATGATGAAAGTCCTGAACAGCAAGTCCGAGCCGAATATCCCCTTCGCCCCGCCATTCCTGAAAGACGGCGAACTGATCGTGCCGCACGTCGCGAACATTCTTTTGTATCTCGGGCCGAAGCTCAGGCTCGCGCCGAAGGACGAGGGCCTGCGCTACGCCGCGCACGGTCTGCAACTGACGATCGCCGATTTCGTCACAGAAGTGCACGACACGCATCATCCGCTCGCGTCCGATCTCTATTACGAGGATCAGAAGGATGCGGCGAAGATCCGCTCGCGGAATTTTCTCGACAAGCGCGTGCCGAAGTTCATGAAGTACTTCGAGCGCGTGCTGAAGCAGAATCCGCACGGCGACACGCAAATGGTCGGCGATACGGCGACTTACGTGGATCTTTCCGTCTTCCAGATCGTCGACGGCCTGCATTACGCCTTTCCGCGCGCGATGAAGAAGTTCGGTGCACAGTATCCGCGCGTCGCGGCGATTCACGATGCGGTGCTGCAAAGGCCGAACATCGCGGCCTATGTCGATTCGGAACGGCGCATCCCGTTCAACGAATCGGGCATTTTCCGGCACTATCCCGAACTCGATCAGGACGCTTGAACCTCAACGCAAACCAGGAGCCAGCATGGTAGAAACGATTCCTTCATTCGGCCTCGGCACGTTCCGCGTCGACGCCGCGAAAACCACGAACGCCGTGAAGAGCGCATTGCAAATCGGTTACCGTCATATCGACACGGCGCAGTTCTACAACAACGAGGCCGCCGTCGGCGCGGGCGTGCGCGAGTCAGGCGTGCCGCGCGATGACATCTGGGTCACGACGAAAGTCTGGTGGGAACGGCTCTCGCGCGATGCGCTCGTCGCGAGCCTGAAGGACAGTCACGCGAAGCTCGATATCGGCACGATCGATCTCGCGCTCGTGCACTGGCCGTCGCCCGACGGCGCGGTGCCGATCGACGAAACGCTCGCGGCGATGCAGGAAGCACAGAAGCTCGGCCTGATCCGTCACTACGGCGTGTCGAACTTCACCGCGCCGCTGCTCGAAGAAGCCCTGAAGGCGCCCGGCGGCAAGGAGATCGTCACGAACCAGTTCGAAGTGAGCCCGTTTCTCGCGAACCGCAAGCTCGTCGACGCGACGCAGCAGCTCGGCGTCAAGGTGACCGCCTACATGCCGCTCGGCGAAGGCCGCGCGCATACCGACGCGACGCTGAAAGCGATCGCGGAAAAGCATCACGCGTCGCCGGCGCAGGTGACCTTCGCATGGCTCCTGTCGCGCGATATCGTGGTGCTGTCGGCATCGACGAACCCGGAGCATCAGAAGGCCAACTGGGACGCGCAGAAGCTCAAGCTCGACGCCGACGACATCGCGAAGATCGACGCGCTCGACGAAGGCAAGCGCCACGCGAATCCGCCGTTCGCGCCGAAGTGGTGACGCACGGCGTGCATGGAACGCAGCCCGGCCGCCCGCGCCGGGCTTTTTTTCGACTTCGGCCGGGGCGCGTCCGACGCCCGCAGAGCCGCCCTGCAATGCTATCCTTGCGAGTCCCTTATTCCGTTTGCTTCTAAGCTTTCCACGATTTCGCAAAAGTGCTCTCATTCCTGCTCAGGTTCCGTACACGCGCGCAACGGCTCTTCCGTCTGTCGGACTCGCATACGATGCTCGTCTGGGCGGTCGTCGTCGGCGTGGCGGGCGCCTTCGCGACGTCCGTCTTTCGCGAAGGCATTCAGATCCTGCAACATCTTCTGGGCAATCATTCGGAAGGTCTCGTCGCGCTCGCGCGTGAACTGCCCTGGCCCGTGCGCATTCTGCTGCCGGCGGTGGGCGGTCTCATCGCAGGCGTGTGTCTGCTGATCGCACGCAAGCGCGCCAGCAAGAACGCGAGCACGGACTATATGGAAGCCGTCACCATCGGCGACGGTGTGGTGCCCGTCTGGCAGAGTCTCTGGCGCAGCCTGTCCTCGCTCATCACGATTTCGAGCGGCGGCTCCATCGGCCGCGAAGGGTCGATGGTGCAGCTTGCCGCGCTCGTGTCGTCGCTCGTGGGCCGCTGGGTCCATTTCGATCCGCCGCGCCTGCGTCTGCTCGTCGCGTGCGGCGCGGCGGCCGGGATCACGTCGGCGTACAACGCGCCCATTGCCGGCGCGTTCTTCGTCACCGAGCTCGTGCTCGGCTCGATGGCGATGGAAAGCTTCGGGCCGATCGTCGTCTCGTCGGTCGTCGCCAATATCACGATGCGTGAGTTCGCCGGTTATCGCCCGCCTTACGAGATGCCGGTGTTTCCGACCGTCACGGGCGTCGAAGTGCTGCTCTTCGTCGTGCTCGGACTGCTGTGCGGCGTGCTCGCGCCGCACTTCCTGCGGCTGCTCGCGGCATCGAGGAAGCGCTTCTCGACCCTGCCCCTGCCATTGCCCGTGCGCCTCGCGCTCGGCGGTCTGATCGTCGGCGTGATCTCGATCTGGTGGCCCGAGGTCTGGGGCAACGGTTACGAAGTCGTGAACTCGCTGCTGCACGAGCCGTGGGCATGGACCACGCTCCTGACCGTGCTCGTCTTCAAGATCATCGCGACGGCGGCCACCGCCGGCTCGGGCGCGGTCGGCGGCATCTTCACGCCGACGCTCTTCGTCGGCGCGGTGCTCGGGTGTCTGTACGGCATCGGCGTGCACACGATCTGGCCGGACTCGACTTCCGCGCCCTTCGCCTACGCGATGGTCGGCATGGGCGCGTTTCTCGCCGCCGCCACGCACGCGCCCCTCATGGCGATCCTGATGATCTTCGAGATGACGCTCTCGTATCAGGTCATGTTGCCGCTCATGCTCGCGTGCGTGATTGCGTACTTCATCGCGCGCACGTCGGAGCAGACGTCGATGTATGAAGTCACGCTGCGCCGCAATCGTGAGGAGAAAGAGCGCCTGCGCCTCGCCGCGACGCAGATGCGCGAGCTCGTCAAACCCGCCGATACCGTCGTGCCGCTCACGGCGAACATCAAGGACATGACGCGCGTGTTCCTCGAATATCCGGTGAAGTATCTGTATGTGGTCGATGAAGGCGAGCGCTTTCGCGGCGTGGTCGCGCTGAAGGACATCACGTCCGACCTGCTCGACGAGCACGACACCAAAACCAAGACCGCCGCGGACTATCTTCAGCCGCAATTCGACGTGCTCACGCCCGACATGTCGCTTGGCGAGGCGCTGCAGCACTTCCTCGCCTTCCAGGGCGAGCGGCTGCCGGTGATCGAGAAAAAGACGCAGCCGCTCCTGCTCGGCGTCGTGTACAAAACCTCCCTTCTGGACGCATACTTCCGTTTGAATCCGACGTCGCGCTGAAACTGCGCGGCCGTGCAATTTTGCGGCGCGCAATCGCGCGTGCGCGCGTGTTTCGCGCGAGTCGGACCGACTTCACAATTCACTCGAAGTATGTCCGCGCGACGCCCACTCGTCGCGCCCGTGCGCACATCGTCCGAACCGGCCGCGCGCACGGCGAGCAGTGTAAAGGACCATCGGCATAGGCTTTGCTTGGTGCTTTTCGCTGCCTACGTGAGGAGGGGTTGCCCGATGAAGACCTCAACGTTGTTGTCGATGGCCCTGGTTTCGGTCTCGTGCTACGCCGCGCCGCTGCACACGAGTTCGACGGACGAATCCACCGCCACCGTTGCCGCGACGCGCGCCGCGCTGCGTGTGAACGCCGCGCCCGTTGCGCCGCCCGCGCCCGACATCTCGGCGCAGGATCTCGATCACGCGCGCTGGCGTCACGTGCCGCTGCCGAAGTCCCGCACGCCGAGCCACGGCATGGCGAGCCAGGCCATCCAGGTGCAGACCTGACGCGCCCTCCTCTTTCATCGACTCGACCCTGGACCTCGGAATGACCGACACGCACGCAAAACACGCCTTGAACGACGAGCCGATCGACGATGAGATCGCTCAGGTGCTGCGCCTCGTGAAGTACCCCGCTAACAAGGACGCGATCGTCGATGCGGCGCGCGACGCGGGCGTCTCCAATGACGTCATCACGGTGTTCGACGGACTGCCCGAGCAGGACTACAAGGACGCGGACGCCGTCGAGCAACTATTGGGCAGCAACGGCGGACCGGGCATTTCCATCTGAGCGTAGGCGTCCACGGTTTCGGTCACGTCATACAAAACGTTGTTCATCAAAGACTTAACGCGAATACGTGTGCCTTTTCAACACTGCTATCCACAGAAATTGTGGATAAGTCGGGCATCGGTTCACCACGCCTTACGAGACCGGAAAAGTGGCGCGATCCGCATCGCACGGGGATTTCGGCGCGAAATCAAGAAACTAGATGAGTCGCCAAGCGGTTTTCCACAGCCCTTTCCCCGTGTGCTGGGGATAAGTTATGCAAAGCCCGCCACGCATTGATGCACCATGAAGCGCACGTGACTTTTCCTTCGGCATCAGGTGTTTAGCCGACTTTCAGACGCGTTTTCAACAGGGTGCTCCCCAGTTGGTGGGGACAACTTGTGACGGTATGCCCGCCGTGTGATCCCGGGAATTTATGTCCTTTTGCTTTGTAATACAAAGTAAGCCGATGGCATAATCCCCGCTCCCGGGATCAGCAAGTCTTCACCCTCATGCGCGGTCGCTTCCACCAACGAACAGGTTCACTGCTGGCATTGCTCGCAATGCTGCTGATCACGTTCGCGCCGGTGGTCTCGCAACTGATCGCGGCCAGCGCGCGTGCCGGCGACCTGACCGCCGAACTGTGCTCGGCGCATGCGCCCGCATCGACCGTCGTGCTTCCTGCCGGCCATCACGCGCCGGACGCGCTCGCTCATCTCGACGATCAGGCCTGCGGCTACTGTCACTTCTTCGCGCATGCGCCGGCGATCTCGAATGCACGCGCATCCGCGACGCTGGAAGTCCCGGCGCGCCGCACCGTCGCCGTCGCGCCTGTGGGCGGCGAGCGCCCCACGCCTGCCTTCACCACAGCGCAACCACGCGCTCCACCGGTTCTCACCTGATTTCGTCCAGACGAATCGATGCCATCGCGGCATCGAACGGCGTCGCACGTCGATGACGCGCGCGACGCCCCTTCAACACGAATTCAAAGAAGAACCATGCTCACGCTTTCAACAAGCGGCGGCTTCGTGCCGTCCGTACACACGCGCGCCGATGACGCGTCCCGATCGCACGACCTCGCGAGGACGCAATCATGAAGCGTTCCGCCCGCAGAAGCATCTTCGTGACCGGCATGACCGCGGTGTTCGCCACACGCGCATTCGCCCAAACAGCGGACACCGGCCAGAGCGCGACGCTTCCCGCCGTGATCGTGCAGGGGCAAGCGGACCATTCGCTGACATCGCAAAACGTCGCTGAACAAAAGCGCGCGCTCGACCGGACTGTCGGCTCCGTCGGCTTCGTGGACAGCGCCGACTATCAGAACACCTACGCCTTCACGCTGCGCGACGTCCTCAAGAACGTGCCCGGCGTATTCGTGCAGAACCGCTACGGGCAGGAACTGCGCGTGTCGATTCGCGGGTCGGGGCTCGCGCGCGGCTACCATACGCGCGGACTAGAAATCCTGCAGGACGGCATCCCGACCAATCTCGCCGACGGCAGCGGCGACTACTATCAGATCGACCCGCTCGCGCTACAGTCCGTCGATGTCTACAAGGGCGGCAACGGTCTCGCATACGGATCGTCGATGATGGGCGGCGCGATCGATTTCGTGACGCCCAGCGCCTACACCGCCGATGCGCCGAACATCCTGCGGCTCGAAGGCGGCAGCTTCGGCACGGTGCGGGGCAGCGCGCAGTTCTCGCGCGTGATGGGACCGCTGGATTTCATCGGCACGTTCTCGGTGAATCATGCCGACGGCTATCGCGATCACGAGCGCGGCCAGTACGAGCAGTTCAACGCGAATGTCGGCTATCGTTTCTCGCCGGATGTCGAGACGCGCTTCTATCTCGGCGCGTATGTGGTGGACCAGCAGCTTCCCGGCACGCTCTCGCTCTCCGACGCCCTCAACAACCCGACGAAGGCATCCGCGAGCGCGCTCGCCGGCGATCAGGCGCGCGATACGCGCACCGAGCGCATCGCCAACAAGACGACAGTCAGGCTCGATGTCGGCCAGCTCGATTTCGTCACCTGGGCGATCCACAAGAGCCTTTATCACCCGATCTTTCAGGTCATCGATCAGGACGGCTGGACCTACGGCTTCGCGCCGCGCTATACCGCGACGCTCAACGTGGGCGGCATGCGCAACGATGTGATCGCGGGCGCGCGCTTCTTCGGCGGCAACACGCAGGCGCGGCAGTACGTCAACGTGTCGGGCAACGAAGGCGCACAGACGCTCGACTCGACGCAAAGCGCCTACAACTACGAGGCGTATGTCGAAGACCGCCTGTTCTTTCTGCCGACGGTCGCGCTGATGGCCGGCTTCAAGGCGCTGCGCGACGTGCGCAAGTACGTCGATCACGGCGGGCTCGCGGCCGACCCGAACTACAAGTCGACGAGCGAGACCTTCAGCGGCGTGAACCCGAAACTCGGCGTGATGTGGCAGCCGAACCGCGACATCCAGGCGTATATCGACATCACGCGCAGTCAGGATGTGCCGGATTTCACCGATCTCACACAGACCTTCTCGACTACCACGCGCTTTACGCCGCTTGCGTCGCAACACGCGTGGACACTCGAACTCGGAACGCGTGGCACACGCGATCGCGTGAGCTGGGACCTCACGGCGTATCGCGCGCTCGTGCGCGACCAGTTGCTCCAGTACACGACGAATCCCGACATTCCGGCATCGACCTTCAATGCGAACAAGACGGTGCTGCAGGGCATCGAGGCGGGCGCGTCGGTCGATGTATGGCGCGATGTCACGCACGCGGGCGCGGGCGACAGGATCACGCTATCGGGCTTGTGGAACCTGAGCGACTTTCGCTTCAAGGACGACCCGGTCTATGGCAACAACCGCATCGCGGGCGTGCCGGTCAACGTGATGCGCGCGGTGCTCGGCTACTCGCGGCCCAACGGATTTCACGTGTCCGCATCGGTCGACTGGGTGCCGGCGGGCGCCTGGGCGGACGACGCCAACACGCTGCGGGTGCCCGGCTATACGCTCGTCGGCGTGCAGGCGGGGATGGATTTTCGCAATGGCCTGTCGGTCTTTCTCGATGCGCGCAATCTGACCAACAAGCGCTACGTGAGCGACATCAGCACCATCGCGAATGCACAGACCGCTTCGTCGACCGCGATCTTCTATCCGGGCGAAGGCCGCAGCATCTTCGCGGGCATGCGTTACGCGTTCTAGCGCGCGCGTTCGCTCAACTGCCGCGATACTGCGCCGCACTGGCCGGCGCAGGCGCGGCAGGCTTCTTCGCGCCCTTGTTCTTGTCCGCCGCGCCGCTCACCGCCGCATCCGACGACATATAAGCCGGCGCCGCCTTCGCCTGCTGCTTTTGGCCGGCCGGCGGCGCGGTCGGCGGGCGGCTGATGTCGGCGAGCATCTGCTGGCAAGGCAGCGGCTTGTTGTTGCTCGGCGCGATGAGCGGAATCAGCGCCGCGAACGGATTGATCAGCCCCAGACCCACCGCAGCGGCGCCACGCAAGGCCAGAACCGGACTCACGCCCACGTGCGGATCCTTGAACGTGCCCTTCACGTACAGCGGCGAGCGCAACGAGAAGACGCGCAAGCCCTTCGTATGCGGATGGATGCCGAGATCCATGTCCTCCGTCTTGAGATTGATCGTGCCATCGACGTTGATGACCGCGTCGTCGGTATCGAGCGCGAAGACGCGTGAATCGAGCACGCCATCGGTCACGACGAAATCCGCCGCCGCGCAGTTGATGTTCACGTCGCGCTTGCCGAACAGCTTTTCATACACGACGTTCGCCACGTTCAGCCCCGCCGCCTCCATGTACAGGCGGCTCACCGTGCCCTCCGTGATGAGCGCCTTCACTTCGCCGTTCGACGTGGCCGCGAGCGCCGCGGGCGAGTTACCGGTGGCGGAGAGCGCGGCATCGCCGTTGACTTCGCCTAGCGCGGATTGCATCGTCTTGACCGTCGGGAAAAGCTGCTTCAGTTTCAGATGCCGCGCCTGCGCCGACACGCGGCCCTTCAGCGGCGTGGCACTGCCGTCGAGATGGATGTTGGATGCGAGCGAACCGCCCGCCACGCCGAACTTGAGCGGCTCGAACGAGAGCACGCCGTCCGTCATCAGAACGTGCGTGTACAGGTTCGTGATCGGCAGATCCGGGTCCTTGATGATGCGCTCGCCAGTGAACTTCACATCGGCGTCGATGGCCTTCCAGCGATCGGTCTTGAACTCCTCGGTCGGCAGCGCCTTCGACGTCGGCTGCTTCTCCGTTTCGCCGCGCTTGGCCTTGCTCGCGTTCGAATCGGCGCCGATGATCGGCGCGAGGTCCTTGAACTGCAACAGATGCGACACGAGCTCGCCCTGCAGGAGCGGTCGCGGTTTCTTGCCGGCATACACGAGCGATCCGTTGATGTCGCTACCGCCCACGCGTCCCGTGAAGTTCTCGTAATGGAACACGTTGCCGTCTTCGCGGAACTGGCCGGTCAGCCGCCCTTCGGTGGCGAACGGCGGCGTTTCGGGCAGGGTCACCCCGGTGAACGGATAGAGATGCGCCATGCTCACGGCCTGAATCCACAGCCGCAGGTCGAGCGCGGCGAGATGCGCGGGGTCGGTCACGGTGCCCACGAACGCGATATGCGTGTCGCCGAGGCGCACGTCGGCCTGCACGGGGAACGGGCGCGTCGCGTCCTGCACGGCGAGTACGCCGCCGAGCTTGCCGTCGCCGGACACCTTGCCGCCGTTGTACGTGCCCTTCACGGTCCAGCCGAACGCGTAAGGCGGAATTGGCGGCTTCGGCCCATCCTTGGTCGTGATGCTGGTATTGGCCGACGTACTCGCCGGATTCGGCGCGGACGCGTTCGCCGCCGCAGCAGCCGAGGCCGCCGATGCCGCCGACGCTTCGGACGCCGCCGCCGCATCGGCCTGTTTGTTGAGCTTGGTCGCGCCGCTCTTGCCGACCATTTCCGCCGACGACTTCGCGGACGCCGCTTCCTGCTGCTTCATCACATCGCCGATCGGCACGGGCTGTCCGAGCGTATCCACGACGACCTGCATCTCGGCCTTCGTGACTTCATCGCGTACGCCGACCGTGCCCTTCGCGAGCGAAATGTCGCCGAGCTTCAGGTTCCAGGTGGACGGCTCGGTTGACTGCTTGAACTTGAACGTCCAGTTGTTGCGATTGTCCTTGAGCCGCTCGATATCGATCGACGGATTCACGAGATTGATCGTCGGAATCACGATGTCGTGAGCGAGCAGCGGCAGCACGGCCACCTGGAAATCGATCTCGTCGAGCGTCGCGAAGAATTTCTGGCGCGTCCAGTCCGGATTCGCGATGGTGATTTTTTCAGCGGAGAAGCGCGGCCACGGCACCCAGCGTTTCCAGCCCGTCTCATTGGGCGGACGATGCCAGCCGACTTTCAGATCGCCCGTGATCTCGAAGCGGCGGCCGATCGCTTCGGACACTTTGTCATCCACCCACGGCCGCAGCCGGTTCCAGTCGAAAGTCAGGAAAATGACCACCAGTATTGCGATCAGAAGCGCCAGAAAGGCAAAAAACCATGCGACGATCCTTCCGATTTTTCCGGTCGTTCTGGCCTGCACCATGACGGCTCCATCCGTTTTTTCTGATTATGAGTGCGGCAGCACATCGTGTGCCCGCGCGTTATGTAGCCGCTGAACGCCGAATATCCGTAAGATGTCGGCTCGAAGAACGAGACCCCACTTAAAACCGATGCCCGACGCGACATCGCCCGTCTATTCGACTTCGCCTTCGATCGAACTCGTCGCCGCGCACGGCGTCGAGCGGCGCGACGCCGTGCGCGGCACGGTGCTTCTGCATCCCACGGACTTCGCGCTCCTCGCGGGTCAGCGCGCGGCCATCACCGGGCCGTCGGGCTCGGGCAAGAGCGTCTTTCTGCGCACGCTCGCGCTGCTCGATGCGTGCGATGCCGGTCATGTCACATGGCGAGGCGAGCGCATCCCGCGCGCGCGGATACCGGCATATCGGCGGCGCGTCGCGTATATCGCGCAGCGGCCCGCGATGCTCGATGGCACCGTCGAGGACAATCTGCGCTATCCGTTCACGCTGAAAACCTATCGGGATGCGCATTTCGATCGCGATACGGCAATGAGGCTCGCGCAGGCGGCTGGACGCGGCGCGGACTTCCTCGACAAGTTCGCGAGCGATTTGTCGGGCGGCGAGGCGCAGATCGCGGCGCTCGTGCGCGTGCTGCAACTCGCGCCGGATGTGCTGCTGCTCGACGAGCCGACGGCATCGCTCGATCCGGCTTCGGCGCGCTCGATCGAAGCGCTCGTCTCCGCCTGGTTCGACGCAAACGCGGAGCGCGCGTGCATCTGGGTATCGCACGATCTGGAGCAGGCGCGGCGCGTCGCGACGCGTCACCTGACGATGAACGCCGGCGTGCTCGGAGGCGATACACGATGAACGGCTTTCAGAACCTCAGTCTCTTCGATATCGGCCTGGCGGCGGCGCTGATCGTCGTGAACGGCGCGCTGTCGGTCGCGCTCGACCTCGGGCTTGAGCGCAAGCTCTTCGTCGCCGCGGTCCGGACCATCGTCCAGTTGCTGCTGATCGGCTATGTGCTCGGCTGGGTGTTCGCGTTCAATCGCTGGTATGTGGTGCTGCCGCTGATGGCGCTGATGACGATCATCGCCGGCTTCGCCGCCTCCGGACGCGGACGGCGAACCTACGCGGGACAGCGCGCGGACAGCATTCTGTCGATCTGGGGCAGCTCGTGGCTGATCGGCGCGTTCGGGCTCTTCGTCGTGATCAGGATTCATCCATGGTACGAGCCGCAATACGCCATCCCGATTCTCGGCATGATTCTCGGCAACACGCTCACGGGTGTGTCGCTCGGCATCGAGCGCATGACGGAGGAACTGACCGCGGGACGCGCGGCGGTCGAGATGTCGCTCGCGCTCGGCGCCTCGCGCTGGGAAGCGGCGCAAGGGCCCGCGCGCCAGGCCGTGCGCGCGGGCATGATTCCGACCCTGAACCAGATGGCCGTGGTCGGTCTCGTCAGCTTGCCGGGCATGATGACAGGCCAGGTGCTGGCCGGGCAGTCACCGTTGCAGGCGGTGCGGTATCAGATCGTCATCATGTTTCTGATCGCGGCGGCGTCCGGGCTCGGGGTGGTCGGGGCCGTCGTGATGACTTACCGGCGGCTTTTTTCGCGCGACCACCGTTTCATGGCGTCGAAGCTGATCGAACGCAACGCCCGCAAGCGCGCCGCGTAGCTTACTCGCCGTTGTACGCCCGCTCGAGCGCCGGGAGATCCAGCTTGATCATCTCGCGCATCGCTTTCATGGTGCGATCGGCCTTCACCGGGTCCGGGTCCTGCAGCATCTTGAGCAGGCGCCTCGGCGCGATCTGCCACGTCACGCCGAAGCGGTCCGTGAGCCAGCCGCAGGCCAGCGACTGGCCGCCGTCCAGCAGCTTGTCCCAGTAATGGTCGATCTCTTCCTGCGTGTCGCACTTGATGAACATCGAGATGGCCGGCGTGAACTTGAATTCCGAGCCGCCGTTCAGCGCCAGGAACGCTTCGCCTTCCAGTTCGAACAGGACTGCGAGCACGCTGCCCGCCGGTCCCGGACTGGACTCCGTGTGACGCATGATTTCCGTGATGCGCGCATTCCTGAAGGTGTCGACGTAAAAGTTCACCGCCTCTTCGGCGTTGGCGCTTTCGAACCAAAGACAGGGCGAAATCTTGTGCATGTGCGGATCTCCGTTCGTCGAATCGTGCGTCACGCGCACGGCTGCTGTCCCATCGCCTGCTTCATTTCTTCCGGCGTCATGTCGCGCACGTGCGTCGCGACCGACCATTGATGACCGAACGGGTCTTCCAGGCGCCCGTAGCGATCGCCCCAGAACATGTCGGCGACGGGCATCGTCACTTTCGCGCCGGCGCTTTCGGCCTGCTTCACGGTGGCGTCGACGTCTTCGACATACAGGTGGATCGTGACCGGCGAGCCCTTCAGCGCCTTCGGACCGACCGAGCCAAACTGCGGAAATTCGTCGACGAGCATCAGCGTCGAATCGCCGATCTTCACCATTGCGTGCATGAGCTTACCGTCCGGTCCGGGCATGCGGCCCAGCTCGACGGCGTTGAACGCGCGCTTGTAGAACTCGATCGCATCGGCGGCGCCCGCGCAAACGAGATGCGGGGTCAGCGAATGCATGCCTTCGGGGATCGGCTTGACGGCGGAAGTAGACATATCGGCTCCGTGTAGTAAACGAGGCGCGCCGGGTCTGGCGCGGCTCTCTACCCTACAACGAACGGGCGGCGCGTCAATCGACAAGAGTACGCACGCACCTGTCAAATTTTTGCACCGCCGCGCCGATAGCCTATTTCGAAGACTGCTCCGCGAGCGATTGAATCAGCGCCTCGAGTCGCGAGAAATTGACGGGCTTGGTCAGATGATCGCGAAAGCCTGCTTCTCGGCAGCGTCGAATGTCCTCGTCCATGCCGTAGCCCGTGATCGCCACCGAAGGCTTCTCGGGCTGGAACTTCTGCCAGGCGCGCGCGATGTCGAGACCGCTGCCGTCGGGCAGGCCGATATCGCTGACGAGCAGATCGAACGGCCCGCTCTTCGCGCGCTCGAGCGCCTCTGCGACGGTCACGGCGACCGTCACTTCGTGACCGAGCATTTCGAGCACTTCGGCCATGGCCGACGACGTCTGCTCGTTGTCCTCCACGAGCAGCACCTTGAGCGCGCGCCCGTGCTCCTGACGCGCGGCTTCGACGCGCGGCTCGTCTTCGTGCGCGGGCTGCACTCGGGCGAGCGGCAGCGTGAGCGTGAAGCGCGCGCCGGCGTCGCGCCCCTCGCTGTGGGCGGAGAGCGTGCCACCGTGCTTCTGCGCGAGCGTGCTCGCGATCGCGAGACCCAGTCCCAGGCCGCCGAACGAGCGCGTGATCGAATCGTCGGCCTGCTCGAACGCGGAGAAGATGCGCGGCAGCGCCTCGGCGCTGATGCCGATGCCGCTGTCCGTCACCGAAACGGCGATCGTCGCCGGATCCGGATTCCAGGTGCGCACGTCGATGCGTCCGCCCGCAGGCGTGAACTTCACCGCGTTCTTCATCAGGTTCCAGACGATCTGCTGCAGGCGGGCGGCATCGCCGAGCACGACGAACTGGTCGGCATCGAAATGCGTGTCGAGTGTGAGGCCCTTCGCGCGCAGATCGGCCTCGGACATGTCGAGCGCGCTCGTGAGCAAGGTATCGAGCGCGACGCTCGCGAAATTGAGCGACAGCTTGCCGCGCGCGATGCTCGTGAGATCGAGCAGATCGTCGATCAGACGCGCTTCGAGCTCGACATTGCGGCGAATGAGATCGAGTGTCGGATGCGCCTCGCGCGGCAGCGAGTGCTTCATCTCGAGCAGGCGCACGGCCGCGAGAATCGGCGTGAGCGGCGTGCGCAGTTCATGCGACAGCACCGCCAGAAAGTGGTCCTTCGCGCGATTCGCGGACTCCGCCTGATCCTTCGCGAGGCGCAGCGCGTCGGCGGCCATGTGGGCGTCGGTCGCGTCGCGCACGATCTTCGAGAAGCCGATCAGCTCGTTGTGCTCGCTGCGAATCGCCGTCGTCACGCCCGAGGCGAAGAACGAATGCCCGTCCTTGCGCCAGAGCCACCGGTCGTCGCTCGCGCTGCCTTCGCGCCGCGCCGTCTCCAGCTCGGCTTCGAACACGCTCGCCTCGCGGTCTTCCTGCGCGTAGAAAATGCTCGCGGACTGGCCGAGCACGTCCTGCGCCGGAAAGCCCAGGATGCGCTCGGACGCCGCATTCCACGTGCGGATGCGCCCTTCGGGATCGAGCGTGATGACAGCGTAGTCCTGCAGCGCATCGATGAGCAGGCGGAAATGCGTCTCCGTCTCGCGCAACGCACGCTCGACCGCGATGCGTTGCGCGCGCTCGGCGCTCTCGCGCATCGCACGGCGCACGACCGCGGGCAGGCGTTGCAGGCGCTGCTTCAGCACGTAGTCGGTCGCGCCGCGCTTGAGCATGTCGACGGCGTGTTCCTCGCCGAGCAGGCCCGACACGAAGATGAACGGCGTGTCCGGCGCTCGCTCGCTCGCGATCGTGAGCGCCTCGATCCCCGAGAAGGTGGGCATCACGAAATCGGCGAGGATCACGTCGAAGCGCTTTTTACCCAGCTCGGCGATGAAGGCCGCGGAGTCGTACACGATCGACGCATCGACCGCATAGTCCGCGCGTTCGAGCTGGGCGATCGTCAGCTCCGCATCGAGTGCGTTGTCTTCGACGAGAAGCAGATGCAGGGGCTGCATGATCTAGACGTCCTCTTTGAAGGACGCTTGGCGGCGCATCGGACAGGGCGAGTTCGCGAACATGGACACAGCGGTCATTGCGAGGCCGGCGGTCGGCGAAAGCGCGTGGAGCCCGGCGGCGGCTCGTTGAGCACGGCCCAGAATACGCCGAGATCGCTGATTGCCTCGACGAACTCGGCGAATTCCACGGGCTTGACGACGTAGGCGTTCACGCCGAGCTCGTAGCTGCGCACGAGATCCTGCTCCTCGCGCGAGGACGTCAGCATGACCACCGGAACGCTCTTCAACGACGCATTCGAGCGGATCATGTCGAGCACTTCGAGACCATCGATCTTCGGCAGCTTCAGATCGAGCAGGATCACCGCCGGATTGCCGGGCGCGCGTTCCTTCCATTCGCCTTCGCAGGTGAGATAGTCGATGGCTTCCTGACCATCGCGCGCGATGATCACTTCGTTGGCGAGCTGGCTCTTGTCGAGCGCGACGAGTGTCAGCTCGAGATCGTTGGGATTGTCTTCGACGAGCAATATCGGTTTAAGCATGGTCTTTTCTTGACTTTGTAGCTGGCGCGCCCTGCGTTCCATTTGCATTGCGGAATACGACCGGCAGGGAGAAATAGAATACCGCGCCCTCTCCCAGCCGCCCTTCGGCCCATGTGCGCCCTTCGTGGCGCTCGACGATACGCCGCACGTTGGCGAGGCCGATGCCCGTGCCTTCGAACTCTTCCGCGCGATGCAGCCGCTGGAACACGCCGAACAGCTTCGCGCCGTACTTCATGTCGAAGCCGACGCCGTTGTCGCGCACGCCGATCACGTATTCATCGCCGTTGCGGGTCGCGAATATCTCGATTTTCGCCGATTCCCGCGTTCGCGTATATTTCACCGCGTTCGAAATCAGGTTGCGCACGGCGAGCTGCAGGAAAGCGGCGTCGACGGTGACACGCGGCAGTTCGCCGATGACCCATTCGATGCGCCTTCCCGAGCCTTCCGCCTCGAATTCCTGGACGACGCCGCGCACGAGCTGCCCGAGATCGGCCGGCGCGGGCCTGAGCGCCGCGCGGCCCATCTGCGAGAAGGTCAGCAGATCGTCGACGAGCGTGCCCGCGAAACGCGCCGAGTCCAGCATGTTGTTGAGAAAGCGCCGGCTCTTGTCGGACATGCGCTCGCCTTCCTGCTCGCGCAGCAGATCACCGTAACCCGCGATATGGCGCAGCGGCGCGCGCAGATCGTGCGACACCGAGTAGGAGAACGCTTCCAGTTCCTTGTTCGCGCGCGCGAGTTCGGTGGCGAGCTCGGCGCGCTCTTCCGCGCGGCGCAGCACGATGTTCAGCAACGCGCCGCGCAATTCGCCGGCGATTTCGAGTTCGCCCTGGCGCCACATCGCGGAATGTCCGCGCACCGTTTCGAGCCACGGCGAGAAGTTCGTGCGCGGCGTGCTCGCACCATCGGCGCCTTCGATCTTGACCGGCTCGCCCGCCCACTTGATGGTCTGCATCACTTCGGGCCTGAACCATAGCAGATAGTTGCGAAAGATCTGCGAGACCGGCACCGCGAGCACGCCGCACGCGTTGTGCTCGTGCGCTTTCGCCGGCGCCCATTCGCGCGCGAGCGAATCCGTCGCCCACACGCCGGACGTGTGCTCCGCGAGCCAGTGCGTGAGCGCGCGCACGGTGTCCTCGTCGGGTGTCGAGCCGAGCAGCGTAATGCGGTCGTCGAAGACGATGGCCGCGCCGGTGGAGCGCGCGAAGCTCAATACGTCCTTCGGCACCGTCTGCAAACCCGCGACGAAGTTTTCGTGCTCGCCCATCGCGGAAATCAGACGGCCCATCGTGCGGCGCAGCGCGGCCAGATACTCGCCTTCGGCGCGCTCTTCCTTCGCTTCGATCTGCAGGGACAGCATGTGCCCGAGATGCTCGACCGCGACGCGCGTGTTGAACGGCACGATGCGCGCGTCGTGATCGTGACACGAGACGAGTCCCCACAACTGGCCGCGTACGACGATCGACACCGACATCGACGCATGCGTGCCCATGTTGCGCATGTACTCGAGATGCACCGGCGAGAAACTGCGCAGCGTCGCGTACGTGAGATCGGTGGGACGGCCCGTGACGGGGTTCACGTTCGGCACGAGCCGCGCGGGCTTGTAATTCACGTCGGCGACGAGGCGGATGCGGTTCTTCAGATACAACGCGCGCGCCTGGCGCGGAATGTCCGATGCCGGGAAAAACTGGTGCAGGAACGACGGATAACGCTCGTCGCGATCTTCCGCGAGCACCTGACTGCGGCCTTCTTCGTCGAAGCTGTAAAGCATCACGCGGCCGAAGCCCGTGATCGCGCGCACTTCGCGCACCGCGAGCTCGGCAAGCGCCTGCACGCTCGCCGCGTCCTGAAGTCCGCGTGCGAACGTGCGCACGAGCGGATACATCGATGCGAACGCGTCGCCGGTGACCGGCGCGGCTTCCATCTCGACGACGAGCGTGCCCTCATGGCGATGGATCGTGACATCGAAGCGCATCGGACGTTCAGGCGACGCGCTCACGTCGATCGGTCCGATGTAAAGCGGCGCGTCGTCGAGCGCCGACGTTGCCGCCGCCTGCGCGACGCGTTGCGCGCCCGCCGCGCCGAGCACGACATGAAGCGGCTCGCCGAGCAATACGTCGACGTTCGCGCCTGTCAGCGAAGCAAGGTTCTCGCTCGCCTGCACGATGCGCAGATCGTCGGCGAGCACGAGCAGAAAGCCATGCGGCTGGATGCCGCCGGGAATGTGGATCGGCTCGGCATCGCAGTCCTTGCTCGCGACGCCCGAGCTGAGCGTGCGCCGGCGCGCCTCGGCATCGGGCGGTCCTTGCGATGCGTCGTGCAAGGCCCTCGCGCCGATGGGTGGCTCGCTCGCGGATTCGTTCATCGCGCCGCTCCCGCCGCCGGCTGCCAGCGTCCGGCATCGGCCGCCTCGGGGCACAGCCACGCGTGCAGGCTTTCGAAGGTCGCGATGGCGGCGCTTACCGCATAGTCGTACTGGCGCTCGGGCACGCTGGCCGCCGCGGTCTCGCGAAATGCATTCCACATGCTGCCCGTGCGCGGTCCGTAGCCATCGAAATAAGCATTGCCGACACCCGGCGAGAGATCGAGCCGCTCGGCGACATGCGGCGCGATGAAGCGGCCGCCGAGCGTGCTGCCTTCCATCACGTACATCGAGCCGAACGCATCGCCGATGCTTTGCATACGCGGCAGGTCATCGTGCGGATCGGCCTGCGGCACGGAACCGGCGGGCCGCACTTCGCCCGTCAGCGCGGCGAGGTCGGCGGCGAGGAGCGGCGCCTTGCGGCGCGCATCGAAGAAGTCTGCAAGCGATGAAGGCATGCAGGCGCCCGCCGCATCTTCCCATGGCGCGACGTAGCCATAGAATCGTTCGAGCAGCGCAATGTATTCGTCGCGCTGCAGGTCGTCCCGCATCAGGTCGAGCGCATTCTCTAGCCGCGCGTGACACGCGGCGGTTTCGTGCTTCAGACGGGACAGAAGGTCGAGTGGCATGTTCCGTTGTGTTGGCTTCGGGCCGCAAGGCGCGGCAATGAATGCAGGCATCGGAAGGGCTTACCGGTTATCGTGTGCCGTGCATATCGTGCATCGGTAGAAAAAACGCAACAAACGTTGCCCTCCGGACCCGCTCGTAATCAACGATTCATTCTACGCAAGCGGCCCGCGCGCTGCCATTCGCGAAGGCTTTGCACCGTTCGGTTCACCGCCTGGGCGCACGCCCTTCGCCGCTGTTTACGTTCACGTGTTCATCGCGCTGCGTGTCGCGTTGATAGTCGTCTCCGCCCCGGCGGTCCGTATCGACGAGACCGCGCTCGATATCTTCATGCGCCTGCTTGCCGACGTCGCGCGCGTCGTGCTCATCCTGCGACTCGACGCTCTGGTCCACCTCGTGAGGCAGCGGCGCGTTCGCGGCGTCGTCGCGTGCTTGTGTCTTCCGGTCCTTGCTCGCCATCTCGCGTCCGCGTTCGGGCGCGCCCTCCGGCGCGGTCTTCGCCTGCTTCATGATTGTCTCCCTGAGTCGATGCTCACTTGCGCGAGCCGTCCATGCCGAGCCGCTTCTTCATCTGGGCCGTGAGCCGCTGACGCGCCTTGTCGTAGCCCGTCCACGGATCGCGCTTCAACGCATCGAGCCGCTCGCGCACGTTGCCGATGTTCCATTGATCGCCGCTCGTCACATCATCGAGCTCGTCCCACGCAAGCGGCATCGACGCGCCGAGCCCCGGCCGCGCGCGCAGCGAAAACGCCGCCACGGTGCTCGAACCACGGTTGTTGCGCAGATAGTCGATGAAGATCTTGCCCTTGCGGTTCTGCATGCCCATCTTGGCGGAGAACAGCTTGGGCAGCGTGCTCGCCATGTGCTGCGCGACCGCCTGCGAGAAGTCCTTCATCTCGTCCCAGCCTGCCTGCTTCGCGAGCGGCACGACCACATGAAAGCCCTTGCCGCCACTCGTCTTGCAGAACGACGTGAGGCCGAGTTCGGCGAGCAGATCCTTCGTCAGCTTCGCGGCCTCGATCATCCGTTTCCAGCCGACGCCTTCGCCCGGATCGAGATCGAACACCATGCGATCCGGCTTCTCGATGTTCGATGCCACCGCGTTCCACGTGTGCAGTTCGATCGTGCCCATCTGCGCGGTGCCGACGAGCGCCTGCGACGATTCGATCGTGAGCAGCGGCGGATGCCCCGGATCGATATCGGGATGCTGCGTGATATGCGGAATCGCGAGCTTCGCGCTGTGCTTCTGGAAGAACAGCTCGCCGCCAATATCTTCCGGTGCGCGCACGAGCGACACCGGCCGGTCCTTCAGATGCGGCAGCATCCAGTCGGCCACCGACGCGTAGTACTCGACGACGTCGATCTTCGCCAGGCCCGTTGATTTGTCGATCACGCGATCCGGATGGCTGATCTTCACGCCTTCGATTTCCGCCGAACCCGCTTTGGCTTTCGACGGCGCCTTCTTCGCGGTCACCTTCTTTGCAGCCACCTTCTTCGCCGCTGCCGGCTCTTCCTTCACGATCTGACGCGCGGGTTTATCGTCGCGCAGACTGACGAACGAGGCTTGTCGCACGATGCGCTCCTTGGTCCATTCCGCGAAATTGCATTCGGCCACGAGTTCGGGCTTCACCCAGTGCACGGGTGTTCGGCTGCGTTCCTGCGGCTCGCTCGCGAAGGGCATGCGCTTCGTCTCGCGCTTGTCGAGTTGCTTCTTCACCGCGACGAGTGTCGCGTGATCGAAACCGCTGCCCACACGTCCGGCGTACTGCAGTTTGCCGTGCGTGTCGTATACGCCGAGCAGCAGCGCGCCGAACTGCCCGCGGCTGCCCGATGGCTCCGAATAGCCGCCGATCACGAATTCCTGCCGGCGACGGCACTTGAGCTTGATCCACGAGTTGCTGCGCCCCGACACATACGTGCCGTCCATCCGCTTGCCGATGATCCCTTCGAGCGCCATGTCGCAGGCGCTTTTCAGGAGGTCGTCGGCGTGAAAGGCGAAGTCCTGCGAATAGCGCAGCACGGGGTCGTCGATTGGCTCGACGAGCGCCTTCAGGATCGCGCGGCGCTGCACGAGCGGCACGTTGCGCAGGTCGTAGTCGTTCAGATACGGCACGTCAAAGAAATACACGACGATGTCCTGCGGGCGTCCCACATCGAACGCGTTCTGCAGCGCCTGAAAATCGGGCAGGCCGCGCTCGTCGAGCACCACGGCTTCGCCGTCGAGCCAGCCGCTGTCGATATCGAGCCTGTCGAGCGCTTTCAACTGCTTCGAGAACTTCGCGGTCCAGTCGTTGCCGTTGCGCGTGTAGATCAGAATGTTGCGCTTGCCCTTGATCGTTTCGATGCGCGCGAGCACGCGGTATCCGTCGAATTTTATTTCGTAGGCCCAATCGTTTCCGGGCGGCGCGGCATCGACGAGCGTCGCGAGCTGCGGCTTGAATGTCGCGGGCAGCTTCGCCTTGACCGCGCCGTCGATCGCCGGTTCGTGCGACAACGTGCGCAACGACTCCGCGCTGCGATTCGCGACGATATCCGGATGCGCGTGGCCATTCGCCTTCTTGCTGGCCGTCTTGCGCGCCGGCGCCTTTTTCGCGGCGGCCTTGCGTTCGGTCCGCTCACGTACGGCACCGCTCTTGTCGCGCGCGCCGAGCGATGCCGACATCACGCTGCCCGGCTTTTTCAGCAGGACGTCGTATTCGGCTTCGGGACGGGCTTCATCGTCGCGTTCCTTGATGAGCAGCCACTGCTCCTTGTCGCCGCTGCCGCGCATGTGGCTCTTCACGAGTGTCCAGCCGCCTTGCAGCTTTTCACCGTCGAGCGTGAACTTGAGCTTGCCTTTCTCGTAATCGAGTTCGGCTTCCTCGACGCTGCCGGACTGCGGCGCCCACGTCCCGCGATCCCACACGATGACGCTGCCCGCGCCGTAGTTGCCTTCGGGAATGTCGCCTTCGAACGAGCCATAGTCGAGCGGATGATCTTCGACGTGTACCGCGAGCCGCTTCACCGAAGGATCGAGGCTCGGGCCTTTGGGCACCGCCCACGATTTGAGCGTGCCGTCGAGTTCGAGACGGAAGTCGTAATGCAGCCGGCGCGCGTCGTGTTCCTGAATCACGAAGGACAATGCGCGAGCCGCGGATTTTTTCGCGCGCGCGCTGCGCTTCGCGGCGCCGGACGGCTCCGGCGTCTTGTCGAACGTGCGTTTGCGCTGATAGGTTTCGAGTTTGGCAGCCATCGTCGTCATTCGTGACCTTGTGCGTAACTCAGGCGCGTTTGCGACGCGTCGTCTTGCGTGCCGGGCGCGCCGTTTCCTCGCCGGTATCGTCGTCGGATGGCGCCGCCTTGCTGCCGCGTTTCGCCGGGGCGCCTTTCTTCAGACTGCGCTTGAGCAATTCCGACAGATCGAGAATGTCGGCGGACGGCTTGTGCTCGCCGCCCTCCTCGACCTTCATCACCTCGGCGACCTTGCCTTGCTTCACCTTCTTGTCGACGAGCGCCATGATGTCGTCCTTGAAGGTGTCGTGATATTTGGTCGGGTCCCACGTGTCGCTCATGTCGTCGATGAGACGCTTCGCCATCTCCAGTTCCTTCGGCGTGACGCCGGCCTTCTTCGTGTCTTCGTCAGGAAACTTGAACTCGCTGAAGTCGCGCACTTCGTCGCCCCAGCGCAGCGTGTTGAGCGCGAGCGCGGGACCGACCGGAATTAGCGCCGCCAGATGCTGCTTGTTATGCAGCACGACGCTCGCGATGCCGACCTTGCCGGTGTCCTTCAACGCATCGCGCAGGAGCGCGTAGACCTTCTCGCCCTTGCGATCGGGCGCGAGGTAGTAAGGCGTATCGAGCGAGAGGAAGGAGATGTCGGGCGCATCGACGAAGGCGAGAATATCGACCGTCTGCGTCGATTCGGGATTGGCCGCGCGGATCTCGGCGTCGGTCATCACGACGTATTTGCCCTTCTCGTACTCGAAGCCGCGCACGATGTTGTCGCGCGTGACTTCCTTGCCCGTGTTCTTGTTGATCTGCTTGTAGCCGATCGGATCCATCGAGCGCTTGTCGAGCAGATTGAAGCCGACCTTCTCCGACTGCGTCGCCGGATAGAGTTGCACGGGCACGTGGACCAGCCCGAAGCTGATCGCGCCTTTCCAGATCATGTGCGGCATCGCGGCACCTTCGCTGTCGGATCGAGTCGATGGATACGCCTGGGCGCTTGCGTCGAAGCGTTCTCGCGCGGGCACGCCGCGCGGTATCGACAGGAATCGCACGAAGCGTGCCAAGCGGCCCGCGAGCGCTCAAGCGCGCCGCGTCTGGATGATCAGGTTGGCCGGCGAAGCGATGCGCCGCATCGATCTGTAAGCTTTACTGACGATGGCCGGACTCGGGAATTTCGTAGGCGCAGAAATTAAAGACCGTTAGTTGCAAATTTCGGCGAGAAAAAGCGCCGACCTGAAATCGGCGCGTCGACCGGAAGCGGTTACTTCCGGCTCGCCGTGACGGTCAACTGCGTGCCGTCGTCGAGCGTGACGGTTTTCTTCGAACCCGTGGAAGTGGGCATCGAAAAGCGCACGATCTGGCTGAAGCGATTGTCGACGGGACATTGCAGGCTCTTGCCGCCCACGGTCACCTTGCTCGTGCCCTTCGGCGCGTAGGCGCGAAAGCTGATCTGCACATTCGCGGAACCGTTGTCCGCGACGACCGGCGCGAAGCGGATCTGCACCTGCCGCACGGCCTGGCCGTCCGCGCTCTTCGGCACCGATGCCGCCTGCGGGCAACCGTCCGGCACAGCCTGCGCGCCGGTCGGCGCCGAGCCCTGCCAGGTGAAGTCGTCGGTCTGGCCGGAACGGATGGTGCGCGTTTCCTGCTCATTGCCGAAACTCTTCGACGCCATCTTCACCGTGTACTTGATGGGGCCGTCATTGGGCGCTTCGGAGAGAACCTTGATGCCTGGCGTCGCGTGCGCGGTTGCTGCGAACATCGCGAGCGCGGCGACGGAAACGATGCGACGAACGATCAAACGACGATTCATGCCGCCACCTCCGTATCGAGCGCTTTGAGGAAGGCTGGCGCCGCGAAGCGCCAGTGTACTGTCGGGCCGAATCAGTCTAGCGCCCCGCGTGTCGGGCCATCCTAGTGGAAAACCCGCGTGCGGCGCGTTCTCGATGATCTGCGTCAACGCACGATCAGAAGCCGGTCAGCACGAGCTTGCCGACCGTGCGCCCTTCTTCCAGCAGCCGATGCGCCTCGCGCAGATTCGCCGCGTTGATCGTGCCGAGGTTCTTGCCGAGCGTCGTGCGGATCGTGCCTGCGTCGATCAGCCGCGCCACTTCGGAAAGCAGCTTGTGCTGCTCGATCATGTCCGGCGTCTTGAACATCGCGCGCGTGAACATGAACTCCCAGTGAAACGCCGCGCTCTTCGATTTCAGCAATTCGACCGGCAGCGGCTTCGCATTCTCGACAATCGTCGCGATGCCGCCTTGCGGCTTGATGACTTCAGCCGCTGCGGGGAAATGCTTGTCGGTGTCGTTGAAGATCAGCACGTAATCCACTTGCGGGAAGCCGATGTCCTTCATCTGCTTCGGGATGTCCCCGAAGTGATCGACGATGTAATCCGCGCCGAGATCCTCCGCCCATTTCGCCGATTCGGGCCGCGAGGCCGTGGCGATCACCTGAAGCTTCGCGACGCGCTTGGCCAACTGAATGCCGATCGAGCCGACGCCGCCCGCCCCGCCGATGATCAGCACCGACTTGCCCGCGTCCTTGCCTTCGGCCGACACGCGCAGCCGGTCGAAGAGCGCTTCCCACGCGGTGATGGTCGTGAGCGGCAGCGCGGCGGCGCAGGTGAAATCGAGCGATTTCGGCTTCGCGCCGACGATGCGCTCATCGATCAGATGGAACTCGCTGTTGGCGCCCTGCCGCGTGATGTCGCCCGCGTAATAGACCGGATCGCCGGCCTTGAACAGCGTGACCTCGGGCCCGGCTGCGACGACTACGCCCGCCGCGTCCCAGCCGAGCACGCGCGGCGCGGCCTCGATCTTGTCCTTCGGCGCGCGCACTTTCGTGTCGACGGGATTGACCGCGATCGCCTCGACTTTCACGAGCAGATCGCGGCCGGTCGGCGTGGGTTTGTCGAGCTCGATGTCGACGAGCGATTCGGGATTGGAGATCGGCAGGTAACGGGTCAGGCCGATGGCTTTCATGTGTGTGCTCCTCAAGTGAATTTGCTTCGATCTTAATGCGCGTTCGTCATCTGGAAAACCGTCATAATCGATGAAACATTTTTCGGGAAATCCATCAAATGGCCAGCGATCCTCCGACAGACGACGCAGCCCGCGCCCGCCTCGATCTGCTCGATGTCGGCCTGTTCGTGCGCGCGGCGGCGCTCGCGAATCTGTCGTCGGCGGCGCGCGAGTTCGGGTTGTCGCCGGCGGTGGCAAGCGCGCGCATCGCGGGGCTGGAACGCATGCTCGGCGCGCGGCTTTTGCATCGCACGACGCGGCGCGTTTCCGTCACGCAGGAAGGCGAAATCTTTGCGGCGCACGCGCGCGGGTTGCTCGACGCTGCCGAGGCCGCGCGGGCGTCGGTCGGGCGCGCGCGGGCGCATCCGCACGGCCGCCTGCGCGTGACGATGCCCTCCTCGCTCGGCCGTCAGCATATCTCGCCGCTGATTCCCGCGTTTTTGCGCGCGTATCCCGGCGTGAGCGTCGAACTGCGCATGACCGACCAGATCGTCGATCTCGTCGATGAAGGGATCGACCTCGCGATCCGCATCGGCGCGCTGAAGGACTCGACGCTCGTCGCGAAAAAGCTCGCCAGCAACCGGCGCGTGCTGTGCGCATCGCCCGCGTATCTCGCCGCGCATGGCACGCCGCGTCATCCGGCCGATCTAGCCGGGCACGAATGCGTGATTCTGGCCGATCAGCGCGACTGGAGTTTCGTGACGCCGACCGGTGTGATCGATGTGCGCGTGTCCGGGCGGCTCGTGACGGACAACGGCGAAGTGATTCGCGATGCGCTCGCGGCGGGCATCGGCATCGGACTCAAATCGACGTGGAGCGTCGCGCCCCTGCTCGCGAGCGGCGAACTCGTCACCGTGCTCGACGACTACCCGCTCGCGCAGACTGTCGCGATCTGGGCGGTGTATCCGAGCCGCGCGTTCGTGCCGCCGAAGACGCTTGCGTTCATCGACTTTCTGGCGGCGCAGTTCGGGGAGCCGCCCTACTGGGACGTCGATCCGGCGCGCGTGCAGCGCTGAAGGTTCTTTACAATGGCGGTTTCCGCCTTCTTGCGCCTGCATCCCGATGAATCTCGTCATCCAAAGCCTCGCCCCGATCTCCGATTCACATTTGCGGCCGCTGGCTGCCCTCGCGCGCTCGCGGGAGACTCGACGCGTCGACGACACGCTGCTGCGCCTGATCGACGCCGATCCGCTCCAGCGCCCCGACATCGATGCTTATTGCGGCGCACATGCGCTCGATTACGCTTATGTGGAACCGAATGCGAAGCTCGCCGACTTCGGCCTCGTCGCGATGGACATGGACTCGACGCTCATCACGATCGAATGCATCGACGAAATTGCCGATTTTTGCGGGCTCAAGGCCGAAGTCGCGGCGATCACGGAAGCGTCGATGCGCGGCGAGATCAAGGATTTCAACGAGAGCCTCACGCGGCGCGTCGCGCTGCTCAAGGGTCTCGATGCGGGCGCGCTGGAGCGCGTGTACGAGGAACGCCTCGCGCTTTCGCCGGGCGCGGAACGCATGCTCGAAGGCGTGCGCGCCGCCGGCCTGAAGACGCTGCTCGTGTCGGGAGGGTTTACGTTCTTCACCGAGCGGCTGAAGGCGCGCCTCGGCCTGGATTACACGCGCGCGAACACGCTCGAAATCGTCGATGGGAAGCTCACCGGCAAGGTCGTCGGGGACATCGTGAATGCGGATGAGAAGGCGCGCACGCTCATCGATACATGTGTGAAGATCGGCATCGAGCCGAAGCGCGCTATCGCGATGGGCGATGGGTCGAACGATCTGAAAATGATGGCGGAAGCGGGTTTGTCGGTGGCGTTTCGGGCGAAGCCGGTCGTGAGGCAATCGGCGAGCGTCGCGTTTAACTTTGTTGGGCTTGATGGGTTGTTGCGGTTGTTTTGATCGGTGCTCTGGCTTTCGACGGATCCCGTTTTCGCGTTGGTATATTGGCACTGCCCCTGTGCTGTCTCCTATACACATCT
>LRBF01000259.1 GCA_001580565.1 Caballeronia megalochromosomata | reverse complement strand
ACAATGGTGTGCAGCGCCGCGCGCGTGAGCGGCGCGCACGTCTCGACGCGTTCGTTTGACGCCGAGGCGCCAATCGGCAACACGAGCGGTGTGTCTTCATTGGGCGACGGCAACACGCTCAGGCCGAGGTGCTGCCGATAGCGGGACATTTCCATCATCATCTCGCGCGTGGCTGGCACGAGCCGTTGCTTTTCGCCTTTGCCGTGCACGGTCAGCCACCAGCGCAGCGCGCCGTCCGCATCGTGTCGCACGAAGAATTGGCCCATGGTGTTGGCGCCGACCTCCGCAATGCGCAGTCCGCCGAGATAGAGCAACGTGAACAACCATCGGACGCGGTTCGCGTGGGCTTTTTCCCGATCCGTTTGCTTGGGCATTGTCGCAATGAAGTCCTTGACCTCCTGCCACACGCTCGGCTCCAGATAACGAGTGATGCGAGGCGGCGCGTGGCGCGTGCGTTGGCGTGAGAGCGACAGCGGATTGCCGGCCAGATAACCGGCCTGAACCAACCACGAGAACATCACGTTCAGGATGACGGTCGCCTGGCGTTGACTGGACGGCGACAGCGGGCCGTAGAACGGTCGCCAGCGCGCGTCGCTGCGTGGATGCTTGCGGCCGCCCCCGGCCACCCACGTGGCGGCGGGCTGGGGATCGGCGAGAAACTGCTGATAGCGCAAGCAGTCTTCATGGGTCAGAGAAGAGAGGGGTTTGCCCAGCTCGACGACCGACCAGAGCAGAAGCCGTTCGGCTTCCTTGCGGTAATTCTCGAAGGTGGTTTTCGTGTCGACAAAGCGTGACAGCCATGCGCGGATCGCATCGAGGTCGTGATCGGCGGCAATCTGGGCGTGCCCTGTCACGGCCCGATTCAGCCCCGCGGACCCATCGAGCTCGGTGGGAATGACGAGCGTCTCGAGCGGTGTCGGCTGCATTGCATACGGCGGAGGGGTGGGCGCAGCAGGCTTTGAAGTCACGATCGTTTTAGCGGGGGCTCAGCATGAAGTCCTCAACATTATAATCATAATGTCAAATTAATGTTTCGCGTCGTTAGATACGATGCGAAATACGTTGTACTATTGACGTTAACTTTACTCCTTCGCGTCCATGTCAGACGTTCTCTCCGATGATGCGCGCCTCGCAGCCGACATCGACCGCTTGAAAGCGGAATTTCCCAAGACGCGCGAGCTCTATCGCGAAGTCTGCGCGCTGCTGTTCTTCCGCTTTGGTGTCGCACCGACCGCCAATCGCCTCTATAACCTGGTGCGGCGCGGCACGATGAGCACACCAGCGTCGGTATTGAGCGAGTTCTGGGCGGAGTTGCGCGAGAAGAGCCGGGTGCGTATCGAGCACCCGGACCTACCCACGGATCTGAGCGACGCCGCGGGCGAGTTGATCGGAGTTCTGTGGACCCGGGCGGCGGCCTCGGCGCAGGGCGAACTGACCGCGCTGCGCGACGAGGTCGAAGCGCGGCGCGCCGAGTCCGAGCAGAAGCTGGTCGCGGCGCGCGAGGAGTTGGGTCGGACGGAGACGGCGCTCGAGCAGCGCACCGCGGCGTTGCTAGCGGCCCAGGTCGAGATCCGCGAATGGGAGCGGCAGCAGGCGGAAGAGGCCGCCACGCGTAAAGCGCTGGAGGCGGACATCAAGCGTCTCGGGGAAGAGGTCGTTGCGCGCAAACGAGAACTGGAGAAGGTACGCCACACCTTCTCGCGTGATCTCGAAAAGCTACGGGAGACGGCAGACCGTGCCGAGGAGCGCCTACGCGCCTCGGAAAAGCGCGCGCTGTTGGAGATCGATCGGGAACGCAGCGCGGCGGCCAAGGCTCAGAAAGAACTGGCGGAGGCGGCCAAACGCGCTGAGAAGCAAGAGGCCGAGCATCGTCGCACCGTCGAGGCACTGCAGGAGCAGCAGGGCGACGCCCGCCATCAGACTGGGGTGCTCCAAGGCAAGCTCGCCGCGATTGAAGCGGCAAACAAGTCACTTCAGGAGCAGTTGAAGACGCTGCGCGGTACGACGCGTTCCCCGGCGCGGCGCGTGCCAACCGCAGAATCCAGTCCGCCAGTCAGGCGAGCAGCCCGAAAGGCAGCCGTTAGCAAAACATCGAGAGCGAAAGGTCGCACGTAGATAATGATCGGTTGGCGCCGGCGAGTGGCGCAGCCCACAGCCGACTGGTGCTCCAGGCGCGCCGACGGTCAAAGGAGCGGAACAGATGAGAAGATCAGCAGAGAACAAGTTAAGGGTCGTGGCGGTGCGCATCGACCCCATCATCGAACAGCGCTTGCGCGTGCTGGCAGAGGCCACGGGCCGCAAGCAGTCGTTCTTTTTGCAGCGGATGATCGAGGAAGGCATCGAAGCGATGGAAGAGACTTGGCTATCACCGGACACGCTGGCCAAGGTTCGAAAGGGCGATCTGCCTGAGCTGCTCGCTGCACACAGCACGACCTCGGATCTGTTCGACCTGGATGCGACCGACGCGGCCTCGTAGCAGGCGGCGGTTCCGCATTATCGTAGCGATTCGGTAATATCGTGTTTGTTTTCAATTGAGAGGAAGAGACTTCAGTGAACAAGCAGGAACTGATTGACGCTGTGGCATTCGAAGCTGGCACGAGCAAAATCGCCGCAGAGGAGACCATCAATGCCGTGTTTGAGACGATTTCGAAAGCGGTGGCCGCGGGAGACGCCGTTCAACTGATCGGCTTCGGATCATTCGGGACCGGCGAACGCGCGGCGGGGACCGGCCGGAATCCGCAGACCGGTGAGACAATTGAGATTGCTGCGGCCAAGACAGTCAAGTTCACGGCTGGTAAGGCCTTCAAGGATGCCGTCAACCTCTCGTGAGAGAAGGCAGGATTCAGTCCCCGCCGCCACGTCAGAAGAGTTGATCGTCCAACGGTCGTAGGTTATTCAGCTTGACCGCCGTGAGACGTTCCGTCCTGTCCGCGTGGATGGATCGGATCATGATGCGCTGCCCACGTGCTTCACCCAACACCTCGACGATGCGGTCTTCATAACGCACGAGGGTTCCGCGTGGCGGTTTGCGTTTCATGCGGCGGGCACCAGTTGTTGAGGGCATGGGCGGAAAAAGCGGCTGCGTCGTTCGCATTATGCCAAGGCGCGGCGCCCGCGCCACCGTGTCGTTCGATCGTCACTTCACAGCCACAGAGAAGAGTAGGGTCATGCGCCGCATCGTTGTACGTTCTTCGCCCGTCCATGGACGCGGCGTATTTGCGCTCACCCGGATTCGTGCCGATGAGAAGATCTTGGAATACAAGGGGAAGCTCGTGTCCTGGCGCGAAGCGCAGCACCGATACGCGCGATCGGCGGCCGAAGACGGGCACACGTTGTTCTTTGATCTCGACGATGGGCGCGTGATCGACGGTACGCAGGGCGGCAACTCGGCACGATGGATTAACCACAGTTGCAAACCAAACTGCGAGACGGAGCAAGACGGGAGTCGCGTCTTCATTCATGCGCTTCACGACATCGAACCGGGCGCTGAGGTCTTTATTGACTATCTGCTTTTTGTCGAGGGCCGCCAGAGCGCGGCGTTGAAGCAGCTTTATGCCGGTCGCTGTAAGGCTGCGCAATGCCGTGGGACCATGCTGGCACCGCGTCGTTGACCACGCCGCGCCGTTTCGTTCATCAATGATCTGAGTTTTGATGCTTCGGTCCGGTATTGACGGGAGCGGCCCGCGCATCATCGACATGGCGGGTGAGGGCGGAGAGCATGACCTTTCCCGGCACGGCGAAATGGACTAATCTGGCCCATCTTCACGATCAAGTCCTCTGAGCGCGATGACGGTACCGCAGACGATGCAGCAACTCGATATCTTCCCGACAGCCCCGACGTGATGTTGCGTAATGACGTGCTGGAGCAGCTACAGCGGCGCGCGGCGAGGGCGGCACAATCGGCACTGCGTCTCCTGGCCGATCAATTTCCGGATGATGGTGCGCTGTCAGCAATGACGGTGCTGGTGGACGAGCTCGAGCCTGCATCGATCGCCCCCTTGACGGACCATGAAGCGCTGCCCATGACCCGTCGTCACCTTGAGTACGTGGTGGTGCCGGCCGCCCAGCGCGTGCTGCCCGCGCAGAGCGTTCACGCATTTGTTAGCGCCGATGTAAAACTAACCCTGTGGGTCAGGTTTCAGTCGGCGTTGACACGCATTGGCTGGCACCGAGCTGGAGAACACTTGCCCGGCGGGCTGCAGGGCTGGCCTATTGCGCCGCCGATGCCGAGCACCACGCCGCGCCGCTATGGCTTCGCGCGGGCGACTGGCGGGCGGCGCGTGATTCGGTGGAAGCGATTGAATCCTGGTGGCGGATCCCGGCACCGCTCGCGTGGATGACTGAGGCGCGCTACCGCGCGGAGGGTCTGGATGCTGCGTGGCCGCTGCTCGCGGAACTGGCGTGGCTGGCACCAGCTCCGTTCGCGGCGCTACTGACCGGATTGGGCGATGCGTCGCTTGACATGCTACGCCGGCGCTTCGATGCCGAATTCCCCGGCACGGGCGACGCGTGGTTTCCAACGTGGCTGGTGGTGGTCAAGCCAGCACTGGCTGGGCAGTTGGAAAAGGCGCGCGTGCGGCGGGACTGCGCGCCATCGCGCGCGACGGCGTTGCTAGCGGAGATCCTGCGCAGGGAGCATGCTGGCGACCAGCACGAACTCATCAGGCTGCGCCAGGAATTCGGCCGGCTGCACGGCGCGCTTTTTGAGGCGTACATGACCACACGCAAGGTCAAGCACCGGTGAGCGCGACGCGATCGACCCATACCCGCGTCGGCGGCTTTTGTTCGCCTGGGACTGCGAAGCATGATAGCGAGATGACACTGACGGCGAAGTCGACGCGCCAGTGTGGGAGAAGCGCCGGTCAAGCTACTCACGCACGAGAGCCACCGCTCCCTGGCGAAATGCCTCCAAGCGACGCGAGGCGATGATCACTGGTCGTCAAACCTGAGGCCAATAAGCGAGTCATATTGGTCGGGAGCGGCCGCGACTATCGCGCGCATCATGGCGTTCAGGCCCATGCGACCGCTCAGTTCACGGAAAAGAGGCAAGGCCTGGACGTCGAAGCGATCGCTGGTGCAGAGTTGAAAAATTGCAAGCCTTGGCGAACCCACTTTGGTCCTTTACCTTCCCGATTTTGAGACCTAAAGTACCTCGGATGCAGTTACGTCTTAAGGACGTAAGACGGTAGCGCAACCAGCAATCCTAGCGAGGCGAGCAGCTAAATTAATTAAGCCTATATTGATATATTCTATTTTGTCGACGAGGACCTACCGTGCAAAAAATAGCGCTCGTCGTCTCTTCTGTGTGCGTTGTTGGTTCACTGTGCGGATGTGCTTACCCGACGCGACCGTCGCTTCCCCCGGGAATCTTCGTTGAAGAGGTCGAGCGTGAAGCTCTGCCGCAGGGTGAGAGTCTTCGAAAAGTGTACGCAACAGGACTTCAGGCGACCAAAGACGCTGAGTACTTCGTACCAACGCTGTACAACGATGTGGCACATTACTGCACCATTGGATACGGACATCTGATCAAGCGGCTCCCATGCGACGGATCCGAACCTTCAGAATTCCGAAACGGAATTACGGAACAGCGCGGTACTGATCTTCTAATAAAGGACATGGAAACGGCGGAGGTCAGTGTCATGTTGGCAGTAAAACCTGATCTGACCGATGGCCAGTACGCCGCCCTTTGTGACTTTGCGTTCAACGTCGGTACGAAGCATTTCAAAGATTCGACGTTGCTTCAGGTTGTGAATGCAGAACAATTCGACAGAGTGCCGGAACAATTTCGCAGATGGACTATTGCCGGCGGAAAACCAGTCAAGGGACTGGCCAACAGGCGTGAGCGCGAAATTTCAGTTTTTTTTGATGGTCTGCCAATTCCGAAAGGCGCGCCGAGTCTCGGTGAAGATATGTCACCGATTGATATTCGGGCTGGAGAAGACGCCGATGGCCAATAAATTCCGTTTGTCGTCTTTCACTAGCCTGATAATTGACGGATTGTGCGCAATATCTATTGGTTCCTGCGCTATAAGTGCGTCGTCAGCAGAACTGAGCACGACCCAGCAGGCAAGTTACGCTTTGATAATTGGAGTTTGGGATTATTCTGCATCTCCAAACGTAGATTCTCTAATCGGACCCGAGAATGATGTGCGCGACGTAAAAGAAATCATGCAACGCCGCCTCAGTATTCCTTCTTCGAACATCACTTCCCTTTCTAACCGACAGGCGACACACACTGGCATAAAAGATGCTTTTGCACAGATTTCGAGCCGTCTGAAAAATGGCGATTTATTATATATCTATTATTCAGGTCACGGATCGACCATTAATGATCCAGCGGATCCCAGCGGAGTGGATCAAACGTGGGTGAGCTTCGGTGCGCGAGGCAATTCTCCTGTACCGCTAGATCAACTCGACATCAGGGACAAAGAAATAAACTACTGGATGGAGCCAATATATAAGAAGACGACTAACGTCCTTTTTGTCTCCGATTCTTGTCATTCCGCAACGGTAGCGCGAGATGACCGGATAACGCCGGGGACGCGCGCCGCGCCGCCGGACAAACGCTATACACCAGAAGCTTTGTTGAAGCTCTATCCTCCTTTTGCCTCTAAAAAAAATGATTCCTCCCTCCCCGGAGCGCGTATTGGGGCAGCGCGAGATACCGAGAGCTCTATCGAGGTCGATATCGTGACAGGGGGACAATGCACTCCTGCGCATCGGGAAAACTGCAACGGTGTTTTCACACGGGCTTGGGTTGCCGCCTTACAACGTGCCGACGCCGGGGATCGTTGGGGGGATGTTTTCTTGAGGGCGTTTACATCGGTGACTTCTGCTCGCAGAGGCGCGCAACGCCCACAAATGGAAGGCGACCGAGATCGATGCGTCTTTCCGGCTTGTCATGGGCCGCACCGACCTGCAATAGCGGTTACTTCAGTAAGCGAACCGAACGGCCATATAACGTTGTCCGCGGGGGCGCTCGATGGGGTTACTTCGGGCTCAATTTTCAGATACTTGGGCGATGGGTCGTCGAGTCCAGTAGGCGCATCATCGGTACAGATCACAACCGTCCTGCCATTTTCTAGTGACGCGAAAATCTTGTCGGGACACTTCGGCGTTGGAGATCTTCTTGCTGAGCAAGAACATGCATTCGCCTTCGCACCAACTAAGCTCTTTGTTACTGGCGACTATGCAAAGGACCTTGACGCAGGCTTGATTGAGCAGATAAAAAAAGAAACCCGGTCCCTGGACGGTTTTGAACTGGTGACCGACCCGAAACAATCTGATTTGCAGATCTACGTTTTGCGTCCGAAATATGCGGCAAGCGGCAAAGCCGTGCTCACTTCAAATCAGCGGATTCCAATCTCCGACCGCAGAGCCAGGCCCGAAGCGTGGGTGATCAGCCCCCAAAATGAACTCTTGAATAAAAACATGATTACTCGTCTTGACAATCCAGTGCAGGGTATTCAAGCGACGATTAGTAATCTTAGGAAGTTCGCGTGGGCACGTCAAGTCAGGGAACTGGATACGCCAGGTCATCGACCCTCGCTTACGCTGAGGGTGACACTCTTAAGGCCGCTGAGTGCGTGCGCAACGACCTGTGAATATCTGGCCGACGATCTCGCTAAAACATCGCCATACAAAATGATAGGCACGTTTGACATTGAGCGTATCCGCGACGACATTCGTTTGGGAGATGTTTTGACGTTCGATCTTAAATCAGCGAACGACAGCAAAAACCACTATATTTATATCTTCGACGTCTCACCGAATGCTAGTATTGGGACTATCTTTCCGGTTGCGTCTGACAACGAGGATGCAGCGCGATTGCCCGCTGGAGCCACATGGAACGTCGGAACAAAGCAGGTATTAAAATTCGATGATGAGGGTATCGAGACGATAAAAATTATAGAGTCAAGTCAACCCATCGACCCTAGGCTCATCGAACAGCCAATCGGATATGTTCAAAAGGGCGACTCGAAGCCACTAAATCAATTAGAACGTCTCTTGAAGACCGCTAGCACGGGAAATCGCTCGGTCGAAAGTCACAGCGTAGGAGATTGGTCGACCCTCGAGGTAAATGTCGATGTGCATAAGAACTGAACTCATGACCGCACTTCGATCTTACAGTTGATCAGTGATTTTGGGTGGACTCCGGAAGCTCGGAGTTCGGATGGCCTGACTCAACAGTACTTTGAAGCGAACGTCGGTATCGGAGGGCGACTTGGACGGCATTAATGCGAGCGTGCAGACTTTAGCGTAGACGTCCGCTCGCATTCAGAGCGATGCTTTGTGCGTGATTCGGATGTCTCCATATGACCAACTTTTCCAAATGAATCGCTCATATCTGATCAAGTGCCTTGTATTCTTTGCGATAACTGTTTCGTGCCGATTCTCCGTTGCTGAGGCACCGTCTTTGATTGTGAAGTTGGGACACTCTGGGGCTGTCCTAACGGTCGCGGTCGCGCGAGATGGAAAACTTTTCGTGACGGGGGGGGAGGACAATATCGCAATCATTTGGGAGGCGAGCACGGGGCGTGAAATCCGTCGGCTAAGTGGACATACGAAGCCTGTTACCTCGGTAGCGTTCTCAGCAGACAGCAGACAGATATTGACCGGGAGTGACGATGCAACAGCGCGCTTATGGGATGTTTCAAGCGGTGCCGAGGTGGCTCGATTCGTGGGTCATTCCAAGGGGATTATGGCTGTAGATATCTCGCAGGATGGAAGGTTTGCGCTGACGGCCGGCAAAGATCGAACTGCCCGTGTCTGGGATATTAGGCGACAAGTGGAACTGGTCACAGTAAAGGTGAACAATTGGATAGGCGCCGTGGCATTCGGCGCAGACGGCAGTTACTTCGCTACCGCTGACTGGGATGGTGAAGGAAAGCTTTGGAACAGAAATACGGGCGAGTTCATCCGCGCGCTTGATAACAACCGAAATCGAATTAAATCGATAAAACCATCTCCCGATGGTCAATTCCTTATAACTGGCGGCGCTGGGACGAAGCTGTGGGACGTGAAGACCGGAACGCTTTTAAAACAATTCGGAAGTCAGAACGATCGAATAGACGCCGTTGCTCTCTCTCGAAATGGGAGATTAGCAGCTGGCGCGATCGACGATACTGAAATGAACATTGGCACCGACGATGTTTTTCATATTACAAGAAAACGACAATCACCTGTTGAAATCTGGGACATTCAGTCAAGCGAAGAAGTCCGACAGCTCATGGGCCATCAAAATCCCGTTTCATCAATAGCATTCACTCCAAACGGTTCGGCCATTTTGAGCGGAAGCTGGGACACGACCGCGCGGCTTTGGGATGTTGCCACCGGATCAGAAGTCGAATCCCTTTCTCGCCAAGGCACCACGTCTGCCTCCCTAGCAGTGTCTGAAGACGGACGCGTCATTGCGACCGGAGATGCCGTAGGAGGCGTTGAGTTGTGGGATCTGACGAAAGGCGGCGTCACAGAATATCTCGACGATTATGGGGACGAGACGACAGCTTTGGCGTTTGCGCAGAATGGCGGGACGATAGTCACAGCAGGCATCAACGGGGATGCGAAGATATGGGACCTTCAGATGAAGACCGCTCCTATCTTATTGAAAGGCCACACGGACCGGATTACCTCGCTGGCGATTTCGAAGAGCGAAAACTTTGCGATCACCGGCAGTGAGGATAAGACTGCATTTATTTGGGATTTAAACAGCGGATCGATGCGGGGTAGGCTTGTAGGAGCATGCGATCGAATTACGTCAGTTGCAATCTCTAACGACGGCCGCTACGCGGTCACTGGAGAAGGAGAGGTGCCGGATAGTTGGCGCATTAGGACCGACGGGGCGCTCAAGATCGCCAACTGTCTGTATTTTCCAGTTCGCGTCTGGGATATCGCGACCAAAACAGAACTTCATATGTTTCTAGGCCATAGAGGATTTGTCAGCGTGGTCAATTTTTCGAGCGACGGGCGCCTTCTTGTCACGGGCAGCGCCGACGGTACCGCGAGGGTATGGGATTTCGCGAGCGGACAACAAGTTCACGTGCTACGAGGCCACAAAGGACTTGTTACAGCCGCCGCCTTTTCGGTTGACGGCAACCATGTACTTACTGCCGGAGTTGATGGAACAGCACGGATTTGGGATGCAGCAACTGGCGGCGAATTGGGGGTTTTGCAAGGACATACTGATGAGATAACTGCGGCAAGCTTCATACCGAATAGTACCCTTGTAGCGACGACGAGCAAGGACGGGACTACACGAATCTGGAACATTCAGAACTACACAGAAGTGGCGAGGCTCATTTCGTTAATGGACCGCTCGTGGGCCGTCGTCTCCTCGGAAAGTAGGTTTGATGTCAGCGCACTGGACAAAGAAACGCCCGTCTATTGGATCGCTCATGATGACCCACTGCGT
>LRBF01000258.1 GCA_001580565.1 Caballeronia megalochromosomata | reverse complement strand
GAACACGGGATCCAGCGAAAGCAAAAAACCTGGATACCCAACCAAGCGAGAGACGTAGAACATGAGCATGCCCATCATCCCGATACAACCCGCTTCCGTCAAAACGACGTGCCCATACTGCGGCGTCGGCTGCGGCGTACAAGCGACGCCCAGGAGCGCGACTGAAGTGACGATCGCCGGTGATGAAGCGCATCCATCGAACTTCGGCCGCCTGTGCGTGAAGGGCTCGGCGCTCGGCGACACAGTGGGCCTCGAAGGGCGTCTGCTCGATCCGAAACTGCGCGACAGGCATACCGGAGCGCTCTCCGACGTGTCATGGGACGACGCACTCGGCACAGTCGCAAGCGGCTTTGCGCGCATCATCGCGGAGCACGGTCCGGATGCGGTCGCGTTCTATGTCTCGGGTCAACTGCTCACCGAGGATTACTACGTCGCCAACAAGCTGATGAAGGGCTACATCGGCAGCGCGAACATCGATACGAACTCGCGGCTGTGCATGTCGTCCTCGGTGGCGGGGCACAAGCGCGCATTCGGCGAAGACCTCGTGCCGATGAGCTACGAAGACCTCGAACTCGCGGACCTCGTCGTGCTGGTCGGCTCGAACACGGCATGGTGTCATCCGATTCTCTTTCAGCGCATCGTGAAGATGAAGGAGCAGCGGCCGGAGTTGAAGATCGTCGTGATCGATCCGCGCCATACCGCGACGTGTGAAATGGCCGATCTGCATCTGCCGCTCAAACCCGGCAGCGACGTGCGGCTCTTCAACGGCCTGCTCGCGTTTCTCGCGGAACATGGCGCGACCGATGCCGCTTTCGTCGACGCACACACCCACGGCTTCGATGCCGCGCTCGCCGCGGCCGGGCCTTCCGATCTCGCGCACACCGCGAAGGACTGCAAGGTCGATCAGCATGACCTGATGGCGTTCTATCGCCTGTTCGCGCGCACGGAGCGTGTGGTGACCGTCTACTCGCAAGGCGTGAATCAGTCGAGCGCGGGCACGGACAAGGTGAACGCCATCATCAATTGCCATCTGTTGACGGGGCGTATCGGCAAGGCGGGCATGGGGCCGTTTTCCTTCACCGGCCAGCCCAACGCGATGGGCGGCCGAGAAGTCGGCGGCCTCGCCAACACGCTCGCCGCGCATCTCGAGTTCGGCGATCCGCTGCACGGCGAGATCGTGCAGACGTTCTGGAATTCGCCCGCGATCGCGGAGCGCGCCGGGTTAAAGGCCGTCGAACTGTTCGACGCAATCGAAGCCGGCCGCGTGAAGGCGGTGTGGGTGATGGGCACGAATCCGGTCGTGAGCCTGCCCGACGGGGATCGCGTGAAACGGGCGCTGGAAAAGTGCGAGCTTGTCGTGAGCTCGGACATCATCGAGAAGACGGATACGAACGCGTTCGCCGATGTGCTGTTGCCCGCGCTCGGCTGGGGCGAGAAAGACGGCACCGTGACGAATTCGGAGCGGCGCATCTCGCGTCAACGCGCGTTCATTCCGGCGCCGGGCAAGGCACGCGCGGACTGGCGCATCATCTGCGACGTCGCGCGGCGCATGGGCTTCGAAGGCTTCGGCTTCGCGGGTCCGCATGAGATCTTCGACGAGCACGCGCGGCTCTCGGCGTATCGCAACGATGCGTCCACGGGCGTGCATCGCGCGTTCAACATCGGCGGCCTGACGGGTCTCGATCGCGCGCAGTACGATGCGTTGCAGCCGGCGCAATGGCCGCTGCGCTCCGTGGAAGAAGGCAGCACCGCAAGGCTCTTCGAAACGCGCCAGTTCAGTTACGCGGACGGCCGCGCGCGCTTTGTCGCGACGGCGCCGCGCAATCCCGTCAACGCGCCCGACGAAGACTATCCGCTCGTGCTCAACACCGGCCGCGTGCGCGATCAATGGCACACGATGACGCGCACGGGCCGCTCCGCGAAACTCGTGGGACACATCAGCGAATCGTTCATCGACATGCATCCGCAAGACGCGCTCGCATGCGGCGTGCGCGAAGGTGAACTCGCGCGCGTGTCGAGCCGCTGGGGTTCCATGATCGCGCGCGTGCAACACGGCGGCGGCATGCCGCGCGGCAGCGTGTTCGTGCCGATTCACTGGAACGATCAGGTCGCCTCCGATGCGCGCGTCGGTGCAGTGGTCAATCCCGTCGTCGATCCGGTTTCGGGCGAGCCCGAGTTCAAGCACACGCCGGTCGCGATCGAGAAATTTCACGTGACGTGGCACGGCTTTTCGCTCTCTCGCGCCGCGCCCGAACTCGACATGGTCACGCACTGGACACGCGTGCACGGCGAGCGCTTCGTGCGCTACGAGATGGCGGGGCGCAATCGCTTCGATGCGTCGCATGACGATCATCACGACTGGGCGCGTGCGCTCTTTCATATCGACGATCATCACGCGGACTGGATCGAATACGAGGACAAGAGCGCGGGCGTGTATCGCGCGGCGCATGTGGTGGACGAGCGCATCGAGAGTTGCGTGTTCATCTCCGAGCGCCCCGATCTGCCCGCGCGCGCATGGCTCGCGACGCTCTTCGAAAAGGACCGGCTCGACGATGAGGACCGCGCGAGCCTCCTGCTCGGCCAGCCGCTGGCCAAGGGCGAGGACACCGGACCGACGGTGTGCTCGTGCTTCGGCGTGGGGCGCAATACGATCTGCAACGCGATTCGCGACAAGGGATTGAAAACCGCTGCGCAGATCACCTCCTGTCTGAAGGCGGGCGGCAACTGCGGATCGTGCGTGCCGGAGTTGAAGAAACTCATCGTCGAAACGGAGATGGCGCGCCTGAGCACGGCGTGACTTTGGCGGGTCTACCTTACAACCGCGGGCGCATATCGCCCGTTTTTTTCGTCTGACAATCCTCCCACTATGCGGTTGATATCTCGAAAGCCCCCGAAAACAGAGGGTTTCCGGGGTGTCGACCGGCTCGAATGAGCGCTTGCCCACTAAATTTCTCACGAATTGTTACGACGTGAAATGTAATGTTGGCTGGCCCACGCATCGTCCGATTCATCTTCCGTAAAGTCACATCAAACGCAGGCAATTGAAAGACCAAAGCCTGATAAAACATAAAGCGTGACACGGGGATTGCGATGAAGAACGCAAATCAAAAAGACCAGGCGGACGGCCAGCGCGGCACGATCTGCTCGACGGTAGCCGAGCGCCCGTCACAAGCAAACATCCATCTGCTGCACGAACGACGACTTCGGCTGATCGAAGCTCGCGACGTTCGCACTTCGCACCGCTTCTGACCGGTTGGTCCGCGCCCGAGGCGCGTCCTGCTCCAAACGCTCGCTGATTTTCACGCTGGTTCACCGATGTGAAATTCAGGCATGCATTTGAAGTAGGAATACTAACAAAAATTTAATTTATCGTTGTTGTGCCCGCTACATATCGGCGTCGATGTAGCTGGAATTGACCGTGCGCCTACACTTGGAGACTTCACCATGCAACGCAAACTGATCGCAGCAGCAGCCGTCCTTTCCCTCGTTTCCGCCGCCGCATTCGCAACGGGCACCAACTCCAGCTCCAGCTCGACCTCGGGCGGCACCACCGGCGCAGCCGTGTTCGGCTACGGCTCGTTCAGCGCCACGGACGCGGGCATCGCCAACGGCAATGCACAGGCGCTCGCTGGCAAGGGCTTCGGCGTGACGGGCAACGCGACCAACGCGACGACCGGCCACATCAACACGTCGTCGGCTGGCGGCAAGGGCTTCGGCGGTTCGTCGGCAACGGGCACCTCGGGCGCCGACGCTGCTGCGAATGCCTGGAGCAAGCTGGGCGGCGGCTGGCGCTAAGCACGCGGCGACGGACGGCGGACTTCGCCGCAACGGGGTTCGCTTTCCCGCAACCGATGTGACCGCAGTTCGACAACATAAAAACTAAATTCAATCTTACCGATTCGATAAGGAATGCAAATCATGAAACGCACTCTGATCGCTGCTGCACTGCTCTCGTTCGTCTCCGTCGCCGCGATGGCCACGACCACGAACTCCAGCTCGTCCTCGACCTCGGGCGGCTCGACCTCCGCATCGGTCTCGGGCTTCGGCCGTTTCACCGCCACCGACTACGGCACGGCCAACGGCAACGCGCAATCGATCGCCGGCAATGCATTCGGCGTGACCGGCAACGCCACCAACGCCACGACGAGCCACACCAACACGTCGAACGTGAGCGGTTTCGGCCACGGCAATGCGCAAGCGGGCGGCACCTCGGGCGCGGACGCAGCGGCCAATGCATGGAGCAAGCTGGGCGGCGGCTGGCGTTAAGCCGGCCTGTGAGCCAAGGCAGGGGCGGCGTCATGAAGAGCCGCGTGCTTGCGGGACACCGCCTTTGCCGAACCTTATAAAAAAAATCCAAGTCGTCCGGGACCGTCATGCGCTGTGGCGTTCCCCTTCCTTCCGGAGAACCAAATGAACAAGACCACTTTGCAATTGGCATGCGCCGTGCTGTTTTGCGCCGCGCAACTTGCCCACGCTGACACCACGGCCAATTCCTCGTCGGGCTCGGTTTCGGGTTCGACGTCCACGGGCATCGGCCAGGGCGGCGGCTCGAGCCTGAACAACATCGGCACGTCGGCGAACTCGACGGCCAACACCAGTTCCAATTCCTCGTCGGTGGGCGGCCTGGGCGTCGCCACCGCCAGCGGCGGCCGTTCGTCGGCGCAGGGCGGCTCATCGAACGTGAACATCTCGCTGTCGATGCCCTCGCTCACGAATTCGGGCAACGACGCGAGCGGCACCGACGCGACCGGCAAGGCGTCCACCGGCCCCGGCACGAGCGCCTTTGATACGCGCACGACGGTCGATTACAACCAGAGCTCGTACTCGGTGCGCACGACGCCGGCAATCGCCGCGCCCGCACTCACGACGACGCTCTCCGACACCTGCATGGGCTCGGCCAGCTTCGGCCTGTCGATCACGGGCTTCGGCGCGACCGGCGGCACGACCCTCGTCGATCAGGCTTGCGTACGC
The DNA here is from genome assembly GCA_001580565.1 of Caballeronia megalochromosomata. Lineage (GTDB taxonomy): Bacteria > Pseudomonadota > Gammaproteobacteria > Burkholderiales > Burkholderiaceae > Caballeronia > Caballeronia megalochromosomata. The sequence goes on along the minus strand of LRBF01000258.1, from coordinate 106,947 downwards.
CGTCTCGATGCGCGCGAGTTCCGCGCGATGGGCCTGACCGACGTCGCGCTCGCGCTCTTGTGCCAGAGCGATGCGAACCGCCGCGCGGTCGAAGCAACGGGCCATCTGTGCCCGGGCACGACCACGCCGCTCGCGAAGTCGGGTGCGGACGCGGTGCTGTCGGATGACGAAAAGTATCGCGATCCGCTGGTCCGCGCGCGCCTCGGCTTGCCGGTGACCGCCGCGAACAATCCGGACGTCAACCTGAAAACCCAGGACGACGCGAAGCAGGCTCATCCGGCGCCCGCGAAGCAAGTGGCGCAGCCGACGCCGGTCGCAGCCCGCGTGTACGATCAGGCTGACGGCGCGAACGGCGTCGAAGTCGCGAGCACGCCCATCGGCGAAAAGATCGAAGTCTCGATGATGAAGTGAGGAGGCGGTAGATCCGGTGGCAGCTTGACGCCATGGAACAGAAGAGACGCGCCTGGAAAGCCAGGCCGTCTCTCCCTTTGAAGGGTTGGCTCTGAAAGACTGGTCCCGGAGAGTCAACCCTCGTTTTCCCGCTGAGGCATGCGATGAAGAGTCACAAGAAAATGGCGGCCATCGCGCTCGCGGCGAGTGCGCTGGTCTCGATGATGCCGATGAGCGCGCACGCCGATGCGAGCGCCGGCGTGATCTGGGCGGCGAACCCGGTCGGCGTGCAGCCGATGCCCGATGCGCGCGCGCTCGCGCTCTTGCCGTCGAGCGGCTACGTGCCTTTGCAGAGCTCGGGCGGCAAGTGCCTGCTCGTCGCGCGACGCGGCACGCAGATCGTCGCGGTGGAACTGTCGCCGCTTTCGAACGGCGCCAAAATCGTCGGCTGGAAGCCGCAGGAAATCGACATGAGCACGCTCACGTCGACGTGGGGCTACAAGCCTCCGGCATCGTCGATCGATACCGGGAGCTTCGGCAATCCGGTCACGAGTGCGATCTCGGAACAGAGCAAGACCGATACGTCGAAGGGCGGATCGTATGCGCGCGCGAGCAGCTGGAGCAACGGCAACGTCGAAGCGCATAGCAGTGCGATCGCCTCGGGGTCGGTCGAGACCGAAGCTGCCGCGTCCGTGACGGTGAACGGCAAGACGTACCGCAAGTACAGTCATTTCAAGCCGGCGACGGCCGAAGCGCCGGTGGCGGCATCGGACGAATACTTTTGTCAGTGACGCGCGCGTGTCATGTCGTGGCGGATTTGGTTTCGACGACCGGCGGCACGGGCAAGGCCATATCCTCCGCGGTGCGGGGCTCACTTCCGAAACGCGCGACCGAGAACGAGAACGTGTTGATGCCGTGCTCGCTCGTCGCCGACACCGTGCCGCGATGCATCTCCGCCACCGCCTTCACGATGGCAAGCCCGAGGCCGTGATTTTCGCGGCTGTTCGTGCGTGAACTCTCCGCGCGATAGAAGCGGTCGAAGAGATGCTCCTTGACGTGCGGCTGGATGAGTTCGCCCGGATTGGCCACCGCGATACGGATGCGCCCATGCTCGCGCGTGATCGACACGGAAATCGTCGCACCGGGCGCGCAATGCTGGATCGCGTTCATCACGAGATTGGACAGCGCGCGGCCGAAGAGCGACGTATTGACGAAAGCGCGCGCATCGCCGCTCGCGACCGCGCGAACCTGCGCTTCTTCCAGCGGAATCTCCAGAAACTCGAGCGTGCGGTTGACCTCGGCCGCGAGCGAGACCTCGACGAGTCCCGTCGCGCGCTCGCCCTGATCGGCACGAGCGAGAAACAGCATGTCGTTGATGATCGCGCGCACGCGCTCGAACTCTTCGAGATTCGATTGCAGCGTATGACGCAACTCGTCGATCGAGCGGTCGCGCGTCAACGCCACCTCGGTCTGGCCGATGAGAATCGTGACCGGCGTGCGCAGTTCGTGCGCGACATCGGCGTTGAAGGATTCGAGCCGGCCGTATGCATGGTCGAGCCGTTCCAGCGCACCATTGAAGGACTTCGCGAGATCTTCCAGTTCCATCGGGAGCGCGCGCGTGTTGAGGCGCTGCGAGCGATTGTTCGGGCTCAACTTCGATGCATCGCGTGTGAGACGCGTGAGCGGCGCGAGGCCGAGGCGCGCGACCGAATAACTCAGCAGCAGCACCGCCACGGTCGATAGCGCCATGAACGCGGCGAGCGCGAGACCGAAGGCGCGCATGGTATGGACGTTCGGCGCGCAGTCGATCGCGACGAAGAGTTGCAAGGGCGGACGGTCCGCGTTGGGCGGGATCGTCAGCGTGGTCATCAGCATGTCGTAGGCGCGGTCTTCAGGACGGAAGTGCGCATAGCCGCCCATCACGCGCCTGATGACGTGGCCCGCGGGCGGCGAGCCGTATTCGAAGCGCGGATCGTTGCTTGAGACGGCGAAGAGCGTGGAGCCGTCGCGCGGCGTGATGTCGGCGAGCTTCTCTTTCGCGATCTTCCATTTTTCCGGGCTCGATACGTGCGTGACGATGAGCCGCGCGATTTCCGCGCGATTGTCGAGCGAGTCGCGCAGATGCTGTTCCAGTTGCACGCGCAGCACGAGGAACAGCCCCGAGCCGACGAGCGAAAAAACGAACAGCGCGACGAGCGCGAACATCACGGCGAGGCGCCGCGATATGGAGCGCTGCGTGCGCGGTTCACTGGGTTCCTGCTGCGCCGATGATGCCCACTGCGTGTTCATGATTGTCTCGCGTCTTCCCTGACTTCGCGCGTGTCGCGGGCTTCGCGCACTTCGAGCACATAGCCCATGCCGCGCACGGTATGCAGCAGTTTCGTGCGGAACGGTCCGTCGAGTTTCGCGCGCAGCCGCTTGATCGCCGTTTCGACGACGTTCGTGTGGCTCTCGAAATCGACTTCCCAGACGAGTTCGGTGATCGCGGTCTTGGAGAGAATGTCGCCGTGGCGGCGCGCGAGCACGGAGAGCAACTGGAACTCCTTCGCGGTGAGATCGAGCCGCACGCCGTCGCGGGTTGCACGGCGGCCGATCAGATCCACATACAGATCGCCGACGGAAATGAGCGTCGATTCCTGCGCGCGGGTGCGGCGCGCGAGCGCATGCAGACGCTCGACGAGCTCGAGGAACGAGAACGGCTTCGTGAGATAGTCGTCCGCGCCTTCGCGCAGGCCGCGCACGCGATCGTTGATGTGATCGCGCGCGGTGAGCATGATGACCGGCGTCGATTTCTGCATGCGCAGCGCCTTCAATACCGAGAAGCCGTCGCGTCGGGGCAGCATCACGTCGAGCACGATCACGTCGTAGTCGTATTCGATGGCGAGATGTGTGCCTTCCTCGCCGTCCATCGCGATGTCGACGACCCAGCCTTGCTCGGTCAGCCCCGAGCGCAGGTAATCCACCACTTTGTGTTCGTCTTCGACTATCAGGACTTTCATGCCTGGCACCTGTGCGCGTTCAGTGTGTGTTTACCGCATTGTCTCACCGCTAACTATACGAGCCTCGCGGTCATCGTGCTTACGTTTTGCTCGGCTCAGCGCGCGGGCGCCTTGTCCGTTGTACTTGCAATGTCCTCGCCCTCATGCGCTGCGTCATTCATGTTCCATCCGCCGCCCAATGCCTTCACGAGCGCGACCGAAACGGTGCGCTGCTGCCCGTGAATCTGCACGTCCTGACGCTCGCTCGTGAGCAATTGCTGCTGCGCGGTGATCACGTCGAGATAGGCGACGAGGCCGCCCGAATAACGATCGTTCGCGAGCGACAGCAATCGTTGCGCATCGACGACCGCCGCGTGCGATTGTTTCGCCGCGCCGTCCAGCACCGACAATCCGACGATGCCGTCCTGCACTTGCTGAAACGCGCCGAGCACGGTCTGCCGATAGTTCGCAACCGACGCGACATAGCCTTGATTCGCGAAGTCGACGGCGGCCGAGCGCCGTCCGCCATCGAAGATGACCTGGCTCGCCATCGTGCCGATGGTCCACAAGAGACTCGGCGCGGAGATCAGGCTGGAGAATGCCGTGCTCTCCCAGCCGACGGTGCCGTTCAACGTGAGGCTCGGAAAGAACGCCGCTTTCGCGACGCCGATCTGCGCATTGGCGGCGGCCATCGCGCGCTCGGCGGATGCGACGTCGGGTCTGCGCTGCAACACGTCGCTCGGCACACCGAGTGGAATCGGCGGAAGCGGGCGCTCGTTCAGTTCGGGCGCGATCGAGAACTGCGGCGCGGGCGTGCCGACGAGCGCGGCGATCGCATGCTCGAATTGCGCACGCTGATTCAGAAGCAGTTGCGCCTGCACGCGCGTCTGATCGAGCAAGGCCTGTTGCTGCAACACGTCGAGGCCGGAGACCGCGCCCAGATCGTGCTGCGCTTTCACGTAGTCGAGCGCTTTGTTCTGAAGATCGACGGAGCGGTTCAGCACGTCGATCTCAGCATCGAGCTCGCGCATCGAGAAGTAGTCGCTCGCGAGATCGGTGCTCAGCACGAGGCGCGCATTCGCGAGATCGTCGCCCGATTGGTCGGCGGACGCACGCGCGCCTTCCACTTCGCGTCGGATGCGGCCGAAGAGATCGACGTCGTAGTTGACGGTCGGCGCGAGCTTGAGATCGTTCTGCACCGTCGAGCTGTTCGGCGTCGCGTAGTTGGTGACCGGACGATTCCGCGAAATGCGCGAGCGCGACGCGTTCGCACCGAGATCGATTTCAGGAAGCGCGAGGGCCGAGGTTTGCGCGAGTGTCGCGCGTGCCTGCGCGTAGTGCGCGCTCGCGGCGGCGAGCGTCTGGTTCTGCGCGAGCGCCTGCGCTTCGAGACCGTTCAACGTGACGTCGCCGAAATCTTTCCACCAGTCGAGCGCGAGCGGCGCATGCGAGGGCTCGCCCACGCGCCAGTATGAATCCGTCGTCCATGTCGGCGGCGTTTCCGCGACGGGCCGATGATAGTCCGGCCCGACCGTGCAGGCCGCGAGCATCGACACGAGCGTGATGCAGAGCGCGGCTTTCATGACGTGGCCTTCGTGCCCGACGCGGGTTGCGCCTGCTTCTGCGGCGCGATCACGACATGATCGCCGTCCGCGACCGAATCGCTCGGGTTGATGATGACCTTGTCGGTCGCTTCGATGCCGCTCTCGATTTCGAGCGATTGCCCGAGGTCCTGTGCGATCACGATCTTGTGCAGACGCACGTGCCCGTCGCCATCGACGACCGCGAGGCGCGGGCCTTCCGAGCGGAACAGCAGCGCATTGCCCGGCACGAGCAGGCGCGCATGCGCGGTCGCGGGCAGCGCGACCTGCACATACGCGCCGGGACGCAGGCGGCCATCGGGATTCGGCAGCCTCACTTCGACCTGCAGCGAGCGCGTGGGTACGTCGATCGCGCCGGAGATGTGCGTGATCTTGCCGTGAAACTGTTCGCCGGGCAGTTCCGCCTGCATGACCGTCACGTCCTGTCCGAGCGACACGTTCTGCGCATAGGCCTGCGGCATCTGCACGAACACGCGCAACGGATCGGACTGCGCGAGTGCGAAGAGCGCGCGGCTCGTTCCGCTGCCCGCGTCGATGAGATCGCCCACATCGACGTTGCGCTGCGTGACGACGCCTGCGAACGGCGCGACGATGCGCTTGAATGATTCGAGCTGACGCAGGCGCTTCACGTTGGCATCGGCGGCGGCGAGGTTCGCGACGTCCTGGTTGAAGGTGCTTTGCCGCTCGTCGAGTTCCTGTTGCGACACGGCATCGCGCTGACGCAACTGCTGCCAGCGTTCGAAGGAACTCTTCGCGAGGCCGAGGCTCGATGCCGTCTGGTCGCGTTGCGCGACCGCTTGCGCGAGTTCCTGATCGATCTCGGGCGTGTCGAGATCGGCAAGCAACTGGCCTTGCTTCACGCGCGCGCCGATATCCACATACCAGTGCAGCAGATAACCCGTTGCGCGCGCGTAGATCGGCGATTCGACGAAGCCGCGCAGCGTGCCCGGCAAGGTCGTTTCGCCGCCGCCGTCGGTCTGCGTCGGCAAGACGACGTTCACGTACTGCTGCGCGTTCTGCTGCGTGCGCGAGGCGATCGTGCGGCCGTGCAGCACATCGGTGACGACGGTGCGCGCCGCGCCGATCGCGAGCAACGCGAGCACGATGACGAGCGCGATCTTCGCGCGCTTCCATTCGACATGGCGCGGCGGCAGCGCGGGCCCTTCGTTCGGGTCGCGAGCGGGAATCGCAAGCGATGCGTGGTTCTTTTCAGTCATGTTCGTCGGGATACAGTGATGTCAGTGTTGGCCGCTGCCGTCTTCATGTTGCGCCGGGCCCTTGCGCGCGGCGCGGCGCGCGAGACTCGCATGAATGCCCGCAAAGACGAGCGGCACGAAAAAGAGCGTGGATACCGTCGCGAACAGCAGGCCGCCGATCACCGCGCGGCCGAGCGGCGCGTTCTGCTCCGCGCCTTCGCCGAGACCGAGCGCCATCGGAATCATGCCGATGATCATCGCGAACGCGGTCATCAGCACGGGACGTATGCGGCTCGCGCCCGCTTCGAGCGCGGCGGTGAGCGCCGGCATGCCGGCGTTCAGGCGCTGACGCGCGAACGAGACCATCAGAATGCTGTTCGCGGTCGCGACGCCCATGGTCATGATCGCGCCGGTGAGCGCGGGCACGCTCAAATGCGTGCCGGTGAGAAAGAGCATCCAGACGATGCCCGCGAGCGCGGCCGGCAACGCACTCACGATGATGAGCGGATCGATCCACGACTGGAAGTTCACGACGATCAGCAGATACACGAGCACGATCGCCATCGCAACGCCTAAACCGAGACCGAAGAACGACGTGCGCATTGTCTCGACCTGGCCGCGCACGATGATCTGGCTGCCGCGCGGAAGCGTCTTGCGCGCTTCATCGACGAGATGATTCACCTCGCGCGCGACACCGCCGAGATCGCGCCCTTCGACGCTCACGAAGAGATCGATCACGGGCCGGATGTTGTAGTGCGTGACCACCGCGAACTGATTCTCCGGCGCGAGGCGCACGAGATTGCCGAGCAGTTGCGTCGGGCCGTTGATCGAGGCGGATACGGGCGTGCGCAGCAGTTCGTCGATCGAGGAGACCTGATACTGCGGCGTCTGCACCGCGAGGTTGTACTCGACGCCATTGCGTGGATTGAACCAGAAGCCCGGCGCGGTTTGCGAGCTTCCGGAGAGCGAAACCAGCACGTTCTGCGCGACGTTGCTCGCGGAGAGATTCAGTTGTTGCAGGCGCGTGCGATCCATCTGCAGGTTGATCGCAGGTTCATCGAGCTTCTGCTGGATGTGCGTGTCGACATTGCCGGGAATCATGCGGATCTGCTTCATCAGCCTGCTCGCGACTTCGAAGTTCGCCTGTGCGTTCTGCCCTTGAATCTGCACATCGACGGCGGCGGGCAGCCCGAAGTTCAGGATCTGCGTGACGATGTCCGCGGGCTGAAAGAAGAACTCGACGCCGGGAAAGCGGCGCGGCAGGAGCGCACGCAATTCGTCGATGTATTTCTGCGTCGGCGCGTGATCGGGCGTGAGCGCGACCTGGATTTCGCCGTCGAGCGTGCCGATGGTTCCCGCGTTGCTGTACGACAGGTTGATGCCGCTATAAGGCAGGCCGAGGTTATCGAGGATCGTCGCGAGCTCGTCTTGCGGCACGATCTGGCGCACGACCTTTTCGACTTCGTCGGCGAGACGCGCGGTTTCCTCGATACGCGTGCCGGTCGGCGCACGCATGTGCATGCGGATGTCGCCCGCATCGACGCTCGGGAAGAAGTCTTCGCCGAGCACGAGCACGAGGGCCGTCGAGAGCAGGCAGAAGCCGAGAAAGAGCGTGGCGAACATGCGCCTTTTCACGAGCAGCGTCGACAGGATGACGATATACGCGCCGCGCATGCGCTCGAAGCCGCGATCGAAACGCTTGTGCAGCCGCATGAAAAGATTGGGCTTTGCTTTCGCATCGGGTGCGTGGGCGTGACCCATCAGAAGCATCGCGAGCGTCGGCACGAGCGTGCGCGAGAGAATGTACGATGCGAGCATCGCGAACACGACGGCTTCGGCGAGCGGCACGAACAAGAACTTGGCGACGCCGGTGAGAAAGAACATCGGCACGAACACGATGCAGATGCACAGTGTCGAGACGAGCGCGGGCACGGCGATTTCACCCGCGCCTTCGAGAATCGCGTCGTGCAGATTCGTGCCCAGATGCAGATGGCGTTCGATGTTTTCGATCGTCACCGTGGCGTCGTCGACGAGAATGCCGACCGCGAGCGCGAGGCCGCCGAGCGTCATGATGTTGATTGTCTGCCCGAGCGCATGCAGCACGATCAGCGACGAAAGAATCGAGAGCGGAATCGATATCGCGATGATGCAGGTGCTGCGCCAGTTGCCGAGAAAGAGCAGGATCATCGCGGCGGTGAGCGCGGCGGCGATCAGCGCTTCCCGCACCACGCCCTGCACGGCGGCTTTCACGAACACGGACTGATCGAAGAGCGCGCTGATCTTCAGATCCGGCGGCAGGGATGCGCGCGCTTGCGGCAAGAGGTCCTGCAGCGTGTTGACGATGGAAAGCGTCGACGCGGTGCCATTCTTCAGCACCGAGATCAGCACGCCGCGATGCCCGTCCTGCCGCACGATATTGGTCTGCGGCGAGAAGCCGTCGCGCACGTGCGCGACTTCACGCAGGTAGGTCGTCGCGCCGTTGAGGGTGCGCACGGGAATGTCGTTCAGGCCCGCGACAGTCGTGGGCGAACCGTTCATGTTGATCGTGTATTCCCGCGGGCCGATCTTCGCGGTGCCGGTCGGCAGGATCAGGTTCTGCGCGTTGACGGCCTGGACCACGTCGGTCGGCGTGAGACCCTTGGCGAGCAGCGCGCGCGTATCCAGATCGACGGAGATGAGGCGCGTCTTGCCGCCATACGGGTAAGGCACGGCCGCGCCGGGAATCGTCACGAGTTGCGGACGCAGGAAGTTGAGCGCGGTGTCGTTCAGATCCTGCTCGGACTGCTTCGGGCTGGAGAGGCCGAGCTGGATCACCGGGATGCTCGACGCCGAATAGCTGATGACGAGGGGCGGCGTCGCGCCCGGCGGCATCTGCTTCAGCTGCGCCTGCTCGACGGCGACGGTCTGTGCGATCGCGGTCTGGATATTCGCCGTCGGCTGCAGAAAGAGCTTGATGATCGCAATGCCCGGCAGCGATTGCGACTCGATATGCTCGATGTTGTTCACGGTGGTCGTGAGGCTGCGCTCGTTGACCGACGTGATGCGATTGGCCATGTCCTGCGAGGACAGACCCGTGTAGTTCCAGATGATGCTGACGACGGGAATATCGATTTCGGGAAGCACGTCCACCGGCGTCGTCATGAGGACGAAGGGCGTCGCCAGCAGAATCATGATGGCCATCACGATGAACGTGTAGGGCCGCTTAAGCGCAACGTTGACTATCCACATTGAGTCGTTCGGAAGATGCTGGGGAAGGGCGCTGCGAATGAGGCGAAGGCGGCGCGCGAGACGCAATGACGGAGCGAGGCGTGCGGTTCGCCATCCGTGTCGCTATGTTAGTGGCCGCGTGCCAACGACAATATGGCGTGAATATGGCGTGTCTGTCAGATTAGGCGATTTGAAAGCAAGCTTGCGAAAGCGCGCGGTAGGGCCGCGCGCTTCGATGCGACATAGTGGGAATAGCGAGGCCTCAGCGCAGGTAAGCCTCTGCATTGGGCGCGAGGTTCGGATAGCCCGGTTGCGTGCGATAAACGCTCGCGCCGGTGTAGATGCCTTCCCTGATGTCGAGGAAACTGCCGGGATACTGGGCGTCGTGCTCCGAGGGACGATATCCGGCTCGCTCGGCTTTGACCAGGTCCTCGCGGACCTGCTGCCGTGTGAGGCCGTTCGATTGTGCGAGCGCGACAAGCGGCGCCGCGGTGAGAGCGAAAAGCGCAATGCGCGTGGCAAGCTTCATGGCGGACTCCTCATGCGGAAGATGAGATGAACGCGGCTGGCGATGCAAGTGCGGTGTGCGAGCAGCCGCCCTGCGATTGTAGATAGCTGAGATCGGCGCGCTTAGCTTGCGTCAGGCGACGAATCGAACGAACGCGCGAAAAATGCGCGTGCGGAAACTTGAGCGAGACGGCGCGGGATCGTTCGCGCTCGACGGGAGCCGCGCATGTCTCTTTTGAGTAACGTGTCTGCGTTACTGCGGGGTTTGTCCGAGCGGCGTCGTCGACATCGTGCGTCCGGAAGACGAGGAGCCATCCGTGGATGCGCCATAGGCGCTTTGCGCGCTGACCTTCGCTTCCGCTGCCTGAATGTCGTTCGGATAGAACGTGTCGCGTTCGGACGGGTTATAGCCGGCCTGCTCGACGCGTTGCAGATCCTGTTTGACCTGCGCGCGCGTCAGTCCGTCGGATTGTGCGAGCGCGGTGAGCGGGGCGACGGCGAGCGCGACGATGGCAATGCGTGTGACTAGTTTCATGGCGTACTCCTCAAGCAAGTGAAGGATGAACGCGGCGTGCGGTTGCGCGATTATGCAGCGTCGGCACGCTTACCACAGCCACCCATGGATTCTATGTGCGGCACCGTGACGACATGCTGGCGATCAGATGGCGCTTTGGTCAGATTGGAGCAGATGCTGAACACGTGTGTCCTGTGCGTCAGTTTGTAAGCCACTTAACATCAGGAGTCGATACTTTGCCTTTCAAACTGCCGACCACGGCCACCGCGCCGTTTTGTCCATCGGAAGTCAAGGGCTCGGTCGCCGTTTCGCCGGGCGCGCCGCTCTGGAAGAAGCTCCTGCAATTCGCGGGACCGGGCTTGCTGATTTCCATCGGGTATATGGATCCCGGCAACTGGGCGACGGACATCGAAGCCGGATCACGTTATGGCTATGGCCTGCTCTTCGTCGTCGTGCTGTCGAGTCTCGCGGCAATGGTGCTGCAATGTCTTTCGATGCGGCTCGGCATCGTGACGGGGAAGGATCTCGCACAGCTATCGCGTGAGCGTTATGCGAAGCCGGTCGCGAACGGGCAATGGATGCTCGCGGAGTTGTCGATCATCGCGTGCGATCTGGCGGAGGTGCTTGGCGGCGCACTCGCGTTTCATTTGCTGTTCGGCGTTTCGTTGATGTGGGGCGTGGTGCTCACCGCATTCGACACGCTCATCGTGCTAGGCCTGAAGGGCAAGAACTTTCGCGATCTCGAAGCGATCATGCTCGGGCTCATCGCGACGATCGGCGTAGGTTATGTCGTCGAGCTCGCACTCGTCAAGCCGCACTGGCCTTCGGTTGCGGCGGGGCTCGTGCCTTCGATTCATGCGTTGAGCGAACGCGAGCCGCTCTATCTCGCGATAGGCATTCTCGGCGCGACCGTGATGCCGCATAACCTGTATCTCCATTCGTCGATCGTGCAGACGCGCGTGGTGAATCGCGATGCGAAGAGCCTTGCTTCGGCGATCACTCTCTCGCGGCTCGATACCATCGTGTCGCTCGTGCTCGCGCTGCTCATCAATGCGGCCATCCTGATTCTCGCGGCATCGGCGTTTCATGCGACGGGGCATACGCAGGTCACCGAAATCGAGGATGCGTACAAGTTGCTTGCGCCGATCGTCGGAACGGGGCTTGCCGCGATTCTTTTTGCGGCGACGCTGTTTGCTTCAGGGCAGAGTTCGACGTTCACCGGGACCATCGCGGGGCAGGTGATCATGGAAGGGTTCCTGCAACTGAAGATTCCCTGCTATCAGCGCAGGTTCATCACTCGGGCGCTGGCGCTCGTGCCTGCGCTGATCGGCGTGTACGTGATGGGGAACGGGGCGGTCGGAAAGCTGCTCGTTGCGAGTCAGGTCGTGCTGAGCCTGCAATTGCCGTTCGCGCTTTATCCGCTGATCCGGATGACGAGCGACCGCAGCCTGATGGGGACGTTTGCGAACAGGCCGCATATGAAGCTTGTCGCGTGGGCGCTGTTCGCGGTGATCAGTGCGGCGAATGTCTGGCTCGTCGTGCAGACGGCCGCGCAGTGGGTTGGCTGATCGAGAGAGAGCGCCATGCACCGGTCAGGTACATGGCGCGCCATCAGCCCTTATTGAGCCGACAGATAGAACGCCTGGTCGCGTTGCGGCGTCACGCCGACGATCGTGAGCTGGCCGTTCACGACAGTCGCTTCTACGGACACCGACACGTTGCTGAGCGCACATGCCGGGCCCGCGAAATTCAGCGTGCCGTCGAGCAGATGCTTGCCGGTCGAGCGCGGTTTGAAGCTGCCGGTGAAGGTGCAGGCGTTCTGCGTGCCCTTGGCCGTGCCGTCGGCGGCGATCGTGATCGTCGCGTCCGGCGTGACGCCCGAGCCGCTCGTCCATGCGCGCGCAACGTCGCTGATGGCGATCGGCGTGTCGTATGTCGCGTTGTAGTTGCCGTTGAAGCTCGTGGCGGTCGTGTCCGGGCTGACGAAGAGGCTCGTCGTCGCCGTGAGCGCGCTCTTCGTGGTGAAGGTGCCGGACAGCGTTCCCGCGCGAATCGCGCCGAGCGTGTGAAAGCCGACGGTCGCCGGATCGGTGAACGCGCCGTCCGTCGCCGTCATGATGCCTTCGATCAGCCAGACAAACGAACCGTTCTGCGTATAGATACTGAAGTACTGGCCGGTTTCGAGAACGATGGTCTGTGCCGCGACCGACTGCGACGAATTCACCGAGCCGTACCAGATGCCTTCCGGCAGCGCGTGGGAGGGATTGGCAACGCAGGACTTCGTCAGACTGCCGAGGTCGGTCTTGCAAGTCTGATCGTCGCTCCCGCCGCCCCCGCAGGCGGCGAGGATGGGCAGGGCGAGCAGCATCAGCTTCGATAAGAGTTTCATAGCGTATTCTTGGTCTTTGTAGTAGGCACGGACTGCGGCTCTCTTTACGGCGCACCGACAAGGGATTAACGGAACATCGGCGGAAAACTTTAGATGCGTGTGACCACGCTGCGAAATGTCGAGTGCAATGAAAAACGCCATGCCTTTGCAGGCATGGCGTTTTGACCAGATCCGGCGATCGCTACTTCACCACCGCGACCGGCGCATTCGACTTGGCCGTCACCGCCGCCGGAATCGCGCTATCGATGGGCCGTGTCTCATCCACCGTCGTGCGCCCGCCGTCGCGGAAGAACGCCTGCTCGGCGGCCTTGTTCAGCACGAGAATACTGATGCGCCGGTTCGTGGGCTCATCGACGACCTCCTTGTTGAGCGGCAGCACGTCGGCCAGCCCGCGCACCTGCAGCACCTTGCTTTCCTTCATGCCCCCCGCGACCAGCGCCCGCCGTGCCGCGTTCGCCCGTTCACTGGAAAGCTCCCAGTTCGAATAGCCGGCCTGATTGCCGGAATAGGCCACCGCATCCGTATGCCCGGCGATCGACACGCGGTTGTCGACATCATTCATCGACGCACCGATGTTGGTCAGGATCGTCGTCACATAGCTTTCGAGCTTCGAACTGCCGGAGGCGAACATCGGCCGCTTGAGCGAATCGACGATCTCGATGCGCAACCCCTCGCTCGTGATCGCGATGCGAATCTGGTCCTTGAACGCGCGCAATGCGGGCATCTGCTCGATGAGCGCCATCAGCTTCTGCTTGAGTTGCTGCAACTTCTGCAAGTCTTCCATCGCGACGGCCGCGCGCGCGATGGACTGCGGCACCGGCTGCGTCTGACTCTTCTTGCCTTCACCCGGACGCGAGCTCGACAGATCCTTGCCGCCGCCCGTGATGACGCTCGTGTGCGCCGACGCGCCGCCGTCGTTGCCGAACAGGGCGGAGAGCGGCGTGTTGAAGTACTGCTCGATGCCTTCCTTGTCGTACTTCGAGGTCGAGCCGAGCAGCCACATCAACAGAAAGAACGCCATCATCGCGGTGACGAAGTCGGCGTACGCGATCTTCCAGGCGCCGCCGTGATGGCCGTGGCCGTGTGCCTTCTTCTTGCGCTTCACGACGACGGTAGGCGCAAGCACCGACTGCAGCGGATCGCGTGATGGTTTCTCAGCCATGATGTCTATGCCGTGAAGTTACGAGGCCGCCTTCGGCATCTTGGTCGCACGCACCGCGTCGTCGAGTTCCTTGAAGCTCGGACGGTCGGCGGTGAAGAGCACCTTGCGGCCGAATTCGACAGCCACCGTCGGCGCATAGCCGTTCATCGAAGCGAGCAGCACGGACTTCACGCACTGGAACGGCTTCGCTTCGGCCGCGCCCTTGGCGTTGAGCAGATCCGCGAGTGGGCCGATGAAGCCATAGGCCAGCAGAATGCCGAGGAACGTGCCGACCAGCGCACCCGCGATCATCTCGCCGAGCACCGCGGGCGCGGCGCCGACCGAGCCCATCGTGTGAACGACGCCCATCACCGCAGCGACGATACCGAACGCGGGCAGGCCGTCCGCCATCTTCTGGATCGCGTTGGCGGCGACCGAGCTTTCGGTGTGATGCGTCTCGAGTTCCTCGTCCATCAGGTCCTGCATTTCGAGCGCGTTGACGTTGCCCGCCGACATCATGCGCAGATAATCGACGATGAAATCGAGCAGATGATGATCGGCCATCACGTGCTCGTACTTTTGAAAGAGCGGGCTGGCTTCGGGCGCGTCGACATCCGCTTCGAGCGCCATCATCCCTTCCTTGCGCGCCTTTTGCAGCAGCTCGTAGAGCAGCGCGATCAGCGCGACGTATTTCTCCTTCGTGTAGCCGCCGCCCTTGAAGGCCTTCGGAATGGATTGCAGGGTCTTCTTGAGCGTGGCTGTCGGGTTCGACACGACGAACGCGCCGATCGCCGCGCCGAAAATGCACAGCAGCTCGAACGGCTGCACGAGAGCGGCAAGGTGACCGCCCACGCCGATGAAGCTCCCGATCACCGAGCCGATGACCAACACCCATCCGATGATGACAAACATGATTTCTCCGCAAATGTTCCGGGCGCCGCGGGCCGTGCGTGCTCGGAATTGAGGCGCGCACGGCTCGCGACGCATTGTTCGCTTGTTGTGGGGCTTATCGGCTTTTATGCGCCGGACATTTAGGGTGGCGCGCGCAACTTTTTCTGCGCGAAGGTTTGCGCAGTAAATCTTACGGTCGTGCTTCTGCAACCGAAGCCGATGCAAACCGATGACTTCACAGGTAATGGATTACGCGCAGGCAGTTCGTCTAACATCGTTCGCATGAACTCGACCCTTGCACACATCGGTGCTCAATTGGACGTCGGCGTGCTGTTGCGCGAATGGCGCCAGCGACGGCGCATGAGCCAGCTCGACCTCGCGGGCGTCGCGGACGTCTCGACGCGCCATCTGAGCTTCGTGGAATCGGGACGTTCGCTGCCGAGCCGGGAAATGCTCATGCGGCTCGCCGAACAGCTCGACGTCCCGCTGCGCGAACGCAATACGCTGCTCGTCGCGGCCGGTTATGCGCCGCTCTATCGCGAGCGCGCGCTGGCGGACCCGCAACTCGCCGCGGCGCGGCGCGCGGTCGATCTCGTGCTGAAGGGGCACGAGCCGTATCCCGCGCTCGCCGTCGATCGTCACTGGACCATGGTCGCGGCCAATGCGGCTTTCGCGCCGCTCGTCGCGTCGGCGGATGCGCAACGGCTCGCGCCGCCGGTAAACGTGCTGCGCCTGTCGATGCATCCGCAAGGTCTCGCGGACGTCATCGACAACTGGCACGAATGGCGCGCCCATTTGCTCGCGCGGCTGCGGCGTCAGATCGACGTCTCGGGCGATGCGACGCTCGCCGCGCTCTTTGCTGAACTGGAGGCGTATCCCGCGCCCGCGCACGCCGAGCGTGCGTCGCGCGAAGAAACCGACCCGGTCGTCGTGCCCTTGCGCATGCGCACGCAATACGGCGTGCTGTCGTTCTTCAGCACGACGACCGTGTTCGGCACGCCGGTCGATATCACGTTGTCCGAACTCGCGATCGAGGCATTTTTTCCCGCCGACGACGCCACGGCCACCGTCCTTCGCGAACTCGACGATGCAAGACGTTGAGCTTGCATCGCCGCCCGCCTGCTTACAGAATTGAACCTCGCGCACATGTGCGGATCAATCAGAAAGCGGGCGGCGCGTGCAACGGTGTGCGGCCCGCGTCAGCTTTTGTCCAACCAACGCGGAAGGCAGCGATGATTCAAACATTCGAGCAAGTGATCGGCGGGCAAAAGATGCAGTTCTGCGCAAGCATCGCGGAAGGTGGCGGGCCCGCTCGCGTCATCATCAGCCGCGCGGATTCGGCGGAATCGCTCGTGATCGTCGAAGCCGACGGCATCATCGGCGCGATCAAGGCGGAAGTCGAAGCGCCCGATACGCTAGTCGCCGATGCCGTGCGCAAGGCGCAGCACGAGGCGCTCATCGAGCGCGCGCTGGAAACCGGCACCGTGCAGACGACGAGCCTGTAGCGTCAACGCGCAGTCCAGAGAAGAATGCCCGCGCGGCTCATCAAGCCGCGCGGGCATTGCTTTGTGCGCTCGCGGACCGTTCAGAGGTTCACATGCGCGGCTCGCCGTTCTTCGGATCGGCGGGCACCATCGGCGTGGCGGAATCCGGGCCGTCGGGCATGTCAGGGTCGTCGGGATTGGGGGGAGCGTCCGGGTCGAGCAGCTTGTCCGGATCCGGTTCGAGCGGCTCTTCGGGGGAGCGGGGCATCGTGGACATGGTGATCTCCTGAATCTTCGTTTGGATGGTCGGGACGGGCGTTTTCAAGTGCTTCGCAACGACCATTCCCGCTTGCGCCCGTCTTCAATCGGTTTCGTCGGAGAGCACGCCGCACGCGCGTTTCGTCCCCTCGGTCTTCGCGCTCGCCGGGTTCTTCACGAAACGCGCGATCAACGCGGCAGTCAACAGCAGCGCGACGGAAATCGCCGCCGACCAGCGCACCGCATCGACGATATGTTCCGCGCTCGCCGCGCCGTCGCCGTGCGCCGCGAGCGCGCCGAACGCCGCGACCCCGATCGCGCCCGCCGCCTGCCGCGCGGTGTTGAGCACCGCCGAGGCCGTGCCCGCGCGTTGCTGGCCGACGGTGCCGAGCAGGGCGGTCGTCATCGCCGGGACCGCGAGGCCCATGCCCGATGGAATCAGCAGAAAGGGCACGAGGAGCGCGGCCGTGGGCGTCGTCGTATCGACGAAGGCGAGCGCGGCGAAACCCGCGGCGTCGAGCAAGGCGCCGAAAATCATCGGGCCGCGCGAGCCGAAGCGCGCCACGACGGGACCGCTCGCCAGGTTCGAGATCAGGAAGCCGCCCGTCAGCGGCAGGAACGCGAGACCGGTCTGCAAGGGCGTATGTCCGAGCACGCGCTGCAGGTACAGGCTGAGAAGGAACACCATCCCATAGTAGGTGAGATTCACGCCGATTCCGAAGACGACGGCCGCGCTGAACGTGCGCTCGGCGAAGAGCGAAAGCGGCAGCATCGGCGAGCGGCTTCTGCGTTCGACCGCGACGAACGCGCCGCCCGCCGCCACCGCGAGCACGAGGCCACCGATCACGAGCGGATGGGCGGGTCCGAGCGGACGCAGTTCGATCACCGCGCCCACGAGGGCCGCGAGGGCGACGATCGCGAGCGCCTGGCCGGGCAGGTCGATGCCGCGCGCACGCTCGGCGTCTTTCGTGCGCGCGTTCTCGACCCACACGAGCGTCGCGGCGATGCCTGCCGCGCAGATCGGCAGATTGACCCAGAAGATGCTGCGCCAGCCGAAGGCCGCGATCAGCACCCCGCCGACGATCGGCCCCGCCGCGATCGACACCGCGCCCGCCGCCGTCCACAGGCCGACCGCTCGCGCGCGCAGGCGCCGGTCGTGGCCGCATGCCGCGTTCAGGAGCGCGAGCGAGTTCGGCAGCATGCCCGCGGCGCCGACGCCTTGCAGGGCGCGCGCGGCGATCAGTTGCGTCGCGTCCCGCGAAAAGGCGCACGCGAGCGACGCCAGCGCGAAGAGCGCGAGGCCGCCGAGGAACATGCGCCGCGCGCCGAAGCGGTCGCCGAGCGAGCCCGCGGAGAGCATGAGCGCCGCGAAGGCGAGCGCGTAACTGTCGACGGTCCATTGCAGGCTCGCGACGCTTGCGTGCAGATCATGGCCGATGCTCGCGAGCGCGACATTGACGATCGAGACATCGAGTTGAGACACGACGAAGCCGACGCTGGTGGCCGTCACGACGAGCATCTCCCGCCTGGAGAGATGCGTTTCGGATGAGGAAAGGTTCGAGTTCATGCCGTTCATCGTAGGCGCGTCGCGCGTTCGATGTTTCGGCGTGGACTGAAACGTGAAAGCAGAATGAAAAATGGCGCGCCGGGTGAGTGGCGCGCCATCGTTGAATCGAATCAGCGCGTTGGCCTGATGAAGAGCGTCGTCAGCGCGCCGATCGCGCACAGTGCGCCGACGTAGATCGCGGGAGCCATCGGGCTCGATTTCATCATCAGCGATACGACGATCGGCGTGAGTCCGCCGAACACCGCGTACGCGACGTTGTACGAGAACGAGATGCCCGAAAAGCGAATGGCGGGCGGGAAGGCCTTCACCATCACGAAGGGAATCGCGCCGATCACGCCGACGAAAAAGCCCGCGAGCGCGTACCACGGCAGGAGCACGGAAGCGTCGAGCGCTACTTGCTGGAACATCAGCCAGTACGACACGGCGAGCGCCACGCCGCCGACGAAGATCGTCTTGCCCGCGCCGATGCGGCCCGCGATCGCGCCCGCGAGCACGCAGCCGATCGTGAGGCACAGCGTCGCCGCGCAGTTCGCGACGAGCACCGTCGCCGGCGCGATATGAAACTGCTTTTGCAGCAAGGTCGGCGTCATCAGGATCACGACGACGATCGCCGCCGAGAGCATCCACGTGAGCAGCATCGAAATGACTACTGCGCGGCCGTGGTCGCGCAGCACCGCCTTGAGCGGAATCTCCGCCGCGAGCGACTTGCGCTTCTGCAGCTCGGCGAACACCGGCGTCTCATGCAGCCATCGGCGCAGATAGACCGAGCACAGTCCGAACAGGCCGCCGAGCAGGAACGGCAGACGCCATGCGAAATCGGCGACTTCGGCGGGCGCGAACGACTTGTTGATCGCCGTGGCGATCAGCGATCCCAGCAAAATGCCCGCCGTTAGGCCAGCCGTGAGCGTGCCGCACGCATAGCCGATATGGCGGCCCGGCACGTGCTCGGAGACGAACACCCACGCGCCCGGCACTTCGCCGCCGACGGCCGCGCCCTGCATCACGCGAAACAGAAGCAGCAGCACGGGCGCCATCAGGCCGATCGACGCGTACGTGGGCAGCAGGCCCATCAGGAGCGTCGGCACGGACATCAGCAGCACGGAGAGCGTGAACATGCGCTTGCGGCCGAGCAGATCGCCGAAGTGCGCCATGACGATTCCGCCGAGCGGACGCGCGAGATAGCCGGCGGCAAAGATGCCGAAAGTCTGCAACTGACGCAGCCAGTCAGGAACTGACGGCGGAAAGAACAGTTGGCCGATGACCGGCGCGAAAAACACGAAGATGATGAAGTCGTAGAACTCGAGTGCGCCGCCGAGCGCGGCGAGCGTGAGTGTCTTGTAGTCGCCGCGCGTAAGCGCACGGCCGGCCGCGCGCGGGGCGTCGGACAGAGGTGTTGCCTGCATCGAAAAAAGAACCCGAAAGTGGAAAAGCCACGCGTGACGCGCGGTAGGACGAGGCTTTGCCCTGCGGGGTGACAGACGCGCCGGGTGGACGCGAAGCGAAGGCGCGGACGCGGATTCGAAAGCCGCCGCCCGTCATCCGCGCTGCGGGATGCGACGGACAGTCGCGGCGCAGCTTGCTACGCGACGTCTCGATAAAACGGCGGAAGCGGGAACTTTTGAGCCAGACGCGCGATATTACAGGACGAAAACCGGCGCAAAAGAGAAAAGCCGTTCTATTTTTGAGATGGTTGCGCGCATGACACGCGTCGAGGTCGGCGCGCTGCGCCGTCACATGCGTTGACAATTCGGACGAGTCCGATGGGAAAGGATCGCACGGCTGCCCAGAATGCGCAGCTTGAATATCCCCGTCTCATCCCGCGAGGAGACGCCCGGCGGGCGCCCGAAATACGGCTGCCGCCCCATGTCCCTTGGACTCATCAGGTAAGACACAATGCGCGTCGCCGTTTTGCAAACCGACCCAAGTTATCGAAATCTCATCAGCGATGTCGTCAAACGACTCGGCCACACCTGCGTGACGTTTGGCGACGGCCTCGTGCTGTCGAAAGCGCTGTCCCGCTCGACGGTCGATCTGCTGATTCTCGACTGGAATTCCACGGGCCTGTGCGGCCTCGACCTGCTTAAATCGGTGCGCTCGAGTTTCGGCGAACGCGTGCCGGTCATGTTCGCGACCCCCGACGGCGCCGAGCACAACGTGGTCTGCGCGCTGACCGCGGGCGCGGACGACTACGTCGTCTATCCCATTCGCCCGGGCGAATTCGGCGCGCGCCTCGAAGCGCTGCTGCGCCGCGCTTATCCCGCAACGTCGAGCGCGTGCCTCGAAGTGGGGCCGTATCGTTTCGACGCCCGCCAGCAAACCGTGACCGTGCGCGGCAAGCCGGTGCAACTGAGCGGCACGCAATTCCGTCTGGCCCAGCTTTTCTTCTCGAACATCGGCCGCGTGCTGTCGCGCGATCATATTTTCGCGATGGTCTGGGGCCGCGAGTTCCGCGAAACCACGCGCACGATCGACAGCCACGTTTCGCGTCTGCGCCTCGCGCTCGAAATCGAGCCGGTCAACAACTTCCGCTTGCAGCCGGTGTACAAGAGCGGTTATCGCCTGCTGCATCTCTACGAGGAAGGCGCAGATTCAGGCGACCATCTCTCCGACCCCGCGCCTGCGCAAATCGCGGCCTGAACGGGCTATCCACGAAAAAATGCCGTCGCGAAGACGGCATTTTTGTTTGACGGGTCGCCTCAGATCGTCGGCAGGGCCGGACGCGTTTCGATGCTGCGACGAATCAACGCCTCGACCTCCTTGCGCTCGTCGCCGGCGAGCGGCAGACGCGGCGGACGCACAGGCTCCGTGCCCAGGCCGACGATCGCTTCGGCCAGCTTGATGTTCTGCACGAGCTTGTGCGACACGTCGAGTGCGAGCAGCGGCGCGAACCAGCGGTAGATCGCGCGCGCTTCCTCCAGACGTCCGGCGCGAATCAGTTTGTAGATCGCCACGGTTTCGCGCGGGAACGCGCAGACGAGACCCGCCACCCAGCCGTTCGCGCCCATCAGCATCGCTTCCATCGCGAGATTGTCGACGCCACAGAAAAGCGCGTATCGGTCGCCCGTTTCGTTGATGAGATCCGTGATGCGGCGCACGTCGCCGCTCGATTCCTTGATCGCCGCGAACTTCGTGTCTTCGGCGAGCTCGGCGAACATCTTCGGCGTGACATCGACGCCATACGCGAGCGGATTGTTGTAGACCATGAGCGGTAGCGGGCTCGCGTCGGCGACCATGCGGAAGTGGTTGAGCGTCTCGCGCCGGTCCGACAGATAGCGCAGGCCCGGCAGCACCATGAAGCCTGCCGCGCCGTGGCGCGCGGCGCGCTCGGCCTGGCGGCAGCCGTCGAGCGTACTGTTCTCCGCGATCGTCAGCAGCACCGGCACGCGGCCGCGCGAGGCGTCCACGGCGATGTCGAGCACGTGGAGCTTTTCGTCGAGCGATAACGTCGATGCCTCGCCGAGCGATCCGCATACGATGATGCCATCCACGCCGGCTTCGATCTGCGCGTCGATATTCTTCGCGGTCCACGCGCGGTCTATGCTGAAATCGGCGTTGAACTTGGTGGTCACGGCGGGCATCACGCCTTCCCAGATCTGCGTCACGGCGGCTCTCCGAAAATGATTGAACGGTACGCAGTGTAAGCACCGCAAAATCGGGCGTCTTGCGTGTTTCGCACGCGCCGCGTGCCGATTTCGGCATAGCCGTTTCAACGTGGGAACGCCGCGCCACGGGCGCGTCCGGACTATCTCCACTTGTGCCGATATCGTCATCAAAACGATCCGGCCGCTTCAAGACGCCCGCCGCGCGCGTTTCTACGATAGGCGGCATGAAAACCATCGACATCATCGACTCGCATACGGGCGGCGAACCCACGCGCCTCGTGATCGCGGGCGGCCCGGATCTGGGCCACGGCACACTCGCGCAACGGCTCGACACGTTCCGCACGCGTTTCGACGACTGGCGGCGCGCCATCGTCACCGAACCGCGCGGCTCGGACGTGATGGTCGGCGCGCTCCTGTGTGAGCCGGACGATCCTGCCGCCGCGGCGGGCGTCATCTTCTTCAACAACGTCGGCTATCTCGGCATGTGCGGGCACGGCACGATCGGGCTGGTCGCGTCGCTCGCGCATGCGGGAAAGATCACGGCGGGGCGGCATCGGATCGATACGCCCGTCGGTGCCGTCGATGCCACGCTCAACGCCGACGGCAGCGTCAGCGTGCGCAACGTGCCGGCGTATCGGCATCGGCGCGCGGTGACGGTCGACGTGCCCGGCCACGGCCCGCTCACTGGCGATGTCGCATGGGGCGGCAACTGGTTCTTTCTCGTCGCGGACCACGGACGCGAACTCGCGCCGGCGCATATCGCCGGCCTCACCGCGTTCACCGAGGCAATCCGCGATGCCTTGCACGCGCAGGGCGTCACCGGCGCCGATGGCGCGTACATCGACCATATCGAGCTTTTCGCGGATTCGCCCGTCGCGGGCGTTGATAGCCGCAATTTCGTGTTGTGTCCGGGCAGCGCCTACGATCGCTCGCCGTGCGGCACCGGCACCAGCGCCAAGCTCGCGTGCCTCGCTGCGGACGAGGTGCTCGCGCCGGGCGAGGTCTGGCGGCAGGAGAGCATCATCGGCAGCGTGTTCGAAGGCAGCTATGCGATCGACGGCAACACGCTCGTCCCCACGATCACGGGCCACGCGCACATCATGGCCGAGGGACGGCTCGTCTTCGACGAACGCGATCCGTTCATGCGCGGCATCGCGCTCGCATGAATGCGGACGTGATCGTCGTCGGCGGCGGCATCGTCGGGGCGGCGTGCGCGGCGGAACTCGCCCAGCGCGGCGCGACGGTCGAGGTGCTGGAAGCGCGCGGCGTCGGTGGCGGCGCGACGGCGGCGGGCATGGGGCACATCGTCGTGATGAACGATTCGCCCGCCGAGTTCGCATTGGCGCACGCGTCGCGCGAGCTGTGGCTCGCGCTTGGCCCCCGATTGCGCGAGCGTGGGGCGTTTTCGCGTTGCGGCACGCTCTGGATCGCCGAAGACGACGAAGAGCTCGACGCCGCCCGCGCGATGCGCGATGCCTTCGCGGCGGCCGGCGTGCGTGCGTATATGCTCGATCGCGCCGCGCTGCGCGAATCGGAGCCGTCGATAAGCCACGCGATGCAAGGCGGCCTCCTGATCGACGATGACGCCATCGTCTACGCGCCCGCAGCGGCGCAATGGCTGCTCGCGAGTTCGACGCGCATCCGTGTATCGACGGGCCGCGTGGTTCACGCCGTCGACGCCGACGACGCCCGCGCCAGCGTCACGCTTGCCGGTGGCGAGCGGCGCGCGGCGTCTCATGTTGTCATCGCCAATGGGCTCGCGGCGCCGGATCTGATTGCGGATGTGCCCCTCGAAGCGAAGAAGGGGCATCTGCTCATCACCGATCGCTATCCCGGCACGCTCCGCCATCAGGTGCTGGAACTCGGCTACATCAAGAGCGCGCACCACGCGCGCGGCACGTCGGTCGCGTTCAATGCGCAGCCTCGTCCGACGGGGCAGGTGCTGATCGGCTCGTCGCGCCAGTTCGGCACGCTCGATCCGGCTGTCGAGATCGACGTGCTCGGCGCGATGCTCGCGCGCGCGACGCGCTATCTGCCGGGCATCGGCGCACTCAATGCGATCCGCGCCTGGACTGGCTTTCGCGCCGCCACGCCCGACGGCTTGCCGCTGATCGGCCCGGCGCGTTTTCCGGGTGACAGGCTGTGGCTCGCGGCGGGTCACGAAGGGCTCGGCGTGACGACTTCGCTCGGCACGGCCAAGCTCATCGCCGCGCAGATGCTCGGCGAGCCAGTTCCGTTCGATATGCCCGACGCCAACGCGTTCTCGCCGCACCGCTTCGCCCGGGAGCACGCCGATGGATGAGCGCGTGCGCGTGATCATCGACGGCGAGTCGCTTGCCGTGCCCGCTTTCACGACCGTCGCGGCCGCGATCGCGATGCGCGGCGTCAACGGCACGCGGCGCTCCGTCACCGGCGAGGCGCGCGCCGCGCTGTGCGGCATGGGCGTGTGCCACGAATGCCGCGTGATGGTCGACGGCCGCGCGCATGTGCTCGGCTGTCAGACGCTGTGTCGCGACGGCCTTTCGATCGAGACGATGCGATGAACATCGAGCGCGTCGATATCGCGATCGTCGGCGCGGGCCCGGCGGGTCTGAGCGCCGCGCGGATTGCGGCGCGCGCGGGCGTGCGCGTCGCGCTCATCGACGACAATCCGCGCCCGGGCGGCCAGATCTGGCGGCAAGGCCCGGCGCTCGCGCCCGCCGCGCCGCTTCGCCGATGGCTCGATGAGGCGCACTCGCATGCGAACCTCGTCGTCATGAACGCGACGAAGGTCGCCGCCGCGCCGGGCGACAAGCGATTCCTGCTCGAACGCGACGGCGCGCCGCTCGTGCTCGCGTACTCGAAGCTCATCCTCGCCACCGGCGCGCGCGAGCGGCTGTTGCCCTTCGAAGGCTGGACCTTGCCCGGCGTGACGGGCGCGGGCGGCCTGCAGGCGCTCGTCAAGGGCGGGATGCCGGTGCGCGGCGAACGCATCGTCGTGGCGGGCAGCGGGCCGCTTCTGCTCGCCGCCGCCGATACGGCGCGCCGTCACGGTGCGCACGTCGTCGCGGTGGTCGAACAGGCGCCGCTTGCGCGTGTCGCTCGGTTCGTCGCGGCGCTCGCGCTGACGCCCGGAAAGCTGGCTCAGGCCGCGCGGCTCGGGGTCGCGTGCTATCGCACGGGCAGCGTCGTCGTGAAAGCGCATGGCAGCGCGCGCGTGGAGGCCGTCACGATTCGCGCGCGCGGGCGCACACAAACGCTCGAAGCGGATCGCATCGCGTGCGGATACGGCCTCGTGCCGAACGTGACGCTTGCGCTCGCACTCGGCTGCGCGACAGACGAACGCGACGGTGCGATCCATGTAGACGATTCGCAGCGCACGTCGCAGGAACACATCTTCGCGGCGGGCGAATGCACGGGCATCGGCGGAATAGAGCTGGCGAGCGTCGAAGGCGCGATCGCGGCGCATGCGGCGCTCGGCGTCGCCGCCGATGCGCGTCTCGTGCGTGAGCGCGAACGCTGGCGCGCATTCGCCCGGCGCGTGGCGCACGCGTTCGAGCTCGGCGCCGCCGCGCGCGCGATGCCGTCGCCGGATACCGTGTTGTGTCGCTGCGAGGACGTGTCGATCGCCGAAGTCGCCGCGCACGCGAACTGGCGCGACGCGAAGATTCAGACGCGTTGCGGCATGGGGCCTTGCCAGGGGCGCGTCTGCGGTGAGGCGGCATCGGTCTATTTCGGATGGCCGCGCGCGGTCGCGCGTCCACCCTTCGCGCCGGTGCGCATCGACACGTTGATCGCCGCGAGCGAGAGCACTGAAACGCCTGTTTCATAGTGGGGCCAGCGCCAATTTCGTCCGTTCGTGCGCGCTTCTATAATCGGTTGCCTGACTGATCCGGGCGCAACCGACCTCTTAACGCATGACGAGCACGACAGGCCTCACGATGAATACGGCGCCGATCGCACAACCTCCGGCGTCGACGCTCTCCGACATGCTCGCGCATTTCGCGCTGCTCGCGCCCGTGTTCGACGCGATGCCCGATATCGTCTTCTTCGTAAAAGACCGCGACGCGCGCTACGCGATGGTCAATCGCACGCTGGCACGCCGCTGCGGCCACAAGGACGACAAATCGGCGCTCCTCGGCAAGACCGCGGAGGACGTGTTCCCGCGGCGCTTCGGGCGCATCTACACGGCGCAGGATCAGGCGATCATCGCGCAGGGGCATCAGCTGATCGATCAACTCGAACTGCATCTGTATCCGGGGCGCGAGCCCGGCTGGTGCATGACCTGCAAGCAGCCGCTTCATGACACGCAGGGGAACATCGTCGGGCTCGCGGGGATATCGCGCGACCTGCAGGCCGCAGAAGGCACGCATCCCGCCTACAGTCGGCTTGCAGCGGTTGTGCAGCACATCCAGGAAAACTATGTGCAGCCGCTCAACATGCGGCAACTCGCGCAGATGGCGAACATGTCGATCGCTCAGCTGGAGCGCTATTTTCACAAGGTCTTCCATCTGACGCCGCGTCAGGTTCTGCTGAAGACGCGTCTCGACGCGGCCACGGCGTTGCTCGTCTCGAACGGCAAAGTCACCGATGTCGCCGCGTTGTGCGGCTACACCGATCACAGCGCCTTCACACGTCAGTTCAAGGCGACGGTCGGCATCACGCCGAGCGAGTATCGGGCGCTGTTGCAGGCGGGACCGTCGAGTGCCTCGCGCCCCGATTCCGCCAGAGAGGCAAACGTCTGACGGGAAATCGGGGCACGGCTCGCCCAGGAATTACACGGTCGTGCGTACGCGTTGCGGTTTCTCGCGTCACGTATCGGCCGGGAAGCCCGTGCGATGCGGCTTTCGCGCCATTGGATGCAACTCGGTCCGCTTTTTGCTCAATGTGGCACGCTGCTGCCGGGCAAATCTTCGCTCGGCGCCGCTCAAAACCGCGAGGCGTTCCGCACCGGCGCACACGCGACATAAATAACGGTGCGTTCGGAATTCCCGCCGCGTTTTCAGGTCAATCAATGCGCGCATTAGCGCGCGCGGCGGCCAGAGGTGGAGACCGTCGCGAGAATTCCGTTTTTGGTAGCAGAAAAGAACATCATGAACGAAGTAGCAAGACTGGGGCATATGCGGATCGTACTCATCGAGGACGATCCCGAAAGCAGGGCATCTCTGCAGATGTTGCTGGAAGAAGAAGGTGCGCAGGTGATCGGCGTGGCCGATGCGGAAGACGGCGCGCAAGCAGCGATCGAGCACCTTCCCGACGCGGTGATCTGCGATCTCGACCTGCCCGAGATGGACGGTTTCTATCTCATCCAACGTTTGCGGGATCACGAAATACGCGGCAACCTGCCGCCGTCCGTGGCGATCGCGCTGACGGGGCACGGCGGCGAAGAGTATCGATTGCGCAGCATCGGCGAGGGTTTCCAGCATTTCATGACGAAACCCGTGCATCCCGACGAACTCGTCGCGCTGATACAGGACGCGGTCGGGGCGCGGGTGGTGACCTGAGATGTTCGGGGCCGCCGCTGACGGGCGGCCCGGACGTTACGACCGGTCGCGATTGCGTGCCCGCGTCGCGCCGGTGATGACGGCGATGCCCAGCATGATGACGGCGACGATCATGACCGTGTGCTGCGCGACATGCATCGCGACAAGCGCCCATGACACGCCGCCGATCAGAATGAGCCAGCCTACCAGGTAGATGATCAGCGTCATCGACATTCTCCTTTTTCGTTGTGTGCTAGAAATCGTTGCGTGGCCTTCATGAAAGGGCCTTATCCTTTCGACGCCCGGGCGCGCATAAGTTCACTCCATGCAAGGGGCGTACCGCGGGCGGCATCGTCGAACATAAAGAAGAGTTGAAGCATGCTGACCGTCCACCACCTCAACAATTCCCGCTCCCAGCGCGTGCTGTGGATGCTCGAAGAACTCGGCGTCGAATACGAACTCAAGCGCTATCAGCGCGACCCGCGCACGATGCTCGCGCCGCCCGAATTGCGCGCGGTGCATCCGCTGGGCAAAGCGCCGGTCGTCACCGACGGCGGCCTGACGCTCGCCGAGTCGGGCGCGATCATCGAATATCTCGTGGACCGGTACGGCGAAGGCCGTTTCTCGCCGCCACCCGGTACATCGCCCGAACGCGTGCGCTACAACTACTGGATGCACTATGCGGAAGGCTCCGCGATGCCGCCGCTCTTGCTCAAGCTCGTCGCGCGGCGGCTGGAGAGCGCGAAGATGCCGTTCTTCGCCAGGCCGATCGCGCGGCGCATCGCGCAGACGATGCAAAGCAGCTTCATCGATCCGCAACTGCGGCTGCACCTTGGCTATATCGACGCCGAGCTGGCGAAATCGCCGTGGTTCGGTGGCGAGACCTTCAGCGCCGCCGACGTGCAGATGAGCTTTCCGCTCGAAGCCGGAAGCGCGCGCGCCGGCGCGAAATCGATGCCGCATATCCGCGCGTTTCTCGAGCGCATCCACGCGCGGCCGGCCTACCAGCGTGCGCTGGAACGAGGCGGGCGCTACGACTTCGCGAGTTAGCCATTCGGCCGACTGCCGGCACGGGAGGCGCGTTGCGTACAATGAGTCGCACGCAACCACTCAGCCCAAAGGCGACGCATGGCCCGAATCGTTCCCGACGACTGGAAGAACCTCGAAGCGACCGGCGCGGCGGCGCGCGAACTCGAAACGCTCGCGCTGCTCGAAAAGCTGCCCGACGACTACACGGTGTATCACGGCGTGCACTGGACGCGCGTGAACGAAGGCTTTTCGGTGTTCGGCGAAGCGGATTTCGTCGTCGTCGCGCCGTCGGGACGCGTGCTGATGATCGAGCAGAAGGCGGGCTTTCTGCGCGAGACCGGCCAGGGCCTCGTGAAGGTCTATCTGCAGAAGGAACGCAACGTCGCGATTCAGCTCGCGCGCACGCTGGAGAATCTGCATCGGCGCTTCACCGCGGCGTTCGGCGCGGGCACGTATCGGATCGAGGAACTGCTGTATTGCCCCGACTACACAGTGAAGAACGCGGCGATTGCGGGCGTCTCGCCCGCGCGCATCGTCGATGCGAGCCGCAAGTCGCAGCTCGCGCGCGTCGTGCTGGAGATTCTGCCGCCCGATGAGCCGCGCTTCGAGTCGGCTGCGCGCATCCATCACTTTCTCGCCGATGAACTCTCGCTCACGCCCGACACCAACGCGCTCGTCGGTGCGGCGAACACGCTCGTCACGCGGCTCTCGGGCGGTCTCGCGACATGGGCGCGCCGGCTCGAATTCGATCCGTTTCGCCTGCGCGTGATCGCGACAGCCGGCGCGGGCAAGACGCAACTCGCCGTGCGCGTGATGCGCGACGCGCTGGCGCAAGGCAAGAGCGTGCTCTACGTGTGCTTCAACCGGCCGCTCGCCGATCATATCCGCGCCATCGCACCGAAAGATGCGAAGATCGCGAACTATCATCAACTGAGCGCGGCCGTCGCGCGTGACGCCGGCAGTCCGCCCGATTTCAGCCAGCCCAATGTCTTCGCGACGCTCGAAGAGCGCTTCGCCGCCGTGCCGGTGCCGGAACACTGGAAGACGGATGTGCTGATCGTCGATGAAGGCCAGGACTTTCAGGCCGCGTGGGTCGAGTCGCTCGAACGCCTTTTGAATCCTGATGGCGCGTGGTGGTGGCTCGAAGATCCGATGCAGAACCTCTATTTGCGCGAGCCGGTTCCGCTGCCGGGCTGGACCATTTTGCGCGAGACCACGAACTATCGCAGCCCGCGCGATCTGCTCGGCTTCATCCGCAAGATCGTCGGGCCGGACGTGCGGCTCGATGCGGGCAGCCCCTTCGACGGTTCGGACGTGAGCGTGTCGACCTACGCAACCGGGCACCCCGAGGAAATCATCGAGGCGACCAAGCGCGCGATCACGCATGCGCTTTCGCTAGGCTTTCGCAAGCAGGACATCGCGGTGCTGTCGTTTCGGGGCCGCGAGGGCTCGGCGCTCACCGCCGTCGATCAACTCGGTCCGCACCGGCTGCGCGCGTTCACCGGTACGTACGATCTGTTCGGCAACCCGGAGTATCGAGAGGGCGACGTGCTGCTCGAATCGATCTACCGCTTCAAAGGGCAATCCGCGCCCTGCGTGATTCTCACGGAAGTCGATTTCGACGCACTCGACGAACAGGCCGCGCGCAAGATCTTCGTCGGCGCGACGCGGGCAACGATGAAACTGATCGTGGTCTCATCCGAACGCGCGGCCCGGGCCATCGACGCGTTGCATTAGCAAATGGCCGTCATCAGTACCGAACCGTCCCTGCGCGCGCCCGCCACGCGCCCGTGGTTTCGCCGGCTCTGGTATGCGGCGCTGATCGCGCTCGCGGTCGCGCCGCCGATCGGCGCGGTCGGCTACATGCTGTATTCGGGACTGCTCGCGCGCGAGACGCACAGGCTCGTCGTGCCCTACGACGTGTACTGGGACGCCGCGCAGTTCCAGATTGCCTATGAGCGCTTCGAGAATCAGGTGCTGCTGTACCGCAACGGGATCGACGAGGACGCAAACGCCGTGCGCGCGAGCTATCGGCTTTTGCGCGCGCGGCTCAAGCAGGTATCGGAATCGGCGGGGCTGTCGGATGGGCATGAAGCGCTGCTGAACCGGCAGCGCGAAATCCTGCGGCAATTGCAGACCGCGTTCGATTCCATCGAGGCGGACGTCGAAGGGCTCCAGGCCGAGCGTCAGCACACCTTGCGGGTGATCGGCGTGCTGCGTCAGAACGCGCCGGCCGTCGCGGAACTGGCGAGCGGACGTCGGCTCATGGATGTCGCCGAGCGCGAGGCGATCGTGCGCGATTTCGAGGCGAAGCGCCGCTATCTGATTTATGGCGGCATCCTGCTCGGTTTGCTGTCGGCGGCGGCGACCGTGTTGCTGCTTCTGAACGGCTATCGGCGCACGCGCCTCATCGAGCAGCAGCGCGCGGCGCTCGCGGCCGAGCATCAGGCGACGCGCGCGGCGCGCGAGGCAGGCGTCGCAAAGGACACCTTCCTCGGCATGATCAGCCACGAACTGCGCACGCCGCTGCACGCGATCGTCTCGTCGGTCGAATTGCTCGGGCTCAACGCGCGCGGCGACGCCGACCGCAAGATCATGCAGCGCCTGGAAGCGGGCGCGCGTCATCTCGAAGCGCAGATGCGCGATCTGACCGATTACGCGCGTCTGGGCGCGGGCAAGCTCGAACTGCGGATGACCGTCTTCGACCCGGTGGAACTGCTCGATTCCATCGTCGATGCGAATACGCCCGCGGCGAACGCGAAGGGGCTGGAACTGCGCGGCGACTATGCGGGCGAACGCGAGCCGATCGAATCCGATCCGCATCGCGTGCGGCAGATCGTGACGAATCTCGTGACCAACGCGATCAAGTACACCGAAGCCGGTTCCATCGACGTGCATTTCGCGCGCACGGAGAAACGGCTCGACGTGTCCGTGATCGATACGGGTCCGGGCATCTCCCGCGAGCAGTTGCCGCTGATCTTTCAGGAATTCACGCAGCTCGATTCATCGAGCACGCGGCGTTTCGACGGCGCGGGCATGGGCCTCGCGGTCGTGCGCGGGCTCGTCGATCTGCTCGGCGGCAAGATCGAGGTGTCGAGCGAAGTGGGACAGGGCGCCGCGTTTCGCGTGAGCCTGCCAGCGGTCTCCGCGGATCACCTGCCCGGGCCCGAACAGCAAGCCGATGCGCCGGAGTTGCGCAAATCGCGCGTGCTCGTGATCGACGACCACGAATCGATCCGCGATTCGCTGATCGAGATGCTCACGCATCTGGGGTATTACGCGGTCGCCTTGCCGGACGTCGACAGCGCGCTCGCGTGGCTGCGCGCCAACGACGCCGACGTGATCCTCGCGGATCTGCACATGCCCGGGAAGGACGGATACTCGTTCGCGAACGAATACCGCACGCGCCTTGCGCCGGGAGCGAGCGTCCCGATCATCGCGGTGAGTGCCTACGCGCCCGAACTGGTGGATCCGAGCGCGGCGGTGCTGTTCTTCGATTACCTGCTCAAGCCGGTGCGCTACGAGGTGCTCAAGGGCGCCGTGCACCGCGCAGTGACCGTGCGCCGCCGCCGCGCTGCGTAGGTTTCGCCGCTAGCTGCGCATCAGCCGCTTGGAAAGATCCGCGACCAGAATGCCGAGCCGCGCGGGCTTCTCGAAACACGTCACGTTGTAGTCGCGGATGACCTGGCTGATCTCCGACTCGCTCGCCTTGCCGGTGGTGAGCTCGCCCGTGAGCACGAACACCGGCGCGTCCGGGTTGTCCGACTCGCGCACCGCGCGGATCGCATCCGCCGACGTATGCATGCCGAAAAGCCAGTCCATCACGACGGCGTCGAACACCTGCGTCTGCAGCGCTTCGAGGAAGGCATCGAGGCCGTAGAAGGCCATCGCCGTGAAGCCGGTGGCCTCGAGGTAGTCGTGCAGGTTGTCGGCGGAAGCGTGGTCGTCGTCCACCACGGCGATGATCGGCTTGTCGGTGTCGGGCCGGCGCGGCTGGATCTCGATCTTGTGGACGTCGCAGCCTTCGTGCAGCAGCACGCCTTCATGCTTCGTGACGATCCAGCGCCCGTTGAGCTTCTGCGCGATGAAATCCGGGCGACTGCCCGCCTCCAGCGCGCTGCCGACCCACGCCATGCAGGGAATCTCCAACGAACCGAGCTTGAGCACGGCGTCGTGCGCGGTGCCTTCGGTTTCGTCCGGGCGGGTATTGATCGAATCGAAGAGCTTGAGCGCGGGCTCGTCGAAGGCGTCGGCGACGCGGCGAATTTGCGCGAGCGTCCACGGACTGTTGCCGCGCAATTTCCGATGGCCCTGCGAAAAGCTCAGGTCGAGAATGCGGCACAACTCGGCAGTTTGCTGCCGCTTTCCGATGCCATGACGGCCCATGAGCTCGCGCACGCGTTCCGCGACGGCGAGGGATTCCGAAGAAGACGTTTCAGTGACCATACAGCCAGGCGTGAGGGTGGGACTGCGGGGCGTGGTTCGGGATGCGACATTGTAAATGGCGCCGGTCCGCGCACTCAAAATGCCCCGGCGAAACCGTCGCAACGCCTTGATCTTATGGGTGAAACGGGCGCGGTTGCCGTTCGCTGGCGCGCACTCGTCCATCGGCGCGATCCTGAAAGAAAGTTGGCGATTGTTGAACGGAGTATTGTCGGTTTTCGCGACAATTGACGTCTTTATACGAGATAAACTTCCAAACATCGCTGAATGGGAGGTCATCGTGCTGGTTGCTGCTTTCTTTATCTGCCCGATAGGCGTCGCGGCGCTTTTTGCGTTTGCTCTTTTCGCGGACAGGCACTTCAAGGACTCACTCGCTGTCCCGCGCCGCCACGTCGCTGAAACGAAGGCGGTCGAGGCGCACCGGCAAAAGAGATCGAACCGGTCGTCGTTCGAAATTCTTTAACTTTTATCGAGAAATTTTAATTTTCGGCGCAATTTTCGCCATCGGCTCGAAAAATTCTAATTTCCCGACGTCGTCGCGTGGTTCGTAAAGGCCTCGCTAACCACTTCCTCGATACGATCGAGCACCGCCCGCGGAATGTGCTGATATTGCTTCCGGCGATGTATCGACAAGACGCCCTTGTTCGACTGGACCATGCGAATCAGCGCTGAAAGATCCTTGCGCGGCATATCGAATTCGTCATTCAACTGCGCGAACGCGGCGTCGTAGCCTTGCAGCCATGCGATCTCGCGCGGAATTTCCTCGCGCACGGCTTCCTTGATCATCGCGTGCAAAAACGCCACTTCGCGGTCCGCGCTGAAGAATCGGTATGCGCGGCTCGAAGGCGCGCTCAGCACGAGCGGCTCCGTATCGATCCGCCGGTAGTTCCATAGCCGCGTCACCGGACGCGAAAACGCCGTCAAAACGGCGTGATACGCGGGAATGTTGCGCTCCATCACGGCGGACACGGGAATCACGGTATCCGCACCGAGCATCCCCGAGCGCGCGAGCACGTGCTGGATGAGGAATCGATGCAGCCGGCCGTTGCCGTCGAAAAACGGATGTAGATAAACGAAGCCGAACGCCGCGCACGCGGCTTTCACGAGCACGTCGGGGCAACGTTTCTGATCATTGACGAAGCGTTCCCAGTCGGCCATCACGCGGTGCAACTCGCCGATCGGCGCGGGAAAGAAGTCGACGCGGCCCGCCGCATCCTCGAGCCAGTTCTGCTTGCTCCGGTACGACGCTTCCTGGCTGAAGACATCGCGCACGATCACGTTTTGCAGTTGCACCAGCCATTCTTCATCGATCGTCGCCGGCTCGCCCGCGCGCCTCAGGAGCTGGACGAAGCGCTCCTGCTTGTCGGAACTGGGCGTTTCCGATTCGATCGCGTAACTGCCGCGCGTCTCCGACAAGGACAGAAACGCGAGCGCGCGCCGGTACAACTCCGGGTCGTCCATGGCATCGAGCGCGCTCTGCGCTTCGACGAGCAGGTCGGTCAAGGGCGGATCTTCCGGGATCGCCGCACGACGAACCGTCGGGCAGAACCACGGCGTACCCAGCGCGTTGTTGCGCACGCGAAAGCGCGGCGCGCGCACGGGCTGCGGCGCCGTATAGTACACGTCCGCCGGAAACAGGTCGACATAGCCGCCCCGCACGCTCACGCCCGCATCGAGTTCCTTGCCGGTCAGCCATTCCCAGAGAAAGCAGGCGCGGCGAATCTGCTCGCCGGTTGGCGTCGCGCGCAGCCGGGCGATGAGTTCGCCGGGCTCCATGTGCTCGAACGCGGCATCGATGACTTCGAGATTCACGCCTTCATGACGGAGCGCGAACTCCAGATGGCCGACGGGCGTATCGTCGAAAGCGACGCTGTTCGGAAAGAGAATCTGGCTCTCGCTGTCGATGCGCCGATTTACCGACGAACTGGCGTACGCGAGCCGCTGCGGCGGCGTCACGCGCAATTCGCCGATGGCGATGAGACGGGCGTATCCGATTGGCGTCATCGAGATTTCTTAACGTTTATCGAGAAATCATAACTTTACGCGTGTTTCGCAGGAATTTATCGAGAAAACTTGACGAGCTGCCGTTTGGCAATGTCGTCCGATCCGCTTTTGCTATCGAACGATCGCCCTTTCGAATTGTTGCGCTATTGGCGCGGGACTATAGTGCCTCTCACGGCATGACAACCCAAAGCAACCAACAACGAAAGGAGACGAACCATGAACCGGATCGACCTGGCGAATCGCGTCGTGATCATCACAGGTGGCGCGCGGGGCATCGGCCTCGCGGTAGCGGAGCGCGCGCTGGAATCGGGTGCCGACGTGTCGCTCTGGGATGTCGATGGCGAACGTCTCGCGCGCACGAGCGCCGAGCTTTCGGCGAAGTATGAGGCGCGCAAGATCAGCGATGCGGTCGTCGAGCTGACCGACGAATCGTCCGTCGAGGCCGCCGCGAAGAAGACGCTCGCGGCGCACGGCAGAATCGACGTGCTCGTCAACAATGCGGGCATCACCGGCGGCAACGGCGCGACCTGGGAACTCGCGCCCGACGTGTGGCGCCGAGTGATCGACGTCAATCTGATCGGGCCGTATCTGACCTGCCGCGCCGTCGTGCCTCACATGCTGAAGGGCGGCTACGGGCGCATCGTCAATGTCGCGTCGATCGCGGGCAAGGAAGGCAATCCGAACGCGTCGCACTACAGCGCGTCGAAGGCCGGGCTGATCGGCCTCACGAAATCGCTCGGCAAGGAACTGGCGGGCAAGAACATCCTCGTGAACGCCGTGACGCCCGCCGCCGCCAAAACCGAAATCTTCGATTCGATGTCGCAGCAGCACATCGACTACATGCTTTCCAAAATCCCGATGAACCGCTTTCTGATGCCGCAGGAAGCCGCGTCGCTGATTCTGTGGCTCTCGTCCGAGGACTGCGCGTTCAGCACCGGCGCGGTGTTCGACCTGTCGGGCGGACGCGCGACGTACTGATCGCGTCTTCGGGAGAATCGCGATGAATCGCTCTGCTTCAGCGGAAGGCGCCGTCACGTCCCGCGTGATGACGAGGCTGCTGCCGTTTCTGCTGCTCATGTACGTGCTCGCGTTTCTGGACCGCGCGAACATCGGCTTCGCGCAGAAGGCGCTGCAGCAGGACACCGGTTTGACGAATGCCGCGTTCGCGTTCGGCGCGGGCGTGTTCTTCGTCGGCTACGCGATCTTCGAAGTGCCGAGCAATCTGCTTTTGCATCGCGTCGGCGCGAAGCTGTGGATGTGCCGGATCATGGTGACGTGGGGCCTCGTCTCCGCGGCAATGGCCTTCGCCCATGACGCCACCACCTTCTATATCTTGCGTTTTCTGCTCGGCGTGGCGGAGGCGGGCTTCTTTCCGGGCATCGTCTATTACCTGACGCGCTGGTTTGCGCAATCGTCGCGGGCGCGTGCGCTCGGCGTGTTCTATTTCGGCGCGCCGCTCGCGTTCATCTTCGGCGCGCCGCTGTCCGGCTTGCTGCTCGACCTGCACGGCGCATTCGGCTTCAAGGGCTGGCAATGGCTCTTTCTCGTCGAGGGGCTGCTTGCGTCGATCGTCGGCGTCTGGGCGTTCTGGTATCTCGACGACGATCCCGCGAAGGCCCGATGGCTCACGCCAGAACAACGCGCGCTGCTCGTCAGCCGCCTCGACGAGGACGCCCGCGCCGCCTCGTCGCACGGGCCGAAAAGCGTGCTCGCGGCGCTCGTCGATCCGCGCGTGCTCGTGCTGTGCTGCGTGTATTTTCTGATTCAGGCTGCGGTGTACGGCGTGGTTTTCTATCTGCCGCAACAGGTGTCGGCGCTGCTCGGCACCAAAGTGGGCTTGCGCGTCGGGCTCGTGACGGCGCTGCCGTGGATCGCCGCCGTGATCGTCACGTGGGTCGTGCCGCGCTACGCCGATCGCACCGGCAGGCATCGCGTGTGCGCGGTGGCGCTGCTCGTGATGTCGGGTGTCGCGATCGCGGTGTCGGGGCTTGCGGGCTCGCCCGTCGTCTCGATCATCGCGCTGTGCTGCGCGGCGAGCGGCTTCATCGCCGCGCAGCCGCTCTTCTGGACCTTTCCGACGCGTTATCTCACGGGCGCGGCCGCCGCGGCCGGCATCGCGCTCATCAATTCGCTCGGCGGACTCGGCGGTTTCTTCGCCCCGATGGCCCGCACCGCCGCCGAAGCCGCGTTCCATTCGACGAGCGCCGGGCTCATGGTGCTGGCGGGCGCGAGCGTGCTCGCGGCGCTCATCATCGTCGCGCTGGTGCGCGTGCCCGGGCGCATCGATCACGCACCCATTCCCGACGCCGCGAACGCGTCCTGAACAACGAAACCAAACGTACGGAGCCACATCATGTCCATGCCCACGATCGCCCAGGTGCGCGCTTTCACGGTTCGCGGCGGCGGCGCCGATTATCACGATCAGGGCGCCGATCACTGGATCGACGATCACATCGCCACGCCGATGGCGCGCTATCCCGAATACCGCAAGAGCCGTCAGTCGTTCGGGCTGAACGTGCTGGGCTCGCTCGTCGTCGAGATCGAGGCGAGCGATGGCACCGTCGGCTTCGCGGTGACGACGGGCGGCGAGATCGGCGCGTTCATCGTCGAGAAACATCTGGCGCGCTTTCTCGAAGGGCAGCGCGTGACCGACATCGAAAAGATGTGGGATCAGATGTACAACGCGACGCTGTACTACGGGCGCAAGGGCATCGTGCTCAACGCGATTTCGGGCGTCGATCTCGCGCTGTGGGACTTGCTCGCGAAGGTGCGCAAGGAGCCCGTGTTCCATCTGCTGGGCGGTCCGGTGCGCGACGAGCTGCAGTTCTACGCGACGGGCGCGCGTCCGGATCTCGCGAAGGAAATGGGCTTCATCGGCGGCAAGATGCCCTTGCAGCATGGTCCGGCGGAAGGCGAGGAAGGGCTGCACAAGAACATCGCGAAGCTCGCCGACATGCGCGCGAAAGTCGGCGACGATTTCTGGCTGATGTTCGATTGCTGGATGAGCCTCGACCTCAACTATGCAAAGCGTCTCGCGAATGCGGCGCGCGAACACGGCCTGAAGTGGATCGAAGAAGCGTTGCCGCCCGACGACTATTGGGGCTATGCCGAACTGCGCCGTTCCGTGCCGAACGGGATGATGGTGACGACCGGCGAGCACGAAGCGACGCGCTGGGGTTTTCGCATGCTGTTCGAAATGGGCTGCGCGGATCTCGTGCAGCCGGATGTCGGCTGGTGTGGCGGCATTACCGAGCTCATCAAGATTTCGGCGCTCGCGGATGCGCACAACGTGCTCGTCGTGCCGCACGGTTCGTCGGTGTACAGCTATCACTTCGTCGTGACGCGCCACAATTCGCCGTTCGCCGAGTTCCTGATGATGGCGCCCAAGGCCGATCAGGTCGTGCCGATGTTCACGCCCTTGCTGCTCGACGAGCCCGTGCCGGTGAACGGTCGCATGAAAGTGCCTGAGACGCCGGGCTTCGGCGTGCGGCTGAATCCGGAATGCAAGCTCGAAAGACCCTACACACACTGAAGAGGCATCTCATGCTGCTGGAAAACAAGGTTGTCGTGGTGACGGGCGGCTCGCGCGGCATCGGCCGGGCGATCGCGCTCGCGAGCGCACGCGAGGGCGCGGATGTCGCCATCAACTACTGGGGCGACAACGACAGGTCGTACGGCAAGGCATCGGCGGTGGAGTCGATCGTCGGCGAGATCGAGGCGCTGGGGCGGCGCGCGATCGCCGTCGAAGGCAACGTGGCCGAGCGCGACACGGGCATCGAACTCATCAGGCGCACGGTCGATGCGTTCGGCCACGTCGACGTGCTGTCGAGCAACGCGGGCATCTGCCCGTTTCACGCGTTTCTCGACATGCCCGCTTCCGTCTACGAGACCACGGTCGCGGTGAACCTGAACGGCGCGTTCTACGTGACGCAGGCCGCCGCGAACCAGATGAAGGCGCAGGGCACGGGCGGCGCGATCGTCGCGACGAGTTCGATCAGCGCGCTCGTCGGCGGCGGCATGCAGACGCATTACACGCCGACGAAGGCAGGCGTCCACTCGCTGATGCAGTCCTGCGCGATCGCGCTGGGGCCGTATGGCATCCGCTGCAATTCGGTGATGCCGGGCACCATCGCAACCGATCTCAACGCCGATGACCTGTCGGATGCGGACAAGCGCGCCTATATGGAAAAGCGCATTCCGCTCGGGCGTCTCGGCGCGCCCGATGACGTCGCGCAATGCGTCGTCTTTCTCGCGTCGGACCGCGCGCGCTATGTGACGGGCGCGTCCCTGCTTGTGGACGGCGGTCTGTTCGTCAATCTTCAGTGAGGCGACACGGCCGAGTACTTGCGCAACAACGCGATGAAGTACTCGGCGGGCTCGCTCAAGGTCTCGGACTTGCGGCGCAGCAGCCCGAAACCCGAGAGGCTCTTGCCGATCTCGATCGGCAATTCGATCAGCAATTGCGCGCGCAGATAATCGCGCACGACGGATTCCGGCAGCATCGCGACCGCCTCGCTGTTCTGCAGCAATTGCAGCGTGGCGAAGATCGACGCGCATTCGACGATATCGGCGGGCGTCGTCAGGCCAGCGCGCGAGAGTTCGTCTTCGAACAGGCCACGCGCGGGACTCGTGATCGGCTGCAGGATCCACGGCCAGCCGACGAGCGTGTCGAGCGCGAGCGCCGTCTTCCCGGCAAGCGGATGCCCCGCGCGCACGACGAGCCGCATCGCCTCGCGCGCGAGCGGCTCGAAATCGAAATCGTTGTGCTGCAGGGGCGTGGTCAAACGGCCGAGCGCGAGATCGACTTCGCGGCGATGCAGCAATTGCACGACCTGATCGCTCGTCTCGCCGAGAATGCGCACGTTCAGGAGCGGCCGCTCGGATTTCAGTTCGGTGACGGCCATCGCGAGCACGTCGGGCGCGGCGCCCATGATCGCGCCGACCGTCAGTTGACCGTGGCCGCCGCGGCGCTTGGCGTCGAGATCGTCGGCGAAGCGCGTCAGGTCCGCGAGCGACCGGCGCGCGTACGCGAGCGCGGCGGTGCCGAGCGGCGTCGGCTGCATGCCGCGCGCGTTGCGCTCGAAGAGCAGAAATCCGAACGCCTCCTCGATATCCGCGAGCATGCGGCTCGCACTCGGCTGCGCGACGTTGATCGTCTCGGCGGCCTGATGCAGATTGCGCGCGTCGTCGAGCGCCACGAGGAGCGCCAAATGCTTGAACTTCAGCCGATTGACGAGCGCACTCGGCGACACACTTTGGGACACGTTCTGATTCATTCGACAGCCCGCTTTGAACCGCGCGATGATACGGCGCAGCGATACGTTTTTGCGATCGGCCAATCCTGCAATCGGATTGTCGTGTTATCGGTCGGCGAATTATAGTCGCAGCACAACGAGTCCCAGATAGAGGATTCACCAATCAAAAGAAGGCGGTCCGCCATGGAGACAGTGGCTTTTCGCATGACCCTGAAGCCGGGCATGCGCGAGGAATACGAGAAGCGCCATCGTGAGATCTGGCCGGAACTGGCCGATGCGCTCCGCGCCGCGGGCATCCGCGATTACCGGATCTTTCTCGACGAATCGACCGGGCATCTCTTCGCCATCCATCAGCGCACGGACACGCATACGACGCATGCGCTCGCGGCGCTGCCCGTCATGCGCAAGTGGTGGGACGCCATGGCCGAGTTGATGGAAGTACATGCGGACAACGCGCCCGTGACGGTGCCGCTCGTGCCGGTCTTTCATCTTCCCTGAAACGTTCGCCTCTTTCGCGAGGAACGCCATCATGCAGGTCGTCGATCCGCACATTCATTTGTGGGACCTCAAGACGCATCATTACCCCTGGCTCGCGAATCCGCAGACGTCGTTCATCGGCGATGCGCGCGATTTGAAACATGACTATCTGCTGGCGGATCTGCTGCGCGATGCCGAAGACATTGAAGTCCTCAAGCTCGTGCACGTCGATGCGAATCACGATCCCGCCGATCCCGCCGAGGAAACGCGCTGGCTGCAAGCCATTGCCGATGGAGAAGGGCGCGGCATGCCGAACGGCATCGTCGCGGGCGCGGACTTGTCGGCGGATAACGCGGAGCAGGTGCTCGAAGCGCACGCGGCATTCGCCAATACGCGCGGCATCCGCCAGATTCTCAACGTGCATGACAACAAGCTCTACGACTATGTCGGACGTCATTACATGCGCGAGCCGCAGTGGCGCAAGCACTTCGGGTTGCTGAAGCGCTTCGGCATGTCGTTCGACCTGCAGCTTTATCCATCGCAGATGGAAGAGGCCGCGCAACTTGCGCGCGAGCACGCGGACACGCAGTTCATCGTCAATCACGCGGGCATGTTCGTGGACCGCAATTCGACGCACGGATATCGCGCGTGGCGCGACGGCATGCGCATGCTGGCGGCGTGCCCGAACGTCGCGGTGAAGGTGAGCGGCTTCGCGATGTTCGATCATGACTGGACCATCGAGAGCCTGCGTCCTTACGTGCACGAGACCATCGACACGTTCGGCAGCGACCGCGCGATGTTCGCATCGAACTTTCCGGTAGACCGGCTGTTCGGCACGTACACGGCGTTGTGGAACGCGTATGCGCAGATCGTCGGCGACGCCAGCGACAGCGAGAAAGACGCGCTCTTCGTGCGCAACGCCGAACGCATCTACCGGATCTAGGGGAAACGCATGACGCCAAGACTCGAACTCAGGCACGCAAGCAAA
The DNA here is from genome assembly GCA_001580565.1 of Caballeronia megalochromosomata. GTDB lineage: Bacteria > Pseudomonadota > Gammaproteobacteria > Burkholderiales > Burkholderiaceae > Caballeronia > Caballeronia megalochromosomata. Next base: position 65,564 of record LRBF01000258.1, on the reverse strand, counting down.
TCGTTCGGCCGCGTGCGCGCGCTCGGCGATGGCAGCCTGCAACTCTTTCCCGGTGAAGTGCACGCGTTGCTCGGCGAGAACGGCGCGGGCAAATCGACGCTCGTGAAACTGCTCGCGGGCGTGTATCAGCCCGATGCGGGTGAACTGCTCGTCGAAGGCGTCGCGCGCCGCTTCGCCAATCCCGCCGAGGCGCGCGATGCGGGTATCGCCGTGATCTATCAGGAGCCGACGCTTTTCGCGGACCTCTCGATCGCCGAGAACATTTATATGGGCCGTCAGCCGCGCGATCGCTTCGGCCGCATTCGTTACGACGAGATGCATCGCGAAGTCGATGCGCTGCTGTCGTCGCTCGGCGTGAATCTGCGGGCGCAACGGCTCGTGCGCGGGCTGTCGATCGCGGATCAGCAGGTCGTCGAGATCGCGAAGGCTCTGTCGCTCGATGCGAACGTGCTCATCATGGACGAGCCGACCGCCGCGCTCTCGCTGCCCGAAGTGGAACGGCTGTTTGCGATCGTGCGCGCCTTGCGCGAGCGCGACGCGGCGATTCTCTTCATCACGCATCGTCTCGATGAAGTGTTCGCGCTGACGCAACGCATGACGATCATGCGCGACGGCATGAAGGTCTACGACGCGCTCACGGCGGACATGAACATCGATGCGATTGTGAGCAAGATGGTCGGCCGCGATCTCGACACGTTCTATCCGAAAGCCGAGGTCGCACCCGGCGATGTGCGTCTCTCGGTGCGCAATCTCACGCGCGAAGGCGTGTTCAGGAACGTGTCCTTCGATGTGCGCGCGGGCGAGATCGTCGCGCTCGCGGGACTCGTCGGCGCGGGGCGCAGCGAGGTCGCGCGCGCGATCTTCGGCATCGATCCGGTCGATGGTGGCGAAGTGAAGATCGCGGGCAGGAAGCTCGCGCTGGGACATCCGGCGGCGGCCGTGCGCGCGGGACTTGCACTCGTGCCGGAAGATCGTCGCGCGCAGGGGCTCGCGCTGGAACTGAGCATCGCGCGCAACGCGTCGCTGACCGTGCTCGGCCGCCTGATGCGTCACGGACTCATCACGGCGAAGAGCGAATCGGCGCTCGCGTCGGACTGGGGCAAACGGCTTCGTCTCAAGGCCGGCGATCTCGATGCGCCCGTCGGCACGCTGTCGGGCGGCAATCAGCAGAAGGTCGTGCTCGGCAAATGGCTCGCGACGAACCCGAAGGTGCTCATCATCGACGAGCCGACGCGCGGCATCGACGTGGGCGCGAAGGCGGAGGTGTATCGCACGCTGGCGGAACTGGTGAAGGAGGGCATGGCCGTGCTGATGATATCGAGCGAACTGCCCGAAGTGCTCGGCATGGCGGATCGCGTGCTCGTGATGCACGAAGGCCGCATCAGCGCGGATATCGCTCGCGCCGATGCGAATGAAGAACGCGTGATGAGCGCGGCCCTGGGCGCAATGCCGGACTCTCTAGGACGCGCAGCATGATGACACGACACTCTCCCACGCTACCCGCGATGCCGCCGACCGAAACGAAACGCGAAAGTCTCGCCGTCTCGATCGCGAAGAGCCGCGAACTGACGCTCTTCATCGTGCTGCTCGTATTGATCGGCGCGACGGCCGCGGTCAAGCCCGACTTTCTCAATCTGCAGAATCTGCGCGACGTGCTGCTCAACGTGTCGATCATCGGCCTGCTCACGGCGGGCATGACGATCGTGATGCTGATGCGGCATATCGATCTGTCTGTGGCGTCGGTGGTCGGCGTATCGGCGTACGGGGTCGGCAGTCTCTTCGTGATGTTCCCGCACATGCCGGTGATCGTCGCGATGTTCGGGGGCATCGGCATCGGGCTTGCGATCGGTGCGGTCAACGGCGCGCTCGTGACGTTCGGGCGCGTGCCTTCGCTCGTCGCGACGCTTTCCACGCTCTATATCGTGCGCGGCGCGGATTACGCGTGGGTCCACGGCGGCCAGATCAACGCGACGAGCCTGCCCGATGCGTTCGCGTCCATCGCCACGGGGTCGTTGCTCGGCGTGCCGAATCTCGTGCTGATCGCGTTGATCGTGCTGATTGCGCTGTCGGTGTATCTGAAGCAGTATCGCGGCGGGCGCGAGCATTACGCGATCGGCTCGAATCCCGAAGCAGCGCGGCTCGCGGGCATTCGCGTGGATCGGCGCGTGATGATCGGCTTTCTGCTCTCGGGCGCGATCGCGGGTCTCGCGGGCGTGCTGTGGCTCGCGCGCTTCGGCACTGTCGATGCCAGCACGGCGAAGGGCATCGAGCTGCAGGTGGTCGCGGCGGCCGTGGTGGGCAGCGTCGCGATCACGGGCGGCGTCGGAACGATCGCGGGCGCGACGCTCGGCGCGCTCGTGCTCGGCGTGATCAACATCGCACTGGTGGTGCTGCGCGTGTCGCCGTTCTGGCAGCAGGCGATTCAAGGCGCGCTGATCGTTGCGGCGATCGCGCTCGATACCTTGCTCGCGCGCTCGGTCGCGCGCCGCATGATGAGGAAACGCGATCATGGCTAAACCCGATTCCGCTCTCTCCACGACGAAACGCCGCCATCTGCAATGGGAAGCGATGCTCGCGATCGTGCTGGTGGTCTCGCTCGTCGCGGGGCGCGTGCTGTCGCCGCTCTTCTTGTCGGCGGCGAACATCTCGAACATGCTCGCGGACTTCACCGAGATCGCGCTGATCGCGCTGCCGATGACGCTTATCATCGTCGCGGCGGAAATCGATCTGTCGGTGGCGTCGGTGCTGGGCGCATCCAGCGCGCTGATGGGCGTGCTCTGGCACATGGGCTTGCCGATGCCGCTCGTCATCGTCCTCGTGCTTCTGTTCGGCACGCTCGCGGGCCTGCTCAACGGCCTCGTGATCGTGCGCTTCAGTCTGCCGTCGCTCGCCGTGACGATCGGCACGCTCGCGCTGTTTCGCGGACTTGCCTACGTGCTGCTCGGCGATCAGGCGATCGCGGATTTTCCGGCGTCGTACACGGCGTTCGGCATCAATACGCTCGGCGATACCTTCCTGCCGATGCCGTTCATCCTGGTGATTGCAGGCGCGATCATCTTCACGGTATTGCTGCAGGCGACGCCTTTCGGCCGCGGCCTCTTTGCGATCGGCGCGAATCCGGTCGCCGCGCAGTTCTCGGGCATCGACGTCGCGCGCACGAAGCTGAAGCTCTTCATGATGTCGGGCGCGATGGCGGCGCTCGCGGGCATCGTCTATACGCTGCGCTTCACGAGCGCACGCGGCGACAACGGCGAGGGCTTCGAGCTCTCCGTGATCGCGGCGGTGCTGTTCGGCGGCGTGAGCATCTTCGGCGGACGCGGCTCGATGATCGGCGTGCTGCTGTCGCTCGTGATCATCGGCGTGTTGCGCAATGCGCTGACGCTCGCGGATGTATCGAGCGAAACGCTCACGATCGTGACGGGCGCGCTACTGCTCTCGTCGGTGTTGATACCGAATCTGGTCGCGCGCTGGCGGGCGGCGCGCGAAAAGCGTCTGATGGCGCAGGCGCTTTGATTCAGTATGGTGTCCGTTGCGGGTATCCGTTGCAAACCAGCGCAGTCATGCGCAATGACAGGAGACTTTACGACATGAAAAAGCCCATTCGATTCCCGCGCGGCCCGGTGCTGGCGGCGGCTCTGCTGGCCGCGACCGTCGCGCTCAGTGCGAGCGCCGCCGACATCAAGAGCGGCCTGAAAATCGCTTTCCTGCCCAAGCAGATCAACAATCCGTACGAAGTGATCGCCGACGACGGCGGCATGGCCGCGATCAAGGAGATGAAGGGCGACGGCAAGGTGGTCGGGCCGTCGGATGCGGGCGCGTCGTCGCAGGTGAGTTATATCAATACGCTCATCACCCAGCGGCAGAACGCCATCGTGATCGCGGCGAACGATGCGAACGCGGTCGTGCCGTATCTGAAGAAGGCGATGTCGCAGGGCATCAAGGTCGTGACCTTCGATTCCGACACGGCGCCGGACGGCCGGCAGATCTTCGTGAATCAGGCCGATTCGGAGGCGATCGGGCGCGGGCAGATACAGTTGCTGTCGAAGCTGATCGGCGGCGAGGGCGAGTTCGCGATTCTCTCGGCGACGCCCAACGCGACCAATCAGAACACCTGGATCAAGTGGATGCAGGAGGAGCTCAAGAAGCCCGAATATTCGAAGATGAAGCTCGTGAAGATCGCCTACGGCAACGACGACGATCAGAAGTCGTTCGTCGAGACGCAGGGCTTGTTGCAGGCGTATCCGAATCTGAAGGGGATTGTCGCGCCGACATCGGTCGGGATCGCGGCGGCGGCGCGCTATATCTCGAGCTCGCCGGCGAAGGGCAAGGTCGTCGTGACGGGTCTGGGCACGCCGAACCAGATGCGCGCGTTCGTGAAGAACGGCACGGTCAAGGCGTTCCAGTTGTGGGATCCGGGTCAGTTGGGTTATCTCGCGGCGTTCGCGGCGGCTAACCTCGCGTCGGGGACGATCACCGGCAAGGAAGGCGATTCGTTCGATGCGGGCAAGCTGGGTAAGCGGACGGTGGGCAAGAGCGGGGAAGTGATCCTCGGGCCGCCGACGACGTTCGATGCGGCCAATATCGATAACTTCAATTTTTGAGTCGGCGGGTTTGTTGCGAAGGTGATGACGAGACGCCCTGCGGGGCGTTTCGCTTTTTCGAACGACTGCACGTTGGCGATGCATGTTGGAAAGGCCTTTCCGATCAGCGGGTTGCGCCGATGCTCCCATGGCTATCCACAAGGCTCTCCACAAAAACTGTGGATAATTTTTTGCTCGCTATCACAGCGCGTTGCGGTCATAGGGCTCGATGGACTCAATAGGATGTCGAGCCCGAGGTTTGGGTTGAGGTCGAACTTGATCGATCCGTTGGGTTCTCGCGTCAAGGTAATGTCTCTGATCCACGCCTCTTCCATCATGGCGTTGGCTTTTCGGTCGCAATCGTCACTTCGTCAAACTCGACGGCGATTTCCGCCCCCACTGTCGAATAGAGATAGGCCACATACCGTCCCCTGCGCTCACCGTGTGCAGATTTGGAGAGAAGGGTCTGTGCTAAATCGAATGCGTCTGCGTCTGGTTCGACTATCTCCAGACAGTTCACAATGTTCAACGCGCCACCGCCCTCGATACCGAGTCGGGTCATGCCATTGAATGTGGCACTAACGAATCCTTCTTGATCATCAAACAAGCCGAGAATGAGCGTATCGGGATGCCTTCGGTTTTCGCTGCCGCGAACGATGATCCTTTCCAGGAGCCAGTCATGAAAATTTCCATAAAGATTAGAGATTTCAGGCATATCGCGTCACTGTGGAAATGTTTTCGCGTCGTAGCACGAGATCGCAGCCGTCGGGGCTTTGCTCATTCTTTGATGTGGTCTCTCGAAGCGGTCGCGTTCAGTCCTCAATCGGGGGCATCGGCAACGATGTCAATTTGAGCATTGGTTTTAGTTCTGGATTGTGAAGGGCCAATACCGATAGGGCTGTTACACCCAAGCGACGCGCGACATCATCCGTCAATTCTTGATTGAGCTTTTCAAGCGGCCACTCGGCCCGCATCGAAACGTCCAGTAGCGGTGTAAGCTCACGATTTTCAATCGTACAGACGACGAGTTGTTCCCTCGCTTCGTCGTAGGACACTACGAAGGATTTTCTGGATTGTCCGAACTCCCGATTGTCACAGTGCGTCGCGGTCATAGGGCTCGATGGCTTCAACAATGACCTGCTCACACGTCAAAACGATGTCCAGGCCAAGGTTTGGGTTGAGGTCGAACTTGATCGATCCGTTGGGTTCTCGCGTCAAGTTAATATCTCTGATCCATGCCTCTTCCATCATGGCATTGGCGTCGATCTCCGCCGTTTTGACATTTAGAAACTTCACTGTGACGAGGTAGTCCGAGTCACCTTCCGCAGGTCGCGGCCCGAATCGGTTATGGAATATTTCCAGGATCAAATCAACGAAGTCACGGTCGCACCCTGGAAACATTGGCTTACCTTCGTCATCGAGAGTCGTGCTTCGCGCTCGTTGCAAGCACAGACTCCGCACAGACGAGTCATGAAATGAAGGGTCGCTGCCTAGTGTTGTCAGAAGCAGATCCCCATTTTGTGCCAGTTCCCAGCCGAATGTGTTTTTGCTCGTAGTCATTCTTAATCTGCCTCATCAGCGTTGTGGAATCGGTGACATCGGAATGTGCGCCTTGTCCCGCTCGCCATTGAAATAGTTGTGGCCATGCGGCGCCCCGTGACTCTCATGGTACTGTGCGGTCAGGTTGCCATCGCCATCGAAATAATCGGTATCAAGCCCGTTCGGATTGAGGCGAAAACCACCGGGCTCATTGCCCGTCATCTTGACGTTGCGGGCGGCAATATCAAAAGTATCGTCGCTCAGCGAATCGGGCTCGTATTCGAACGCCTCGCCCGAGAGCGGCGTGTCGCCATCGGTCAAACTCTTGAACATGGAGTTGTCGTCGTCCGAGTCGCCACTCGACAGCATGCCACCCGCCGCCGCGCCCGCCACGCTCGCGGCGACACCAAGCCAGTCAGTGCCCGCCGAGCGCATGTTTCCCGCTGTGGCACCGAAGCGCGCGGAAGCGAATTCAGCGGCGTCCAAATCCGTTGCTCTTGACGAGACATCGAACACGCTGCCGCTATCGCCCAACTCGCCTTTGGCCTGTCGCAGCGCTGTGAACTCCGTCCACGTCAATGCCTTGCCCGTACTGCCAGTGCCGAGCCCGCCGCCCGAGGCCGGCCACTTTTGCGGGGCATAGTGTCGAAACACGGCCCGATGGCCCGACCAGTCGCGATTGATCGCCGGGATCAGCCGGCCGTCGCTCACAGCCCGCTTGAGCACGCGCGTGATACCTGCTCCGTCGACGGGCAGATCGAACGCCGACAGGCGCAAGCGCTCCCGGATGAACTTCACGTAGGCGGTGAATTCGCGAGACATATATGCCTCGCGCCGATCGATCCTGACGTTGAACATCTGAAGAAAATCGTGTTTGTCGCGCGCCATGCGCTCATTCATCGATTCTTCCGAATCGTCGTCGTCATCGTGCCAGGACGACCAGCCGAAGCCGTGATCGTGAAACTCGTCATCATCATCCCAATCAGACCAGCCTCCGCGATGGCTACGCTGTTGGTGTGACGCTTCGCCAAAAGGCGGCCGATTCCATGTCTGCGTAGGATCGCGTATCTCACGATCAGGCATGAGGACGCAGTGCCAATTGTCATAGGTCAATGGCACATAGAGCGCGTTATAAGAAAAACCCCACTCGGGAAAGCCCCACGAACAAGACATCGCTTCCACATTCACTCGTCAGAGGTGAATATAGTAGGATAACGAAGCAGTTAAGAGATGGGCGGTCACATAAACTGACAAACCCCGCCATTGCAGCGGGGCAGCGTATCAAATCGTCACTTGATCCCTTGCCCGCCTCTCAACACCTGCACCGCCGTCGCCGACTCGAACTTCGCCTGCACCGTATCCCCCGCCTTCAGCCCCGCAAGTGAAACGTCCGGCGCGACGTCGAGCGTCACTGTGTGGCTCGGTCCGCGCAAGGTCACGCGCCGGTTCTTCGCATCGACCCGCTCGATCGTCCCGATCACCTCGACGACGCGCGCCTGCGCCATCACGCCGCCCGATGCCGGGATCGCCGCTTCGGTATCGATGCGCTGACGTATCCCGTTCGACTTCACCTTCGTCGCGCGCACGAGCAGCGCGCTGCGATATTCGATGTTCACGATATCGCCGAGCTGCAGCTTCTTCACATCGCCGATTTCGGGGTTGACCGCCACGTCCACGACGCGTCCGGCCGGCCCTTGCAGCGACACGCTGTTGGTCACCGGATCGATGCCGACGACGCGCGCCTGCACTTGCGCGACCGCCGCCGCCCCGCGCGCGGTCGGCGTCGACGCCGCATCCTGAGCCGATGCGCCGCCGATCGACGCGAAGGCGAGCGCCGCGCATGTCGCCAGACGCGTGATGGAGCGGTGCGGCCATTGAGTTGACGAGCGAATCATGCGTTGTCTCCTTGGGTTCGGATAGCGTTGCGTTGGACATCAGGGGCGCGCCTTCAGCGGCGCGATTTCGAGAGCAAATGCCCCAGCCCGAGATTGGTGGCGATCTGCCAGATATAGACGCGCGAGTAGCGCACGCCGTAGCGCCGCTCGATCAGCTCGCGCAGGCGCGCGTTGGTCCAGGTGTCGCTTTCGAAGCCATGCTCGCGCGCCGGGCCACGCAGCGCGGCGGCGATCCAGTCGAGCGCCTCGCGATCGAGCACCGACGCACGCCCGCCGACGCCCATCTTCGCGAGCGCGTCCAGCCCGCCTTCGGTGACGATCGCCTTGTAGCGCCGCACCGTCTGCACGGAAAGATGCAACTCCTCGGCCACCGCTTCGACTGACATGCCATCGAGCAGCATGCGCCCGGCCGTCATGCGTCGCACGACGCTCGGCAGTGTGTCGGGACGGGAGAGCATGGCGCGCGCCGCTCGATCGTTCGGATTACGTGCGATTGCCCGCGGCGTCAGCCGCGCCTGCACGAACCGGAGCCGGCGGCTGACGCTCGTCCTTGCGCCAGTCGATGCGCGCGAGCAATGGGTGCATCGTTGCGGCGTCCGTATGCGTTCATGCTTGCCCCCTTGTCGAATGGAGACGGCGGGACTTGATCGGGCGTGCTTGACGTCAGTCGACGCGCGGCTCATATATCTGAGCCGGCTTACAGAGAAGTACCAATAAACGTTTTCAGGCCCCGTGGGCAACCATTGGCGAAAATTTTTTGGGCTTGATAAATGATCGCGAATTGCCTATGACCGTTGCCTGTAAGCAGTGAATGCGCAATCGGCGACGCAACCCGCGCTACGCGGCATGCAATGTCGCGCACGTCCGTTTCAACGCGTGTTCGCTGCGATACGCAGGTCGTACCCGACGCGCGCGCGTCATCCGCCGCACCGCGTTGGCGGGCCTGCTGCGGCGCGTACTCTGCGATGTCTCAAACGCGATAGAACTCGATGTCCTGACCGGCGTGCACCGCGCGCTTGAGCCACTCGGGCATATCGCCGAGGCCGTCCCACGTGTCGCCATTCGCGTTTCGGAATATCGGCGGTGCGCCATCCGCTGAATGCGGAAACAAGGGCAATTGCGGCATGGGCCGCTTTACCTTGGGCGCGCCATGAGCCCCGTTGGTCTTGGTGAAGGAGGGCGGTGGGGTCACCACCGGCGCTTCGGCCAGTGCTTCGGCCAACGCTCTTTCCGTAATCCCGAACTCAGCCATTCGGCTGCGCAAATACGCAATGATGCTGTCTCGCTTTCTTTCGTCCACGGCTTTCCTGATTCAGCTTTTGATTTTCAGAAGACGAGCCGATACCCCGCGCGGACCGGGGCGGCTCGATGACTCGAATATAGGTGTTTTATGAAGCGTGACGCAGTGCCTGCCTCACGTCAATTAGTGTATTTACCGCAGTCTATTAACTCGCCCGGTGGCTTTGCCTTTAATGCGGGCATTGCTCCGAATGCGAACGTCCGCCCGCCCCGAGCATCGCCGTGACGGACGCGCCAAACGAATGGGCGCGGAAAGTCACGTCGGGGAGCCACGAACCGATGGCGAAGCCCGCGCGCCAATGCTGCACGGCACCCGAAACGTCGCTTAACCCTATTGTATGCTGCTTGCGGCAACTATTAAAACGTTTTAACGACTGTGTTGTTCCCCCGGTAATTCTGCACCGTGTGCGCGAATGGCGGCAATCAGTTCCGCGGGCGTAATCTCATAACGCACTTCACGGTGAATGCCGGGTTTGCGCTCGTCGATTTCAATCAGCAGTACGGCTTTGCCGTCCGCCGCGGGTTCGAGGCGCAGCGAACGCACTTCCTGTCCGCTGGCATCGTCGTATTCCGTCAGGAGCGTCATGGCGCCCGTAGCGGCGCTTCTCGGCATCGACATTCTTCCTCCCGTCTTGCGACGTCGTTGTTGTTGTTTCACCGCGTCATCCACCGGCGTGCACGAAATTCGGGCGCGCTGCATTGAGAATCGGATTGGCAAACGAGGCGGACGCGAGAGGGACAGCGCGGCCCGCGCCGCCCTCCGGTATCTCATTATTGCCTGTCAAAAGTGCGCGCGTCCAGCGTGAGGATTATTCGAGCTTTGTGGCCCTTTATTTTATACCGGCGTCGCTTGCGCTCACGCGCCTGCGCCGATCGCGTCCCGCGCCTGGCTCGCCAGCTCGAATGAGCGCAGTCGCGCCTTGTGATCGAAAATCTGCGCGGTGATGATCAGCTCGTCGGCTTGCGTCTGATCGATCACCGAACGCAAGCCGGCTTCGACGTCGGCCGGCGCGCCGACGACCGAGCACGCGAGCGAGTGCTCGACGCCCGCGCGCTCGGCATCGGTCCATGGGATCGAAGCGACCGGCGGCGGCAGTTGGCCGGGCGTGCCGCGGCGCAGATTGATGAATTGCTGTTGCAGCGACGTGAAATGAAAGCGCGCTTCGTCGGCGGTATCGGCGGCGAAGACGTTCACCCCCACCATCGCGTAGGGTTTTTGCAGCGTCGCGGACGGACGAAATTGCTTGCGATACACGTCGAGCGCCGTCAGCAGATAATCCGGCGCGAAATGCGACGCAAACGCGAACGGCAGCCCGAGCGCGGCCGCGAGCTGCGCCGAGAAGAGCGATGAGCCGAGCAGCCAGATCGGCACGTTCAGCCCGGCGCCGGGCACGGCGCGCACGCGCTGGCCTTCGACCGGATCGGCGAAATAGCGCTGCAACTCCACGACGTCGTCCGGGAACGATTCCGCGCTGCCGTGCAGGTCGCGGCGCAGGGCTCGCGCGGTGGTCTGGTCGGTGCCGGGCGCGCGTCCGAGCCCGAGGTCGATGCGCCCCGGAAACAGCGACGCGAGCGTGCCGAACTGCTCGGCGATCACGAGCGGCGCGTGATTCGGCAGCATGATGCCGCCCGAGCCGACGCGGATCGTCGTGGTGCCCGCCGCGATATGCCCGATCACGACAGCGGTCGCTGCGCTGGCGATGCCCGTCATGTTGTGATGCTCGGCGAGCCAGTAGCGCAGATAGCCCCAGCGTTCGGCGTGCCGGGCGAGATCGAGTGAATGGGCGAAGGCGTCGGCCGGCGTCGAGCCGAGCGGAACCGGAGAAAGGTCGAGTAGCGAGAAGGGGATCATTGCGGCTTTCCGAAAGCGCGGCCGATCGCGATGCATCCGCACCGCGTCGCAAGCCACGCGCTAAAAAAACCGATTGTGCCGAAACTGCGGAGAACGTGCCGGGATCAGGCGGGTGGGTTTTCGGTCAGGCGAGCCGCGGATAGCCCCGCTCGATGGCCTCGCGTCCGTAGTCGAGAATCGGCGCGTAGTCCGCCGGCGTGCGCCGTACGACGCCTCTGAGCCTCAGCCGGCCGGCGAGGGCGGGATCGTGACTGAGCGCATCGGCGAGCGCGTCAAATATTGTGTCGATCGCGTTCTGCGGCACGCGCATCGACGCGATGAACGGCAGCGCGCCCGCGCTCGCAGTCACGTCGAGCACGCGCACGCCGGCCGTCAGTTCCGGCAGATGCGATTGCGCGAATGCGAACGTGACGCAATCGATCGCGGCGACATCCGCGCGCAGTTCGGCGAGCGCGCGCAGCGAGGCGAGATGCGCGCCGGTTTTCGTCACCGAGGCGAAAAACCGTCCGTCGCGCGCGAACGGGGCCACGGCGTGCCGCAAGAAGTTCATGCCGCTGTTGGAATCGTCGTCGTTATAGGCGGCGCGCAGGCCACGGCAGCCTTCGATCGATTGCGCGCGGACCTGCGTACCGACGATGACCACGCTGCGATATGCGCCGTTCTCGCAGCCGGGCGCATCGAAATCGGGCGCGCCGATGACTTGCACCCGATGCGCGAGCGCATGCACGAGCGGATAGCCGCAGGTCTGCGACAACAGTACGTCGTCGCGCAGCCAGAAAGCGGTGAGATCCGGACCGGGATCGACGATCTCGAGCGTATCGCCGCGCGCGTCGAGCCAGCCGGCGAGATGCTCACGGACGTGTTCGAGCAGCGTGCGCCAGTCTGCGGCGAGCGCGGGTGCGACGTTGTACATCGGCAGGGCGGCGAGCCATTGCATCGCGAGCGGATTACGAATGACGATGACGCATCGTACCGGGCAACGCGTCAGCCCGCGAGGCTGGCTGTGTCGCCGCTGTGCGCCGTGCGGCGTCCGCCGGTCGGCGCTTGCGAAGGGGCGAACGGATGGACCGGCTGCGCCGCCTGCGCGATGGCGTGGCGGCTTGCCCATTCCGCGTATCCGCGCACCACGAAACCGCCGTTGCTCGCGCGATAGGCGTCGCGCCGGCGCGCGTAGATCTGGCCGAGCGCGAACCACGGCACGCCGGGCAGATCGTGATGCACGGCGTGATAGTTGTTGTTGAGGAAAAGCAGGCGCCACGGCCACGCGGCTTCGTTGACGACCGTACGTTCGCTTTCTTTCTCCGCCGCTCGATGCTCCTGAAACGAGCGCACCGAAGCCAGCGCGAGCGACGCATAACCGACGCCGAACACGAACGCGCGCCACGGAATGCCGCAACGGGTTTCGAGCCAGCCCGCGAGCAGCACGAGCGATGCGAGATGCACCACCCAGCTCGCGATAATCCGCCAGCGCCGCTCGATCACGGCCTGCGCCGCTTCCCGCCACGATGCCGCGATCGAGAACCACGGCCCGATGAGCATGCGACCCGCGAAGGTATTGCGCGCGGCGAGCGCGGCGCGCAGGACGAAACCCGCGCTCGCCCACTGTTCCGGCGTCACGTAATAGCTCTCGGGATCGCGGCCGGGCTCGGTCAGATGCGCGTCGTCGTGGTGACGCAGATGCGACTCCCGATAGACCCCGTAAGGAAACCATACCGCCAGCGGGGCGAGGCCGAAGAGCATGTTGACGAGCGGCGAGCGCGTCGGATGACCGTGCATCAGTTCGTGCTGCAGCGACATATACCAGCACGACAGCACCGCGAGCAGCGCGATGGCCGGTGCGAGGCCGATCGCGCGGGCATTGAGCGCGACGCCGAACCAGCCGCCGTAGATCGCGACGATGACCGCCCACGTCGGCCATTCGCTGCGCCAATGCCAGGTTTCGCGCTGGCGCTGGAGTTCCTGGCGTTGGGCGTCGTCGAGATAGCGGGGCATGGCGGACTTCGATAAAGGCGAAGTGCCATCCTAGCGGCGCACCGTGTGGGTCCCAACGAAGGAATCCGGCTAAGGATTTCGCGATCGGCGCAATAAGCATTCGATTTTTGGCTATCCATTCGCTCACGGTATCCTTTATTCCTTCGATACCGCATGCGCGCGCATATGACCGAACCGTTCGAGCCCGCTTCCGCGTCAACGCCGGCGCACCGCATATTGCCGCGCAAATCCGCGCGTCTCGTCGCCGGGCTGATCGCGTTCAACGTGCTCGCGTGGCTCTGGGCGCTCGTCGCATTCCGTCACTATCCGCTCCTGCTCGGCACGTCGCTGCTCGCGTATTCGCTCGGGCTGCGCCATGCGGTGGATGCCGACCACATCGCCGCCATCGACAACGTCACGCGCAAGCTGATGCAGGAAGGCAAGCGCCCGCTCTTCGCCGGATTCTTCTTTTCGCTCGGGCATTCGACGATCGTCGTCGCGGCCACCGCGTCGATCGCCGCCACCGCGTTGGCCGTGCAGGACCGCTTCGCCGGGTTTCGCGAGATCGGCGGGATGATCGGCACGTCGGTGTCGGCGTTCTTTCTGTTCGCCATCGCCGCGATGAACCTGTTCCTGCTGCGCGGCGTGTGGCGGGCCTTCAGACGCGTGCGGCGCGGCGAGTCCTGCCGTGTCGAGGACATCGACATGCTCGCGGTCGGCGGCGGCCCGCTCGCGCGCCTCGCGCGGCCGCTCTTCAGGCTGATCGGCAAGAGCTGGCACATGTATCCGCTCGGCTTCCTGTTCGGGCTCGGTTTCGACACGGCCACCGAAATCGGTCTGATGGGCATCGCGGCCGCGGAAGCCGCGCGCGGCATGCCGGTCTGGTCGATTCTCGTGTTTCCGGTGCTCTTCACCGCGGGCATGTCGCTCATCGACACCGCCGACAGCCTGCTGATGACGGGCGCCTACGGCTGGGCGTTCGTGAAGCCGATCCGCAAGCTCTACTACAACCTCATCGTCACGCTGGTGTCGGTGCTGATCGCGGTGCTGGTGGGCGGCATTGAGGCGCTCGGACTGATCGCGGACCGGCTGCAACTGAAGGGCGGACTGTGGGACGTGGCCGCGTCGCTCTCCGGGCACTTCGGGTTGCTCGGCTATGGGATCGTCGCGATCTTCGCCGCGTGCTGGCTCGTCTCCGCGCTCATCTACAAGTGGCGCGGATATGACGCCATCGACGGCACCATCGCCCGCTAGACGCATGGGCATTCTTCCTGCTTCGTGGATGCGCCAGCCGCTCATCCACTTTCCGTATCGAGCGGCGTACAGGGAGAACGATCATGAACGAGCCGCAAGCCGGTGCGTCCCCCAAAGGGACTTCCGCTGGTGCGGATTCACCGCACCTCGATAGCGCCGAACAGGAACAGGCGGCCGAACACTCCGCGCCGCATCCGCTCGTCATCCACGAGATCGTGCGCGAGGAAGGCGAAGTCGCGATGGAGCGCACCTTCGCCGCGCTGATGTGGTCGGCGCTCGCCGCTGGCCTCTCCATGGGATTCTCGTTTCTCGTCCAGTCGATCCTCGAAAGCGCGCTGCCGAAAACGGACTGGCGCGGACTCGTGTCGAGCTTCGGCTATACGATCGGCTTCGTCTTCGTCATTCTCGGCCGTCAGCAGCTCTTCACGGAGAGCACGCTGACGGCCGTGCTGCCGGTGCTCACGCGCCGCGATCTCGCGACCTTGTTCAAGGCGCTGCGTCTCTGGACGATCGTGCTCTTCTTCAATCTCGTCGGCACGACGATCTTCGCGGGCATCCTGCAGATACGCGGCGTATTCTCGCCCGAGGTGAGCGAGGCGCTCGCCAAAGTCGCGATGACGCCGCTTTCCGCCGAGTTCGGCGTGACCGTCGTGCGCGGCGTGTTCTCGGGCTGGCTCATCGCGCTGATGGTGTGGCTCCTGCCGAGCGCGCGCTCGGAACGTCTGCTGACGGTCCTGCTCGTAACGTACACCGTCGCGGTGAGCAAGCTCACGCACGTGATCGCGGGATCGGTCGAAGCGGCGTACGCGGTGATGATCGGGGCGGCCAGCGTCCAGGACTACTTCTTCGTGTTCCTCGTGCCGACGTTCATCGGCAACGTGATCGGCGGCGTGTCGCTCGTCGCGATCGTCAACCATGCGGCGATCGCGCCGGAAATCACGGGCGTGACGCCGCCGCGCCGCGAGTGAATGCGGGCGCGGTCTCACTTGTTGTTGCCTGCGCCCGTGCCGTACAGGCCGTTGTTGAAGCCGCTGCTGCCTTCGGGCTTGTGATCCTTCGCGGTCGAGGCGCGGCCCTTCGCGGCATCTTTCGATTGCGGCTTCTGCGATTCATGCACCGTGGCGCCCGATGGCTCGGCGCTCGGCGTCGAATCGGACTGACGGTTATCCGAACGCCCGGCGCTGCCGCCGTTCGAGATCTGCGCGATGCCGCAGGTGCTGAACGCCGCGATGAGGCTGGCGAC
Source organism: Caballeronia megalochromosomata (assembly GCA_001580565.1). Classification (GTDB taxonomy): domain Bacteria; phylum Pseudomonadota; class Gammaproteobacteria; order Burkholderiales; family Burkholderiaceae; genus Caballeronia; species Caballeronia megalochromosomata. The sequence goes on along the minus strand of LRBF01000258.1, from coordinate 49,931 downwards.
GACCGCATTCGCGAGCATCGGCGAGGCTCGGCGCGAGCCGCGCGCGTGGTCGTGACGAGGGGTGGACATGACGACTCCCGGCATGATCGAAAGACTTGCTTTCGAGCATGAACAGTGCCCGGCAAAGCAGCGAACGCGCCCGGCTCGTCACGAACCGCGGGCGCGCGCGAAGTAATCGCGCCGAGGCGCGAGCGGCGAAAGCGGTTGTCAGGCCGCTTTCGCCCAAAGCCTGTTGGTCGACTTCCTGCGGCTGCCGGAGCCGTCGCGCGGGCCGCTGTCGACTGTGTCGAGCGCAATGCGCAGCGCCTCGATGCGCTGCTTTTGCGCGGGCACGAGCGCGTAACCCTTCATCACCGCGGTGAGACGCTCGCGCCAGTACTCGACGTTGAGCCTGCCGGAGGATTGTTTGTGCATGGTGCGGAGTTGCGCGAGTGCGCGCTCGATGTGTTGAAGCTCGACGTCCGCCATCGCCGAGGGCAAAAGGCTGCCCTTGGTCTCGCTCTTCTTCTTCATTTTTTGGTCTTCCTCTCGGCCATACGGCGCATGGTCCCGACATCGGACACGCGCGCCGTCCAGGCACCCCGTTCACCCGCGCATTTTTTTGTACCGTTGCGGGTGGCCCTTGCTCTTTTCTTCGGTTGACCGATCTGGGCCCGTCTCAGCGGGTTCGATCGTTAGCAAAAATGTACGCAACGTGAGCCTGGGGGCTCCGTCTGTCATCGCACATTCATATGAGAGGAGAGCGGGGATTTCGATGTTGCGCCGCGCCAGGGCGGCGCGGATCGACGGGCACGGCGCAAGAGCCGCTTACTCGCCGCCCTCGGCGGGCGCCTTTGCCGTGCGCTTGCCGCTGCGGCCGATCTGCTCTTCCATCGCGAGATCGAGCTTGCTGACCTTGCGGGGCTTGCCCGGCTCGCGCGCATTGACGAACGCGACAAAATCGTCCATCGGCATGGGATCGGAGAGCTTTTTCGCGCCTTCGGCGGAGCGCTCGGCGAGATAGAAGTAGCCGCCGGGCATCGAGATGGCCGCGTAGCCGGCATTGCCGCTGCGCGTCTTGAGCCGTTCCACGGCGCTGATGGCTTTGGTCGAGCGCATGATGATGCTTGCTTATTTCTGGGCTTCGTCGCGGGCGCTGGCGTCCGCTGGCGCGCACTTCTTGCCCGCGCCTTCGATCCACAGGTTCGACGGATGACGCTGACCCGGATAGAAGCGATACGTGGTCTCGCCGTTGTCGTAACGGACCTTGACGACGTTGGAATCGCCGAATTCGAGCATCACGCCTTGCGGGATGGACGTCTGCTGATACTTGGCGTCGTGTTTCTTCGCCTCGTCGGTGATGCATTGGACGATGCCGTTCACCTTGTTCTCGGTCGACGATTTCTCGACTTCGGGTTGTCCCGCATCTTCGTTATGAAACTGGGCGCAAGCGGCGAAGAGCACAGGCAACGCGAGCGCCGCGGCGAGTGTTTTCATGGTCTTTCCCATTTGATCTCCTGTTGCCGGACACGACATTAGAGCACATGCCCTTTACAGTCCGGTCAGGTACGCGGGGATGCGTCTCTTCGATGCAGCAAGGCCCGCGCCCGCATGCGCGCCGCTCAGGCGTCGGGCGGAACGTCGAGCAGCGGCAGCGTCCCGCCGACGATGCCCGAGAACACCGGCCCCGCCACCGTGCCGCCGTAGTAGGTGCCGCCCGTGGGCTCGTCGATCATCACGGCGACGATCACGCGCGGATCGCTCATTGGTGCGATGCCGACGAACGACGCCCGGTACTTGTTCGCCGCATACGAGCGCCCGATCTGCTTGCGCGCCGTGCCGGTCTTGCCGCCGACACGATAACCCTCGACCGCCGCCGCGCGGCCGGTGCCGTGGTCGCCGGTTGCATTTTCGAGCATGTCGCGCACGGCCTTCGCGGTCGCGGGCTTCGTCACCTGCATGGCGTCGCGGCGCGCTTCGCCCTGAATCAGCGTGGCCGGATGAAAGCGTCCGTCGCCGGCATAAGCGGTGTAGATCTGCGCGATCTGCAGAAGTGAGAGCGACAGGCCGTATCCATAGGCCATCGTCGCCTGCTCGATCGGCTTCCAGCGCTCCGGCGCGCGCAGACGGCCGATCGCCGCGCCCGGGAACGTCAGCTCGGGCGCGCGGCCGATGCCGTATTCGCGGTACTTGTCCCAGATCGTCTGCGCCGGGATCTGCAGCGCGAGCTTCGTGAGCGCGACGTTGCTCGACATCTGCACCGCCTGGGCGACGGTGATGACGCCGTGATTCGACGTGTCGTGGATCACGTTCGGGCCGAGCTTGAACGTGCCCGGTGTCGTATCGATGCGCGTGTCCGGGCGGACCTTGCCCAGATCGATCGACAGCGCGGCGACGAGCGGCTTGATCGTCGAACCGGGCTCGAAGGTGTCGGTGAGCGCGCGATTGCGCAACTGCTCGCCGGTGAGGCGTGAGCGATCGTTCGGATCGAAGCTCGGATAGTTGGCGAGCGCAAGCACTTCGCCGGTCTTCGCATCGAGCACGACGACGCTGCCCGCGCGCGCCTTGTGCTTCACGATCGCCGCCTTCAGTTGCGAATGCGCAAGTTGCTGGATGCGCCGGTCGATCGTCAGTTGAATGGTCTCGCCGTTCTGCGGCATGGCCGGCTCGCCGATTTGCGAGACGACGCGCCCGAGGCGATCGCGAATCACTTCGCGCTGGCCGGCTTCGCCCGTCAGGCGCGTATCGGCGGCGAGTTCGACGCCTTCCTGGCCGTGATCCTCGTTATTGGTGAAGCCGACGACGTGCGCCGCCGATTCGCCTTCGGGGTAGAAGCGCTTCGTGTCCGGCACGAGCGTGATGCCCGCGCGCCCGATCGTCGCGATCCGCTCGGCGGTCTCGGCTTCCACCTGACGTTTGAGCAGGACGAATGCGCGGTTTCCTTCGATGCGCCGTTGCAGGTCCTTCGGCGGCATGTCGAGCAGGCGTGCGATCTCGTTGCCGTGATCGCCGTCGAAGAGCCTGGGCGTCGCCCAGACTTCGTAGGTGGCGAGGCTCACTGCGAGCATCGCGCCGTTGCGATCGACAATGCGCCCGCGCGTCGCGGAAAGCGCCAGCGTGCGCTGGTAGCGCTTCTGGCCTTCGCCGAGATAGAACTTGTGGTCGATGACCTGCACCCACAGCGCGCGCCCGGCGAGCGTCAGGAAGGCCGCCGTCACGCAGATGACGACGAGACGCGAGCGCCACGCGGGCAGCCGGTTCACGAGCACCGTGCTGCGGTGATGGGTCTGGAAATCGCTGACGCCGCGCGTCTTCTTCTTGAACATCGTGGTCTTCTGATTAAGCTTGGTTGTGCCGGCCGGGGGTCCGCGAGTCCATGGTTCAGGGCAGACGGGCGAGCGCGGCGTCGAGTCGGGCGCCATCCGGCAGACGAATGCCGAACTCGTTTTCGAGCGCGCGGCGCAGATCTTCCACGCTGTCGAGTTCGCGATGATCGCTGCCTTCGCGTTCGTCGTGCGTCGAGAAACGCCGGTTGAACAGGCCGAAGCGCTTGCCCGGCGCGAGACGCGCGGCCAGCAGGTTGTGCAGGAAAACCGACTGCGGGTACGTGGACACGAAATGGTTGGCCATGTCGTAGTCGGCGTCATACTGCGGGTCGAGGTCGAAGCGATAGACGCGCGCCCACGCGCCGTTCACGAGCGCTTGCAGGATGAACGCGGGGGGCTCGCCAGCGGCATCGTCGAGCCGGAACGCGCCGTGCGGCGTGATCTGCTCGAGGCCCGTCTGGAGCGCGAGCGGCGCGGACAGCGTCATGCCGCCGAACCCGACATCGGCGAGGAAGGTGCCTTCGTCCAGATCGACGAGAAGCAGCATGTGCGTGCGCGCCGGCATGTCCGGCGCTTCGCGGCCCCAGAGGACGCGGCCCGCGAAACTGCGCACGCGAAAACCCAGCGTCTGCAGTACGCTGCGAAACAGCAGGTTGTGTTCGTAGCAGTAACCGCCGCGCCGGTTCGCGACGAGCTTGCGCTGGATCGACTCCAGATCGAGCAGGACCGGCCGGCCGATCAGCACGTCGAGGTTTTCGAACGGAATGGCCTGGGGATGGAGCAGATGCAGCGCGCGCAATGTATCGAGCGTCGGCGCGGGCCGCGCCGGTCCGGAAAAGCCGATGCGCCCGAAGTACGCGGTAAGGTCGATGGCAGTGTCGTGTGCGTTCATGAGAGTCCAGGCCTCGAGTCGGCTTCGATGTCGCAAGGTCCGCGAGTGCTGTCGCAAAGCGCGCATATTTTACGACACGAAAGGTTAAAAATTACAAATCGCATACGTTATTTGGCGCGCGGGCTTGCGGCGCGTCATCGAAATGAACTGTGCCGTATCGTTTGAGGTCTTTCCAGATTCAAGCGCAACTGACAAGGGGCGATACGCCATGCCGAAGGAATCGAACGAAGCGAATCAATCGAAGGAAGCGAATCCCGCGAACCCGGCGAGCGCGACATGCGCGGGCAAGCATCCCGCGCCGCCATGCACGCTCGTGATCTTCGGGGCGGGCGGCGATCTCACCAAGCGGCTCCTGATGCCCTCGCTCTACAACCTGTCCGCCGACAAGCTGCTCGACGACGGCATGGAGATCATCGGGGTGAATCACGGCGAGCGCGAGACGTCCGAATGGCGCGACGAGCTCACGCAGTCGCTGCGCAAGTTCGCCGCGGACAAGGCCGCGACGTTCCACTTGTCGCAACTGAACGAAGAGGCGTGGAACTGGGTCGCCGGCAGGCTCGAATACTTTCCGGGCGAGTTCGAGGAAGACGAAACCTTCGCGCGGCTCAAGGCGCGGCTCGCCAAGGCGAAGTCCGGCAACGTCATGTTCTATCTCGCGGTGGGCGCGCGCTTTTTCCAGCCGATCATCGAGCATCTCGGCGCGGCGGGACTGCTGGAGGAGAAGGACGGCAACTTCAGGCGGCTCGTCATCGAAAAGCCGTTCGGGACCGATCTGGCGTCGGCAAAGGCGCTCAACGCGTGCATCCTCAAATATGCGGGCGAGTCGCAGGTGTATCGCATCGACCATTTTCTGGGCAAGGACACGGTGCAGAGCATTCTCGCCGTGCGCTTCGCCAACGCGATGTTCGAACCCATCTGGCGGCGCGAGTACATCGACAACGTGCAGATCACGGCGGCGGAGACGATCGGCGTGGAAGGGCGCGGCGCTTTCTACGAGCAGACCGGCGCGTTTCGCGACATGCTGCCGAACCATCTGTTCCAGTTGCTCGGCATGGTCGCGATGGAGCCTCCCAATTCCTTCGATGCCGAATCCGTGCGCGACCGCAAAGCCGAAGTCTTCGATGCGATCCGTCCGCTCACGGCAAACGATGTCGTGCTCGGCCAGTATGAAGCCGGACCGGCCGGGCCGGGCTACAAGGAAGAGCCGGGCGTCGCGAAGGACAGCCGCACCGAAACCTACGCGGCGGCGCGCGTGTATGTCGAGAACTGGCGCTGGGCGGGCGTGCCGTTCTATCTGCGCACCGGCAAGCGCCTGAGCGAGCGGCGCACGGAGATTTCGGTGCAGTTGAAGGCCGTGCCGTTCCTGCTGTTCCGCGATACGCCCGTCGATGCGCTCACGCCGAACGTGTTCACGCTGCGCATCGATCCGGCGCACGGCACCTCATTCGACTTCAACGTGAAGGTGCCGGGACCGTTGATGCAGATCGGCAAGGTGCGCTCGGCCTTCAACTACGCGGACTTCTTCGCGGAGCGGGCGAACGTCGGCTATGAGACGCTGCTCTACGACTGCATGCTCGGCGACGCGACGCTCTTCCAGCGCGCGGACAGCATCGAGACGGCGTGGGCGGCGGTGGATCACGTGCTGCATCCGGACAGCCCGCTTGCCGTGCACGGTTACGCGGCGGGCAGCGCCGGTCCGGCGGAGTCGGACCGGTTGCTGGAGCAGGACGGCCGCACGTGGCGCGCGCTGACCGAACCGCACAAGCAGGACTGAACGCATCCAACCATAAGGACAACGAGCGTGAGCACAGAGTCGAAAACCAAACAGAAGACGCATGTGTCGGCGGACAAACTCGCGATCAAGGCCGAACGGATTCTCGCGATCGATATCGGGGGGACCGGATTGAAGGCGGCCATCATCTCCGAGGATGGCGAGATGAAGAGCGACCGCGTACGCGTGGCGACGCCGCAACCGGCGAAGCCCGACGTGGTGATCGAGACGCTCATCGAGCTGGTCACGCCGATCGTCGCGGAGCCGCCGACGCATATCTCCATCGGCTTTCCGGGCGTCGTGCGCGACAACGTCGTGCTGACCGCGCCGAATCTCGGCACGCCGGCCTGGCGTGGCGTGGCGCTCGCGCAACTGATCTCCGACCGCCTCGGTGGCATGCCGGCGCGCATGATCAACGACGCCGAGATGCAAGGGCTCGCGGCGATCGAAGGGCGCGGCATCGAGATGGTGTTGACGCTCGGCACGGGCGCGGGCACCGCGCTTTTTCGCGATGGCGAGCTGATGCCGCATCTCGAACTCGCGCATCATCCGGTCGCGAAAGACAAGACCTACGACGAGTACATCGGCAACGCGGCGCGCGAGAAGGCGGGTAAGAAACGCTGGAGCCGGCGCGTGGAGAAGATCATCGGCATTCTTGCGACGCTCGTGAACTACGACAAGCTCTGGATCGGCGGCGGCAACGCGGCGCACATCAAGTTCAAGCTGCCGGATAACGTGGCGATCGTGTCGAACGCGGCGGGCATCGAAGGCGGCGCGCGCCTGTGGCATCCGCGCTCGGTGCGCGAGACGCGGCAGTTGCCGCATTTCAATCAGCGTGAAGGGGCGCAGGGATGAACGCTCAAGGCAGATACGGCCTGCACAGCCCGACCGGCGACGGCGCCGCGGCTTTCGACGCGCTCGCCAGAGTGGAACTCGTCGTCACCGACTGCGACGGCACGCTGCTCTACACCGACAAGGCGCTGGGCCAGCCCGCGAAGGACGCCGTGCGCCGCCTGCACGAAGCCGGCGTGCGCTTCACGGTGGCCAGCAGCCGGCCGGGCAAGGGCATGCGGCATATCGTGGAGGCGCTCTCGGTCGACATGCCCTATGCGTCGTACAACGGCGGCAGTCTCGTCAGGCCGGGAACGTGGGAGGTGCTGTCGTCGCACAAGCTGCCGCGCGATGTCGTGCAGACTTCACTCGAAGCGCTCGCCGCCGCTAGCGTCGACGCGTGGGTGTTCATCGACGATGCGTGGTATCTGACCAATCCCGAAGGCACGTACGTGCCGCTCGAGACGCGCACGGTCGGCTATGAGGGCGTGCGCGTCACGCGTTTCGACGATGTCGATCTCGACGCGGTCGACAAGATCGTCGGCTCGACAGCCGACACGGCGCTGCTCGCGCGCGTGGAAAGCGTTCTCCAGCAGCAACTGGAAGGCCGCGGTCATGCGGCGCGCTCGCAAACCTACTATCTCGACATCACGAGTCTGGAAGCGAACAAGGGCACCGCGGTGCGCGAGCTCGCGCAACTCGCCGGCGTGCCGCTCGAACGCGTGGCCGTGCTCGGCGACATGGGCAACGACGTGGCGATGTTCGAGATCGCGGGCGTATCGATCGTGATGGGGCAGGCGTCCGACACCGTGCAGCGTCGCGCGAGCCTGGTTTCGAAGAGCAACGACGAAGACGGCTTCGCGATCGGCATCGACGCGCTGCTGGCGGCGCGCGGTGCGGCTTGAAAGCGTGGGGAAGGGACATCGACGCGTCGCGCAGCCTTGAACGGCCAGGCGCGGGGCATGCGGCCGCGTCGAAGTACAGGGTGATCCGCGGGTAGGTACGAAAAGCGTGCGCTGCGGATCAGGCTCACGCCAGTTGCGGATGAATCAGATGAAACGGTGAAGCATTAACGACGGCGCATCGGCGGACGCGGGCCACCGCCGCCTGCGCGTTCGTCCTTGTGACGGAAGTTGATGCGGCCCTTCGTCAGGTCGTACACCGACAGTTCCAGCGTCACGCGATCGCCGGCCAGAATGCGGATGTGATTCTTGCGCATGCGGCCCGAGGCGTACGCGCCCACGACGACGCCATTGTCCAGCGTCACGCGATAGCGGCTGTCGGGAAGCACTTCGTCAACGATACCGTCGAGTTCGATGAGTTCTTCTTTCGCCATATGGGGCTCCTGTGATGATTAATAGTAGGTGCTGCCGCGCATCCCACGCAATGAAGTGTCGAGCGCCGCTGCCCGAAGGCGTCGTCGCTACGAAACGTGAGAGGCGATGCAAAGCGTGGCCTGGCACGTCCAGCACGATCAAACGTGCGATCGGAGCGCGCCGCGTCTCTAATTCAGGCTCGGTGTGAGCTTGACGGCATAGGCCGGACGACAGGGCGAACCGCGAAAGCGGCGCGCCGTGGCCGGCATGACCGGGACGGCGACATCGGCGAACAGCAGGGCCGAGGTGCGGTTTGAAACGAAAAGCGAGAAAATGCGACGTGCGTTCACGTCATGTGCGGTCGGTAGGCCAATTTGCAAGGCCAGGCCCTATTCTCCCGCAAATCGGTTGATTAGACAATGAATTTCGCCTGAAGGTTCCCGCAGGTAGACTTTTCTGCTACAGCCAGCCGGCTTTCTTGAAGCGCCAGTAGAGCACGAGATCGACGACCAGCATGACGGCGAGACAGGTCGGATAGCCGTAGATCCAGTCGAGCTCCGGAATCGACTTGAAGTTCATGCCGTAGATGCCGGCGATCATCGTCGGCACCGCGAAGAGGGCGGCGAACGAGCCGAGGCGCTTGGTCACTTCGCTTTCCGCGAGCGCAATCAGGCCGAGATTCACCTGAATCGCCGTGACGATCATTTCGCGACGCCCTTCAATCGTCTTCACGATGCGCAGCAGGTGGTCATACACGTCGCGGAAATATTCCTGCATGCCCGAGCAGACGCCCGGCGCGCGCCCGCCATACAGTTTGCTGACGGCCTCGAGCAGCGGCGCGGTGTGATGCTGCAGGATCGTCATGCGGCGCTTGAGCGAATAGAGATCCTCGATGATCTCGCGCGATTCCACCGACCCCTTCTGCTCGAAAATGCGCTCTTCCACCTCGTCGACTTCCGCGCCGAGCGTTTCCAGCACGGGGAAGTATCGATCGACGACGGCATCGAGCAGCGCGTACATCACGAAGGCCGGCCCGTGTTTGAGCAGATGCGGTTCGCGCTCGCAGCGCTTGCGCACTTCCTGAAACCCCTGCGTCGTGCGATTGCGCACCGAGAGCACATAATTCTCGCCGACGAACACGTTCACCTCGCCGACGAGCACTTCGCCTTCTTCGTCGAACTCGACGGTGTGAAAGACCCCGAACAGCGAATCGCCGTATTCCTCGATCTTCGGCCGCTGATGACCGTGCTGCGCATCTTCGACCGCCAGTTCATGCAGGCCGAACTGGTGCGTCATGTGCGCGAGCTCGCCGGGACCGGGTTCTTTCAATGCAACCCAAATGAAAGAATCGGGTACATCGCGATACGCGTTGATATCGTCGATATCCACGTCCGCGAGCTTTCGGCCGTTCTGGTAAGCCGCGCAATTGACCAGCATGGGGCGCCCTTTATAGTTATTTCGATCTCATCGGCCACGCGTCGATGGGCGCTCGAAGTCGCGTGATTCGCGTGGGGCGCGAGCGCGTGGCCGCCATCCACCGAATCTTAGCCGGATAGGCGCGCTGTTGCCAACGAGCACCAGTCACACGGCGCTCGTTGCTTGCCGTCAGTTCGTCGCGAGGTCGATGGTGTAGTCGTGCGGGGGCGGCGGAAGGGTGGGAACAGGCGCGGACTGCGAATCGATCTTGGTGAGTTTGCCTTCGATCGTCGCGCCGATATCCATGCGCAACTGCTGGTAGTAGATGTTGCCCATCACGCGCGCATTGGACTGAAGTTCGACGAAATGCGCGACGGTGACATCGCCTGTCACGCAGCCATTGATGATGACGTTATAGGCGCTCACGTTACCGCGAATCGCGCCCTGGTCGCTGATGACGAGCAGTGTCTCTTCGCCGGGACGGCCGGTCACGTTGCCCGTGACCTGACCGTCCATGCGCAGGCCTTCGCTGAATTCGAGATCGCCCGAGATATGCACGTTATGCGCGATGAGCGTCGCGAGCTTGGCCATCTTGACGCCGTTGGAATCCTTCTTCGATGAAAACATGTCGAGTCCTTGCGATGCAGTAAAAGGTTGCACGAAGCGAGCGCGTGAAGCGTGTCGCTCAATCGGGTTTGCGCTGTTTCCTGAGGAAAGCGAGATCCGTCTGCAGGCGCTGAATCTCGGCCGTGCTGTCCGTCACCCGCTGCGCCAGTGCCGCACGGCTCGCCGCTTCCTGTTCGAGCGCGAGCTGTGCGTGAGCGAGCTGGTCGCGCAGCTTTTGCTCGGACGCGGGCGGCGCGCAGAGCGCGTCCAGCTTGCGCACGTCCTCATGGGAGCGTTCGAGCGCGAAGCCTGCCGCAGCGAGCGCGGCGAGCGCGCACACGGCTGCGATCGCGCCGAGCCAGATGCCCGCGCCGCGCTTGGGCGTGAGCGAATAAGACTGACGAGTGAGCCGCAGCGACAGCCGCTTCGTATCAACTTTGCGCATTCGGCTTGCGCTTGAAGAGCGCGAGATAAGGAGAGGGATTGAGCTGCGCGCCGTCGACGATCACTTCGAAATGCAGATGCGGGCCCGTCGAGCGCCCGGTCGAGCCGATTTCCGCGATTTCCTGCCCGGGCATCACGTAGTCGCCGGTCTTCACGAGGATGCGCGATGCGTGCCCGTAGCGCGTCACCAGGCCGTCGCCGTGGCGGATGTCTACCACGTTGCCATATCCGTTGCGCTCGCCGGCCTGCACGACGCGTCCGCCCGCGCTGGCGAGGATCGGCGTGCCGGTCGGCGCGACGAGATCGAGCCCGGGATGAAAGCTCAGATGGCCGGTGAACGGATCCAGTCGATTGCCGTAGGGCGAGCCGCTGCGCGCGCCGGGCGCCGGATTGCGGCCGGGAAACGCCATGTACGCGGCATAGTGCGCGAGCGTCTGGGTCTGCAGTTGCGAGACTTCACCGTTCAGGCAGTCGATGATGCGTTGCGTGCTCTTCAGGCGCTGCCGCGGCGCACCCATGCCCGCACGCTCGATATCGCACAGGCGCGGCGGCAGCGCCGGGCCGCCTGCGCCGTCGAGCGACGCGGCCGGTTCCTCGCTGTCGGGCAGCGGCGGCACATCGTGCACGCCGGACGAGCCGGACGGTCCGTGCGCGGCCTTCAGATGCGCGTCGAACTCGTGCAGTTCGTTCACTTGCGCGGAAAGCCCTTCGACGCGCGGCGCGAGTTCGATCAGTGCGGCGTTGAGCCGGCCGAGCTCTTCGATCTCATACGAGCGGCGCGATAACAGCGCCTGCTCCTCGCCGAGATGGCTGCGGGCGAACATCGTGCCGATGGCGATGCCGAGCGCGAGCGCGGCGACCAGCAGCGCGATGGCGCCGATGATCGCGATGGCGCGCGCCGTGCGCGCTTCGACGAAGCGGATGCGCTGGCGGGACATGGTCCGACGCGACCAGATGACGAAAGCCATCAGTGCGACGGGCGGCCCGGACGGCCGGCGAAAGAAAAACTAGGAAAAATCACGGGGATGGAGTGCGCCGCGCTCTCCACGGCAAAACAATGAGACTGGGCGGCGATTATGCACGAGCCCGTGCACGCTGGTGACGTTTCAGCAGGATATCGAAGCAAAATTACACGAATTCTTCGAGTCAAATTTTGTGACACTCGAACGGGCGTCGATCATTACCACGCTTGATTCATTCTCGATGTCAAAAATCGTTGATCAGGATGACTTGACGTCGACCCAGGCCATGTCGGTGCCGTCGCCCATCAGGAATGCGCGATTCGCCTCGGCCGCCGCGCGCAGATAGTCCCAGACGGCCGTGATGCGCTTGAGCTTGCGCAGGTCCTCGCGGCAGGACAGATAGAAGGCGCGCGTCACGACGATGTCGTCTGGCAGCACCGCCACGAAGCGCGGGTCGGGAGAAGTCATGAAGCACGGCAGGATCGCGAGCGCGCGGCCCTGCAGCGCCGCGAAGTATTGCGCGATCGCGCTCGTGCTGCGCCAGCGCGACACCGCGCCCGGTACCGCGCGTTCGAGATACAGCAGTTCGTAGCTGAACGCGAGATCGTCGATATAGCTCGCGAAGCGATGATGCCGCAGATCGTCGCTCGTGCGGATCGGCTCGTGCGCGTCCAGATATTCGGCGGTCGCATAGAGCTTGAGGCGGTATTCGCAGAGCTTCGTGTAGACGTACTGGCCCTGCTCGGGACGTTCGAGCGTAACGGCGATATCCGCCTCGCGCTTCGAGAGGCTCACGAAATGGGGCACCGGCAACAGGTCGATGGATATGTTCGGATGCGCGTCCTGAAAGCGCGCGAGCTGCGGCGCGAGAAAAAAGCAGCCGAAACCTTCCGTCGAGCCGACGCGCACATGTCCCGACAGCGCGTGACCCGTATTGGCGATCTGCTCGGTGGCCGACTGCACCGTCGTTTCGATCGAATCGACGAAGCCCAGCAGGCGCTGGCCCTCGGCGGTCAGAATGAATCCGCCGCTGCGCGACTTGTCGAACAGGAGGGTGCCGAGCGCGTCTTCGAGCGCACGCACGCGCCGCGCGACCGTCGTGTAGTCGACGCCCAGGCGCTTTGCCGCGCCGCTCGCGCGCTGCGTGCGGGCGACTTCGAGGAAGAAGCGCAGGTCGTCCCAGTTCAGGCGGGCGAGGTCGAACTTAGCGGTTTGCATGGCGTTTTTTTGCATATCGATCGGGTGTTTTTATGGTGCCATGATGGACTTTTGCATAACTATACTCAAGGAAACGACCATGCAGCAGTGCAGGCCGATTTCTTATAAACGGAGACGACATGCCTTTCCCCTCGGCGCCGCACCGGCGCTCCCTCCGCGCGTCTTCGCTTCTCTTCCCAACCCCGGCGTTTGTAACTTTCCAGACAAGGAGTGACTCGTGAATATCGCTGCTGAACATCCGGCGCAGAGTGCGTCCGTCCGTACGGCCAAGCTGCTCATCGACGGCGAGTTCGTCGATTCGAAGTCGACGGAGTGGCGCGACATCGTCAATCCCGCGACGCAGGACGTGGTAGGCCGCGTGCCCTTCGCGACGATGGACGAAGTGAATGCCGCCGTCGCCGCCGCGCACAAGGCGTTTCAGACCTGGCGCACGACGCCGCTCGGCGCGCGCATGCGTCTGATGCTGAAGTTTCAGGATCTCGTGCGCCAGAACCAGAAGCGCATCGCGCAGACGCTCACGGCCGAGCAGGGCAAGACGCTGGCCGATGCCGAGGGCGACATCTTCCGCGGCCTCGAAGTCGTCGAGCATGCGTGTTCGATCAGCACCTTGCAGCAGGGCGAGTTCTCCGAGAACGTCGCCGGCGGCGTCGATACCTACACGCTGCGCCAGCCGATCGGCGTATGCGCGGGCATCACGCCCTTCAACTTCCCCGCGATGATCCCGCTGTGGATGTTCCCGATGGCGATCGTCTGCGGCAACACCTTCGTGCTGAAGCCATCGGAACAGGATCCGCTTTCGACGATGGAACTCGTCGAGCTCGCGATCGAAGCAGGCGTCCCGCCGGGCGTGCTCAACGTCGTGCACGGCGGCAAGGAGGTCGTCGATGCGATCTGTACGCATCCCGACATCAAGGCGATCTCGTTCGTCGGCTCGACGGCCGTCGGCACGCACGTCTACAACCTCGGGAGCCAGCACGGCAAGCGCGTGCAGTCGATGATGGGCGCGAAGAATCACGCCGTCGTGCTGCCCGACGCGAACAAGGAACAAACGCTCAACGCGCTCGCGGGCGCGGGTTTCGGCGCTGCGGGTCAGCGCTGCATGGCGACGTCGGTGGCGGTGTTCGTCGGGGCGTCGAAGGACTGGGTGCCGGAACTCGTCGAACGCGCGAAGACGCTCAAGGTCAACGCGGGTATCGAACCGAACACGGATGTCGGCCCGGTCGTCTCGAAGGCGGCGAAGGAGCGCATTCTCGGTCTGATCGGCCGTGGCGTGGAAGAGGGCGCGACGCTCGCGCTCGATGGCCGTGACGTCGACGTGAAGGGCTACCAGAGCGGCAACTTCATCGGCCCGACGATCTTCACGAAGGTGAATACCGACATGTCGATCTACAAGACCGAGATCTTCGGTCCGGTGCTGTGCGTGGTGGAAGCCGACACGCTCGAAGACGCGATCGCGCTCGTCAATCGCAATCCGATGGGCAACGGCGTCGGTCTCTTCACGCAAAGCGGCGCGGCGGCGCGCAAGTTCCAGAGCGAGATCGATATCGGCCAGGTGGGCATCAACATTCCGATTCCGGTGCCGGTGCCGGCCTTCAGCTTCACGGGCTCGCGCGGCTCGAAGCTGGGCGATCTCGGGCCTTATGGCAAGCAGGTCGTGCAGTTCTACACGCAGACGAAGACGGTCACCGCGCGCTGGTTCGACGACGCCACGGTGAACGACGGCGTCAACACGACCATCGCTTTACGCTGATGAGGAGCCCACGATGAAAATTGGCTTTGTCGGCCTGGGTCACATGGGTGGCCCGATGGCCGCCAATCTCCTGAAAGCCGGGCACGCGGTGACGGCGTTCGACCTCGTGCCCGCCGCGCTCGACGCGGCGAAGGCGGCGGGCGCGACGCTGGCCGCCTCGCCGCGCGCGGCCGCCGAGGGCGCGGAGGTCGTCATCACGATGCTTCCCGCAGCGCAGCATGTGAAGGCGGTCTATCTGGGCGATGACGGCGTGCTCGCCGGTGTCGCGAAAGGCGTGCCGCTCGTCGACAGCAGCACGATCGACCCGGCGACCGCGAAGTTCATCGGCGAAGCGGCGGGCAAGCAGGGTAATCCGTTCGCGGATGCGCCCGTTTCCGGCGGCGTCGTCGGCGCGCAGGCGGGCACGCTGACCTTCATGGTCGGCGCCGACGAGACGCTCTTCGAAACGCTGCGCCCCGTGCTGTCCGGTATGGGTAAAAACATGGTGCGTTGCGGCGAAACCGGCACCGGTCAGATCGCGAAGATCTGCAATAACCTGCTGCTAGGGATTTCCATGATCGGCGTCGCGGAAGCGATGAAACTGGGGGAAACGCTCGGCATCGATCCGGCGAAACTGGCGAGCATCGTGAATACATCGACGGGGCGTTGCTGGAGTTCGGATACGTGTAATCCCTATCCGGGCATTATCGAGACGGCGCCCGCTTCGCGCGGCTATTCCGGCGGCTTCGGCGCGGATCTGATGCTGAAGGATCTGGGCCTCGCGATCGATGCGGCGCGCGGCGCGAAGCAACCGGTATTCATGGGCGCGCTGGCACAACAGTTGTATCAGTCGATGAGCCAGCAGGGACTCGGCGGACTCGATTTTTCAGGCATTATCAAGCTATACGCGAAGCAACAAAACGGCCAATAAGGAATCAAACGAGGTATGGGTTCGGCACGCACGCGCGTGCCGGATTCAAGGGCCGTAATAACTGCTTTATTCAGTTGCACTGCACAACGCATCGCGCATTCGGTTACTGGGCGTGATCATCGGGAATACGATGATTCGCTTTCCCGAAAATTGTCCTATTCTGTAAGCACGACGCCCGTCTGCCGTTCGGTTAGAACGCTCCGGTTGCGCCACGGTGCAGGTAGAACGCCCGTCATTTTTCGGGCAATCAGATGAGGAGTACGCGATGCAAGTAACACGTCACTTAAATATGGAACTGCGGCACGCCACGGTGCCGACTTATGTAGCCAGCTATTTCTTTCCGTTGCTGCTATTGGCATACGAAGCCTGGCGAGTAGGATCCTGGGTGGCCGTGAACGGCTTCAATTTCATGAACTTCAACTCGATGGGCTACGAGTTCGCGTTGATGATCGCCGTGTTCTGCATGCAGGTCATCGTGGAAATCGCGTTCCTCGCGGGCGCCGTTCTGACGAAGCACAAGGACGTCGGCCACCGGCTGGCGAATCTGTCGCTGGGGCTTTTCTGCTCGCTCGTGGTGCTGGGTTTCGACCTTGCACTGCAATATGGTCTGAGCGGGAGCTGATCGGTAACGGTTCTCACGCCTGATTCGAAAGACGAAACGCCGGTTGCTCTCAACCGGCGTTTTCTTTTTTTGTGCGCTGCAGCGGGAAAAAATCAGCAGCCCGCCGCGCTCGGTAGCGCGGGCGGAGTCTCCGCACGTTCCTCATAGCATTTCCTGTCCGCATCCTTCAGCGCGCTGCGCAGGCCTTCTTCCACGACCGGATGATAGAAAGGCAGCGCGAGCGCCTCATCGAGCGTGAGCTCCAGTTGCAGCGCCCATGCGAGCAGATGCCCGAGGTGTTCCATCGCCGGGCCGCAGCCTTGCGCACCGCGCAGCTGGCCGGTTTTCGCGTCGGCATAGACGTGCAGCAGGCCGCGATTCTGCCGCATCACGCGGCTTCTGCCCTGAGTTTCGAACGATGCCGCGCCGGTCACCGTCATTTGCCGGTCGAGTTCGTCGTACGACGCGCCGACAATCGCGACCTGCGGCTCGCTGAATACGATCGAGAACGGCACCTTGCGCCTGACCGCCCGCACGTCGGGAAAGCGCGCGGCGTTGTCGCCGGCGAGCTTGCCTTCGTCGGCGGCATCGTGGAGCCAGGGACGCGTGCCGTCGCAATCGCCCGCGATGAAGATGGAACTTGTGCCGCACTGCATCGTGGTCTTGTCGAAGTGCGGCACGCCTTTTTCATTCAGTTCGATGCCCGCATTTTCGAGCGCGAGCGGCCCGAGATTCGGCTTGCGTCCCGTCGCGGCGAGGACGAGATCGACGCGCTCCACATGCTTCGCGCCGTCCGGCGACGTGAAGCGCAGCGTCGGCTGACCGTCTTCGAGCGACATGGCGTCGAACTTCGCGTCGGGATCGAAATAGAACGCCTCGGCCAGCGCGGCGGCGAGGGCGTCGCGCACGGGCTTGTCGGTGAGAGACGCCACGTTGCCGCCCTTGCCGAAGACGAAGACGTCGACATCGAGGCGAGCGAGCGCCTGTCCGAGTTCCAGCGCGATCGGTCCCGCGCCGAACACCGCGATGCGTTTTGGCAGCGTGCGGAGGTCGAAGAGGTCATCGCTCGTGATGAGCTTGTCGCCGAACACCTTCAGCGCGTCGGGCACATTCGGGGCCGCGCCCGTCGCGATCACGACGCGCTTTGCGTCGACCCGCGTGTCGTCGCCGATCACGAGCCGCGTCGGCGTTTCGAAGCGCGCGGCGCCGCGCAGCAGCATGCCGCCGGGCAGCGCTTCGACTTCCTCGAGCACGCCCTTGACGAAGGCATCGCGCTCGCGCCGCACGTAGCCGAGCACATGCGCGTAGTCCGCTTCGAGCGCGTGCGTGCCTTCGATGCCGCGCGCGGCCAGTGAACGCGCATCGTGCAAACCGTTCGCCGCCGCGAGCAGCAGCTTCGACGGCATGCAGCCGACGCGCGCGCAGGTCGTGCCCAGCTCGCCGCCCTCGATCAGCACCGCACTGACGCCCGCGAGCCGCGCCGCGCGCAACGCGGCCATGCCCGCCGTGCCCGCGCCGATCACGGCGACGTCCACCTGAATCTGGTTCATTGCGCTCCCGTGTTTTCGTGTCGATGCGTTTGTCAGCCGTTATCCGCGAATCCCGGATAGAGCGTCATGCCGCCATCGACGAAGAGCGTCGTGCCGACGACGTAATCGCTTTCGTCGGAGGCGAGCCAGACCGCCGCACGCCCGATATCCTCCACTTCGCCGACGCGCCCGTACGGAATCAGCTTCAGC
Organism: Caballeronia megalochromosomata; assembly: GCA_001580565.1. Lineage (GTDB taxonomy): Bacteria > Pseudomonadota > Gammaproteobacteria > Burkholderiales > Burkholderiaceae > Caballeronia > Caballeronia megalochromosomata. The sequence goes on along the minus strand of LRBF01000258.1, from coordinate 32,170 downwards.
AGCCTGGCGAGCTGTTCCGGGGTGTCCCACGCGTCCTTGTTGATCGGCGTGCGGATCGCACCGGGCGCGATGCCGTTCACGCGGATGCGCTGCGGCGCGACTTCCTGCGCGATCGTCTTCATCATCATCTGGATGCCGCCTTTGGACGCCGCGTAGTTCACGTGTCCCGCCCACGGTATGACCTCGTGAACCGAACTCATGCAGATGATCTTGCCGAGCGCCTTCGATACGTCGCGCATGCCGCGCCGCTCGAATTCGCGCACGGCGCGCTGCGCGGTGAGGAACTGGCCGGTGAGATTGGTTTCGATGACCGTGTTCCAGTCGGCGAGCGTGAGCGCGGTGAACTTCGCGTCCTTCTGCAGCCCGGAATTGGCGACGACGATATCGACGGTGCCGTAGCGCTTCACGACGGCATCGAACATCGCGTCGATCTGGGTTTCGTCGGACACATCCGCGCCGACGGCGAACGCTTCGCCGCCTTTCGCCCTGATCGCAGCGGCGAGTGCTTCGGCGGGCTCCGCGTGCGCGTGATAGTTGATCGCGACGTGCGCGCCGGCTTCGGCGAGCGCGATGGCGACGCCCGTGCCGATGCCCGAACTCGCGCCCGTCACGAGCGCGATCTGGCCTGCGAGAGGTGTGTGCATTTGCGTTTCCGTGATGAGTCGTCTGGTCCCGCGAGCAAGGCGTGCGCCCGCGAGAGGCGGCACGCACGCGCAGATGTCAGCGGCCCATCAGTCCCTGATACACCTCCGCGTATTCCAGCGCCGCGGCTTCCCAGCTGAAGCTCTGGTTCATCGCGCGCTTGACGACGGCCTTCCAGTCCGTGCGCCGCGATTTCAGGGCGAACGCGCGCCGGATAGCGCCGACGATGCCCGCGCGATCGAAGGTATCGAACACGAAGCCGGTCGCGAGGTCGTCGGCGAGATTTTCGAGCGAACTGTCGACGACGGTGTCCGCGAGCCCGCCCACGCGATGCACGAGCGGCAGCGAACCGTAGGCGAGCGCGTAGAGCTGCGTGAGGCCGCACGGCTCGAAGCGCGACGGCACCATCACCACGTCGCTGCCGGCGATGATCGAATGCGACAGCGTCTCGTCGAAACCGAGCTCGATCGCGACCGCGCCCGGATGCGCGGCCGCCGCGTTTTTCATGCCGGTTTCGAGCGCCGGGTCGCCGGTGCCGAGCACGACGAGCTGGCCGCCGCGCTGCACGATATCGGGCACGGCCGAGAGCAGCAGGTCGAGCCCTTTCTGCTCGGTCAGCCGGCTGACGACGCCGAAGAGCAGGGCGTCGTCGTCGCGCGCGAGGCCCATGCGTTCCTGCAGCGCCGCCTTGCACTTCGACTTGGCCGAAGGCTTCGACGCGGTGTATTTCGACGCGATGGACTCATCGACCGATGGACTCCAGATCGAATAATCCACGCCGTTCAGGATGCCGGTGATGTCGTGGGTGCGGGTTTGCAGCAAGCCGTGCAGACCGGCGCCGTGCGTCTGCGTCTGAATCTCGCGCGCGTAGGTCGGGCTCACCGTGGTGATGCGGTCGGCGTAATAGAGTCCCGCCTTCAGGAACGAGACGTGGCCGTAGAACTCCACGCCTTCCACCGCGTAGAAGTCGCCGGGCAACTGCAGCGCGCCGAATTCCGATGCCGGAAACGTCCCCTGGTACGCGAGGTTGTGCACCGTCATCACGCTCGCGGTCCGCGCCGCGCCGCCGCGCTCGAACGCGCGCAGATAGGCGGGCGCGAGTCCCGCGTGCCAGTCGTGCGCGTGGACGATATGCGGCTTCCACGCCGGATCGGCGCCCTTCGCGATGCGCGCGGCGGCCCAGGCGAGCAGCGCGAAGCGGCGGTCGTTGTCGGCATAGGAGCGATGCGCGGCGTCGAGATAGGGATTGCCCGGGCGATCGTAGAACTGATCCGCGCGCACGACGTACACCACCACGCCGTGCGGCTGCAGCACGCCGCGTTCGAGCCGCACGTTGCCCGCGCCGAACGCGCCGCCCAGATCGGCCACGCTCTGCAGGTCTTCCAGGCCCGCGAGCACGGCGGGAAAGCCCGGCAGCACGACGCGCGCGTGCGTGCCCAGTTGCGACTGCGCCGGCGGCAGCGCGCCGACCACGTCGGCGAGGCCGCCGGTTTTCAACAGCGGAAACATTTCTGCTGCGGCATGCAGCACGCATACGGTCATCGGCGCTCCCGTCGAATGGATTCGTGTTGTCGTGTTCGCGCGGCGCGCCGGGGTCTAACGCTGCGCCAGACGCGCCAGTGCATCGCGCGTGATGAGCGTGACGCCGGACTCCGTGCGGAAGAAGCGCGCGGCGTCGTCGTCCGGGTCCTCGCCGACCACGAGCCCCTCGGGCACCGTGCAACCGCGATCGATCACGACGCGCTGCAACCTGCAACTCGGCCCGATGGTCACCTGAGGCAACAAGACTGCCTCATTGATGTTACAGAACGAGTGCACCCGCACCGCCGACGAAAACACCGACTTCGACACCTGCGATCCCGAGATCACGCAGCCGCCGCATACGAGCAGGTTGGTGATCGCGCCTTGCTGGCCGTTCAGGTCGCGCACGAACTTGCCGGGCGGCAGTTGTTCCTGGTTGGTCCAGATCGGCCAGTGGCGGTCGTAGAGGTCGAGTTCCGGGATCGTCGAGGCGAGATCGAGATTGGCGGACCAGTACGCGTCCACCGTGCCGACGTCGCGCCAGTACGCCGGCGCTTCCGGGTCGGTGCTGGAGGTCACGCACGACATGCCGAACGGATGCGCGATCGCCTTGCCTGTCGTCACGACGCGCGGAATGATGTCCTTGCCGAAGTCGTGATCCGTGTTCGACGTCTCGATGTTCTCCTGCAGCATGTCGTAGAGATACTTCGCGCTGAACACGTAGATGCCCATGCTCGCGAGCGCGATGTCGGGCTTGCCGGGCATGGCGGGCGGATCGGCGGGCTTTTCCAGAAAGGCGGTGACGCGGCGGTTCTCGTCGACGTGCATCACGCCGAACGCGACCGCGTCCATGCGCGGCACCTCGATGCAGCCGACCGTGCAGTCCGCGCCGCTCTCCACATGGTCGAGCACCATGCGCGTGTAATCCATCTTGTAGATGTGATCGCCCGCCAGCACGATGACGAATTCCGGCCCGATCGAACGGACGATGTCCAGGTTCTGATACACGGCGTCGGCCGTGCCGCGATACCAGCTCGAATCCACGCGCTGCTGCGCAGGCCAGATATCGATGAACTCGTTGAACTCGCCGCGCAGGAAACCCCAGCCGCGCTGGAGGTGCCGAATGAGCGAATGCGCCTTGTATTGCGTGACGACGGCGATGCGGCGGATGCCGGAATTGAGGCAGTTGGACAGCGCGAAGTCGACGATGCGGTACTTGCCGCCGAAGTGAACGGCCGGTTTCACGCGCTTGTCGGTGAGCGGACCGAGCCGGGTGCCACGCCCGCCGGCGAGAACGATTGCGAGGGTCGACTTTTGCAAATCGGTGCGATTCTTAGACAGCGTCTCCATCCCAGCCTCCTGATTTGACCTGCGACTATTGATGTCTTGCCGTGTGTTCGTCCTCGTATGCTTTGCTGTATGCGTCGATGAGCATTATCCGGCGCGCATTCGAATCCGTGTGCTGAAGTCGCCCGTTTTTTTCTCGAGTTTTTCTTGGGGCACGGAGCGCCGATGCGGCCGGGGAAACCGAGCAAACGCCGTGCCGAATGGCGCACGGGCGTGCTGCGCGCGGCCTGCGGGACGCGACGGTGTTGCGGCAACGCGACCTTTTGGGCTTCTGATCGATCGCATTGCCCGATAAAACGCGTTCGCGCGATTAATATCGATCACGCCATGCCGCAGTGCGTCGAGGCACGGCACAATACGAAGATTGCGATGCCCGCACGCGCCCGCAAACGGCGTCCACGGGTGTTCTCCTGAAGTGATCGTCGCGCTGCGCTGCACGAGCGCCGGCGCGACAAGCGTTTTACCTGACCGGACACGATCAATCGGGAATCAGAAGATGAACAACGTCCTGAGTATTCAGTCGCATGTGGTGTTCGGCCATGCGGGCAACAGCGCGGCGGTTTTCCCGATGCGGCGCCTGGGCGTCAACGTCTGGCCGCTCAATACCGTGCAGTTTTCCAATCACACGCAATACGGGCGCTGGACCGGCAGCGTGTTCGACGCCGACGAACTGCAGAACGTGATCGAAGGCATCGGCGCGATCGGCGTGCTCGCGCGCTGCAACGCCGTGCTTTCGGGCTATCTCGGCGCGCCGGAGCAGGGCCGCGCGGTCGTCGAAATCGTGAAGATGGTGAAGGCGGTGAATCCGCGCGCGCTCTTTTTCTGCGATCCGGTCATGAGCCAGACGGGCGGTTGCACGGTCGCGCCCGGCATCGAGGATTTCCTCGTCACGACGATGCCCGAAGTCGCCGACGCGATCATGCCCAATCACATCGAGCTGGAAAAGCTCGCCGGGCGCGCCATCGAGACGGTGGAAGAAGCCGTCGACGCGTGCCGGGAACTGATCGGGCGCGGTCCGCGCATCGTGCTGGTGAAGCATCTGCTCGACCGCAACAGCCGCGCCGATACCTTCAACATGCTCGCCGTGACGCCGAGCGAAGCGTGGTTCGCGCAGCGCCCGCTCTATCCGTTCGCGCGGCAGCCGGTGGGCGTGGGCGACCTGACGAGCGCGGTGTTCGTCGCGCGCACGTTGCAGGGCGATTCGCTGCGCACCGCGCTGGAACATACGCTCGCGGCGGTGAATGCCGTCGTCAAGGCGACTTACGATGCGGGGCGCTACGAGCTCGAAATCGTCGCGTCGCAGGACGAAATCGCGAAGCCCACCGACCACTTTCCCGCGATCCGCGTGACCGGCACGGAGACGGTCAGGGGTCGTTAGGTCGCCTTGTCGCCCGTTTCCATCAGGCCGAAACGCCACGACAGGCGCCGCGTCGCGGCGAGAAGGGCGTGCGCCAGCGGGCCGTCGGCGGCGCTGTCGAAGCCGCCCGACGAGCCGATCAACGCGATCACGAGACACACGCTGCCGGTGTGATCGAACACCGGCGCGGCGAGCGTGTGAATGCCCGGCACCGGCGCGCCGAGGGCGGTGTCGAGGCCGCGCTTCCTGATTTCATCGAGCCGGGCGCGATAGGCGGCATCGAGCGCCGCATCCGGCGCTGCGCCGGCAAGGCGGATGCCGTCCTGCTCCATCAGGGCCGCGAGCATGTCGGCGGCCAGATGCGCGGCAAAGACGCGCCCGATCGCCGTGTTGACGAGCGACATCACCGTACCGACGCGCAAGCTCACATGCTGCGGCCGCGCCGATTCCTCCAGCCGGATCACGGTCGGGCCGAGCGGTCCGAGCGCGGCGGCGGCGACCGTCATCGACGTGCTCGCGGCGAGCGCGACGATCTCGCTTTCCGCATCGCGGATCGGCGACAGGCGTTGCAATGCGATGAGCCCGAGCTCCCGGCTCAACGGGCCCGCGTGAAAGAGCCCCGCGTCGTCGCGCGCGAGCAGACCGACCTTCACCAGACTCACCAGGTGCGCGAACGCCTTCGCGGGCGGCATGCCGGCTGCGGCGGCGAGATCGCGCAGCGAGAGCGGCCGGCCCGCCGCGACCAGCGCGCGCAACAGATCGCCCGTCGCGTCGAGCGCGTTGATGCCGCGCTGCGGCTTCGTGTCTTCGTCGAACGGGGTCATGACAGCAATCCGGTGATGTCGCGCGCCGCGTCCTTCAACGCCTGCGCAAGCGAGCCGTCCCAGCCGACGTCGCACAGCCCGGTCGGGCCGATCGCCGTCAGCGCGAGCTGCATCCGGTGCGCGCCGTCGAACACCGGCACGCTCATGCTGCTGACGCCCGGACTCGGCGCATCGACGCTACGTTCGATGCCGCGCGCCCGAATTGCGTCGATGCGCTCGCGCATCGCCGGCGCGTCGGCTTCGGCCTGATGCGCGAGCATCGCGGCGACGCGGGCGTCATCGTCGAAAGCGCGGAACACGCGTCCCGTCGCAGTGGTGGAAAGCGACATCACCGTGCCGACGTGCAGGTTGACGTGCAGCGGATGGCCGCCGCGCTCGTAACGCACGATCGTCGGCCCTTGCGGCCCGGCGACGCTGACCGCGACGCTCATGCCTGTCGCGAGCGCGAGCGTCGAAACGCGTGGCGCGGCCGCGCGATACGCCGGCTGATGTTCCAGATTCAACAGACCGAGACGCAGCGAAAGCGGACCCGGCTCGTAGTTGCCGGTGAGCGCGTCGCGCTTGACGAGCCCGAGACGCGTGAGGCTCACGAGATACGTGTGCGCCTGGGCACTCGACAGCCCGGCGGCCTCGGCCAGCGTGCTCAACGCGAGCGGCTCGCGCCGCGCGGCGAGCGCATCGAGCAAACGCGCGCCGACTTCGACGCTCTGGATGCCGCGCTGTTTTTTCTCTTCGGGCGTGGCAGGGACTGGACGAGCCAAGAGGACTCCGCGAACGAAATAAGTGAACCGGATGTGGTCGAAGCGCAAATGTTAGCCGAGCCGCAATCATCCGATGAAGCGATTCGGTATTTACCCGTAATTTGCAAATAGCAAGGTTGCTTGCTGTTGACAAAAATCAGCTTCACGCCGATCATCTTCCCATCCCCACGAGAATGGAAGCGAGACACGACCATGGCAAAAGCATTTGCATCGCAGGCCGATCTGGAAGAGAAGAAGATCACCTTCACGCAACTCTCCGAGAACGCGTATGCGTACACGGCCGAGGGCGATCCGAACTCGGGCGTGATTATCGGTGATGACGGCGTCCTGATCGTCGATACGACCGCCACGCCCGCGATGGCGCAGGACCTCATTGCGAAAATCCGCAGCGTCACCGACAAGCCGATCAAATACGTCGTGCTGTCGCATTACCATGCGGTGCGCGTGCTCGGCGCGTCGGCGTATTTCGCGGAAGGCGCGCAGCAGGTCATCGCGAGCCGCGGCACGTATGAAATGATCGTCGAACGCGGCGAGCAGGACATGAAGTCGGAGATCGAGCGCTTTCCGCGTCTGTTCGCCGGCGTCGAGTCGGTGCCCGGCCTCACGTGGCCGACGCTCGTCTTCGAGAAGGAAATCACGTTGTTCCTCGGCAAGCTCGAAGTGAAGATCGCGCATCTCGGCTCGGGCCACACGAAGGGCGACACGGTCGTCTGGCTGCCGTCGCAGAAAGTGCTGTTTTCGGGCGATCTCGTCGAGTACGACGCCGCCTGCTATTGCGGCGATGCGCAACTGGAGGAGTGGCCCGCGACGCTCGAAGCGCTGCGCGCGCTCAAGGCGGACAAGCTCGTGCCGGGGCGCGGTCCCGCGCTGCTGTCGCCGGCGGAAGTGGACAAGGGCCTCGACTACACGAAGGATTTCGTCACGACGCTGCTTCAGGCGGGCCGCGAGGCTGTCGCCGAGAAGCTCGATCTGAAGGGCTCGATGGCGCATACCCGCAAGGCGATGGACCCGAAGTTCGGCCACGTCTTCATCTACGAGCACTGCCTGCCGTTCGACGTGTCGCGCGCCTATGACGAAGCGAGCGGGCTCAAGCACCCGCGCATCTGGACGGCCCAGCGCGACAAGGACATGTGGGCCGCCCTGCAGGACTGAGCGGCTTCTCTCGCGGCGCGTATTGACACGCGCCGCGCTTTCTTCCTTTCAGGCAAAAGGCGCGATCAAGACGCCGGCCTTCTCACGCCCATCTGGAGCGAGACATGTCGAAGTCGATCGGTACGGCGGCGCTCAGCCCGAGCGCCGCCGCGCAAATGCACGCCCTGTCGGACGATGCGCTGTTCCGCAAAGTCGCGTGGCGCATCATTCCGTTTCTGTTTCTGTGCTACGTGGTGTCGTTTCTGGACCGCATCAATATCGGCTTCGCGCAGTTGCAGATGAAGCACGATCTCGGCTTCTCCGATGCGATGTACGGCCTCGGGGCCGCCGTATTCTACGTCGGCTATGTGCTCTTCGAAGTGCCGAGCAACCTGCTTCTCGCGAAATTCGGGGCGCGCCGCACGTTCACGCGGATCATGCTGCTGTGGGGCGCGGCCTCGGTCGGCATGATGTTCGTCTCGACGCCCGGACACTTTTATCTGCTGCGTTTTCTGCTCGGCGTGTTCGAGGCGGGTTTCTTTCCGGGCATCGTGCTCTATCTGACGTACTGGTTTCCCGCGAAACGGCGCGCGGGCGTGATGTCGGTGTTTTTCGCGGGCGTCGCGGTAGCGGGCGTGTTCGGCGGCCTGGTGTCCGGCTGGATCATGCGCGACATGTCAGGCGTCATGGGCATGCACGGCTGGCAATGGATGTTCGCGATCGAAGGCGCACCCGCGATGCTGCTCGGGCTCATCGCCTTGAAGCTTCTGGTCGACACCCCGCGCGATGCGCACTGGCTCACGCAGACGGAACAGGAGCGCCTGGCCGCGCTGTGCGCCGAAACGACCGCCCACGCCGACACGCACGACCGTCGCGGCCTGCTCGACGCGTTGCGCAATCCGCGCGTCTATCTCTTCGCGTTCATCTATTTTTCGCTGACGTGCGCGTCGCTGACGCTGAGCTTCTGGATGCCGCTGATGATCCGCGATTTCGGCATCACCGATGTCGTGTCCGTCAGCCTCTACACGGTGGTGCCGAACGCGATCGGCGCGGTGGGGCTGATTCTGATCGCGCGCCATTCGGATCGGGTCGCCGAGCGGCGCAAGCACTTCGCGTGCTGCACGATCGGCGGTGGCATCGCGCTCGCGGCGCTCACGCTGCACTTCCCGAGCTTCCCACTGATGCTCGCGATTCTCTCGCTCGCCGCGACATTGATCTTCGCCGCGCTGCCGATTTTCTGGGCCGTGCCGGCGAGCCATCTGCCGGGCAAGACCGCGGCGGCGGGCATCGCGGTCATCAGCAGTATCGGCATCACGAGCGGCATCGTGAGTCCGTGGGTGATCGGCCAGATCCGCACCGCGACGGGCAGCATGGATCTCGCCGTGCATCTGCTTTCGCTGCTGCTCTTCGCGAGCGGCGCCGCGCTGATGGTCGGACTGCGCAGCGATCCTTCCGCCAGGGAACGCGCTTACTGAGGCACGGCGGCGGCGGCCGCCATCGCCTTGAAATTTTCGGGCGTGGCGAAGGCGAGGTATTCGGCCTGCATGTCGGGCGTGAGAAATTCGAGCATCGTCGAGTTTTCGATCCAGAACTCGATCACGTGGAAGAAGTTGTCGCCCCGTGTGCAGTGCACCGCGCGCCAGCCTTCGCGCTCGCCGATCGCGATGACGTCTTCGCTGCTCAGCTTCGTCGCGATCGCCATGTGAAACGCGCTATACGGCGGGCGCTTCAGCGTATCCGCGCCGTAGCTGACGCTTTCCTCGTGGCCGCCGCCGGGCGTGATCACCTTGTCGCTCGGATAGACCTCGATGATGCTGCCGCGCTCGTCGCCCGCGACCGCCATCCACGCATCGGGAAACGGCGAAAACGGCGCGGCGAAGCCGTCCCACAGTTCGGCGAGCACATGCGCGACGTGCTTCGGATCGTGGGCGGGAATGGATGCGTGGAAGATCATCGCGGTGCTCCGGTGGAGATGAACAGACCCTTGTGTCGATTCGCAGTGCTACGGTGTGCCGGGATTCTTGCAGAGTCTATTGATATGAGTGTTTTCATACGCGTCAGGACTCAGCGCTTATCCGACAAACTATTAAGCCACTGCCACAGACAGGCCTTCAAGACTCCGACGCAAACGCGCCGATGTCCGCTGTCAGTCGCGCCGCATCGCTCAGAAAGACGCCATGCGGCGCGCCATCGTAGACGACGAGCCGCGCGTTCGGTATCAGGCGCGCCGTGCGTTGCGACGTGAGTTCGAGCGGATTCGACACATCGCGGTCGCCCTGCACGATGAGCGTCGGTACGTCGATGTCGCGCAACTCGTCGCGAAAATCACCGACGTTGACCGTTTCGTTGCACGCGAAGAGCGCCTGATGCGATGTGCGCAACGCCATTTCCCGGATCCAGTCGATCATCGCCTGCGACGCGTCCGGCCCGGCGAATGGCCGGGCGTTATCGGCGAGCCACCGCGGATAGTCCGTCATCAAGTCCTGCTGGAAGGCGTCGAAATAGGCGCGGTCGATGCCCTCCGGATGATCCGGCGTCTTCGCGAGCATGGGCAAGGTCGATGCGATCAGCGCAAGGCGCGCAACGCGTGCGCTGCCGTGACGCGTGAGATAGCGCACGGCTTCGGCGCCGCCCATCGAATAGCCTACGAGCGTGATGTTGGTGAGATCCAGCGCGTCGATGACGGCGGAGAGGTCGTCCGCGAGCGTGTCGTAGTCGTAGCCGCCGCCCGGATCGCTCGAACGGCCGTGGCCGCGCCTGTCGTAGGCGATGCAGCGAAAGCCCTGGCGCGCGAGGGGCAGCATCTGATACGCCCACATGTCGCTCGGCAGCGAATAGCTCGGAACGAACACGATCGTCTTGCCGTTGCCGGGCGTGCCTTGGGGCTGCCAGTCGCGATAAAAGAGCTCGACGCCGCCGGTTGTGGCGATGTAACCCGGGCGGGCGATTTCGGCGTGGACGCTATGTCGATTCGCGGGCATGTCCTTCTCCTTGTCGATGAACGGTGTGATTGCATCGTCGCAGGCGGAGGGAAGGCAGGCAATTACGTCGAAGGTAGAGCATAGGCAGTCGTCGTACGCAGTAAGGCACCGCCTCGAATCATCGATTATTCGTCTGGAATTTATGTCACCCAGCCAAACCGGGCGCAGGCGCTTTTTCCCATGCCGACAGCCACCTGGCCTATCTGACCGCGACTGATTTCTGCGATGCTTTAGGTAGACCTCTCACCAGCCACGGGGTATATCTGTTCACAAGCCAGCAGAATGGGATCAACGCGACGATTGCGACCAGGGCGTAAATCAATCCCCACTTGAGTGTGTCTGCCACATGCCAATCGGTGATTTGCGCATTATTCAACTGCCCGATTACAACGTTAATAAGTATCAAAACGTTGCCTTGGAACATGAAAAGCGTGAGGCTGTTTTCGCCTAGCCATTTCATTATTGTGACGCGTGACAGCGCTTGCGCCAGCAAGATGGAGGCAGCAATGCCCGCGGCCGATCCGGCCGCATAGAGGTATAGATGGCGTCCGTAGCCGAGTCCGAGCATGTCGCTTCGGCTGTTGAACTGAACTACCACCCATACCGCGAAAAACAAAAGTGCTGCGAGATAAAGCGACGTGCGTCTTCGTAAGCGCTCGATCACGGGCGAGAGCGGTCGGCATAGGTAGCCAGCGATCATGAAGCAAACGGCCATCAATGCCGTATCGGAACTCCAAGGCCACCTAGGCAGGTGCATTGACCTTGCTATCAGGCTGTATTGGTAGGCAATGATCGAAAGAAAAACGGCTGTCATTGCCAATGTCCATGTTGGCCTCAGTCGCGTGAGTATTTTGAAATATGCGAAGGTCACAAACAGGCACGGGAGGAACCAGTAGGGCTTGTCGATTTTCAGCGCTGGTGCGGACGAGTACAGAAATCCCCATATGACCTGTGCTGTCGTTGTCGGGTCTTCGTTGAGCGCTTTCTCATACGCGTTGAAGATTGCGAGTTGTATGAGACACAGCAGCAAATAGGGGAACAGCAACGATCTGGCCTTGTCGGCCATCGAAAGCGAGTTCGCTTTGGCGACAAGAAACCCGGAAAGAAAGAAGAACAATGGCATGTGAAACGCGTACACGAACGCCCGGCTCTCATAGGAAAGCGGGCTGTGGCCGAGAACCACGAAGAAAATGCCAATTCCCTTTGCCGCATCGATCCAGCCTACTCTTCGCTTTTCCACCGCGTCCCCTTCCGTTTGACCGCGCATTCTAGCAGCGTCAACCACCCGGCTTTGAGCGGCTTTTTCTCTTTCGGGGCCACCTTTTGAATTCATCCGCACACGTGGAGCGCTGACTCAGCAACGAGGAGCGGTTCGCCACCTGATTCGAAACGGACCTCGCGTTCCTATGATTATCATAGGATTGCTTGTAAATCAGAGATTTACGTCAAAGCTAATAGGTCGCGCGCAAAAAAATGCCGCCTGGAGAGGCGGCGAGGGGGCGTCCGCTTGTGGGCTCGATAGTTCGAGAGCGGGCGCTTAAGGAGACAGGGCAACTGAACGCAGTATGACAAAGCCCCGCGTCGCGCACAATCGCCGACGCGAATTACTGCGTTTCACGACGGTTCGCGTGGATAGTTCGAGATGCAAAGTAATCGATCGTACTGTTTCGATTTTCAGATTTGTCTTGTGTTTCGAGGCGCTCTTAGGTCGTGCGAATCATATAAACTCAGCAGGCGTTTCAATAATTTCCTGCTTCCGCCGTTCATGCCTTTCGACCCAGCCGCATCGCCGCAAGATTCCCACGCACACAACGTTCCGCTCGATGCGGACCACGCGCTATCCATCGCACTCGATATTCGCCGCTCAGGCGACTGGTCCGCGCTCGAACGCTTCTGTCTCCAAGCCCTGCAGCGCTTCCCGCACGATTTCGAACTTCGCTGGCAATTGAGCCACTGCCTCTGGCGACGTCACGACAGTGTGTCAGCGGAAGCAGTCATGCGCGAAGCCGCGCTGCATCATCCCGGCGACGGGCGCGTGACCGGCGCAATCGCGATGTATCTCAACGAACAGGCACGTTATCAGGAAGCCGAAGCCTTGTATCGTGGGGCGCTTTCGCAGACGCCGGATGCGAACTGGCTCGCCGTCGATCTCGCGGATCTCGAATTGCGGCGCGGCGGCTGGCGGGCCGGCTGGACACGTTTCGAACGTCGTACCTCGGCGCACGGCGAGAACGGTGTCGTCGCGTGCATGGAGCGGATCGCGCCGCGCTGGCGTGGCGAGCCGCTCGACGGCAAGCGCGTCGTGGTGTACAGCGAACTCGGCTTCGGCGACGACCTCCAGTTCGTGCGCTACTTTCCGCAGTTCGCGGACGGCGTGCGCAGAAACGGCGGTGAGGCGCTACTGGCGGTGCGCGCGGCGCTGCATCCGCTCATCCAGCGGTTCGTGCCGGATTGCGTCGCGATCGAAGCGCATGATTTCGGTGCGATGGATTACACCGTCGGCATGATGAGCATGCCGGCCTGGATCGGGCTGTTGCCCCATCAGGTCGATGGCCGCGCGTATCTCGACGCCGCGCCGGAGCGCATCGACATATGGCGGCGTGCGCTTGCGTCGGACGGCACGAATGCGCTGCGCGTCGGTCTCGTGTGGGCGGGCAGTCCGACGCATCGCCGCGATGCGCAGCGCAGCATTCCCATCGAAGCGCTCGCGCCGCTCTGGCGCTTGCCGAACGTCGCGTTCTATCCGGTCGCGCCGGGCCGCGAAGGCGATATCGCCGCAATGCGCTCGGCTGGCGCGCGCATCGCCGGGTTGCCGGAATATCGCGAGCATTTTCACGATTCCGCCGCGCTCGTCAGCGCGCTCGACATACTCGTGACCGTCGACAGTTCGCCGCTGCATCTGGGCGGCGCGCTCGGCAAGCCGGTGCTCGCGATGATCGACCGCGCATCTCATTGGTGCTGGGGTGAAGGCGAGACGCAGCCGTGGTACGACTCGGTGCGGCTCATTCGCCAGCGCGTGCCGGGCGACTGGGCGCCCGTGGTGCAGCGCGTTGCCGCCGCGCTGTCGGGGCGGCTCATCGGACGAGCCGCCCCGGAAGATCAGCAGGCGTCGCCGCTGGCGAGCCTTGGGTAGCCGGGCTGACTGGAATCGATCGTCGTCACGCACGCGCCGTCGTTGAGATCGAGCGTGCTGTCGATGTCGCGCTTCGAGCCGTCCTTCATCTGCACGCTGTAGCGGTAGATTTTCGCGGTCTGTTCGGGACTTTTCTGGAACAGGCTCGTCAGATCGAAGCTCAGGCCCGCGCCGCCGCCCACGCCATTCCAGCCATTCCCGCCGATGCCGCCGCCGCCCACGCCGAGCGTCGGTCCTGAAGACCCCGCCGCGCCCGTCGACACGGTCGTCAGATATTGCTTGCCGACGATGCGGCCGGTCGCGAGCGTGCTGTCCGCCGGCAGCGGCGCCGATGCGCCCGGTCCGGTCGCGCACGCGGCCAGCATGGCGAATGCGATGGCCGCGAAGCTCGTACGCGCCGCGCGTTGAATTCCTTTTTGATCCGATTTCATTCCAGCCTCTTGCGTGCGCCTGCACGCGTTTCATGGGTCCTCGAAGCAAGCGCGCGAGTCACTTGGGAAACGCGCGCTCACGCCGGCGTGGCCGAAACGTCGCGCAAAAAAACGCCGCCCTGTGAGAGGCGGCGCTTATCGGCGATTCACTTCGAAGCAGCAGGCCGGCGCGCGTCGTGAGGGACGCGAATGCGCGGCCGGAATGTTGAACGAATGCGGCTGGCGATTGAACCAGAATGCTCTGAATCACTGCGCGGCTAAATGCCTCGCGTCTTCAGTCCTTCAGCAGATACGCGACGATCGCGTCGCACACGCGGCCGAACATCTGCGTGCCGGTGACGGTCGTGCAGCCGCGCGCGCGGGCCGCTTCGATGAACGGCGTGAGCGGCGGCTTGGTCACCACGTCGCCGACAAAGGTGGTCGGAGTCAGGCGTGAGACATCGATCGGCAGCGGATCGCCCGGACGCATGCCCGCCGGCGATGCGTTCACGATGAGGTCGTAGGTTTCGGCGGGGGAATCGTCGGCGATGCTCACGGTGCCGCGACCCAGCGCGGTGAGGCGCGAGGCGAGGGCGCCGGTGCGCACGGCATCGAAATCGCGGATCGCGAGCGACGCCACGCCGGCATCGACGAGCGCATGGCCGATCGCCGATCCCGCGCCGCCCGCGCCGATCAGGAGCGCGCGCTTCGCCTTCGGTTCGCATCCCGCGTCCCGCAACGCGGCGACCATGCCGATGCCGTCCGATGCGCCGCCGTGCCAGGAGCCGTCGGCGTTGCGCTTGAGCATGTTGACCGCGCCGAGAAACGCGCCTTCATCCGTCAGCGACTTGCAATACTCAGTCGCGCTGAATTTGTGCGGCACGGTGATGATCACACCGTCGCAGTTCTGCAGCGGCGCGATGCCCGCGAAGAACGCGCCAAGATCGCCGGGCGCGACATGCGCCGGGATCACGACCGCGTCGCGGCCCGCCGCGCGCAGCGCCGCCGTCACGCCGGACGGCGAGCGCACCTGCGCGATCGGATCGCCGACGATGAAATAGACGCGCGTCGCGCCGCTCAGGCCCGCATCGAGCGATGCGGAAAAAGTAGTGTCCTGCGCCATGCCTCGGTTGCCTCCTAAATCACAGATCGAAAAGATATCTTGCAGCTCGTTTGATGAATACTAGTTGAAAATGGAATAGCATTCAACAAAATCATAAAGATAGGAGAGGCAACTAACGGTCCTCCCTTTCAGCCACCACCGACACAAGCTTTTAACCGCGGCTCACAGCGCGTTCGGCTCGTGCGGCTCCGGATTCACGCCGGCGGCCGCGAGCGCCTGATGCAGCGTGTCGAACACGTTCGACGCGCCCAGCACTTGCGTGAGCCCGTGCCGGTCCATGTCGTTGTGCAGGAAGCGGTTTACGCGGCCGAAAATCACGCCGACACCGCGCGCGCGCAGCGTCTGGACCAGGTCGCCGATCGTACGCGCGGCCGAGTAATCGAGATCGGTGATCGCGCCGGCATCGACGACGAGATGGCGCAGACCGTCGGGCGCCGTATCGACGAGCTTCGTCACTTCCGCCGCGAAAAAATGATCGTTCGCGTAGAACAGATCCGCGCCGAAGCGGTAGACGATCAGGCCCGGCGCGGTCGTCGCGCCGGGCGCGGTCGGCATGAACTGCCACGGTTTGCCGGGCGTGACGGGAGTGAGCACCATCGTGTGCGGATGATAGCTGTGGCGCACGTGCCGCATCAGCGAGAGCGCGACCGCGAGCAGAATGCCGTGCTCGACGCCCGCCAGCACCACCGCGCCGGCCGTGATGAGCGCGAGCGCGAATTCCCCCGGACTTTCGGCGCGGATGTCCTTCAGGCTTTGCACGTTGATCAAGCCGATCGCGATCGTAAACACGATGCCCGCAAGCACGCAGTGCGGCAGATAGCGCAGATAGCCGCTCAGAAACAGCAGCACGACAGCGACGACCGCCGCGAAAGCGAGCTGTCCGAGCTGACTGCGCGTGCCGGCGCGCTCGGCCATCGCGGTTTGCGTCGGGCTGCCGTTGACGACGAAGGTGCCGCTCAACGCCGCCGCCGCGTTCGCCGCGGCGAGTCCGAGAATGTCGCTGTTGGTGTCGACGTCCTCGTGATACTGCTGCGCGAAGACGCGCGCCGCGGCTGCGCTCTGCGCGATGATCATCACGAAACACGAGGCCGCGACGGGCACGAGGTCGAGCGATTGCTGCCAGGTGACATCGGGAAAGCGGAGCGCGGGCAGGCCGCCGTCGACGGGACCGAGCACCGAAATACCGTGCGCGGCGAAGTCGAACGCCTTGCTCGCGGCGATGCTGCCGATCACCACGAGCAGTGGCACCGGCAGGCGCGGCGCCAGGCGCTTGCAGCCGAGAATCGCGACGATCACGGCGAGCGCGAGCATAAGCGTCGGCCCATGCGCGTGCATGACATGGCCGACGACGTAGACGAACTGGGCGAGGCTTCGCGAGGACGGATACGGCACCGTCATGCCGAAAAGATCGCCGAGCATCGCGATGGACACTTGCACGCCCACGCCCGCGAGAAAGCCCGTCAGCACGGTGCGCGACAGAAAATCGGCGAGAAAGCCGAGCTTGAACAGGCGCGCGAGCAGCAACAGCGCGGCGGTCTGCAGTGCGACCATGCCCGCCAGCGCGACGTATTCCGGGCTGCCCGTCGCGGCCATCGACGAAAGTTTGCTCGCGAAAATCGTCGCCGTTGCGGAATCGGCGGCGACCACGAGATGCCGCGATGCGCCAAAGAGCGCAAACGCGAAAAGCGGCAGGAACGCGGTGTAAAGGCCCGTCACCGCGGGCATGCCGGCGATGCGCGCATAGCCGAGCACTTGCGGAATGTCCATCGACGCGAGCGAGACGCCGGCGAGCACATCGCGCAACGCGGCGGCGCGGTTGATCGGGAGGATGCCCTTGAGCAGCCTCGTAGTCGTCGCGGGCGTTCGGGTCGTGTCGTGCATGCTTGGCACCGTGTTCCAGAAATAGGGATCGTGCCCCAGGGAACGCGCGGTGCCAAGACCCGGTTTGCCTACTGGTAGAACGCCACGGTTTGCCGCAAGCCCTCGATGAGCGGCGTGCTGGTCAGGCCGGGCAGCATGCGGGCGAGCGCGGGATCGTCCGGAAAGGATGTCGCGATGGGCAAC
Organism: Caballeronia megalochromosomata; assembly: GCA_001580565.1. GTDB lineage: Bacteria > Pseudomonadota > Gammaproteobacteria > Burkholderiales > Burkholderiaceae > Caballeronia > Caballeronia megalochromosomata. Next base: position 14,876 of record LRBF01000258.1, on the reverse strand, counting down.
GGCGCGCCCGCCGCGTCGATGCGCGCGTGCGGCGCGATCTGCTTCAACGTCGCGATCAGGCTTTGCATCGGCGTGATGTCGCCGGCGAGCGTGAACGCGTGCGCGCCGTCGAACCGGTGCGTGAGCGCGCGCTCGTAGGCGGCGGCGACGTCATCGGCGTAGACGAGGCCCGTCGCACCGGTGAACGGAATCGTATAGGGCTCGCCGCGCGCGGCCGCACGGCACGCGAGGCTCGGCCCCGCGCTCGAACCCGTCTCGCGCCCTGCGCCGTACACCACGAGCGGCCGGAAGCCGATGCTCGCAATCCCATGATCGTGCCAGTAGGCGCGCGCCGAGCCTTCGCACGCGAGCTTGAACGCGCCGTAGTGCGTCGTGGGAAAGGGCGTTGCGCCATCGTCCGGGCCGAAGACGCCCGCGCTGCTGGCATAGAGCACGGCGCGCAAACCGCACGCGATGGCCGCGTCGAACACGTTGAGCGTGCCGATCAGATTGATGCGCGCCCCGCGCACCGGATCGGCGGAGCAGGCGGGCGTGAGCACGCCGGCCAGATGGATCACGGCGTCGCAACCGTCTAGCGCACTCGCGACATCGCGCGCTTCGCTGATATCGCCGGTGCGCCATTGGACGTCATCGGCACGTTCGGGCGCGAGCGCGCGCAAGAGCCGCGCGTCCTCGCGCACGTCGAAGGCGCGCACGTCCATGCCGCGAGCAAGCAGCCGCCGCATCACCCACGCCGCCAGAAAGCCGCTTCCACCTGTCACCAGTACTCGCATCCCGTTTCTCCTTTCGTCTCAAAAAGAACTTGGCTTCTCTCGCATTTCTGGAATACTATTCCAATATCAAAGCGAGTTCTACTGAAAACACGTGTTTCGAATCGTCGGAAGAACGGCGATGTGACGCGCGACGGAGCGGACGAATGGTGGAGACACTGGATAATCTGGGACCGAACGAAACGTTCGATGTAGTAGTGATCGGCGCGGGCGGCGCGGGCATGTCGGCGGCGCTCGTCGCGGCCATCGACGGCGCGCGCGTGCTGCTCGTCGAGCGCACGGAATATGTCGGCGGCACGACGGCCTTCTCGGCCGGAACGACGTGGATTCCCGCGTCGGCGCACGCGGCGGGCGTCAATCGCGAGGATACATCCGCGAATGCCGAAGGCTTCCTGAATCGCGCGGTCGGCGAGCGCAGCAGCGCCGCGATGCGCCGCGCGTTTCTCGATGCCGGCCCGAAAGCGGTCGCGCATATCGAAGCGAACTCCGACGTGAAATATCGCGCGCGTCCGTTTCATCCGGACTATTTGTCGGAAGTCGAGGGCTCGACGCTGCGCGGCCGCGCGCTGGAGCCGCTGCCCTTCGACGGACGCAAGCTCGGCCGCGCGTTTTCGCTGATTCGTCCGCCGATTCCCGAATTCACCGTGCTCGGCGGCATGATGGTCGACCGCGACGACGTCGGGCATCTGCTCAACATGACGAAGTCGTTCGCGTCGTTCGGACATGCGGTGAAGCTGCTCGCGCGACACGCGCGCGATCGCATGAGCGCGCCGCGCGGCACACGGTTGGTGATGGGCAACGCGCTGATCGGACGACTGCTGCATTCGTTGCTGCAGCGTGGCGTCACGGTGCTGACGGGCACGAAGGTCGATGCGCTGCACAGCGGCCCGAACGGCATCGAAGCCGTCACGCTGAGCCACGTCAACGAACTGCGTCGCGTCAATGTGAAAGGCGGCGTGATCCTCGCGAGCGGCGGCTTCAACCGTCATCCGACGCGTCGCGCCGCGATGCTGCCGGGCGCCGATCCGGCGTGGTGTCCCGGCGCGCCCGGCCACACGGGCAGCGCACAGGATCTCGCGCTGGCCGCTGGCGCGCGCTTCGGCGAAGGCGCGCTCTCGAATGCATTCTGGGCGCCGGTTTCCGTGCGCAAGCGCGCCGACGGCACGACCGCCGTGTTCCCGCACTTCATCATGGATCGCGGCAAGCCGGGCATGATCACCGTCGACAAGACGGGCCGGCGCTTCCTGAACGAGAACACGTCGTATCACCTCTTCGGCATCGCGATGCAGAAGGCGAACGAAACGACGCCTTCGGTGCCCGCGTATCTCGTCACGGACTCCGAAGGATTGCGCAAGTACGGGCTCGGCATGGTGCGTCCGGGCGGCAAGGGGCTTGCGCCGTTTCTCGCCGATGGCTATCTCGTCGAAGGCAGGACGCTCGACGAACTGGCGACGAAGCTCGGCATCGACAAGACAGGTCTCGCCGATAGCGTCGCGCGCATCAATCGCTATGCGCAGACCGGCGTCGATGCGGACTTCCAGCGCGGCACGACCGATTACCAGAACGCCAATGGCGACGCAAACTGGACCGGCCCGAACAAGTGCCTCGGTCCGATCGGACAGGCGCCGTTCTATGCGGTGCGGCTCTATCCGGGCGATATCGGCGCCGCAACCGGCCTCGTCACCGACACGGACGCGCGCCTTCTCGATCGCGAGGACCGGCCGATCGGCGGCCTCTATGCGTGCGGCAACGACATGCAATCGGTGATGGGCGGCGTCTATCCGGGTCCCGGCATCACGCTGGGTCCGGGTCTCGCGTTCGGCTATCTGGCGGCGCGTCATGCGACCGCGCGCGCGCAGCAGCCGGCGAGCGCCGCGCTGACGGACACGCGCGATGAAGCACTCACGTTGCCGATCGATCTCCACGCCCACGCCAAATGAAACTCGAACCGATTCTCGAATGCGACGTCCTCGTGCTGGGCTCCGGCGCGGGCGGCTTGTCGACGGCCGTCACCGCCGCCACGCAGGGCCTGTCCGTGCTCGTCTGCGAAAAAGAGGACGTGTTCGGCGGCACGACCGCGTGGTCGGGCGGCTGGATGTGGATTCCGCGCAATCCGCTCGCGACGCGCGCGGGCATCGTCGAAGATGAAGGCGTGCCGCGCACGTATCTGAAGAGCGAACTCGGCGCGCAGTTCGACGCCGCGAAGGCCGATGCGCTCATCGAACACGGCCCACGCATGATCGAGTTCTTCGAACGCAATACGTCGATGCGCTTCATCGACGGCAATCGCATTCCCGATTTCCACACGACGCAAGGCGCGGCCACGGGCGGGCGCTCGGTCTGCGCGATGCCGTTCGACGGGCGCGAGCTCGGTCCGCTGATCGACAAGCTGCGTGCGCCGCTGGCCGAAGTGACGATCAAGGGCATGGCGATCGCATCGGGACAAGACCTCGCGCATTTTCTGAACGCGACGCGCAGCGCGAAATCGGCATGGCACGTGACGAAGCGCTTCGCCGCGTTCGCGTGGCATCTGCTGCGTTACCGGCGTTCGATGCATCTCGTGAATGGCAATGCGCTCGTCGCGCGTCTCTTGAAGTCGGCGGCGGACCGGGGTGTCGATTTGCGCACGCGCGCCCGCGCCGTGTCGCTCATCCGCGAGCAGGATCGCGTGACGGGCGCGCGCGTCGAGATCGAAGGCGTGATGCACGAAGTGCGCGCGCGGCGCGGCGTCGTGCTCGCGTGCGGCGGTTATCCGCACGACGCGAAGCGTCAGGCAGCGACGTTTCCCTACACACCGCACTGGTCGGCGGCGCCGAAGAGCAATACCGGCGATGGCATTCGTATCGGCGAAGCGGCCGGCGCGCATTTCGATGCTTCGCTCGAAGCGCCCGCCGCGTGGGCGCCGGTCTCGCTCGTGCCGAAGGGCAAAGGCGATACAGCCGCGTTTCCGCATCTGATCGAGCGCGCCAAGCCGGGCGTGATCGCGGTGACGCGCGCGGGCAGGCGCTTCACGAACGAGGCGTCGTCGTACTACGACTTCATCTCCGCGCTCATCGGCACGACGCCGCCGGGCGAGGAGGCGTGCGCGTGGCTCGTCTGCGATCATCGGTTTCAGCGCCGATACGGCCTCGGATTCGCCAAGCCGTTTCCGTTTCCGCTCGGCCCTTACGAACGCTCGGGTTACCTGAAATCCGCGCCGACGCTCGAAGCGCTGGCGCAGCAATGCGGCATCGATGCGCGCGGCCTCGCCGAGACCGTCGCCACATACAACGGCTACGCGAAAGACGGCTTCGATCCGCAATTCCACAAAGGCTCGACGCCGTACAACCGCGTTCAGGGCGATGCTTCGCACACGCCGAATCCGTGTCTCGCGCCGATCGTCGACGGTCCGTTTCATGCGGTGAAGCTCGTGCCGGGCAGCCTCGGCACCTTCGCGGGACTGTCGACGGATGCGCGTTCGCGCGTGCTCGACGAATCGCGCGCGCCGATCCATGGCCTCTACGCGATCGGCAACGACGCGGCGAGCATGATGGGCGGACACTATCCCGCAGGCGGCATCACGCTCGGCCCGGCAATGACCTTCGGCTATCTCGCGGGCCTTGAACTGGCCGAACCGGCACGCGTCGACATCACGAATCTCTCCAACTTCAAACAGGCAAGGACTCTGCAATGACTCTGTACGACACAGTCACGTTGACGGTGAAGATCGGCGCGAACGCGCAGGTTTTCGAGAACATCAAGAATGCCGGCGACGCGTCCGGCTCGAAGCTGCTCGGCTGCTGGTATTCGGATATCGGCGCGCTGGGCAAGGTGATGGTGCTGCGCGGCTTCGAATCGGAGGCGGCGTTGATCAAGGAACGCCAGCGCCTGCTGCTCGAAGGCAATCCGTTCGGCTGCGGCGAATTCATCACCGATGTCGAAGTGAGCAGCTACGCGCTCTTTCCGTTTCTGCCGCCGATCGAGCCGGCCGTGCACGGCGGCATCTACGAGATGCGCGTCTACGGCACGAAGCTCGCGAGCCTGCAACATACGATCGATGCATGGCAGAACGCCGTGCCGGAGCGCACGACGCGCTCGCCGCTCATCGGCGCGATGTACGCGCTCGACGGCACCGTGCCGCGCTTTCTCAATATCTGGCCGTACAAGAGTGTCGACGAGCGCTCGCGCATTCGTGCGGAAGCCGTGAAGGACGGCATCTGGCCGCCCAAGGGCGGACCGGCCCATCTGACGACGATGGAATCGACCATCTACATGCCGGCGCCGTTCTCGCCGCTGCGCTAAGGAGACAGGCGATGTCACGACGCAAGCTGTCCCTCTCCGCGCTGACGGTCCTCGAACTGACGCCGCCGCAGATGGTCGAGTGCGCCGCGCAGGCGGGCTACGATTTCGTCGGCCTGCGACTCGTGCCCGCGACGGATACCGAGGTGCGCCACGAGATCATCGGCGCGACGCCTTTGCGGCGCGAAACGCTCGCGGCTTTGAAGGACACCGGAATCGGCGTGCTCGATGCCGAAATCCTGCGTCTCAAGCCCGACACGAAGGTCGCCGATTACGAGCCGATGCTCGAAACCGCCGCGGCGCTGGGCGCGCGCTACGTGCTCGTCGCGGGCAACGATCCCGATGAGGCGCGCACGGCCGAGCGGCTCGCGGCGCTCTGCGATCTCGCGAAACCGTATGGCCTGTCGCCGTCGCTCGAACCTATGCCTTGGACCGACGCGAAGGACATCGTGCAGGGCGCGCGCATCGTGAAGGCGGCGGGGCGTGCGAACACGGGCCTGATCGTCGATCCGATTCATTTCGACCGCGCGGGATCGTCGACAGAAACGCTGCGCGAGCTGCCGTGCGAATGGTTCGGCTACGTGCAGTTCTGCGACGCCCCCGCCGAGCGTCCGGCCGACCTCGACACGCTGCTGTATCAGGCGCGCGCCGAGCGCATGATTCCGGGTGAGGGCGGAATCGATCTCGCGGGCATCCTGCGTGCATTGCCGGATGGCTTGCCTCTGTCGATCGAAGTGCCGATGAACGAATGGGCGAAGACCGCGAACGCAGTGACCCGTGCGAAGCGCCTGCGCGAGGCGACGCTCGCGGTGCTGCAGGAAACATACGCCGAACATTGATGCATGCCGGTTGAATTCCGAGGTGGAATCGTGTTCTCATTCCGAATCGGAACTTCGAGAGACTGAAAGATGGCAGGAAATCTTGAGCGGGCGTTGTCGATCATCGAGTTGCTGGCGAAAAACGGCGGGCGGATGCAGCTCGCCGCCATCGCCGATACGCTCAACATTCCGCGCAGCGGCACGCACCGGCTGCTCGCGATGCTGATCGACGAAGGCTATGTCCGGCAGGACGAGGATCACGGCGAGTACATGCTCGCGTTGAAGCTCGTGTCGCTCGCGCTCATCTATCTGTCGACGGGCGGCGTGCTCGACGTGTCGCAGCCCGTGCTCGACCGGCTCGCGGCGCAGTCGGGCGAGCTGGCGCGGCTGGGCGTGGTCGAGGACGATCACATTACGTTCGTCGGCAAGGCGCAGGGCGCGAAGTCGGGCTTGCGCTACGACCCGGACATGGGCAGCCAGCCGCCGCTGCATTGCACGGCGAGCGGACAGGCGTGGTTGTCGTCGCTCACGGACGAGGAAGCGCTCGAACTCGTGTCGAAGCAGGGCGGTCTGGGCAAGCCGGGCTCGGGCGGTCCGAAGGCGCCGAAGACGATCCAGCAATTTCTCGGGGATTTGCAGGCGGCGCGCAAGCGCGGATACGGGATCGCGAGCGAAACCTACGAGGCCGGCATGACGTCGATGGCCGCGCCGATTCATCATCCTGTGACGGGTGTGGTCGTGGGCGTTGTGAGTCTCGCCGGACCGACGAGCCGTTTGCCCGAGGCGCGGCTGGAGGCGCTTGCGCCGGCGCTGCTCGAAGCGGCATCGGATATGGGTGCGGCGACGTTGAGTTCGCCTTATTTCAAGCGCTCGGTGGTGAAGGTGGACGAAGCGAAGAAGGTGAACGCCGTTTAGGGCCGCGTGAAATTGGCCGAATGGCCGAGGTTACGCGGGGCAAACGCCTGCGTTATCATCGTTTTCATCATGAAACGAGAAATTGAAATGCCTACTCCACTCGATCCGACCGTGTCCGAATTCGCGACTGTCGAAGAAGCGGAAGCTTATGACAAGTGGTTTCGCGAGAAAGTGCAGCGCTCGATGGCGGATACGCGGCCGCGAATTCCGCATGACGAGGCGATGTCCCGAATTCGCGCGAAGCTCGAAGCGAAGATCAAAGAGAAGGAACGGTCGGGGTCCTGATGTTGCCGATACGCTGGGCCGCTGAAGCAATAGAAGATCTTGACCAACTAACGGACTACGTAGCTGAACACAATCCTCGAGCGGCATTGACGTTGTTCGAGATTATTGAAAGGGCTGTCATTCCCGCTTCTGTCACCCCCTTTCTGTTTCGTTCAGGTCGTGAGCCGGGCACACGAGAAGTCGTCGCGCATCCGAACTACGTCGTGGTTTATCGCGTGATGGACGATTGGATCGAAGTCGTGAACGTGATCCACGCACGACAACGCTATCCGTTCCCGTGATGCTCCACGGAAGTCAATCGAAAACGCAAGAATCCGGGATCGCGCGCAAAAGGATCGCGCGTTCCGTCAAACCTTAAGCGCCGCGCCCTGCGGCGCTTCGCACTTTCCACCTCGACCTCCCCCTCCTGCACTATCCTGCACAGATCAAGCCTTCCCGAGGCCGATCATGTACGCAGCGTCCGTCAGCGCACCTTCGCGCGAAGTCGATGACTTGCCGTCGCCGCGCGGCCTGCCGTTCATCGGCAACCTGCATCAGTTGCCGCCCGCCACGCACCATCTGACGCTCGAACGGTGGGCCGCCGAACTCGGCACGCCCTACATGTTCCGCTTCGGCACGACGCCGGTCACCGTCTGGAACGACATCGAACTGTCGCATGCCGTGATGCGCGAGCGGCCGCATCGGTACCGGCGCTATGCGCCCATCGAAAATATCCTGAAGGAGTTCGGCTGCAACGGGCTCTTCTCGATCGAAGGCGCCGCGTGGGAACCGCAGCGCCGCCTCGTGATGCAGGCGCTCTCGATTCCCCACATCAAGGCGTTCTATCCGACGCTCGCCGCGATCACCGAGCGGTTGCGGCGGCGCTGGGAAGCCGCGGCGCATGCGGGGCGCGTCGTCGACATGATCGAGGATCTGAAGCGCTTCACAGTGGACGTGACGAGCGCGCTCGCGTTCGGCGAAGATCCGAACACGCTGGAAAACGAGCGCGTGCTGCTTCAGGAGCAGTTGGGCATGCTGCTGCCGATGCTGATGACGCGCGTGAACGCGCCCTTCGCCTACTGGCATTACGTGAAGTTTCCGCGCGACCGCAAGTTCGATGAGGCGATGATCGCGGTGCATCGCCATATCCGCGAACTGATGGCGAGGGCGCGCGCACGCATGCGCGACGAAACATCGGCTCATGCGCCGCGCAATCTGCTCGAAGCGATGCTCGCCTTGCGCGATGCCTCCGACTCCGTCATCACCGACGACGACGTCGCCGCCAACGTGCTGACGATGCTCGTCGCGGGCGAGGAGACGACCGCGACGTCGATCGCGTGGGCGCTGCTCTTTCTCGGCACCGACGACGCGTTGCAGGCGCGCGTCGCCGCATGCGCGCGGCGCGTACTCGGCGACTCGGCCGTGTGCCCGGGCTACGGCGCGATGCGCGAGCTCGACCTGTGCGAAGCTGTGTGCACGGAAGCGAGCCGCCTGCATCCGGTCGCGCCGTATCTTTCGTTCGAACCGCTCGAGGAAGTGCGGCTGCAGGGCGTGCGCCTGCCCGCCGGCACCAAGATGTTCATGCTGAATCGCCCGGCGATGATGGACCCGCACAACTACGCCGATCCCGGGCGTTACGATCCCGACCGATGGCTGCACGACCATCGGCATGAGAGCACGGCGCCGGAAAGCGCGTCGCCGCGCGGCGCGCATGAACCGCGCGCCTATCTGCAGTTCGGCGCGGGCCCGCGCGTGTGCCCGGGGCGGCATCTGGCGGCGGTGGAGATGCGGCTCGTCGTGTCGATGCTGACGGCGAACTTCACCGCGCAACTCGCCACCAACCCGGCCGCCATTCGCGAAGTCTGCGCGTTTACCGCGGTTCCGAGCGAAATGCCGATGCGTCTCGCGCTGCGATAGTGTCGTCAGCCGGCGTCCACCGCATCGGCGGCGGAGGAGAGTGCGGGGACGCCACCACCCGTCGCCATCCACAGCACTTCGGCGTCGTCATCGCTCGTCGAAATGGCCGCGTGGCCGGTGCGGCTGTCGAAGTAGATGCTGTCGCCTGCGTTCAGATGCGTGGGCGCGTAGAGTTCGGAGTAGAGGCACACGCTGCCGCTTATCACGTAGAGAAATTCCTCGCCCTCGTGACGGCCCCAGTCGTCGAAGGCATCGAGCGTATGCGCTGAAATGCGGATGCGGAACGGCAGCATCGCCTTGTGCGCGAGCTCGGTGGCGAGCAATTCCATCTGATAACCGCGATACGCGTGGCGCTGCCCTTCATTGCGCCGCGTGAGCGCCCGCCGGCCGCTTGCGTTGGGCGCGGGCGCCGTGCCGAACAGTTCGGCGAGATCGATCTGCAAGCCGCGCACGATTTTCTGCAGCACGTCGAACGTCGGCGACATCAACCCGTTCTCGATTTTCGACAGCGCCGAACGCGACACGCCACACAGGCGGCTCGCGGTTTCGAGCGTCAGATCCTGCGCGAGCCGCGCGCGTTTCACCCGGCGTCCGAGATCGGAGGCGGATTGTTCGGGCGAATTTTTCGTGCTGAGGCTGGGCATAGGGAGTCGTTTTGTTTCCGATCATAACATCGCGCGGGCGGACGGCCGACGTCGCCGCAAAGCCCGAAACAAGCCGAATCTACTGCCACAAAAGGCCGCGCGCATTGGTGACAACCCCGATATTGTCCGCTGTTGTGAGCGACGGCGGCTGCGCGTATAGTGGCCGGACTTACGAAAGTTTCGTATCAGAAACTTCGTTCTGAAGAACGGACCCGCTTCAAAAGGACCTCATCGTGAACGCACAATCGATTCTCTCCGACCTCGGCATCGCGAGCCTCGTCACCGATGGCGACATCGCCGTCACTTCACCGGTCACGGGCGAAGTCATCGGCCGGGTGAAGCAGAACACCACCGCCGACGTCGACGCTGCCCTCGGCGCCGCGCGCACCGCGTTCGCCGCGTGGCGCAACGTACCCGCGCCGCGACGCGGCGAGCTCGTGCGTCTTCTGGGCAATCGCCTGCGCGAGAAAAAGGAGGCGCTCGGCCGGCTCGTGTCGCTCGAAGCGGGCAAGATTCTTCAGGAAGGCCTCGGCGAAGTGCAGGAAATGATCGACATCTGCGATTTCGCCGTCGGTCTCTCGCGCCAGTTGTACGGCCTGACGATCGCGTCGGAGCGTCCCGGCCATCGCATGGCGGAGACGTGGCATCCGTTCGGCGTGTGCACGATCATCTCGGCGTTCAACTTTCCGGTCGCGGTCTGGTCGTGGAACGCCGCGCTCGCGCTCGTGTGCGGCAACGCGGTCGTGTGGAAGCCGTCCGAGAAAACGCCGCTCACCGCACTCGCCGTCGATCGCATTCTGCGCGACGCCATCAATGAATTCGGCGACGCGCCGGCGGGCCTCGCGTCGGTGATCATCGGCGGGCGCGATGTCGGCGCAGCGCTCGTCGCGGACAAGCGCTCCGATATCGTCAGCGCGACGGGCAGCACGGAAATGGGCCGCAAGGTCGGCGTCGCGGTGGCGGAGCGCTTCGGCCGCTCGATTCTGGAACTCGGCGGCAACAATGCGGGCATCGTCTCGCCCAGCGCCAATCGCGATCTCGCGCTGCGCGGCATCCTGTTCTCGGCGGTCGGCACGGCGGGGCAGCGCTGCACGTCGTTGCGGCGCCTCTTCGTGCACGAAAGCATCTACGACGAAACCGTCGCGCGCCTGAAAGATCTCTACGCGAAAGTGCCCGTTGGCAATCCGCTGGAGCAGGGCGTGCTGATGGGCCCGCTCATCGACGTGCAGGCCTTTGCGCGCATGCAGGATGCGCTCGAGCAGGCGAAGGGCGAGGGCGGCAAGGTGTTCGGCGGCGAACGCGTCACCGTGAAGGGGCAGGAAAACGGCTACTACGTGCGCCCGGCGCTCGTCGAAATGCCGTCGCAAACGGAAGTCGTGCTGAAGGAAACCTTCGCGCCGATCCTCTACGTGATGCGCTATGCCGACTTCGATGAAGCCATCGCCGCGAACAACGCCAGCGCGCACGGCCTGTCGTCGTGCGCATTCACGACCGACCTGCGCGAGGCCGAGCGCTTCCTGTCCGCATCGGGCAGCGATTGCGGCATCGCCAACGTGAACATCGGGCCGAGCGGCGCGGAGATCGGCGGCGCATTCGGCGGCGAGAAGGAAACGGGCGGTGGCCGCGAATCGGGCTCGGATGCGTGGAAGGGCTACATGCGCCGCGCGACCAACACGATCAACTACTCGTCGGCATTGCCGCTCGCGCAGGGCATCGACTTCAATCTCGGCTGAGCAGAGCGGCATCTTCATCGACATTCGCACGGAGGCGGCGTGGCTTCTCAAGTGGTGATCGTGGGCGGCGGTGTGATCGGCAGTTCGGTGGCGTATTTTCTGCGCGCATCGGACCCGACGGTGCAGGTCACGGTGATCGAGCGCGATCCGACCTACGCGCGCTCGTCATCGGCGCTGTCGGCGGCGTCGATCCGCCAGCAGTTCTCGACGCCGCTCTCTGTGCGCATGTCGCTCTTCGGCATCGACTTCCTGCGCTCGATCGGCGAGCGGCTCGAAGTGAACGGCGAACGTCCGTCGATCGATCTGCACGAGGGCGGCTATCTCTTTCTCGCGACGCCGCCGGGCACCGCGACGCTGCGCGAGAACCACGCGCTGCAACGCGAACTCGGCGCGGATATCAGCCTGCTCGACCCCGCGCAGTTGCGCGCGCGCTTTCCGTGGCTCAACACGGAAGATCTCGCGGCGGGCGCGTTCGGCGAAAGCGGCGAAGGCTGGTTCGACGGCTATGGTCTCGTGCAGGCGCTGCGGCGCAAGGCGCAATCGCTCGGCGCGCGCTATGTGGCGACGGACGTCGTCGGCATCGCGCGCGAGGGGCGGCGCGCGACGGCGGTGCACGCGGCCAACGGCGAAACGTATGCGTGCGACGTCGTCGTGAACGCGGCGGGCGCGTGGTCGCGCGCGATCGCGATGATGCTTGGCATCGACATTCCGGTGTACGCGCGCCGGCGCAGCATCTTCAACGTGTCGTCGCCGGCGAAGCTCGACCGTGCGCCCTTGCTGATCGATCCGACCGGCGTCTATTTCCGTCCCGAAGGCCGCACGTATATTTGCGGCACATCGCCCGCGGCCGATAACGATCCCGACGACCTGCCGCTCGACGAGGTCGATCATGCGCTCTTCGATGACGTGATTTGGCCGACGCTCGCGCATCGCGTGCCGGGGTTCGAGGCGCTGCGGGTCGAGCGTTGCTGGTCCGGCTACTACGAATACAACGTGCTCGACCAGAACGCGATCATCGGCCATCACCCGGAAGTCGACAATTGCATCTTCGCCAACGGATTCAGCGGACATGGCCTGCAACAAGGCCCGGCGACGGGGCGCGGCGTGAGCGAGCTGATTTTGCGCGGACGTTACGAAACGCTCGATTTATCGCCGCTAGACTGGACGCGTGTGCTGGAAGGCCGGCCGATCGTCGAAAAGAATGTCGTATAACTGATAGAGGACTGGAAAGCGCCGCTTTTCCTAACTGATCATTTAAGTCCGCCCGGTCTCGAACCGGGCATTTTTTTAGCTACGGAAATAGACGGGCGGATTTGAAACCGGCCCGGCATGTGTTTCGAACGGGCATTCTTATCATCATCGTCATGCTGGCGCGCGAAGTCCATCAACGTAATCCACTAGGGCCAGCCGCCTTGTAGAAGCGCATTCTGGAACCATCAAAACGCTTTTCTCGCGCTTTATAGACAGGAGACTAAACATGGAATCGAATACGAGCGCGCATTTCTATGCCTGGATCGACGACGGCGAACTGCCGCCCGACACGAGCGTTTCGGTGTCGCATCGTTCCAGCCAGGTATCCGCGGAACCCGAATATATCGCCGAAATTTGCGGACGTTTCGCAAAAACTGAGGAGGAAAAAAATTCCTGCGTGATTCGCGGATATAACTGACGCTATTAATGCAAAGTGTTGCTCGAATGACACGGTCTGTCACGGCGCACATTATCGCGCAAAAAGTGCACATGGTGCGATTCATGACGAGACTTCATGAAACGCATAATGCCGGTTGATTTCGGGCCGGCATTACGAATAATTATGTGCGTTACCAAACGGAAACAGCCTTCGCCTTGACGTTAATCGGAATTGCGTAAATCGACCCGCCGCGTGCGGGTTTTTTGATGCACGCCGCGCTTTGCACCATTCTGTGCCGCGCCCGGCAGCGCGCGCCCGCCGGTGGCACAATCGCTCGCAACGCGAGGCATAACAGGAGCAGCCGTGGCGAACCTGGATCTGGACAATCCGTTTCTCGAAGCGCTCGGCGCGACCTTCACCGAATGGCGCGCGGGCTACGCCGAATTCACGATGCCGATACACGCGGGGCATCTGAACCGGCAACGCATCCTGCAAGGCGGCGCGATCGCCACGCTGCTGGATGCGGCGTGCGGCTACGCGGGCCTCTTCACGACGGGCGCCGCGCCCGTGCACGGCTTCACGCTCTCGCTCACGGTGAACTATCTCGATCGCGGCATCGGCGACAAGGTCGTCGCGAAGGGCTTTCTCGAGCGGCAGGGGCGCTCCGTGTACTTCGCGCGCGGCGAGGCGTGGGTGGACGATCGCGTGATGATCGCGAGCGCGCAAGGCACGTTCAAGTACGCGCGCTGATCCCGGTTCGCTCGACGATGGCCACCCGAAATCTCCTCAGACGTCTCGATCTCACGACGCTGCAACTCTTTCTCGCCGTATTCGAGGAGGGCACGCTCACGCGCGCGGCCGAACGCGAGGCGATCGCGGTGTCGGCGGCGAGCAAGCGCCTGCTCGAACTGGAGCAGGCCGTGGGCGCGGTGCTTTTCGAGCGCAAGGCGCGCGGCATGGAGCTGACGCCCGCGGGCGAAACGCTGCTTCATCACGCGCGGCGCGTGTTGCGCGATATCGAGAATATCGGCATCGAGCTCGCCGAACATGCGAGCGGCGTGCGCGGCTATGTGCGGATGATGGCGAACCTGTCCGCGATCGTCGAATTCCTGCCTGAGGATTTGCGCGCGTTTTCGTCCGTGCATGACCAGATCAAGATCGATCTCGAAGAGCGGCCGAGCGGCGGGATTGTGGAAGGCGTGGCGGACAGTCTCGTCGATCTCGGTATCTGTTCCGGCGATGCCGACACGCGCGGGCTCGAAACCGCGCATTACCGGCACGACCGGCTTTGCGTCGTGACGCCGGGTGATCATCCGCTCGCGCATCGCGACCGTGTGGCGTTCGCCGACACGCTCGATTTCGATCATATCGGGCTGCATTCGGCGAGTTCGATCAATATGCGCACGCATCTGGCGGCGCGGCAGGCGGGGCGTGTGCTGCGGCTGCGTATCCATGTGCCGGGGTTCGATGCCGTGTGCCGCATGGTGCAGGCGGGGATGGGCGTTGGCGTGCTGCCGCTGCAGGTGTTCGAAGCGATGGGCCGACAGCTTGGGCTCGCCGCTGTGCCGCTCGATGAGGAATGGGCTGCGCGCAGTCTTGTGATCGTTGTGCGTGATTCCGACGCGCTTTCGCCCGTGAGTCGTTTGTTGTTCGATCATTTGCGGACTGTTGAGGCGGGTGTGTAGAGAGTTGTGTCAGGTGCTTTCGTTTTATCCGCTAAGGAATGCTTATTCGATGGGGCATGTGCATGTGATGAACGATGGCCTTCGTTTTCGCCGGATCCCGATTTCGCGTCGGTCTATTAGCACTGCCCCTGTGCGGGGCGGCAGTCACTTTCTTTGCTGCTGCAAAGAAAGTAACCAAAGAAACAGCTTGTCCCATCCAAAGTACTTCAGCTGTCTCTTATA
>LRBF01000257.1 GCA_001580565.1 Caballeronia megalochromosomata | reverse complement strand
AATGTGTATAAGAAACAGGAGGGAAACCGACGAAGAAGAAGCACACGCAGACCCGATTGACCCATCGGGCGCGCAGCGGGCCGGAGCTATTGGTGCTGAACCAGTCAGTGAAGTGGCGCGATGTGACAGACCGTGCGCGATCCAAGTCCGGTGAGTTTTGTGAGGGCACTCGCTACTGCCGGGCCATTAGGTCAATCGCCTGTGCCGCGGCCGGTATGAAGCACTTTGGATGGGAAAAGCTGCTTTCTTTGCCTACTTTCTTTGCAGCAGCAAAGAAAGTAGGTGCCGCCCCGCACAGGGGCAGTGCTAATAAACCGACACGAAAACGGGATCCAGCGAACCCTCAAAAGCGTGCCACGCACTTCCCCTCACCTCCCAACCAACCCCCCATCCAAAGCATCATCAGTCGAAGAAGCATGATCCAGCGCAATATCCGGCCGCATGAAAAACGTCATCACGATCCCAACAGCGAGCAACCCAAGCGACCCCGCAAACGGCAAAGTCCAGCTCCCCGTCCGATCGACGATAAAACCAAACACGATCGGTGAAAAAATCCCCGCGATCGCCGATCCCGCATTGACGAGCCCGCTCGCAATCCCGACGTGCTTCGGCGTAATGTCCATCGGCACTGCCCAGATCGGCCCGATCGTCATCTCCAGAAAGAAGAACGACAGGCTCAGCGACGCGGCCATGACCGGCAGCGATTTCACGAACATCACCGGCGCGAGAAACACGAGCGCCCCAAGGAACGCCACGATGATCATGTTGCGACGTGCCGAAACCACGCTGCCCGTGCGCTTCAGAATGCGATCGGAAATCACGCCGCCCGCCGTATTGCCGACGACACCCGAAAGAAACACGCCCGCGGAAAAAAGCGCCGAACTCTTCAGATCGAGACCGCGTCCGTGCATGAAAAAGGTCGGCAGCCACGTGAAGAAGAGCCAGCCGGTCCAGCCATAGCAGAAGTACACGATCATCGTCGGCGAGATGCGTTTGAGCAGGCGGCCCCACGGCGTCGGCTCGCGCGTCTTGTCGACGGCGACCTTGTTCTCAGGCGGCAACTCCGCTTCTTCCTCGGCCGTCATGTGCCGATGCCTGCGCGGGTTATCCGCGAAATACCACGCATACACGACGACCCACACGGCCGTCAGCGCGCCGACGAGCACGAACGACGCGCGCCACGAAGCGAACGCAACGAGCAACGCGATCAAGGGCGGCGTGAGCGCATTGCCGAGGCGCGAGAACGAATGCGTGAGACCCTGCACGAAGCCGCGCTTGCCCGCCGGATACCAGTTGACGAGTGCGCGCGCCTGCGCGGGCAGCGCCGCGCCTTCGCCGACGCCGAGCAGCATGCGCGCGCAGAAGAGCGAGACGACGCCGCCCGCGAAGCCCGTCGCGACCGATGCGACGATCCAGATCGACGCGCACAGCACGAGCGTCGTCTTGGCGCCGAAGCGGTCGCTGAACCATCCGCCGATGACCTGGCAGATCGCATACGTATAAGCGAAGGCGCCGAACACGAGGCCGACGTCGGTATTGGTGAGATGGAGATCGTCGCGTATCAGGCCGGCCGCGGCGGACAGGTTCACGCGATCGAGATACATGATGAAGGACATCGCGCACATCAGCGCGAGAACGGAGCGGGTGACTCTGGGGCGATGCAGCATCTTTTGTGTCTCCTCCGAGGCTTGTTGCGCGCTGGCTGATCCGTTGCGCGCGCTCTTTTTTGAGGGCGGACCTATATCGATCCGACGCCCCGCAGTCTCGCGAAAACAGCGATAGCCGTCTATTGAATTCGCCTCATGAGGTGATTACCGGCGGTTATGGCTCCGCCAAAAGCACGCGGCTCGCGTCCCGAAGGATCGCGAGCCGCGCATCACCGAACCGCAAAACGGCTTCAGGCCGTTGCGCGCATGCCTTCATCGTGAAGACGGAAC
Source organism: Caballeronia megalochromosomata (assembly GCA_001580565.1). Classification (GTDB taxonomy): domain Bacteria; phylum Pseudomonadota; class Gammaproteobacteria; order Burkholderiales; family Burkholderiaceae; genus Caballeronia; species Caballeronia megalochromosomata. Next base: position 36,853 of record LRBF01000257.1, on the reverse strand, counting down.
GTCTCCACTGCCGTGCGCAACGCGCCCGCCTGATCTTCCAGCGACTGGGCGGCGGCGGCCGCCTCCTCGACGAGCGCCGCGTTCTGTTGCGTCACTTCGTCCATCTGCGTGACGGCGCGCGCCACTTGTTCGATGCCGCTGCTCTGCTCTTCCGAAGCCGCCGCGATCTCGCCCATGATGTCGGTCACGCGCTGCACCGCCGTGCTGATCTCGGTCATCGTGCGGCCCGCTTCGTCGACGAGCGCCGTGCCCGATTGCACGCGCTCGACCGAGTTGTCGATCAGTTCCTTGATCTCCTTCGCCGCCGCCGACGAACGCTGCGCGAGCGAGCGCACTTCGCCCGCCACGACCGCGAAGCCGCGTCCTTCCTCGCCGGCGCGCGCCGCTTCCACAGCCGCGTTCAGCGCGAGAATGTTGGTCTGGAAGGCAATGCCCTCGATGATCGTGATGATGTCCGCGATCTTCGAAGAGCTCTGGTTGATCTCGCCCATCGTCGTCACGACCTGCGACACGACATGGCTGCCCTTGCCCGCGATTTCCGATGCATTCGCCGCGAGCACGCTCGCCTGACGCGCATTGTCGGCGTTCTGCTTGACCGTGCCCGTCAGCTCATCCATGCTCGACGCGGTTTCCTGAAGCGCCGACGCCTGCTCTTCCGTGCGCGAGGAAAGATCCACATTCCCCGCCGCGATCTGCTTGGTCGCGGATGCAATCGATTCGCTGCCGCCGCGCACCGTGCGAACCGTATCGATGAGGCTCGATTGCATGGTCGCGAGACCGCGCAACAACTGACCCATTTCGTCGTTCGAGGTCACCGTCACGTTGCGGCGCAGGTCACCGCTTGCGATCGCTTCGAACTGTGCGAGCGCGGCATCGAGCGGACGCGAGATACGGCGGCGCAGCGACATCCACGTATAAAGCGCCGCGACGACGCCGATCAGCACCGCAACGATGCAGCCGATGCGGAACATGCCGAAGGCTTCCTCACCTTCGTCATACGAGGCCTTCGCCTGTTCGAATTGCAGCTTGCGCAGCTCGACGCCCGTTTTCGCGAACTCGGTGAATGCGGCCTGCATCGCGCTCGCGTCGGCGACGATTTTCGCCTGATCCTTCGCGCGCACATCGGCATAGCCTTCGTCGATCAGCTTTTGCATCGTGAGGCGCTGCTCGTTGAATTTGCCGGCGAGGGTCTTTTCGTCGGGGGCTTGCGGCAGGTTGGAATACTTCGTCCATGCATCGTCGGAGGTCTTGCGCATCAGCGCGCCGCGTCCGATCGCCTCTTCCGCTGCGGGCGTGCCCACGTTCAGCGCCGCGCGGTCGAAGGAAAGGCGCTCGCGCGCCATGAACATTTCCGCATTGCCGACCGACACCGCGCTCGGCATTTCATTCGTGAACAGGTCGTACGTTACCGTGTTGGACCGGTTCATGCCGATCAGTCCGACCATGCCGATCGCGATCAGCAGCGCGCTCAGAAGCGTCATGGCCAGGGCCAGTCGGCCTTTGATAGTGGAAAACATAGCTCTCTCAAGGTGGCTGCATCGCGAAGGCGCAAGCGCTCGGGCGGCGATGCTCCGCCCGCTGCGTGGCCGACGGAACCCATCGGCTGGCCTGTATATCGACAGTGGGGCAGGGTCCTTTAGCAGGTGATTAAAACGTATTTCAAAACACTTACGCGAAAAAAGCGCTGTTTACAGGGCCTTTCCGCCCGGGTCAAGCGTTTGCCGCCGACGCGCGTCAGCATCGTCAGCAAATCGGTGAGTGATTGTTTACAAACTGCTTGAATAGCTGCGCGTGGAAAACCGTCTAAACTTCATGCGGACTCACGAAGCGAGTGGCCGAGCATGTCCGCCGACGCACCGCATCTTCGACTCGTCGATGAAATCAAGGTCTGGCCGCTCCTGCGCGCGGCCGTCGCGCTGTTGCCGTTCGTCGTGCTCGCGCTCGCAACCGGCAACGAACTGTGGATGAAGGCTTCGCTGCTCGCGATCGCCACCGTGATCGGGGAAGACGCGCTCGCGCTGCGCCCCGTGGCCGTCGTCGCGCACGGGCTCGCGATCATCGGCGGAACGTATCTTTTGCTGCTTGCCGAACTGGTTCCGGCGTTCTTCGTCGTCGCGTGCATGTTGCTCGCCTCGGGCGTGATCCTGCTCGCGTCGCGCGGCAAGGCCTTGCGCGCGCTCGGCAACTGGACCTTCATTCCTGTGCTCATTCTCGCGAACGAACTGCATGGCGGACGCACCGTCGATGCGTTGTTGCGCGCGGCGCCCGTGTCGTTACCCTATCTGCTCGTCGCGCTCGTGCCCGCGGTTCTCTCGTCGGTCGTACGCTCGCGCGGCAAGCCCGCCGCCCGCTGGTCGAACCTCGATGATTTCGGCGCGTCCGCGCCCTTCGGTGAAGATCTCATGGCGATGCTCGCGAGCGTCGGCATTGCGGCGATGCTGGTCGTGTACGGTCACATGGATCATGCGAACTGGGTGATCTGGGGCGCGGCCAGCATCGTGACGGGTTCGGTCGATACGGCGCGCACGAAGCTGAAGCACCGCGCGCTCGGCGTGATCGTGGGCGTGCCGATCGGCATCGTGCTCGGGCAGTTCGTCGTGCCGCATTCGGGCATGGCCGTCACGCTCGCGACGCTCGGCGCCTTTCTCACGCTCGTCGCGTTTCAGCGCTACGTGGTCGGGTATTTCACCCGTTGCGTGTTCGTTGCGCTCGCCATCATGCTCGCGAATCAGTCCGCCGCCGATGCGTTCGAGCGGCTCACACACGTGCTCGCAGGCGGCGTGATCGGTATCGTGTGCGTGTTCGTTGCGCATGCCGCGGCGCGCCGCTTGTCGCGATGAAGGGAGCGTGGCAGCAGCGCACGCGCGATCAGCGAAAGGTGATAGCAAAGGCGCACGCTCAGTCCATACGCATAGGCATCGGGATGATCGAGCGCGACGCGCAGCGCGGCAAGCGGCGCATGATGCCTCGCGTGCAGCGATACGACGATGGGCGCGAGCCTGCGCAACGCCGCGCGCCGCGCGTCTTCGAGCGATGCATCGAGCGGCAGCCCCCGCACGAACGAATACGCCGCGAGCGCGGCGGCGGATGTCGAAACGCGTGTGCTGTTCGATATCGACATTCGCGTCTTGCGGTAATACGACACGTACTCGTGCAGATAGCCGATGTGCGATGCCGCGAGGCATAACTCCACGCCGAACACGAAGTCGCAGCACGCACCGGCATCCTCGCGATAACCCACGCGCCGCACGAGTGTCGCGAGGGCCATCCATCCATTGTTGGGAAACATCTGGACGAGGCCGGTTCGTCCGGGCAGCGATTGCATGCCTTGCGCCGCCCGCGTGCGATGAAACGCGGCATTCAGACGCGCGCTTCGTCGCGGATCGACGCGGCCCGCCGCATCGACTTCATACTGATCGCCGAACGCGACTTCGAGATGCGGATATCTGCGCCACAACGCGACGAGTCGCGCGACACCGTCGATGACGAGGTAATCGTCGTCATGAATCAGCATCACGAGCGTGCCCGACGCGCGCGCGAACAGACTCGCGACATTGCGGGCCTGTCCGAGCGGCGGGTCGTTTCGCAGATAGCGAATGCGCGCATCGTGCGCGTAGCGCGTGCCGATCAGACGTTCGGTGCGGTCGTCGTGCGAATCGTCGCCGATCAGAATCTCGATATGCGGATACGATTGCGCCAGGCACGAATCCAGACATTCGACGATCAGTTCAGGCCGATCGCAAGTCGGCAGGCAAATGGAGACCGTCAGGGCGTTCGTCATGTCGTCCTCTCGCTCGTCTTTTTAGTCGACGCTTCATATTGCGAAATGTCGTGTGAATGTCAGCAAGTTAGAAGAAAGACGAAGAAAAATAATCGAAAAAATTAAGTAAAAAATACGGATGTCGTCAGGCTGGCGTGATTGGATCGGGCAAAAAGTTATCGGGCTATATCGTCGAGTTGACCATAGCCATCACGCCGAGCAACAGCAAAACGACGCCGATAACTTGCGACACACGTCTGAACGAAGGCAGCAGGCGTTCCGCGGTGATCGCCAGCGTGATGAGCGTCATTGCGCGCAAATCCATGACACCGAAGACGAAGAGCGTCGCGGTCAGTCCCGCACAGCAGGCGACGCAATGAAGTCCGTGACGCACGCCGTCGAGCCACGCGGCGCGCATCTTCCCGCTGCGCGAAACATGGCGGCAACGCGCCAGCAGCCGCGCACGCCGCTTCGAACACTGCAGCACGGCCGCCAGTAACACGACGCCACCGCTTGCGAACGGAACACAACGCGCAATCGCCGGCGTATTCATCACGATCCCGGTGAAAATCGCGCCGAACGCGAAAACAGCGACGCCGGTCATCGCCCATACGAAGGCGTAGCCCGCCGCCATGCTCCACGATAGCCGCACGCCCGCGCCTTCGCGCATCACGCGATAACGCCACAGAAGCGGCGCGAACGAAGGCAGCATCATCGCGGTCATCATCGCGATCCACATGCCGATGAACGCCGCCGCCGCGCGCAGCCATGTGCGTCCGCACATCGGCGTGAACGTGGAGGAGAGCATCCAGCCGCCCGGCATCGGCAGTTCGCTCATCGATGACATCGACATGTGCATCGCATACGTCACGATCACACTCGCCAGGAAAACGAGCGCGGCCACGGCGAAAAAGCGGCGGCGCGAAACATGCGTGGTTTCTCGTTCCATGATGAAGGTCAGCGCGTTCATGATGCAGTTCCTTTGCGTTCGTCCGGTGCGCGTCGAGCACGGTGTTAGATTAGTCGCGGGCCTTCACGCAAAAGGAGTGACAAGTGTGTCGGGATTCGCATGGATTCACTGATCACGGCAGCAGCGCGCGCGCTCGCGGCGGGTGATCCGCTCGGCGCGCTGAATCGCATCGCGCTGCGCGAGGACGCGAGCGCGCTCGCGTTGCGCGGCATCGCGATGGCGCAGCTCGGCGACTTCGTGCGTGCGCGTGCGCTGGTGAAGAACGCGGCGCGCGCGTTCGGTGCGAAAGAAGCGCTGGCGCGTTCGCGCTGCATCGTGGCGGAAGCGGAAATTGCACTCGCATCGCGCGATCTCGCGTGGCCCGCGAAAGCGCTCGATCACGCCCGCGCGATCCTGGAGGCGCACGGCGATCACTTGAACGCCGCGCACGCGCGCTATCTGGAAGTGCGCCGCGCGCTGCTCATCGGACGGATCGACGATGCCGAACGCATGCTCGTCGAACTGAATCCGGCAGCGCTTCCGGCCGCGTCGCGGGCCGCGCATGAACTCATCGCGGCAGGCATCGCCATGCGCCGTCTTCACACGAAAGCCGCACACGCCGCGCTCGAACGCGCGAGCGAGGCCGCGCGGCAGGCGGCCATTCCGGCACTCGCCGCCGAAGTCGACAGCGCCTGGCGCATCCTGCATGCGCCGGCGGCGCGTCTCATTGCACAGGGCGGCGAGCGGCTCTTGCGGCTCGACGAGGTCGAGGCGCTGTTCGCATCGAATGCGTTCGTCGTCGATGCGTGCCGGCTGTGCGTGCGCGAGAACGGCACGTCGATGTCGCTCGCGACGCGCCCCGTGCTTTTCACGCTCGCGCGCATGCTCGCGCAGGCATGGCCCGGCGACGTGCCGCGCGATGCGCTGATCCTGCGGGCATTTCGCATCAGGGAGGCGGACGAGACGCATCGCGCGCGGCTGCGTGTCGAGATGGGCAGGCTGCGCACGATGCTGCGCGCGCACGCGGGCATCGAGGCGACGCCTCAAGGTTTCGTGCTGAAGCCGCGTCATGCGCGCGACGTGGCCGTGCTCGCGCTGCCCATCGAAGACGAATACGCGCCGCTGCTCGCGTTTCTGGCCGATGGCGAATCGTGGTCGAGCTCGGCGCTCGCGATTGCGCTCGGCGCGAGCCAGCGCACGGTGCAGCGCTCGCTCGATGCGCTCGCCGCGAACGGCAAGGTGCAATCGTTCGGACGGGGCCGCGCGCGCCGCTGGACCACGCCGCCGATGCCGGGATTCACGACGACCTTGTTACTCCCCATCGGGCTCGCGAATGACTAGCATGAAGGCACGATAAATCATCAGGAGGACGGCGACATGAAACGCGCGAAGGCGGAAATCATCCGCGAATACGGGCCTTTTCCGGACGTCGAAGGCGTGCACGGCGTCACGTGGGACGGTGAGCGTGTGTGGTTCGCGGCGGGCGACACGCTCAACGCGTTCGATCCCGACAGCGGCGAGAAAGAGCGCTCGCTGAACATCGCGGCGCATGCGGGCACGGCCTTCGACGGCGAGCATCTGTTTCAGATCGCCGAGGACCGCATCCAGAAGATCGATCCGAAGACGGGCCGCGTGCTGTCGACGATTCCCGCGCCGGGCGGCGGCGCCGACTCGGGTCTCGCGTGGGCCGAGGGCACGCTCTGGGTCGGCCAATACAACGAACGCAAGATTCATCAGGTCGATCCGGAGAACGGCGCGATCCTGCGCACGATCGAGTCGAATCGCTTCGTCACCGGCGTGACGTGGATCGACGGCGAACTCTGGCACGCCACGTGGGAGGGCGACGAGAGCGAACTGCGGCATATCGATCCGCAATCGGGCGAGGTCATCGAACGGCTGGAGATGCCCGAAGGCGTGGGCGTGTCCGGGCTCGAATCGGACGGACACGACCGCTTCTTCTGCGGCGGCGGGCGCACCGGCAAGGTGCGCGCCGTGCGCAAGCCCAGACGCGCCTGATTTACCAACGCGTCCCTTATTCAAGACTTCCTCCCTCCCGCCGATAAACACCGATCAAACCCATCATCAGAACAGGGCCAGAAAGGTGCAGAGAGGCGCCAACGATTTTCTCGGGACCATCGGCGAGAACGTTGCCAGGAACTTGCCGTACATCGAACACGCACGCCGTTTCGATGGGCTCGGTCTCGCTCCGCTCGGCGTGCTCCTCGCCGCGTGCGGGACCTTCTTCGTGCCGCTGCCGTGGAACGTGCTGCTGGCCGCGCTCGTCTTCGGCGCGACGTTCGTCGTGCATCGCATGCAGGAGGCGAATCGCAAGAGCTTCGTCGCGCGACAGGTCGCGCACGGGCTGCTTTCCATCGCCGAGGATTGCCTCAAGCTGCTGTCGCTCGAAGGCCGCATCATGTGCATCTCGGAGGTCGGCAGGCGTCTCATCGAAGCGCAGTGCGCCGAGGATCTCGTCGGCATCGACTGGCTCGCGCTGTGGGACGGTCCCGATGCGCGGCAAGCCTTCGAGCGCGCGATAGCGGGTGAATCGACGTCGTTTTCCGGCACCTGCCGCACGATGAACGGCAAGCTGAAATGGTGGACGTCGACCTTCGCGCCCGTTTACGGCGAGCACGGCAAGATCACCGCGGTGCTGTGCAAATCGCGCGACGTCACCGCGGAGGTGAATCTCATCGACGAACTGCGCGGCAACGCGCGCGTGCAGAAGGACATGGAAGATCACGTCGACGCCGTCTTCTGGACCGCGACGCACGATTTTCGCGAGCTTCTGCACGTTAGCTCCGCATTCGAGCGCATGTGGGAAATGCCGATGTCCGCGCTCGAAGCGGATCAGACCGCATGGTCGGAGCGCGTGCATCCCGAGGATCTGCCCGCGCTGCGCGACGAAATGCGCACGGCCGTGAACACGGGCGCCGCGACGCAGAGCTATTTCCGCCTGTGCCTGCCGCACGACCGCACGCGCTGGGTGCGCGCGGATATCTATCCGGTGACCGAGGACGGCGCGGTGTCGCGCGTCGTGAGCGTGTGCGTCGATGCCACCGACGAGCGTCAGCGTCTTCAGGAACTGCACAGGCTCGCGAACACCGACAGCCTCACGGCGCTGGCCAACCGCAACGCGATGATGGACGCGCTCGTGAAGCGCTGCGAAGCGGGCGCGCCGTTCGCCTATCTCTTCATCGACATCGATCGCTTCAAGTCCATCAACGACACCGCGGGTCATATCGCCGGCGACGCTGTCTTGCGCACGATCGCGAGACGCATCCAGGAAACGCTGCCCGAAGGCGCCGTGGCCGCGCGTCCGGGCGGCGACGAGTTCACGGTGATCCTGCCGGGCGCTTTCGAACCGGAGCGCATCGCGCGCGCGTGCCGCAAGCTCTCGCTCGCCTGCCATCGTCCGATCAAGGTCGACTGCAAGAGCATGACGATGACATGCTCGATCGGAGTCGCGCTTTATCCGGAGCACGGGCGCACGCCCGAAGCGCTCTTCATCAGCGCCGACATGGCGATGTACGCCGCCAAGCGCGCGGGCCGCAACACGTTCCGCGTGTTCGGCGATCGCGAGAAGGACGATCTCGCGCGCGCGCATCTCGAAGCGGAGCTGCACGGCGCGATCCGCGAGAACCAGTTCGTGCTGCACTATCAGCCGCAGTATCGGGTCGATTCGGGCGAGCTCGTCGGCGTTGAGGCGCTGCTGCGCTGGAATCATCCGCACCTCGGGCTGCTCGGGCCCGGCGCGTTCGTGCCGGTGCTCGAAGAGAGCGCGCTCATCGTCGAGGCGGGGCACTGGGTCATTCGAGAAGCCGTGCTGGCGGCGTCGCAACTCGCGCTCGCGCTGCCGCAAGGGTGCTCGGTGGCGCTCAACGTGTCGCCGAAGCAGTTCCGCGATCCGCGCCTCGTCTCCGTGCTCAGGCACGCGATCAGGCGCGGCTGCATCGATTCGGACCGCATCACGTTGGAGATCACCGAATCCGCGCTGATCGAAAATATCGACGACGCGCAGAGCGTGCTTTCGAACGTGCGCGCGATGGGCGTGCGCATCGCCATCGACGATTTCGGCACGGGCTATTCGAGCCTCAGCTATCTCGCGCGGTTCCGGCCGGACGTGCTGAAGCTCGACAAATCCTTCGTCGACAACATCGCGACCGATGTGATGGCGCGCACGGTCGTCGAAGGCGTGATCGATCTCGCGCACAAGCTCGGCGTGACCGTGGTCGCGGAAGGCGTCGAGACGCAGGAGCAGCTCGATACGCTGCGTAACGTGCATTGCGACAAGGTGCAGGGCTTTCTGCTGAGCCGTCCGGTGCCGCTCGCCAATCTCATGGCGCAGGCCGGCGCGCAAGAGGCGGCGACGCTGCCCTGAAGCCGGCGTTATCATCGCGACACTCGCGCATGCGAGCCGGAGACAACCGATGAACACTTCATCCTTACGCGTTTCGCTGGCCGTGCTCGGCTTTTCGATCAGCGCGCTTGCGCTCGCCGACTCCGCGCCGCCGTGTCCGGGCGCGAACGCAGGCACGCTTGTTCAGGTTCGCGACTTCACGCCGGTGAGCCGGGAAGGCGGCTCGTCGCATTTCCTCGGCTCGCGGCTGCGTTCCGCGCGCAATACGATGAAGGTGGATCAGAACGCATCGGCGCTGGCCGAAGGCATCGTCGAGAAGCTCGGCGCGAAGGGCATCGGCGCGTGTCATATGACGGCGGATTCGCCGCCGCCGACTTCGGGCTGGCTCGTGACAGGGGAATTCGACGAAACGCTGACGTCGGGATTCGGCTCCGCGCTGCCGTCGATGGGTTCGTCGGACAAGAAGCCCAACACGCACGTCACCGTGCAGCTCGCCAATCTCGCGGCGAGCCCGGACGCGCCGCGCACGCAGATCGACACGAGCAGCGAGCTGAAAGGGCAGAAATCGGCGGCGGCGCCGAAGCCCTACGGTGCGGCGGCGCGCTTCGTGATCAATACGGCCGAATCCATCTCCTCGCTCGACGATCTCGCGGCAAAGATCGCCGATCAGATCGCGACGGAGAAGGCGAAGCTCGACGGCACGCCGCAGTAACGCGAATCACAGCGCAAGATCTGGAGTGCCCGCGCGCGGCGCATCCGTGACGATGAGCTATCTCATTTCGTCCCGTCACGGAGCCACCTCATGCGCTTTTCCGCTGCCTTCCAGCGCCTCGCCTGGTCGAACCTGCTCGCGCAATCGGCGGAGCAGATCGGCCTAGCCGCCGCGCCGCTCGCCGCCGTGTTCGCGCTCGGCGCGTCCGCCGTCGATATCGGTCTGCTGCAAAGCGCGCAGACGCTGCCGTTCCTGCTGCTGTCGATTCCGCTCGGCGTGCTCGCGGACCGCCGCTCGCGCCGCACGGTGATGGCCGCCGCCGAATGCGCCCGCGCGCTCGCGATGCTCTGCGTGCTGTTGCTCGTGCTGTCGCATGCGTTGACGCTGCCGCTGCTCGCGTTGCTGGGCTTTCTCGGCGCGACGGGCACGGTCGGCTACACCGTCGCCGCGCCCGCGCTCGTGCCGGCGCTGGTCGAGCGCGCCGCGCTGCCGGCCGCGAACGGGCGCATTGAACTGGCGCGCAGCGTCGCGTATTCGGCGGGGCCGGCGCTCGGCGGGCTCATCGTCGGATGGATCGGCGCGGGATGGGCGTATGGCTGCGCGGCGGGGCTGTCGACATCGGCGGCGATGCTGCTCGCGGGATTGCGCGAACCGCCGCGCCAGAGCGCCGCCACGCGCCATTTCCTGACCGAGTTGCGCGAAGGCGCGCGTTTCGTCGCCCGCGATGCGCTGCTGTGCCCGATGCTCGCCACCGCCGTGTTCTTCAACATCGGCTTCTTCACGCTGCAGTCGGTCTACGTGCCTTACGCGGTGCAGCGGCTCGGCCTGAGTGCATCGGCGATCGGCGTCACGCTCGGCGCGTATGGTGTCGGCATGGTGTGCGGCGCGCTGGCGGCGCCTGCCGTGGCGCGGCGCATCGCGTTCGGCCGCATGCTGCTGGTCGGGCCGTTCTGCGGGCTGGCCGCATCGCTCGCGATGGTCGCGACGCTCGCCGTGCCCTCGTTCTGGCTCGCGGCATCGAGCTTCTTTCTGCTCGGCGTGGGGCCGATCCTGTGGACGGTCGGCTCGACGACGCTACGCCAGGCCATCACGCCCGCGAACATGATGGGCCACGTCTCGGCGCTCAACAGCACGGCGACCTACGGCGCGCGTCCGCTGGGCGCGCTCCTGGGCGCGGCGATCAGCGCGCGCTTCGGCATGGGGCCGTGCCTCGTCGCGGCGGCGGCGGGCTTCGTCGTGCAGGCGTGGATCATCGCGGTTTCTCCGGCGGCGCGTCTCGCCGAGGTGCCCGAAGGCGCGCCCGCTTGACGCTCGCCGTGGGTGCATGAGCGAACATCGGCATGCGCGCGAGAATCCAGTCGAGCAGTTCCTGCGGCCCCGCCGCGAGCGGACGCCCCGTCTTCACCAGCAGCTTTGCCTGTGCGCTTTCGAAGAGCGGATGCGCGATCGGGATCGTCGTCAGCTCGCCGCTCGCCAGTTCCCGATACGCGGCGAACTCGCCGATCAGCGTCATGAAATTCTCCGCCGCGACGAAGCGCTTCAGCGCGCCGAGCGAATTCGTCGTGAGCGTCGGGTGGATCGCGAGGTTGTCGGTCGTCTCCAGCATCTTCACGACATGGCCGATGCCGAAGGTCGGCGGCATGAGCGCGAGCGGATAGTCGAGCAGATCGCCGATCCGCGCCACGCCGCCGCGCTGCGCCAGCGGATGATCGCGCCGCGCGAGCAGCACGACCGGCTGCGGCGAGCTCGCGCGAACGCCGATGCGCTCGTGCGGCGGCGGATTGTACGCGAGCCCGATATGCGCGCGGCTCTGCGCGACTTCTTCCAGCAGGTCGTCGACGGCGAGCATCTGCAGATCGATTTCGAGGCGCGGGTAGCGCGCACAGAACGGCGCGAGCACGTCGTCGACGAGTGTATCGACATAGCCTTCGCTGACCGCGAGCCTGATCTGGCCTTGCTGCAAGCCCTTCAGCGCGTGCAACTGGTCTTCGAGCTTTTCCTGCTGCGAGCGGTAGCCGCGCCAGAATTCGAGCAGATGAAACGCCGCTTCGGTCGGCCGCACGCCGCGCGGCTCGCGCTCGAAGAGCGTCGTGTCGAGTTCGTCTTCGAGTAACTTGATCTGCCGCGTGATCACCGACGGCGACGTATTCAGATGATCCGCCGCCCCGCGAATCGTGCCGTGTGCCAGCACTTCATGAAAGTAACGCAGGCGTTGCTGGTTGATTTCGCGCATCGTCATTGACTCCGTGTTGCTCACAGGGCAACGATACGTGAACTTAGTTGCTCTTGCTAGCACAGTCGCACGCGCTCAACATGGCCTTACCCGATGGGGGAGACAAAACCAGGAGACGCGGATGTCGACGATTCAGACCCTGCGAGGCGGCGATGCCGTTTCGGCGCTCTACAGCAGAATCAACTGGCGGCTCCTGCCGCTCCTTGTCGCTTGCTACGTGTTCGCGTATCTGGACCGCGTGAACGTCGGCTTCGCGAAACTTCAGATGCAAAGCGATCTCGGCTTCTCCGACGCAGCCTATGGCGTCGGCGCCGGGATTTTTTTCATCGGCTATGTGCTGTTCGAAATTCCGAGCAACCTGATGCTGCCGAAGATCGGCGCGCGCCTCACGTTCAGCCGCATTCTCGTGCTGTGGGGCATCACCTCGGCGTGCATGCTGTTCGTCCGCAACGTCCCCGCGTTCTATGCGATGCGCTTCCTGCTCGGGGTCTTCGAAGCGGGCTTCGCGCCGGGCATGATCTATTACCTCTCGTGCTGGTACGGGCCGAAGCGCATGGCGCGCGCGATCGCGCTCGTGTTCGTCGCGGGGCCGCTCGGCGGCGTGATCGGCGGGCCGCTTTCGGCGTGGCTGATTTCGTCGCTGGCGGGCGTCGGTGGACTGGCCGGCTGGCAGTGGATGTTTCTCGTCGAAGGCTTGCCGTGCATCGCGCTGGGTGCGCTCGTGTGGCGTGTGCTCGCCAATCGTCCGGGCGATGCGCGCTGGCTCACGCACGACGCGCGGCGTCTCGTCGAGGCGGAAGTGGGTGATCACGGCGGCGCGTCGCATCGCATCGATTCGTTCAGGGAGATAGCGAAGAATCCGCGCATCTATCTGCTGGCAATCGCGTACTTCTGCATCATCTTCCCGATCTACGCGATCAGCTTCTGGCTGCCGACGCTCATCAGGGAGCAGGGCGTGAGCGACACGATCCGCCTCGGCTGGTACGCCGCGATTCCCTATGTCGCCGCCGCGATCGCGATGTATGCGGCCGCGCGACGTTCCGACAAGGTCGGCGAGCGCCGCTATCACAGCGCGCTGCCCGCGCTCGCCGCCGCCGCGCTACTCGTGATGACGCCGTATGCATCGGGCAATCTCGTCGCCACGCTCACCTTGCTCACGCTGGCCACAGCCGCCATGTGGATGGCCTACACGGTCTTCTGGGCGATTCCGTCCGAGACGATTTCCGGCTCGGCCGCGGCGGGCGGCATCGCGCTCATCAACACGATTGGCCTGTCGGGCGGTTTCTGGGGCCCGGCGGTGATCGGCTGGGTGAAGTCCGCGACCGGCAGCACGAACGGCGGCCTCGTCGTGATGGCGTGCATGGCGGCGCTCTCATGCGTGCTGATTCTGACGAGCCGGCGCACGGCCGCCGCAGCTAGCGCGCGCACGGCCTGAACATCAATCGATATTAATAAGGATGACGAAAATGAAGATCCTGATCGCTGGATTCCAGCACGAAACGAACACCTTTGCGCCGACCAGGGCGAGCTACCAGAGCTTCATCCAGGGCGAAGGCTTCCCGCCGATGGCCCACGGCGACGACGTGCTGAAGCTGCGCGACGTGAACGTGCCGATCGGCGGTTTCATTCAGTGGGCCGAGGCGAATGGGCATGAGCTGATTCCCGTGATCTGGGCGGGCGCGAGCGCGTCCGCGCATGTGACGGAAGATGCGTACGAACGCATCGCGGGTGCGATCGTCGATCGGGTGCGCGCGGGCGGCTTCGATGCGGTCTATCTCGACCTGCACGGCGCAATGGTCACCGAGCATCTCGACGACGGCGAAGGCGAGTTGCTGGCCCGCGTGCGCGGCATCGTCGGCGATGACATGCCGCTCGTCGTCTCGCTCGATCTGCATGCGAACGTCACCGCGCGCATGGTCGAACTCGCGGATGCGCTCGTCGCGTATCGCACGTATCCGCACGTCGATATGGCCGAGACCGGCTTGCGCGCGGCGCATCTACTCGCGCTTCGCATCGCGCATGGCAGGCCGTTGCAGCGCGCGATGCGCCGCGTGCCGTTCCTGATTCCGGTGAACGGCATGTGCACGCTCGTCGAGCCGGCGCGCGGCATGTACGGCACGCTCGAATCGCTCGAACGCGATGATGTCGTGTCGCTGTCGTTCGCGCCGGGCTTTCCCGCATCGGACTTCGACGAATGCGGCCCGGTGTTCTGGGGCTACGCGTTGACTCAGGAAGCCGCGGACCAGGCCGTCGATACGCTCTACACGACGCTCGTGAACGACGAAGCGCGCTGGGACGTGCCGTTCCTATCGCCCGACGAAGCCGCGCGCGAAGCGATCGATGCGAGCCGCGACGCGACGAAGCCCGTGATCATCGCGGATACGCAGGACAATCCGGGCGTCGGCGGCGATTCGAACACGATGGGCATGGTCCGCGCGCTCCTGCGCCACGGCGCGCGCGATGCGGCCGTGGGCGTCATCTGGGACGAGAAGGCGGCGCGGGCCGCGCATCGCGCGGGTGTCGGTGCGCGTATCGCACTCGCGCTCGGCGGCGGCTCGAACGTGCCGGGCGACTCGCCCCTTGAAGGCGAGTTCGAAGTCGAGTATCTGTCGGATGGGCGCTTTCGCTTCGATGGCCCGATGCTGAACGGCATGTCGGGCGAATTGGGGCCGACCGCGTGCCTGCGCATCGGCGGCGTGCGCATCGCGGTGAGCAGCATCAAGATGCAGGTGTTCGACCGCAATCTCTTTCGCGTCGCGGGCATCGAGCCCGAACGCATGAAGATTCTGGTGAACAAGAGTTCGGTGCACTTTCGCGCCGATTTCGAGCCGATCGCGCAACGCATACTCGTCGCGAAAGCGCCCGGGCCGATGGCCGCCGATCCGGCCGATCTGCCGTGGCGCAATCTCGATGCACGCATGCGCGTGCGCCCGCTCGGACCGACGCTTGCCGCGTTGCGCGCATCGGCTGCGTGAGCCGATTTCATCGAATACATCGAATACATCAAACAAGGAGAATCGCACCATGCCGGATGATCAGATCAACGCGTGGCGACGCCGCTTTCTCGGCACGGCGATCGCGAGTGTCGGCGCCATGCAGCTTGGGTTGAGCGACCTGGTTCGCGCTCAAACGACGCAACGTACGTCATCGAGCGCGGGCTTTGCGGAGATCCGTCAGATCGACGCGGGCGCGCTCAATATCGGCTATGCGCAAGCGGGGCCGGCGAACGGTCCCGCGGTGATCCTGCTGCACGGCTGGCCCTACGACATCTACAGCTTCGCCGAAGTTACGCCGTTGCTCGTCGCGCAGGGTTATCGCGTAATCGTGCCTTATCTGCGCGGCTACGGGTCGACGCGCTTTCTCTCCGCCGACACGCCGCGCAACGGGCAGCAGGCGGTGGTCGCGGTGGATATCATCGCGTTGATGGACGCGCTGAAGATCAAGCAGGCCACGTTCGGCGCGTTCGACTGGGGCGCGCGCACCGCGAACATCATCGCGGCGTTGTGGCCCGAGCGCGTCAAGGCGATGGTATCCGTGAGCGGCTATCTGATCGGCAGCCAGCAGGCGAATCGCGCGCCGCTGCCGCCGAAGGCCGAGTTCGCGTGGTGGTATCAGTTCTACTTCGCGACGGAACGCGGCCAGGCGGGCTACGAGGCGAATCGTCACGATTTCAACAAGCTCATCTGGCAACTCGCGTCGCCGAAATGGAATTTCGATGACGCGACCTATGACCGCTCGGCAAAATCGTTCGAGAATCCGGATCACGTCGCGGTGGTGATTCACAACTATCGATGGCGTCTCGGGCTCGCGCAGGGCGAGGCGCAATACGACGCGCTGGAGCAACGTCTCGCGACCGCGCCGACCATCGGCGTGCCGACGATCACGATGGAAGGCGATGCCAACGGCGCGCCGCATCCCGATCCTTCGGCGTATGCGAAGAAGTTCACCGGCAAGTACAGACATCGGAATGTGGCGGGCGGCATCGGACACAATCTGCCGCAGGAAGCGCCCAAGGCATTCGCCGATGCGGTGATCGAAGCGGACCGGATGTAAGCGTGCGCGACGCTAGCCGAGGTGCGACTTTTTGGCCCTCGGTTTAGGCGTTTTTTTCGATATCAGTTCCTGCATGATGCCGCATGTATCGACCGCCTGTTCTCCCCGGCACTTCTTGCGTAACGCGGTGAGCTGGTCGCGCAGGCGGACCAGCTCGTCGATGCGCGCGCCCACATGATCGATGTGCTCGTCGATGAGCGCATTGATCGTGCAGCAGTTGGCCGCGCGTGCGTCGGAGGCATCGAGCAGCACGCGCACCTCGTCGTGTGTCATGTCGAGTTCGCGGCAGTTTCTGATGAAACGCAGCCGCTTGATGTGCGTTTCGCTGTACGTCCGATAGTTCGTCTCCGTCCGCCCGGCCTGCGGCAGCAGGCCTTCTTTTTCGTAGAAGCGGATCGTGTCGGGCGTGCAGTTGGCGATGCGCGCCAGTTCCCCAATCTTCATTGCGACTTCCTTTCCCCTTGACCCTGGAGTTGCTCCAAGGTGTTCACTTGAGGTTTTGTGAAGAAAGGAGGTGAGTATGTTCCGTCCGCGATGTATCGGCAAGGTGTGTTGTGGTTATCGTCATGAACCGATAGTTCAAGTCTGAAATAATTAGAAGGATTGCGAAGTAAATTGAAAAGGACCGACGAGCAGGCAAGCGCGCATCGTCTGAGTCCGTCATGGGGAAGGAGAAAAAAATGGGCTTTCTGCGCAAGCTCTTCAAGAGCGGACACGGTGAAGGCGATCATCGCCGACGCGGGCAAGAGCGTAACGAACACTATCGTCCCGACGATTGCGGCGGCGATGAATGGCGGGGTCGTCATCCCGGCTCGATACCGCCGCTACCGCCCGATTCGGTCTGCCCGCAATGCCAAAAGTCGAATCCGCCCGGTACACGCGTGTGCAGGCAATGCGACACACCGATCGACACGCCGCAGTGCGCGCGATGCGGCGCGGCGCTCGGACGTGGCGACGTGTCGTGCATGCGTTGTGGCAATCGATTCTAGTGAGCGTCTGGTCGTGTTCACGAGCGGTGGCACGTCCTGCGTGAGGAGATAGTCGATCACTTCGGAGCGCAACAGCGGCTCGGTGATGCGTGGCGCGCGGAGCCTTCGAGGATGAGGGGAGACAGTGGCGTGGCGGGGCAGGATGAAGAAACGGAGGGTGGTGCAAGCCCCTGACATATAAATCCATAGTTTCCTGTCTCTCGACTTGTATCGTGCGGGATCGCCTTTTAATAAGGGTTCCAAACGAGATGGTCGAAGAAAGCAAAAGATGCAATAACCGCCGCTGTCCGATCTGTTATCCAAACTGGAGAGAGGAAGAAGAAGCTGCGAGAAAGAAGACCCAGGAGGACAAGGAGGATTGCATCAGGTGCTGGCGCAACTTGCAGAAAGAGGCGGAAAGGATCGCATCGAATCCCAATCCGATCGCCCGTAACCGGAACATTAACGCTGCTTATGCGCAACTATGGTGGGAGGACCGGCGATTCCAGTGGGCGGGGCTCGCGGCTTTCGCGTCCAAACAGGTTGGGTGCGGCTTGCTCAACGCCGCCGATCTGATTCAGAAATCGAACCGTCAGCGCGACGCGTACCAGCGCTGGGACTGGAACGCGTCGGCGCTGGAGCGCCTGTCGCCTTATGGTTCGCCCCGCATGCCGATTCCAGATCAGGTAATGGGCGAAGGCGCGGCGAAGGTGTACCAAATGCTGGCGATGGGCAACACCGCGTTGTTTCTCGACATTTGGCCGCAGCACAAGTTCTATGAAGCCTTCGGACTGGCGCGGTTCAAACGTTGTCTGCCCTTACGAAAGACGCTGCGCGGATCGGTCTACTGGCCGCTAATCCAAATGGCTTTTGGCGAGGAGCAGAAAGCGGTGGTCGATGCTTTTACGGCAATCGATGGCGGCAACACAAAGCTTGGCGTCGAGCTTTTAGCTCGTCACGAACAGCTCAACATATTGCAGCCTGCCATTTATTCAGATCCGATGTTCGTCACGCTGATGCGTGGCAATCAGTTCGCCTTGGGCCTTGAACATTCCCACCGGGTCAGCCAAGGAAATTCAATTGACGCTTGCGAACAAATGCACGGTAACGGGGGGAAACGTCGAGCAGGTCCCTTTTAGCAATCAGCCCCTCGCGAATCTCGCCGATCCGGTGCAGCGCATGAAGTTCGTCAGAGATGCCGTTGGGCGCTTCGACGAACTTTTGCAGGGTCGACTCACGAAATATGATGTCGAAAATTCCCTCTATCTCATCGCCCACGGGAGGTGAGCATGCGTCGCTCGACGATTGGAATTACGTTGGCAGCGCTCACGTTTTGTGCGGTGGCCTTCGGTTGCTGGCGCGTCTACAAGGCTTACGCGCCCGCTGATGTGGTGATATTGACGCTGGGAGAACCCTACGAAGATGTTCGTGGCCGATCTCGATCCACCCTACCGCCATTGGCAGCAAATGCGAATTGGGCCGGTGTTCTTCCAAGCCCTGCTAGTTTGCGCTTTACCGGATTCGGTGATCGTCAGTATAGCTTTGTGACGCCACCCGCCAAGTACTTTGCTGTGACATATGACGACCGGGGCATCGTTGACAGTGTTCGACTTTCACCACAAGTCGAAGTGTTACCTCTCGATCAGTCGATGGCTATTCTGTCAGACTTACAAAGTCAATTGCGATACGGGGGATGGCGACCGTTTCAGAAGCGTGACCAAAGGGAGATTGACGATACGCCGGAAATGCGTAGCACGATCCGTAAATGTCTTGCACCGACTTCCCGGTGGAAAGGGGGTAGCGAATATCAACTGGCTTTAAATATTCGTTGTTTCAGGCCGATCGGGCGAGAAAGGGAAGAAACCTATTTGATTACGCTCGAATTGAGCCGACCTTCGATAGATGATCGGTCGGATGACGATTGAATCAAGGCCCTGGTTGTGGACAAGCCGACCCATGTCGATGGGAGGCCGCATGTCCACACTCACGCGCGAGTCAACGAAGCGCGGTCCCGGTCCACCGCTTTCAGGCAAAAAACGAAATAATTACATAAGCCTGTCAAATTCATTTCACATTCATTCCCTAAAGTAGCGCGTCAACCGGCACATCAGGCCGCAACGGCCTGAAGCAGGGACCTTCATCGCCGGTACACAACCCACAATCAAGGACTCGACACCCCACATGGCGCAGCAACCCGACCTCTCCCGCCGCAAGGCCCTCAGGATTCTCGCCGGCGCGCCGATGCTGCCGCTGGGCGGCGCGGCCACCGCTTCGTTGCTCGCTACCGCATGCGGCGGCAGCGACAGCAACGCGGCATCGCCCGCGCCCGCGCCGGTGGCCGCCTTCACCACGGCCACGTTCACCGGCATGGCCGCGCCGACGCTCGCCGATCCCGGCGCGATGGCCCGGACCACCGTCGCCTCGACGATGACCGTGAACTTCAGCGACGGCAGCAATCGCGCGTACAAGCTCGCGTATCAGCCGTTCTTCATGACGGGCGATGTCGTGCCGAATACGGCCGGCGGCAGCATCGTCGCGGGCGGCTACTTCGATATCGACAATCAGCCGATCATCGACCGCTCGACGCCCGGCAAGGAGCGCCAGTTTTTCTCGGATTGCCCGGACGGCACGTCGCTCATCAAGATCGACAATCCGACGGTGAAGGGCGTAAAAGGCAACGCCGTGTTCGCGGTCGTACAGTTCGAATACACGACGCGCGATCAGAGCGCCGCGAGCATGTACGGCCGCCTGCCGTCGCCGATCGCCGTACTGACGCTCGATCAGGACCCGGCAACCGGCAAGCTCTCGCTCGTGAGCTATGCGAACGTCGATACATCGAAGGCCCACGGCCTGTGGATCACGTGCGGCGCGAGCCTGTCACCGTGGAACACGCATTTGTCGAGCGAGGAGTACGAACCGGATGCGGCGCTTGCATCGACGGACTCGCAATTGAAGGCGTATAGCAAGAACCTCTACGGCGACGAGACGAAGGCACGCCCGTACCACTACGGCCATGTGCCGGAAGTCACCGTGCATCCGGACGGCACCGGCACGATCAAGAAGCATTACTGCCTCGGCCGCATCTCGCACGAGCTGATTCAGGTGATGCCCGACAAGCGCACCGTGATGATGGGCGATGACGCCACCAACGGCGGCGTCTTCATGTTCGTCGCCGAGAAGGAAGCCGATCTTTCGGCGGGCACGCTCTATGTCGCGAAGTGCGCGCAGACCTCGTCGGCGGGCGCGGGCTCGGCCACGCTCACGTGGCTAAATCTCGGTCACGCGACGAGCGACGAGATCGAGAATCTCGCCAACACGCTGAAGATCACCGACATCATGGACGTCGTCACCGACGAAAAGCTCGGTCCGACGCTGGATACGAGCTATACGCGCATCCACTTCGGCGGCAAGTTCAACTGGATCCGCATCAAGCCGGGCATGGAGAAGGCCGCCGCGTTCCTGGAGACGCACCGTTACGCCGCCTTGCGCGGCGCGAGCATGTGCTTCACGAAGCTCGAAGGCACGACGGTCAACGCGAAGGACAAGATCGTCTATTCGGCGATGTCGCAGATCGTCAAGTCGATGGTGAAGGGCGACGCGCATTCGACGGACATCGCGCTCGATAAAGCCATCACCGCCGGCGCCGTCTACGCATTCAACCTGAAGGGCGGCCAGCGTGACCTGACTGGCGCGGCGATCGACAGCGAATGGGTGCCGGTCGACATGGCCGCGCCCGCTGCGCTCGTCGGCGAAGATATCTTGTCCGATACGCTCGGCAATCTCGCGAATCCGGAGCGCGTCGCGAATCCGGACAACCTCAAGTTCTCGGAGAAGCTGCGCACGCTATTCATCGGCGAGGACAGCGGCGCGCACGTGAACAACTTCCTGTGGGCGTACAACGTCGATACGAAATCGCTGACGCGGATACTGTCGGCGCCTTCGGGCGCGGAATCGACGGGCCTGCACGCCGTCGACGAGATCAACGGCTGGACCTACATCATGAGCAATTTCCAGCACGCGGGCGACTGGGAAACCGCGCTGCACGGCAAGGTGCAGGCGACGCTCGATCCGCTCATTCGCGCGAACTACAAGGATCGTTTCGGCGCGGCAGTCGGTTACCTGACCGCTGATCCGGCTTCGATCAGGCTCGGCTGAGAACGCAAACTAGAAAAGCAAACGCCGCGAACGAGTGTCGCGGCGTTTGTGTTTTACGTGATGAAAAGCGCGCGGGCTTGAAATCAGCAGCGCTGCTCGCAATCGATATATTCGAAACCTGCCGCGATGGCGAAGCGGATCGCTTCTTCCACGTTGGGGAACTCGCCCGGCAGCCGCACGGAACGCTCCATGCCGTTCAAATCCTGGATTCGCGCCGTCGCGGCAAACACCTTGCCCTGCCGGACCGCTGCCGGCGTGACCATCATGTCCCTGTAGCTGAAGACCATTTCTCTCTCTGTCGGATGTCCTGGATGTCGAAAAGGCCCCGAGCGATTGCCCGTCTCCTTCTGTTTCAAGTTATCGGCACGGGCAAACGTTTCTTTACCGAGATCGTTTAAAAGCACCTGCAAGAAGTCTTCAAGGTGCTTTCATCTGATCAATTCGCGGGCTTACTGTCCGGGGAACGGCACGAACGCCATGCTGCAATCGACCGGTGCGGCACTCGCTGCGCTCGCATCCGCGCGCGTGACGCTCACGTCGCCGCCCGCCACGATCGGCAGCGACGTGCCGTCCGCGCCGATCGTGACGAGCGCATCCGCCACCGTGAAGCCCGCCGGCGCGACATCCGCGATGACGTTGTTCAGCGAGATCGTCAAGGGATTGACGACAGGCGGATTCGGCCAGCCGATCGTGCCGCCCGACCAGCCCGCGCCCTGCAGAACCGGACTCGCCGAATTGAAGCCCTGGAACGTATAGCCCGATGCATTGACGATGCGCACGCCATCGAGCGCGATGTTCTGAAAGTTCGGATAAAGGCCGCCGTTCTTCGTCGGGCTGTAGTACGGCGAGAAGATCAGCGCCTGCGGTTTGCCGTCCGTCGACGACGCCGGCATGCGGATGCACACGTTCGAATAGCGGATGTCCGACACCAGCCCGCTGCGGCTCCAGTCCGACTTGATGCGCAGGCCGTTGTCGGCGCCGTCGATCACGAGATCGTAGACATTGACGTTGCTCACGCTCGGCAGGATGCCGTTCACCGCCGTGACGTCCGGATTCGTCGTGCCGTTGTCCGTGCCCGCCGTCTCGCTGCCGATCGACATGCCGTGCCCCGAATAGAAATGACTATGCGCGACGGTGATGTTGTACGTGCGGCCGTTGACCGTGCCGGTGCCGCCCTTGATCGCCATGTTGTCGTCGCCGGTGCGGATATGCGTGTACGCGATCAGCATGTTGCTCGCATCGCCCGTCAGCCTGCCGGGATTGCCCGGATTGCTCGTGATTGGTCCGGAGCTGCCGGGATCGATGCCGTCGGTGTTCTTCGCCGTATCCGGGTTGTAGGGCATGCCGAGATAGTTCTTCATCGCCTCATAGGCGGCGGTCGGCGTGTAGATCCTGACGCCCCACGCCGTGAAGCCGTCGATGCCGCTCGGCACGACGTGAAACTTGGGCGCGTTCTGCAGCGTTACGCGATACAGCGTGAAGTTGCGGCCATTGCTGATCTGGATGAGGCGCGGATTGTTCTGCGCCTGGTTCAGCACCTTGTTCGCCATCCAGCCGATGTCCCACCAGCTCATCGTGCCGCTGCCGTCGGGGCGCTTCATCAGATTCGGATCGTTCGGGACGCTGCTGACGAGCGGGCTGCCGCCACGTCCGTCGATGACGCCATCGCCGACCACCGCGCCGTAAGCAATCTTGCTCGCGTTGATGAGCGCGAGGCAGCCGTTGTCGCTCGCCGTTATGACGCCGCAGCTCGCGGTGCCTTTGGTCTTGTCGTACTGGCGCGGGTCGCGCGAGGCGAACAGCGTGACGCCCTTGTCGATCCAGAGCGTCACGCCGCTCGACAGATTCAGCGCCCCGGCGATGAACGCGTTCGCGCCGGTCGCGCCCGGCACGAGGCGCACGGCCTTGTTCGTCGCGAGACCGGTGCTCGACGGGTTCTTGCACGCGTCGAGCGCCGCCTGGATGCGCGCGGAGTCCGGCGCGGTGTCGGTGGCGTCGGCGCTATCGGGCAGAAGGCCGTTCGCTTGCGCGATCAGGGTGGCGGGCAGCGTCGCGCAGATTTGCGGCGTGAGAGGCAGCGTGGGCTCGGGCGGCAGTGCGGGGTCGTAGGTCGTCGTGCCGACCTGAAAGCCCGTGGGCGTGGCGCTGGAGGCGGGCTGATCCGGTGTGGCGGGCGGCGCGTCTCCGGACGGCGTGGATGCGTCGGACTTCTGTACCGGTGTCGGCAATGCATCCGAGCCGCCGCAAGCGCTGAGCGTCAGCGCAATCGAAGCGGCGGCAAGCCAGGCGGTACTGGCGCGAGCCAGCGTGAAAAGGGCGGATTTCTTGTTCAATTATCGGGCCTCTTGAAAGCAATTCGAATCGTGCATGTCATATGACATCGTTCGAATATTAGGCATCCGAATGAAGAAGGCGATACTTGCTGTTCACCCTTAAGCCATTTCGACGGGCGGTCCGGCACTGTTTCCTGACGACTTCGCCGGATGGTGCTAATGTGCAGCCAATCGTTTTCTCTCAACCGGGCAGGGCCAACATGGAGTTCAGTCGGCCATGAAAACTCGTCTCTGGAAAGCGGCAGGCCTTCTTCTCGTCACCTCGGGCGCGTGGGCGCAAACGACCGTCACGATGTACGGCCGTATCGATGGCGGCATCGAATATCTGAATCACATCGCGAACGATACGGGCGGCAGCGCCACGCGATGGAGCGCCGAAGGCGGCGACTGGGGCACCAGCATGTGGGGCCTCAAGGGCAACGAAGATCTCGGCGGCGGCCTGAGTGCGCTCTTCGATCTCGAAACCGCCATCCAGATCATGAACGGCACCACCGGCGGCGGACGCCTGTGGTCGCGCCGCGCCTATGTCGGGGTGAACTCGAAGACGTGGGGCCAGTTGCAGGCGGGCCGCAACCTCTTCATCGACAGCGACGGCGTGTGGGAATTCGATCCCTTCGTGCAGCAGGCGGTGTCGTCGGCATCGCTCGTGCGCGGGCGCAACTGGCAGCAGACGAGCAATAACGTCGAATATCACAGCCCCGTGTTTCATGGCTTCGACGTGCAAGGACAATACGCGTTCGGCAATCAGGCGGGTGCGTTCAATTCGGGTGCGCCGGGCGAGTTCGGCCGCTCCGAGGGCATCATGCTGACGTATCACTCGACCGTGTTCGACATGCGCGGCATCTACGACGAACTGCGCAGTCAGAACGGCAAGCTGGACAATATCTTTCAGGCATCGCGCGAATATTTCGTGGGCGCGAACCTGAAGGTGGACAAGTGGAAGGTGCAGGCGGCCTACACGCACTACACCGCGCCGGATTCGCCCGCGGGCGTGGCCGACAGCGCCGATCACTACTGGCTCGGCGCGACCTATCAGGCCACGCCCGCGTGGGCCGTCACCGCGGCGGGGTTCTATATTCACGTGGGCGAGGGCGGCGGCGATGCGGCGCACGATCCCGCGAGCCACGCGATGCTCTACGCGCTCGGCACGACCTACAACTTCACCAAGCGCACCTTCCTGTACGGCACCGTGGCGTACGTGCGCAACAGCGCGAACGGCACGTTCTCGGTCTTCGCGACACCGCGCGATGCCGAACCCAGCACGAGTCCGATGGCGGGCGAGTCGCAGACAGGCGCTTACATCGGGATGATGCACATATTCTGAACAGCACGGCATCGTTTCGGTAAAAGAAACGATCCTCTGGTTATGCGCGTGCCCGCTTCAGCCAGTCGTCCAGCGCGATGTTTCCACGGCGCGCAACGCCGGTCGGAACGAGCGAATCTTCGGCTATCGTGCCGCCGAAGTACGTCGCCTTCGGATCGACGACGATCTCGCGCGCGTCGCCCTGTGCCCTCAGATACTGGCCGATGATCCGATTCAACGGCGCGCGCTCCGGTCCCGCGATCTCGACGATGCCATTCAACGGCGCGTCGAGCGCGACATCGGCGACGATGGCCGCGACGTCATCCGCCGCGATCGGCTGGAACTGTCCCGGCGACAGATGCACCTTGCCGTCCTGCATGCCGGCATCGGCAATGCCGCCGAGGAATTCCATGAACTGCGTCGCGCGGATGATCGAATACGGCACGCCCGATTCGGCGATCAACTTTTCCTGCGCGACCTTCGCGAGAAAATAGCCGTTGTCCGGCATGCGGTCCGTGCCGACGACCGACAACGCGACATGATGCTGCACGCCCGCCGCGGCTTCGGCCTGCACGAGATTCGTGGTGGATTTGCGGAAGAACGCCATCACGTCGTCCGGCGCCCATGAAGGCGCGTTCGATACGTCGATCACGACGTGCGCGCCGCGAAGCGCTTCATTCAGACCTGCGCCGCTCACCGAATCCACGCCGGTGCGCGGCGATGCGGCGATGGCCTCGTGCCCATTCGCGCGCAGAATAGCGACCGTTTTCGCGCCGATCAAACCCGAACCGCCAATGACGACGATCTTCATGATGCACCTCTAGGTCAAGTGAAAGTGAAGTCATTGTGTGACAATCATGGCTTAGCAAAAAGGGACAAGAATCGTCGATTGGACTAGTCCATGGACCACGCCATGCCAACAGCCGAAAACACGCTGACCATAGCAATCGACCGGCGCGAAGCGTCGCCGATTTATCTGCAGATTTGCGAGCGATTCAAGGCTGCGATCGCGGCGGGTCATCTGAAGCCGGGGGACCGCGTGCCCGCGTTGCGCGGACTCGCGACGCAACTGAATACCGCGCGCGGCACGGTCGAGATGGCCTATAACATTCTCGTCGATGAGGGTTATTTGCAGATGCGCGGCGCGGCGGGCACGTTCGTGTCATCGTCGCTGCCGGGCGCGGTCACGCTATCCGCCGCGCGCAGGAACCGCGATCGCGCGGATGCACCGCGCGCGAGGCGCGTGGAAAGCGCAGCGGATATCGGCAACGACGCGAAGCCCTTGCGTCCGGGCCTGCCCGCGCTCGATGCGTTTCCGCGCAAGGTATGGAGCCGGCTCGTCGCGTATCGCGCGCGCAGCGGCGATCTCGCCGCGCTCACGTATCCCGAGCCTTCCGGTTATGGTCCGTTGCGTGAACGCATCGCGACGTATCTCGGCTTGTCGCGCGGTGTGGAGTGCGTGCCGGAGCAGGTGTTCGTGACGAATGGTTATCGCGCAACGCTCGAACTGATCCTGCGCGGTCTCGCGAAGCCGGAGGACCGCGCGTGGTTCGAAGACCCAGGCTATCTGCTCGCGCGTAACTTTCTCGTCGAAGCGGGCGTGCGGCTCGTGCCGGTGCCGATCGATCATGAAGGGCTCGACGTCGATGCAGGCATCGCGCTCGATGCCGATGCGCGTTTCGCATTCGTCACCCCTTCGCATCAGAGTCCGCTCGGCTTCACGCTGTCGCTTGCGAGGCGCATGAAGCTGCTCGACTGGGCGAGCCGCGCGGGAAGCTGGATCGTCGAGGACGATTACGACAGCGAGTTCCGTTATGTGGGCCGACCGCTGCCCGCGCTGAAGAGCCTCGATCGCGACGACCGCGTGATTTACTGCGGCACGTTCAGCAAGGTGCTGTTCCCGGGGTTGCGGCTCTCTTATGTGGTGGCGCCCGAGCGGGCCGTCGCGCGCTTCGGGCAACTCACGAAGAGCATGAATGCGGGGTCGCCTTATCTCTATCAGGCGGCGGTGGCGGACTTCATCGCGCAAGGGCATTTCGCGCGGCATCTGAAGCGTATGCGCGCGCTCTATGCCGAGCGGCGCATGCGGCTCGCGAATGCGATCGTGAAGGCGTTCGGCGATAACGTGAGCATCGAGTTGCCGACGGGCGGCATGCATCTCGTCGCGATCTTTCGGAAGGGGCGCGGCGGCCCCATCGACGATATGGCGATGGCCGCACGCGCGCGCGAAACGGGGCTCGCGGTGCTCGCGCTGTCGGCGTGGTATCTGAACGGGCGCACGAAGCATACGTTGCGCGGGATCGTCGTCGGCTTCGCGAATGTCGCCGATGCGGCTGAGGCCGCACGTCTCGCGCGCATGCTTCGACGCGCCTACGACGGCTAGCGCGCGATGGCGTCGTCCGCTGCGAAGAGCGCGTGGCGCGCAACTTCCTCGCGTGCGGATCGCAGCGATTCGCTCACGGCTTCATCGCCATGCACGAGTCCTTGCAGCGAGAGAACGTGCAGGGCACGCAAGCCGATCGAACCGAGCGCGTAACGCAAATACGGCGTGAGGAAATCCCGCTGACGGGCGTGCTCGCCGCTATGAAAGCCGCCCGACCCGACGATCACGAACGTGGGCCGGTCACGCATCAGACCGAGCTTGCCTTCGGGCGTCGCCGCGAACGTGCGGTGAATGCGCAGCACATAGTCGATCCACAGCTTCAACGCGGCGGGCACGGTGAAGTTGTGCATCGGCGTGTTGACGATGAGGGCATCCGTGGTTTCGATCTCGCGGATCAGTTGCTCCGAGACGTCGAACTGGCGCGCATCCGGATGACGCGACGTGATCGCGCGCGCATAGTCCCGCGTGATGGGCGGCAGCGGCTTCGCGGCGAGATCGCGTTCGACGACTTCCACGCGTGCGGTCTTGCGCAACATGGCGATCATCTCCAGCGCAAGCCGATAACCATGACTCGCGTCGCCATGCGGGCTTGCGTTGACGAAGAGCACGTTCATTGCGCGGTCTCCTTGCCGTGACCGGCGAGCGGCTCGACGAAGTGCATGCCCTTGGCGAGCAGCCCGTTGCGATAGTAGAAACGCTGTGCGAGCGCCATGTGCAGGCCGGTATCGAGCACGAAATGCGCGCAGCGCGAATGACGCGCGATCTCGCGGACCTTGTCGAGCAATTGCGCGCCGATGCCGCTCCTTTGCAGCCGCGCCGTGACGACGAGATCGTCGAGATAGACGAAGCGCCCATACAGCGTATTCGTTTGCGTGCGATAGCCCGCGAGACCGAGAATCGTGTCGTCGTCATCGCGTGCGGCGAGCAGGCGATAGCCTTCCTCGCGTTGCCGGCGCATTTGCGTGCGAAACGTATCGGCGTCGGTGAGATGCGGGCGCAGTTCCTTCATGACGCCGAAGGCGCGCGCCCAGTCGTCGGGTGTGTCGAGATGCGCAAGGGTGATTGAGGTATTCATGCGTGTTCTCCGCGTTGCGTGACACGTACGATACCGGCGCGATGACATAGCCTGGAGAGCCAAGAAACGTGCTTTCGACCAGGCCATGCGTTCACATTCGCCGTCGCCTTACGCCAGTAACCGCGCGATGAGTTCTTGTGTCGCCCTCGCGCCGTATTTGCGCAGCAGACTCGCGCGATGGATGTCGACCGTCCGTGGGCTGATATTCAGCTCCTTGCCGATCTCCTTGCTGGTCATGCCGTGAACGAGCAGCGCGGCGACATCGCGCTCGCGTTCGGTCAGCATGCTCGCGTTATCGGATTGCTTCGTGTTCTGCGAGAGGTCCGTGAACGTCCAGATCGCAAGCTCGAAAGGCCGCTGCGGGTTGTAGCCGAAGCCGCAGACCGTGACCCAGAAATGCGTGCCGTCGATGCGCCGCATGATGCGGTCATCGCTGAATAGCACATGCTTTGCGAGCAGAGGCGCGAGGCGGCGGCCGGTGGTGGAGAAGTCCTTGCGCTGCGGGTAGAGTTTCGAGAACGACTGATCGATGATGTCACTGCGTGTCGCCCTGAAGAGTTCCAGGGCTCTCGCATTGCAATCCACCATGACCCGCTCTCTCGCAACGATGACAGCAACGGGCAAATGCCTGAACAAGTCCTCGTAGTCGAGCGTGGGCGTCGGGTCGGTCATGTCGGGAAGGATGCTGCGTCTGGCGAAAAGTTACTGTAACACCGAGGTCCGGTAACTTTCGCACAGGGCTCAGACGTTCCAGACTTCGCCGAAGAAGCGCATCCAGTTCTCGCCCATCACCTTCTTGATGCGCGACTCGCTCCAGCCTGCCTTTTCCATCGCGGCGGTGAGGTTCGGGAATTCGCCGATCGTGCGGATGCCTTCCGGATTCACGACCTTGCCGAAGTTCGTCAGGCTGCGATAGCGGCCCTTGTCGTGCGTGATCCAGTCGAAGAACTCGGTGCTGTAGCCCTGCGTGAAGTCCGTGCCGATGCCGACCTTGTCTTCGCCGATCACATCGATCGTGTATTCGATTGCTTCGAGATAATCCTCGACGGTCGCGTCGGGGCCCTTCTTGAGGAACGGCGAGAACATCGTCACGCCGACGAAGCCGTTGGCATCGGCGATCTCTCTCAACTGCTCGTCCGTCTTGTTGCGCGGATGATCCTTGAGCCCCGACGGGCAGCAGTGCGAGTACGTGACGGGCTTCTTCGAGCAGGCGATCGCATCGGAAGAAGTCTTCGCGCCGACGTGCGAAAGATCCACCATGATGCCGACGCGATTCATTTCATGAATCACTTCCTTGCCATAACCCGAGAGACCGCCGTCCGGCTCATAGCAACCCGTGCCCACGAGGTTCTGCGTGTTGTAGCAAAGTTGCACCACGTTCACGCCCAGTTCCTTGAACACTTCGATATAACCGAGGTTGTCCTCGAACGCATACGAGTTCTGAAAGCCGAAGATGATGCCGGTCTTGTTCTCCTTTTTCGCGCGCAGGATGTCGTCGGTCGTGCGCACGAGCGTGAGAATCTCGCTGTACTCGCGGATCTGCTGCTTCATTTCCGCGATGTTGTCGATGGTCTTCTGAAAGTCTTCCCACACCGAGACGGTGCAGTTCACGGCGGTAACGCCGCCCTTTCTCATGTCCTCGAACACGGAGCGCTCGAACTTCGAGATGTTCAGTCCGTCGATGATGATGCTGTCATTGTGGAGGGTGCTCATCGCGTTGATCCTTTCGGCAGTGTGTTCGAGCGCACGGGTGCGGAGGGTTCGCTTGCATGGCCCGCTTCCTCGAGCGCGGTTTTCGACGTTTCGCGCAGCGAGAGGCCGCCGATCATCGCGAAGATCGACACGGCGATCAGGTAATACGCCGGCGACAGATTCGTTCCCGTCGCCGAGATCAGCCAGGTCGCGACGAGCGGCGCGGTGCCGCCGAAGATCGTGTACGCGAGGTTGTAGGTGATGGCGGACGCGGTGTATCGGGTCTTTGTCGCAAACACTTCCGACAGGAGCGGCGCGGTGACCACGCCCGAGAGCACCGCGCCCACGGCTAGCAGCGCCACGCCGAGGAGCGAGCCGGACAAGTCGCCCGATCCGCCGAGCGCGAAAGCGGGATACACCGAGACGATGATGAAGATGCAGGTGCTCGCGATCGTCGTGCGGCGGCCCACCCGGTCGGAGAACCAGCCCGCCAGCGGGCACAGGGCTGCGGCGAAGAAGAGCGCCAGTACGGTCACGAGCAGCGAGGTCGCGCGGGACAGATGCCCGGCTACCTGCATGTACGTCGCGAAATACGTCGTGAACGTGTAGAAGGAGAGCGCCGTCACCGAGACGAACGCGCCGAGTCTCAGGATATTCCCGGACTGCGAATGCAGCGTTTCCATCAAGGGCGCGTGCGCGACCTCTTTGTTCCCTTCGAGCGCCTTGAACGCCGGCGTCTCATGCAGATTCACGCGCAAATAGACGCCGATGAGACCAACGGGCGCCGCGATCAGAAACGGAATGCGCCAGCCCCAGTCGACCATCGCCGCAGGCGACAGCGAGGATTCGAGGGCGTACGCGACGACCGCCGCGCACGCGAACGACGAGAATGTCGAGACCGGGACGAAGCTGCCGAAGAATGCGCGGCGGCGGCGCGGCGCATGTTCCATCACATAGGCGCAGGCGCCCGCGTACTCGCCACCGGCGGAGAATCCTTGCACGCAGCGGATGATGGTGAGTAAGAGCGGTGCCCAGTAGCCGATGCTTGCATAAGTCGGCAACAGTCCGATCAGCGTCGTGGCGCCCGCCATCATCAGGATGGTGAAAGCGAGGGTCCGCTTGCGACCGATCCGGTCCCCGATGATCCCGAAGAAGAGGCCGCCGAGCGGGCGAAATGCAAAAGCGACCGCAAAGACCGCAAATGTTTTCAGTAGCCCGACAGTCGGGTCACCGCTCGGAAAGAACTCGCGCGTCAGGATGGTTGCGAGAAATCCATACGCGGCGAAGTCGAACCATTCGACAAAGTTGCCGATGGAAGCCGCGGCTATGACGCGTCTGAGCGTCCTGGTATCGACCTCGTGGGCTGCTTGATTCGGCATCGTCCTCTACCCCTTTCACATGTCGGTTTCTGTCCGAGTTGAAAGGAGCGTAAGTGCTCAAATTACTTAGGTCCATACGTGTCAATTACCTAGGTAACTGACACGTATGGACCGCGAGCGGTCCGAAGTCTACTGCTGAAGCCATGCCTGGACTTTCTCGGGATGCGCATCGACGAACTTCTTCGCTGCCACGTTCCAGTCGTTCGTGGCACTGCCGTCGAGCTCGATCGCTTCCACATCCGCGAGCGTCAGCTTGAAGTGCCGCACGAAGACATTGGCGCGTGGAAACTTCTGTGCGAACTGTTTCGACCCGAAACCGTGAATCTGCTCGTCGCCGCCCAGCACGCCCTTGGGATCCTTGAGATAGCGCATCTTGTACTTCTGCCACAGCCAGTGCGGGCTCCAGACTGTCGCGACGATCCAGTTCTTCGACGGATAGGCACGCGACACCGCAGTCAGCATGCCGGCCTCGCTCGCCCTGACCAGGTTATAGCCGGCGAGGTCGTACTCCTTGAGGGCTT
Source organism: Caballeronia megalochromosomata (assembly GCA_001580565.1). GTDB lineage: Bacteria > Pseudomonadota > Gammaproteobacteria > Burkholderiales > Burkholderiaceae > Caballeronia > Caballeronia megalochromosomata. Next base: position 4,977 of record LRBF01000257.1, on the reverse strand, counting down.
TCTCCGAGGCGACCATCTCGCCGGCGCCCGGCTCGATGCCCTGAATCGTGCTGTTCAGCTTGGTCTTGACGTTGGGCTTGTTGAGATCGGCGATCGAGGCCACCTCGCTTTCGGGCACATAGTCGGGGACCGCCCATCCGATCTTCGCGCCGGAGTAAATGACGCCGAGATCTTCCATGTCGTTCTTGTAGCGGGCGAAGTACGCGGCGTGCGTGACGGGAAGCCAGGCGCCCAGCATCAGATCCACGTCTCCCCGCGCGAGTCCCTGAAACTGGATGCCGATATCCGCGTTGACCAGGGTAACCGGCTGCTGCAGTTTCGTTTCCAGAACGTACTTCGCGGTGTAGACGACCGCCTGTGTATCGGCCCAGTTGGTCAGCGTGATCTTGAGCGGCTCGGCGGAATTCGCGCACATCGCGAAGGTGACTGCGGAGACTGCAACGGCAGTCTTCATGACGAAGCGCAGGGACAAGGCATTCTTCATTTCTACGTTCCTTGGATCGGTTGGTTCAATGAAGTCCGGATACGGAGCTATCTCCTGATCTATGTGCACATTCCTGTGTCACGGGAATGTGCGTCGCTGCGGGCGAAGCGCAGCAAACGCAGTATTCGGGCGTATTAAAGCGCCGTCAATGTTCTTTGCCTTCCCGGGCGCATTCGATTGCCCGAGTCACGAGAGGGTTTACGCGGAGACACTCGGAAGGCCGCAGCGCAACAAAGCCACGAATAGTCGCCTCTTTGGCGCTGTTTTCGGGCTTTTAACCGCGCGGGCCAGCGATACACTTTCCGACGTATTCCAACCCGGTTTAAAGCAAAAACAAGGAACGGCGATGGCCGACGCTGTGGATCATTACTTCGTGGGCTTGACGCAGCAAGCCTCGGCCGGCGGACTCGCGCGACTGCGCGGTCATGGCGCAACGACGATTCCGGCATCGCGCGTGTATCCGGTCGGTGCGCGCTTCAAGGCATTCGTGCATCCGCTCGTCACCTTGCTGAACGAAGACGTTCGCGTGCGGGAAATCGTCCTGCGTCCCGTGCTGGGGCGTTATGGATCGAGCCAGGAATTATCGGTCGGACTCGAAGTGAAGGCGGCGGTCGGCTTCGATGCGGCCGCACTCGCCGCGGCCGTGTTCTCGCTCGCCGATGCCGCCGCGCAGACCGATGCCTTCGTCGGCCGCGTGCTGCCGCCCGACGAATGGACCGATAACGCGCGGCCCGGTCTCACGGTGATGTTCCGCGAGCCGCGGCGCATCGCGGATACGGTCGAACTGGTGCGCCAGATCGTCGAATTTCCCGGCGAAGGCTGGGCCATCGACGGCTTCACGATGATTCCCTCGGCGCACAGCCAGATCGGCATCGTGCAGGGACTGCGCTATATCTTTCTCCCCGAGATCAGCATTCGCTGGGATCTCGACTTGCGCGAACGCCTCGGCGCGGACGATCACGAGATCGACGTGATCCTGCTCGATCAGGCCACGCGCATCGGACGGCTGTGCAAGGTGCTTCAGCAGGACCCGACGATCTCGGCCGCGTGGCTGAGCTGGTTCGACATCATGGTCGCCGGCATCGAGGACTATCGCGAGGTCATCGGCGTGCTGGCGGCGGAGCAGGGCGCGCGCATCGCCGATCCGAAATCGATGACACGCATGGTCTTCTCCGAAATCCTTCAATTGACGAGTTCCGGCGTGCTGCAAAAGCGCCTCGAACAGCTCGGCTTCGCCGGCACGCGCGAGCAACGCGCGGGCAGCCTGCCGAGCGTCGCAGCCTGAGCAAATGGCTCAACATGAATCCTTCAATAAGCAAAACAGCGTATGTCTGATCTGACGGCGGCCTTGTTCGCCCGCTACAACCGTGTCATGCGCATGGCGTTCGTCGGCGTGCTCATCGTCGCGTGCGCGCTCGTGTATCTGCAGTACCGGCTGACGCTCGAAGCGCAAACGTCGAGCGTCAGCCAGCGCATGCAGGAACAGGCGATCGCGCTCGATGCGCTCGTGAGAAGCAGCACCGATGCCGTCAACTCGATGCGCATTCAGGGCGAGACGTGGTTTCGCCTGCATCCGCAAGGCGTGCCGGACTCACCGCTGCTCGCCGCGCTGCGGCCGGGCAAGGTCGCGGACAGCATTCAGCTCGATGCCTTGCCCGCGCCCTGGACCCACGCCGATGCCGGCAACCTGACGGGCCTCGTCGGTCCGCGCACACCGGCGCTCGATCGCGAGCTGGAGATGGCGCTCAGCCTGAACGGCACGTTCAAGACGATCATGGCCAACCTGCCGGGCGCAACGTGGGTCTATTACACGTCCGCGCGGCGCTTCATAAACATCTATCCGTGGGTCGGGTCGAGCGATTTCTTTTACGCGGACTCGCTCAAGCAAAAGGAATTCTTCACGGAAGTGCAAACCGTTGGCGGTCCCGATCGCCCGATCGTGTGGACCCCCGTTTATGTGGACGAAGCGGGTAAGGGTGTCATGGTCACCGCATCGGCGGGCGTGTTCGACGCGGGCCAGTTTCGCGGCTCGGTCTCGCTCGATCTGACGCTCGGCTGGCTCAACCAGTTCGTGCGCACGTGGCCGCCGGGACTCGGCCGCATGTTCATCGTCAACGACCGGGGACAGTTGATCGCGGACCCGGCGCTGGTTCGCGACGGCGCACAGCAGGTGCGACCGGCCGACGATGCCTTTCCGCCGCAATTGCGCCACGACGTGCAAAGCATTCTCAACGAAGCGAACGGCCGTCTGACGATGCGTGACGACTACTACATCGAGGCGGTCGGCATCGCCCATGCGCCGTTTCGTCTCGTGCTGCTGCTGCCGCGCTGGAATCTTCAGCGCGTGGCGCTGGAAACCGGCGTGCCGAGCGTGCTGGTCCTCGTGCTGAGCCTCACGCTGATGCTCATGATCGCGAGCCGCATGACGTATCGCGACGCCATCGTGCCCGCGCAGAAGCTCGTGCGTTACATCCAGGATGAAGACCGCGGCTCCGTCAAATCGATTCCGGATATTCCGCAGGCATGGCGGCCCTGGTTCCTCACGATCCAGAACGTGTTCAACGCGCATACGAAGCTCGTGTCGATCCAGCAGGAACTCGATGTCGCGCGACGCATGCAGCAGTCGATCGTGCCGACGCGCTTTCCATCGCGACCGGATCTGCAGATGTTCGCACGCATGATTCCGGCGCGGGAAGTCGGCGGCGACTTCTACGATTACTTCTGGCTGTCCGATCAGAAGATCGGCATGGTGATCGCCGATGTGTCGGGCAAGGGCGTGCCCGCCGCCTTGTTCATGGCGGTGGCGCGCACGTTGCTGCGCGCGATCGCGCCGAGCGCCGCGAGCCCCGGCGCGTGTCTTGCGCTCGCCAACGATCTGCTCGCGCAGGACAATGAAGCGACGATGTTCGTGACGCTGTTCTACGGCATCCTCGATACGGCGACGGGTGAACTCGAATACGCGAACGGCGGGCATAATCCGCCTTATCTGATCGGTCCGGACGGCGAGGTGTCGCAGTTGCCGGGCACGGGCGGCATGGCGCTCGGCGTACTGGAAGGCACGCCGTTCAAGGAAGGGCATACGCGTCTCGAAGCCGGTTCCACGCTGCTGCTTTATACCGATGGCGTCACCGAGGCGTTCAATCCAGCCGACGAGGAATACGGCGAACTGCGTCTCGCGCGGCATCTTGCCGGATCGAAGGGCGCGGATGTCGACGTGCTGCTCAAGCGCCTCTTCGACAGCGTCAGTCAGTTCGCCGACGGCGCGCCGCAATCCGACGACATCACCTGCATGGCGGTTCACTACGGCGCTTCCGCGTCGACGACAGCATGAACGCGACTGACACTCTCGACGCGCAGCTCGATGCGAAAGCGCCGGACATCGATGCGCTGGTGAATCGTTTGCAGGCGCTTTTCGAGGCGCACGGTTTGGCCGACGCGCTGTTCCAGAGCTTCGCGATGGCCTTCGACGAAGTCATCTCGAACATCGCGGCCTACGGTTCCGCGCACGATCCGATCCGCGTTCGCGTGACGATCGGCGGCGAGGAAGTGCGTGCCGAAGTCACCGACGACGGCGTGGCGTTCGACCCGTTGAAGTTGCCCGATCCCGATGTGACGAGCGCACTCGACGATCGCGCGATCGGCGGGCTCGGCGTCTATCTCGTGCGCAAGATGATGGATGGCGTGGCCTATGAGCGTCGCGACCGTTTCAACTGCCTGAGCTTTCACAAGCGCATTACCGCGAAGCCTCACGCGTGAAGCGCCTGAAGATCTACCGAGGAAAACGATGAATATCAACGAAACCCATGAAGGCGAAGTACTGGTTATCGCCGTGGATGGACGCATCGACAGCACGACGTCCCGGCAGCTCGAAGAGGTTCTGCCCGAGCGCATGCAGGCGACCCCGCGCGTGCTGCTCGATATGAGCGAAGTGCAATACGTTAGTTCAGCGGGCCTGCGCGTCTTGCTGAAAGCGGCGAAGATCGCGCGCAGCACGGGGCATGAACTGGTGCTGACGGGGCTTTTGCCGCAGGTTCACGAAGTCTTCCAGGTGATCGGCTTCGATTCGCTGTTCCGCATTCTTCCCGATCGCGCCGCCGCAATGGCCGCGCTGGCGGGCTGATCGAATAAAAAAAGGCCGCCTCGCTCAACGAGGCGGCCCGCATCACTTCACTGCTCGATCAGGACTTCGGCGCGAGCCACGAGTCTTCGGCTTCGATGCCGTCCGGCTCATACGTCCACGTGATCTTTTCGTACGTGAAGGACACGTCTTCCATATGGCCCATCTGCTTGTTATCCGGCGACAGGCAGTTCGGCGTCCACGACTGCATGTTGGTCAGGATCGCGTTCGACAGCTTCACGGTGTAGTACTTCTCTTCCGTGCCCTTCGGCGAGATGCGATAGAACTCCAGCGACACGTCCTTCATCTGCTCGCCGGACGTCAGCGCCTGATACAGCTTCGGCGACGACTTGTCGATTTCCTTGGTGAGCGTCAT
>LRBF01000256.1 GCA_001580565.1 Caballeronia megalochromosomata | reverse complement strand
CCCGCACAGGGGCAATGCTAATAGACCGACACGAAAACGGGATCCACCGAAAACCCGATACGCTGAGCCGACTATTCCTGATACACAGCCGAAAGCACACTCTGCGCATCAGCCAGCGCATTATCGAGCTGCACAAGACTCGCATGCCGCGCACCGAGCGGATCGCGATTCGTGATCGCGGTGAGAATCGCCTTGTGCCGCGGCAACGACAGCGCATGCGTATCCGGATGACGGCTCGTCAGCTTGATCGACTCCGACAGCGCCAGCGTCAGCATGTGCCCGATATACATCAGCATGTCGTTGTGCGTCGCGGTCATGATCGCGCGATGAAACTCCAGATCGGGCGCGAGCAATGCGTCGGGCGTGGCCGCGTGCGCCATGCGCTCGTAGGCGTCGCGGATGCGCGTGACATCGTCCGGCGTCGCATTCGATGCGGCGAGCGCGGCAGCAGCAGGCTCGACGATCCGGCGCACCACGAGCAGCGACTGAAAGAACTCGCCTTCATGCACGCTGTTGATGGTCCAGAAGAGCACATCGGGGTCGAGCGTGTGCCATTCATCGCGCGGGCGCACGATGCTGCCCAGACGCGGCTTCGACAACACGAGCCCTTTCGCGACCAGCACGCGCGTCGCTTCGCGCAGCACGGGTCGGCTCACGCCATACGCTTCGCAGAGCTTCGCCTCGGCAGGCAGCCGATCGCCCGGCTTGAGCCTGCCGCTCACGATCTCGATGCCGAGCTCCTGCACGATGCGCGCGTGCATGCTCTTGCGGGGCTGTGGATGGCGATAGTCCATAACGTTGTCAGCGCTTCGCCGCGGTGCGGTCACCGAACGCCCGCTGCGACAGACAGAACACGAGCAGCAGCGCGCCGACGGCGATCTTCGTCCACCACGAACTGAGCGAGCCGTCGAACGAGATCAGCGTCTGAATGATGCCGAGCAACAGCACGCCGAACAGCGTGCCGATCACATAGCCGACGCCGCCCGTGAGCAGCGTTCCGCCGATGACGACCGAAGCGATCGCATCGAGTTCGAGCCCCATCGCGTGCAGGCCGTAACCCGACAGCATGTAGAACGTGAACAGCACGCCGCCGAGCGCGGAGCAGAAGCCCGACAGCGCATAGGCGCCGATGGTCGCGGCGTTCACCGGCAAGCCCATCAGCAGCGCGGAATGCGGATTGCCGCCGACCGCGTAAATGGTGCGTCCGAAAGGCGTGTAATGCGCGACGAACACCGCTGCGGCGAGCACGGCGAGCGCGATCACCGCGCCGAGGGAGAGCGACGCGCCGCTCATCACGGGCAGTCGAATCTGCGAAACGGCCGCGTACCACGGATTCGTGATGCTGATCGAGTCGATGCTGATGAGATAGCACAGCCCGCGCGCGAGAAACATCCCCGCGAGCGTGACGATGAACGGCTGCAGGCGAAAGCGCGCGATCAGCCAGCCCATCAGCGTGCCGAACGCGGTGCCCATCGCGAGCACGAGCGGAATCACCACGAGCGGATGCCAGCCCGCCTTCTCGACGAGCGCGGCGGAGACCATCGTCGTGAGCGCAATGACCGATCCCACCGACAGATCGATCCCGCCCGACAGAATCACGAAGGTTTCGCCCACCGCGACGACGATCAGAAACGCATTGTCGATCAGCAGATTGAGAAAGACCTGCGGCGAGAAGAAGCCGGTGTACATCACCGAGCCGAGCACGGACACCGCGATGAACAGCGACACCGTCGCGGCGAGCGGCAGAAAGCGGCTGCGCGATGTCCTGCGCGGCGGCCTGTCGTTCTTGCGATGCTGCGTGAGCGTGGGCAAGCCCGAATTCATCGGCGCACCTCGCGGTCCGTAAGAGGGCGCCGCGCGACCTTCGCGACCGTCGCGCGGAATTCGCCCGATTGCAGCATCATCACCGCGAACACGACGATCGCCTTCACGACGAGATTCACCTCCGGCGGCACGCCGAGCGAATAGATCAGATACGTGAGCGTCTGGATGATGAGCGCGCCGATCACGCTGCCCGCGAGCGTGAAGCGGCCGCCCGTGAGCGCGGTGCCGCCGAGCGTGACGGCGAGGATCGCATCGAGTTCGAGCAGCAGGCCCGCGTTGTTGCCGTCGGCGCTTTTCACGTTCGAGCTGATCAGAATGCCCGCGACGCCCGCGCACAAGCCGCTGAACGCATACGCGCCGAGCGTGAGCCTGCGCGCCTGCACGCCCGCGACGCGCGCGGCGGTCGGATTGATGCCGACCGCCTGAAGGAAGAGCCCGAGCGCGGTGCGCGTGATCGCGAGATAAAGCAGCACGAACACGAGCGCGACGATCAGGATGGAAACGGGCACGCCGAGCAGATAACCGCCGCCGAAGAAGAAGTAGGGCGAGTAGTAGATCGTGATGATCTGGCCGCTCGTGATGAGTTGCGCGATGCCGCGTCCCGCGACCATGAGAATCAACGTCGCGATGATCGGCTGCATGCCCGCGCGCGCGACGAGCAGGCCGTTCCACAGCCCGCACAGCAGCGCGACGCCGAGCGCGGCCACGATCACGACCGGCAACGGAAAGCGCGTCACGTTGCCCGCGACCGAGCCGCCGATCGCCCATGCGGCGACCGCGCCCGCGATGGCGACGACCGCGCCCACGGAGATATCGATGCCGCGCGTCGCGATCACGATGGTCATGCCGAGCGCGACGACCGCGAGCGGCGCGGCGCGATTGAGAATATCGATGAGGCTGCCGTAGAGATGATGATCGCGCCACTCCACATGCAGGAAGCCCGGATTGAACGCCGCGTTCAACGCGAGCAGCAGCGCGAGCGTGACGATCGGCCAGCCGAGCCGATGCTCCAGCGCCAAACGAAGCCTTGAACTTCGCACAGTGTCATCCATGTTCGGCTCCGATCATTTCGCACACGGTGTCCTCGCTCGTGCCCGCCGGCAGTTCGCCGACCTTGCGACGGTCGCGCAGCACGACGATGCGGTTGGCGATGCGCACCACCTCCGAGATCTCCGACGAGATGAAGAGCACCGCCATGCCCGTCGACGCGAGGCGCAGTATTTCGTCCATGATTTCCTGCTTCGCCGCGACGTCGATGCCGCGCGTGGGCTCGTCGAGAATGAGCAGGCGCGGCTCGGTCGCGAGCCATCGCGCAATGAGCGCCTTTTGCTGATTGCCGCCGGAGAGCAGGCCGATCGGCATGTCGAGCGTCGCGGCCTTGATGCCGAGCGCGCGCACGAAGCGCTCGGCAAGCGCGTTCTGCTGCGCGCGTGTGAGGCAGCGCCGCGCGCCCATGCGCGCCTGCAATGCGAGCGCGATGTTCTCGCGCAGCGACAACTCCGCGACGATGCCATCCGCCTTGCGCTCCTCCGGACAGAACGCGATGCCATGACGGATTGCCTGCGCGGGCGTCGCGAACGACACCGGCGCGCCGTCGATGCGCAACTCGCCTTCATCGGGCTTCTCCAGTCCGAAGAGCAGCTTCGCAAGCTCGGTGCGCCCGGACCCGAGCAAGCCCGCCACGCCGACGACTTCGCCCGCGCGCACGCGCAGATCGAGCGGTTGCAGTTGTCCTTTCTGACCGAGCCGCACGGCGTCGAGCACGGCATGCTCTGTGGCGCTGGCCTCGGACTCTTCGGGCGGCGCCTGACGTGCCTGCGCGGCGGCGAGTTCGCGCCCGAGCATCGCCGCGATGAGCGCCTGCGTGCCCAGCTCGCTCGCGCGCCATTCACCCACGCGCCGGCTGTTGCGCAATACCGTGATGCGATCCGAGATCGCGTAGACCTGATTCAGGAAATGCGTGACGAACAGAATGGCGAGACCTTGTTCGCGCAGCCGGCGCAGCACGTCGAAGAGACGGCGCACTTCGTCGTCGTCGAGACTGGAGGTGGGCTCGTCGAGGATCAATACTTTCGACGACAGCTTCAGCGCCCGCGCAATCGCGACCATCTGCTGCACGGCGACCGGATAGCTCGTGAGCACGCGCGTCACGTCGATATCGAGGCCGATGCGTGCGAGCAGCTCGCGCGCCTGGCGATGGGTCGCGTCCCAGTCGATGCGAAAGCCCGCGAGCGCGCCGCGTCGCGGAAAGTAGCCGGCGAAGATGTTCTCCGCCACCGACAGATTCGGGCAGAGATTCACTTCCTGATAGACCGTGCTGATGCCGAGCTTCTGCGCTTCGAGCGGCGACGCGGGGCGAATCGCGCGGCCGTCGAGCAGGATCTCGCCGGCGTCGAGGCTCACGACGCCCGTGAGCACCTTGATGAGCGTCGACTTGCCCGCGCCGTTCTGTCCCATCAGCGCGTGAACCTCGCCCGGATGGAGGACGAGGTTCACATCCTGCAATGCATGCACGCCGGCGAAGCGCTTGTCGATGCCGCGCAGTTCCAGTACGGGCGATGTCATCGGAGATCAGTATTTTCGATTGGGGAATTCCTTCGCCGCGACCTCCATCGGGAAGATGCTTTCCTGCGTGACGATGCGCTTGGGCACGGGCTTGCCCGCCTTGATGTCCTTCACGACCGACATCAACTGCGGCCCGAGCAGCGGACTGCATTCGACGGACACATTGAGCTTGCCCGCCATCATCGCTTCGAACGCGCCCTTCACGCCATCCACGGAAATGATGACGATGTCCTGACCCGGCTTCATGCCCGCTTCCTCGATGGCCTGGATCGCGCCGATCGCCATGTCGTCGTTGTGCGCATAGAGCACGTTGATGTTCTTGCCTTCGGCCTTGAGGAACGCCTCCATCACTTCCTTGCCCTTCGCGCGCGTGAAGTCGCCCGTCTGCGAGCGGATGATCTTGAACCTGGGGTCGCCCTTGATGATTTCCTCGAAGCCCTTCTTGCGATCGATCGCGGGCGCCGAACCGACCGTGCCCTGCAATTCGACGATATTGATCGGTCCCGGCTTGCCTTTCTCCTTCTCGAGAAGCCAGCGGCCCGCCTTGCGGCCTTCCTCCGTGAAGTCGGAGCCGATGAAGGTCACATAGAGCGTGTCGTCCTTGCTGCTGATCGCGCGGTCGGTGAGGACGACGGGGATCTTGGCGTTTTTCGCTTCGACGAGCACGGTGTCCCAGCCCGTTTCGACGACCGGCGAGAACGCGATCACATCGACTTTTTGCGCGATATACGAGCGGATCGCCTTGATCTGGTTTTCCTGCTTCTGCTGCGCGTCGGAGAATTTCAGGTCGATGCCGGCCTCCTTCGCGCTCGACTTGATCGACTCGGTGTTTGCGGTGCGCCATTCGCTTTCGGCGCCTACCTGCGCGAAGCCGAGCACGATGGGTTTCTGTGCGAAGGCGGGTAGCGGGAGCATGGCGCTCAGGGGCGCGGCGGCCATCGCGACTAACACGGTGCGGCGTTTCATGTCAGTGGTTCCTCCATCCGTTGGCGATTTATTCGACTTTGTTTGATTGATTATGGAATAACCTGTTAATTCGTTGTTCTATTTATCCCGTTGCCATTCCGGTATTTGGGTTTTCAGTCTGATTGTGCAACGGCGCCGAGATAGATTGACTATATGAAGCTATCCGGCCACTTTTAATTCACGTTAACCCGCTTTTGCTACCGAAACAGTCATACCATCTCGCGCTTTGCGCTGCATCGCAGCATGCGCGTCATGGACGAAGGAAGAACTGGTAATCGTGGCGTAACGCCTCGTAAGCACTCGCGAAAAGCCTGTTTTTCTCGCGCAATCGTCACATCGCGCGCTCGACGAAGATGCCCACGTTGCAATCCGCAACGATCCTTCATCTTCCAGGAGCGCGCAGCATGAACGTCACCGGCCCGAGCACTCAACACACGACGCAGGCTGCGTCGCACACCGTGCCCATCAAGCGCAGCACCGATACACCCACGGTGGAAACCGGCACGCCGAACGCAAAGACGACGCCGGTCAATCCGGCGCATCTCGGCAATCACGTCGACACGACCGCGTGAATCATGGCGACGTCCTTTCGTCTCGTGCTCGCGTGCGCCGTGCTTGCGGCGTGCCCGTTCGTGCTCGACGGCTGCGCGCTCGCCGCGCTGCCGTGCCGCGTGACATCGGCCGCGCTGAAGATCGTGCCGGTCGTGGGCCACGCCGCGTCCACCCCCTTCGATGCCTGCGCCACCGCCATCGACTGACATGAAGCGAACCTTCCTTCGTTGCGCCTTGCTCGTTTGCATGGCGGCGCCCGCTTTCGCCGCGGCGCAAAAGCCCTTCGACTTCCGCGGCCTGCGGCTCGGCATTTCGCTCGATGCTTTTCGCCGCGACGAGCCCGCGCGCGCGACGCCGCCCGGCAGCGTCGCTGTCTGCGACACGGATCTCGAAGCGGCCTCGCTCGGCATGGTGCTGCGCGATACGCACAGCCTGTCGATCGCGTGCAAGTGGGCGCATCGCACGCGGGACGGATGGAGCGACTCGCTGGCCGTCGTCGATGGCACGCCCGCGCGCGATCACGTGCTGCGCTTCATGGCGATGCCGGGCGATGCGTCGCCTCGGCTGTATCGCATGTCGTTCGTGATCGACGCGCGCGTGGTCGATGACTTCGCCCAGGCGCTGTCGTCGAAGTTCGGCGGGAGTCGCGTCGAGCGGGCGAACGGCTATCAGACGCGGACGTGGGAAAACGCGACGAGCTCGATCACGCTGGAGGCCAACGGCGCGGCGTCTTCGGCGCGCGTGATCTATCGGCTGAAGGCGTACGAAGCGTGGCTGCGCGACACGACCGACCGCTGGCGTCTTGCCGCCGTGCACGAGGCGCCCTGAATCAAAGGAGAGGATTGTTCATGAAACTGGCGTCATTGCCATGCGCGGCGTGCGTGCTCGCGCTCGCCGCGTGCTCGTCGTCGGGGTCGCGCTCGATCGTCGAGATGCCGACGTATGCGCCCGCCGTCGCGCAGCCGGTCAACGTCAATACTCTGGGCGCGATCTATCAGGCGGGCAGTTCGGTCTCGCTCTATGAGACCTCGCGCGCGCAGAGGGTCGGAGACGTGCTGACGATCCGGCTCGCGGAGTCGTACCAGGGCAGCAATTCCGCCGATGCCAGCGCGAGCCGCGCGAGCAGCATCAGCGCCGAGGCCGCCGACAAGTCGAGCGGCGCGGCGGCGCGGCTCGCGCGTCTTTTCAATGTCGGTTCGGCGGATATGTCGTTCAAGGGTAACGGCAGCACCAGCAATCTTTCCGCGATGAGCGGCACGCTCGCGGTATCGGTTATCGGCACCTTGCCGGGCGGGAATCTCGTGGTTGCGGGCGACAAGATCATCGCGATGAGCGGCAATCAGGACCGGCTGCGATTTTCCGGCATCGTCAATCCGAAGGATATCGAGGCGGGCAATTATGTCGCGTCGAACAAGGTGGCCAATGCGCGCATCGAACAGGCGGGCGTCGGCATGCTTGCGGATTCGACGACGATGGGGTGGTTGCAGCGGCTCTTCATGAGCGTGCTGACCTTCTGACGATCATCGCGCGCAACCCGAGCCTTCTACGCGACCACCTGCGCCGCGATGCGTCCCGCAGCCGTCGGATCGCCATGCGGCACGAAGATATAACCCTGGCCCCACACCGTCTGCACATAACGCGGCTCCGACGGATCGATCTCGAGCAGCCGGCGCAGACGCCAGATCGCGACATCGAGACTGCGATCGCGATGCGCGCCGTTGCCGCGCATCTTTTCGTTCAGCTCGGCGCGCGTGAGCACGACCATCGCGTGCTTCACGAGTGTCTTGAGCAGTGCGAACTCGCCTGAGCGCAGCGCGATGCGCTCGCCATCCCGGCGCAACTCCCGCGCGCCGAAGTCCATTTCGAACGGGCCGAAGCGATAGGCCGGCCGAATTTCCGGCGCGCTGGCCATGACCGGCGGCGCGCTCTCGCGGCGCCTCAGGATCGAGCGGATGCGTGCGAGCAGCTCACGCCGATCGAAGGGTTTGCCGAGATAATCGTCCGCGCCGAGTTCGAGCCCGATGACGCGATCGAGCACATCCGAGCGCGCTGTCAGGAGGATCACGGGGATATCGTCGCGCGCATTGCGCAGTTCGCGCAGCGCGCTAATGCCGTCCTTGCCGGGCATCATCACGTCGAGCACGATCATCGAGGGACGCTCGGCCTGCACGCGGCGCTTCAGGTCCGTGCCGTCGCTCAGGACGGAAACATCGAAGCCGTGCTGCTGCAGATAGTCGCGAACGTGATCGCGCACGACGGGGTCGTCGTCGACCATCAGTACATGTGGTGTCATCCGCGGATTCTAAGCGCAAGGCCGACGCCGTCGCGACGGCCGCGAACTTTCCATTTCTTTCCGTTACGGCATGTTTCAGCGCGCGATTCGCGGACGCATCACGCACGCGCGCGGGTCCGCCGGGCAATAGCACGCGCGTGCTATACCCCTTGAGCGCGCGCGGGATGCTTTCCGTAAACATCCGTAATGTCGCGCTACGCGTGCAACGCGCGATAAGGGAATAAGGTCCGAATAGAATTTTGAGATGTCTACATCGGTACTCATCGTCGACGACGACCCCGCGGTGCGCGACCTGCTGCGCCGCTTCTTCAACGCGCAAGGCATCGACGTTTCCGTGCTGCACGACGGCGGCGGGCTGCGCCGACGGCTCGCGCTCGAACGTCCGTCCATCGTCGTGCTCGACATCATGATGCCGGACACCGATGGCCTGCGCGCGCTGCGCGATCTGCGCGCGGCGGGCGAGGACATTCCGGTGATCTTCGTGACCGGCTGCGACAGCGTGCCGCAAAAGATCGCGGGGCTGCAATCGGGCGCGGACGACTATCTCGCCAAGCCTTTCGATCCGCGTGAACTGCTCGCGCGCATCGAGGCGGTGCTCAGGCGCCGCGCGAGCGCGCCGAGCCGTCCCGAGCCGGCGCCGCGTGAGCGTTTCGGGCGCTTCGAAGTGGATTTCGTGACGCGTTCGCTGTCGAGCGGCGACGAACGCATCGCGCTGCGCGACAGCGAGTTCGCGCTGCTCAAGGTATTCATCAAACATCCGTACAAGGTGCTGTCGCGCGTGCTGATTCACGATCTCGTGCATCGCGACGATCTGCCGTTCCGCGATCGCGGCCTCGATGTGCCGATCTGGCGCCTGCGCCGTCTCATCGAAGACGATCCGTCGCATCCGCGTCATGTGCAGACCGTGCGCGGGCAAGGCTATGTTTTCGTTCCCGACACGGACGCGCCGGCGTCCGACTGGACCGAGGCATAACCGCGATGCGTGCAGGCTTCTGGCAGTCCGTGCGCAGGCCGCGCGGCTTCATCGACACGTTGTTCGGCCGCATGGCGACCGTGTCGATCTGCGTGCTGCTCGCGCTTCAGGGCGGATGGTTCGCGATTCTCCACGTGCAAGGGCCGCACAAGGAGGCCGATGGATACGCGCGCGCGCTGCTCATCGTGCTGGAAGCGGCGCATAACGATGTCGCGCTCGGCGGGCGGCTGATGCGCGAGACGCGCGTGCATATCGTGCCGGTGTGGAACATGCCCGAGCCGCTGACGCTGCGCGATCCCGCAAAGACGCGTCATGCGCACCTCGCGCATCAGCTTGCCGAGCGCTTGCCGACGGGCTCGCAGATCGCCATCGATATCGATAGCCACAACAAGTCGCGGCTGTGGGTGCGCTATCCGTCGAGCAATGTGTGGATCGTCACGCCGATCGACTTGCCGCCGCCCGCGCCCTTCATGACGGAGGGCGTCGTGCTGCTCGCGGCCGCGCTCGTGCTTTCGCTCATCGCGACATGGCAACTGCAGCGGCCGCTCGCACGCGTCGCGCAGGCGGCGCGCCGCTTCGGTGGCGGCGAGCGGCCGGTGCCGGTCGAGGAGAACGGTCCGCGCGAATTGCGCGAGCTGATCGGCGCGTTCAACCAGATGATGAAGAAGCTCACCGACGCCGACGACGATCGCGCCGTGATGCTCGCCGGCATCGCGCACGATCTGAAGGCGCCGCTCACGCGCCTGTCGCTGCGCGCGAACGTGCTCGCGAAGGACGAGCGGGAGCGCGCGCATTTCCTGCGCGATATCGATTCGATGACGCGCATCGTGCAGCAGTTTCTGGAGTTCGCCGGGCGGTCGTCGTCGGACAGCGCGAAGACCGGTGTCGATGCGTTCATCGCGGAGCAGTTCGCATCGCCCGAAGACGGCGACGAACCCTTGTTCGCGCTGTCGCTCGAAGCAGGCGATGCGTTCACATTGCCGCGAACCTTCATCGATCGCCTGATGACCAATCTCGTCGACAACGCGCTCGAACATGGCGAGCCGCCTGTCGAGATCCGGACGGCGCGGCACGGCGGCGACTGGCTGATCGAAGTGCGCGACCACGGACCCGGCATTCCCGATGAGCGCCTGGACGAAGCATTGCGGCCCTTCGTGCGGCTCGATCCCGCGCGCAGTGGCAACGGACATTGCGGGCTCGGGCTCACCATCGTCGAACGTCTCGCGCGCGAAGAGCAGGGGCGCTGCGAAATCGGCAATGCCGAGGGCGGCGGGCTGATCGTGCGCATTGTCATTCCCTTTGAACAAACATGATGCGCGTTTCATCCATGCGTTCGGCGTCGATATCGCGCCGTGCTTTCATTCGCGGCGGCGCGCGTGCGGCGCTCGTTTCGACCACGTTTGGTGCGAGCGCGTTGCTGTCGGCATGCGGCGGCGCGAGCGACGATTCGGGCGTGACGGAAACGCCGAAGCTGTCCACGATCGAAAACTTCCGCGATGTCGCCGGAATTGGCGAAGGCTATCCGACCGTCGATGGCGGCCGTCTGCGGCGCGGCGTGTTCTATCGCTCGGGCGCGCTCACCCCAGACGATGCGGACGCGGCCGCGCTCGCGCGTTTGTCGCTGCGCGCGATTCATGATCTTCGTGCGGTGGATGAGGCTGCGCTTGCGCCGGACCACGTGCCGTCGAGCGCCGAGCGCGAGACGCACGAGGTCGCCCCGATCGACGCTTCCGCCGCGATGCCGGGCGATGCGGCAGCCGCGAGCGCGTGGATGAGCGAGCGGCAGCGGCAGCTCGTCACGGACCCGGTTGCGCGTGTGCAGTTCGGCTTGCTGCTTACGCGGCTCGCGCGCGTGTCAGGCGCGCAGGTGATGCACGGCACGGCGGGCAAGGATCGCACCGGCTGGGCGGCGGCGCTTCTTCTCTCCATCGCCGATGTTCCGCTCGACGTGATCATTCAGGACTATCTGCTGACGAACACAGCGGCACAGACGCAGATCGACGCACGCATGAAGGCGGCGGCGTCACGGCTCGGCACGGATGTGCAGACGGTCGCGCCGTTGTATCAGGCGCAGAGCGCGACGATCGAAGCGGCGTTCGAAGCGATGCATCGCGAGTTCGGCACGCTGAGTCGCTATCTCGCGCAAGGACTGTCGATGAGTAGCGCAGATGTGGCGATGTTGCGGGCGAAGCTGGTTGCGTAGGCCGCAGGTTCACGCTTGCCCGCAGACTTCGACGCCGCGCCGATTTACGGATGATGCGATGGCCTTGATCTCTCACTACATCCAAACCAAAAAAAACGGCTCGCCAAAAAACCAATGGCGAGCCGCAAGAGGGATCGGTCAACAACTACAGCGTCGGCAGATTAGCATCGCTTGCACGCGTGAAATCGCATCGGAAAGATGCCGTAAGGGAAGCGCGCCTTACTGTGTGCGGAAGACCACCATACGGTCCACCAGCGCATCCAGCTTCTGCCGCGCGCTCGCGAAGCGGTCAATGTTCAGACCATTCGTGTCGTAGCGCGCGGTCACGAGAATCTGCCCTTGCCGCACGAGCGTCAGATCGATCGCCGACAGATACGACACCGGCTCGCTGCTGAATGCGCGCCTGTCCCAGCTGGTTGTCGCGCCATACACGAGCATCGCTTCGCAACCGGGCGGCGACGTGCCCGGGTTATAGACCACCGAGTTCACGCCCCGCCGGCGCAATGCGACTTGCAGCACGGGAACGAAATCGCCCGTCGCGACGCTCTGGTTCAGCTCGATGCATACCGATTGCAGCGCGGCGGGCGGCCCCGTCACGGATGTCGGCGACGAATAGTTCGAGGCGACCGTGAAGCCCGCCTGCACCAGCGAGCCTGCGGCATCGGCGGCCGTGATCAGCGTCCACGTGCAGCCGGAAAGCGCGCCTGCGCCGGCAACGACGAGCGCGCGAGCGATGAGCGTTCTGAGCATGCGCCTGCCGTCATCCGCGTTCAGCGAACTCAGCGGACGATGCGCAGGCGCATCGTGTTCGGCGTTTCGATCGTGGCGGTCATCGTGGTCACGTGTTTGCCGGTCACGTCGCGCAGCGCGAAGTGCTGGCGTGTGGACGTGTTCACATCGTGACGCACATCGGGAAAACAGGCGGCGATATCCGCGCCCAGTTCCTGGAGCGGATCGCCGACGACGCCGTCCGGGCCCCAATGCGCTCGCCAGCGGCAATCATAGACATGCGCGCTGCCCCGGCATGCGCCCTGGCCCGGCGATTCCGCCGGCATCGCCGCACGCGCTTTGGCAAGCGTATCGAACGAAGGCGCATCGACGATGGTCTTCAGCGCGGAACAGACATCGGGGAGATCTTCGGCGGATGCGCAAAGCATCGGCGCGAGCAGCGACACGGCGACGAGCGCACGGCGCACAAAGTGACGGCGGAGATGGCTTGAAGGTTGAGCTTGCATGACTGGCGTAGTGTCGGTGGAAGTTGGGCGGTGTGTCCTCTGTGGACATCACACGTCCAGATCTTCCCGCGATGCACCGCGATTCGATATGCGGAGCAAAGCGCCAATCGTGCAGGTTATTTCCAGGTATTAATTCGCGCGCGGCTTCACAATGCCACCGGTAGACTCACATCGGGTGGTTCTGCACGAAGTCCTTGTACGCCGAGTACGCGGGCTTCTTCGTCGTGCCATCGCCTTCGAGAAGACCATAGGCGCCTTCGCCGTCGTCATAGAGCTGAAATGCCTGGATCGACTGGATGTTGTACTTCGACGCGACGCTCGCGAATTGCGCCATCATCAGATTGCCCGTCATGTACGTCGCGATCTGGTCGTACGAGCCGAAGTCCGGGCGCACGCCGAACTCGTTGATCCAGATCGGCTTGCCCATGTCGTGCAGCATCTGGAGCACGTCGTGACATCCCGTGCCGCCGCATGCGTGCGTGATGTCGCCTTCGTTCGAGTACCAGTGCCACGAGGTAATGTCCCAGCTCACGGCCGGATGGCCCCAAGTGCCGTCGGGCTGCGAGCCGTCCGCAAGCATCTGGAAGAACGCAGTGTGCATCCACGTGCCGCCCACGATGATCTTCGCCGAGCCGTCGACGGATTTCACGCCCGCGATCAGCCCGCGGATCACGCCGCGCGCGAGCATGTAGGACCAGTTGTCGTACTGATACCAGGCGGTGCCATCGACATTGCCGATGAGCGCCTTCGCCTCCAGTTCGTTGCCGACCTCGTAATACTTGTAGCGATAGCTGTTCGCGGTTTGCTGGCCGAGCGCGAAGCCCGCGGCGTACGCGTCGTCCTCGCTGTTGTAGTTGAGGTTCATGAGCATCACCGGATACATCGTGACGCCGCCGTCCTCCATCGTCTTCGCGACGCCGGCGACCATGTTCGCCGATGTCTGGCTGTACACGTCATTGCGATAGATCGTCGCGCCCAGATCCTGCAGTTGCGAGAGCTGCGTTTGCGCGCTCGTGAAGTCGTATGCGCCGCCGTTGCTGTTATGGCCGTTCGCGCCATAGAAGATCGAGCCGTTGCCGCTCGCGGCTTTCGCGGTGGACTTCGGCGATGCCGCGCTCTTGCTGGCCTCGACGGGGCTGTCGCTGCCGCCGCACGCGGCAAGCATCGTACTTGCAACGACGGTCGCTGCGATGGAACGGGAAAAGAAAGCGGATCTGTTCTTCATATAAACGGAGGTGCGCATGCCGGTCGCGCATTCGACGTGACGGAAAAGCGTCGTTAGTAATCCGAATGACTGTATGAAAATGGATGTGGCATCGGTCGGGGCGTGCTGCGTTGCTGCGATCAACTCAGCGGGCAAAGGTTACTTTGTTCTGAGGTAGATGTAAACTGGACAGTAGAAAAAACATCTTCTCAGTGGCAAGATGTCAGCCAGTATGTTCTTTGAGGTACGGCTTTACGCGTAATCGCTTCTACGACGAAAGAGGCGAACGTTCGCCTCTTTCCTGCATGGCTCAATGGATGACCGGCGGGTGATACGCAAGCGACGGCGCGAGCAGCCAGAGCATGGTGAGCACGAGCACGGTGCCGCAGATGAACTGCGCGAACGTGAAGCCGACGAGATCGCGCGCCTTCAATCCGAGTATGCCGAGCAAGGGCAGCATCCAGAACGGATTGATGAGATTGGGCAACGCCTCCGCCGCGTTATAGATCTGCACGGCCCAGCCGAGATGCACATGGAGATTGTTCGCGGCCTGCATCACATAGGGCGCTTCGATGATCCACTTGCCGCCGCCCGAAGGCACGAAGAAGCCGAGCACCGCGGAATACACGCCCATCACGAGCGCGAAGGTATCGGTCGATGCGATGCTCACGAACAGTGTCGACAGATGATGCGTCAATGACTCGCCCGCCGCGCCCTTCGCCGATGTCAGCATGCTCGCGATCGCGCCATAGAGCGGGAACTGGATCAGCACGCCTGATGTCACCGGCACCGCCTTCGATACCGCGCGCAGGAAGCGCTTCGGCCGCCAGTGCAGCAGCATGCCGAGCAGCAGAAAGATCAGGTTGTACGTGTTGAGCCCCGAGATCGCGACGAGCCAGTTCTTGCTCGCGAATTCGTTGATGACCCAGCCCGCACCCAGCGCGAACAATACGATGATCAACGCGGGACTGTATTCGAGCCATTCACCGGGACGCTCGCGCGCGGGCAGTTCATCGTCGATGGTGTCGAGCGTCACGCCGAGATCGGCGGCCGTGCGGGCGCGCGCGTGCCCGGGCGCGGTCCACCATGCGATCAGCGTCGAGCTCACGACCAGCGCCGCCGCGATCGCGAGGCTCTGCCACAGGAAGAGCGTTTCGCTGAACGGGATCACACCGGTGATGGGCAGCAGCGTTGCGGGAATGCTCGCGGGATTCGCCTGCAACTGCGCGGCCGATGAACTGAGTCCCATCGCCCACGTCGCGCCGATGCCGAGATAGGCCGCCGCGCCCGCCGCGCGATAGTCCATGCGCAGGTCGGTGCGGCGAGCGAGTTCGCGCACGAGCAGGCCCGCGAACACGAGGCTGATCGCCCAATGGAGGAGCGAGGTCAGCACGCTCAGGCACGCGACATACGCCACGGCGGCGCGGCCGCTCTTCGGCACTTTTGCCGCGCGCGTGACGAGTCGCGCGACAGGCGGCGAACTCGCGATCACGTATCCGGTGATCGCGACCATCGCCATTTGCATCGTGAACGGAATGAGGCTCCAGAAGCCGTTGCCGAACGATACCGCCACCGTGCGCGGCGATGCGCCGATCGCGAGCGCGCCGAGCGCGACCGCAAGCACGGTGAGCGCGACGAACACGAATGCATCGGGATACCACTTCTCGCACCAGGCGGTGACCCGCAGCGCGAGGCGCTCGAGCGCGGGCACATTCTCCACTTCTTGCGCGCGCAGGGCTTGCGCGCTCACCACGTTTTCGCTTTCGTCCGACATGATGTGTCTCCTCCATCTGATGTGGATTGAGCCGCTGTTTATGCGAGCGCTGCGAGAGGATCGCGCGCCGCGCTGCCGAGCGCCGTTTCGAGCACTTGCGCCGCGCCAAGCAGTTCGAAGTCGCCGCGCGGACGGCCGAGCAGTTGCAGCCCGACGGGCCTGCCGTCATCGGTGAAGCCCGCGGGAATGCTGATCGCGGGACAGCCTGTCAGCGTCAGCACGAAAGTGAGGTACATCCAGTCGATGTACGAATCGAGCGGTTCGCCATCGATTTGTGTCGGAAAGCGCTGCTCGACCGGGAAAGGCGTGACCGCGACGGTCGGGCAGGCCAGCACGTCGTATTCGCCGAAGAAAGCGCTCACGCGCTGGAACAGTTCGCCGCGCAGACGTTCGGCGCGCGCGACATCGGCGCCGCTTTGCTGCAAGCCCTTTTCGATGTTCCAGATGATCTCGGGACAGATGCGTTCGCGTTCGGTCGCGAGCAAGGGGCCGCGCACCGCCGCGACGAGATTCGCGCGCAAGGTCTGGAATGCTTCGAAGCCGCCCGCGAAGTCGGGATGCGCATCATCGACGAGCGTGCCCGCATCGGCGAAGCGCCTGGTCGCCTGCTCGCAGATGCGCGCGACCTGCGCCTCCACCTTGCCGATGCCGAGGTTCGCCGTGAAGCCGACGCGCCGCGGCGCGCGCGGATGATGCACGGCATCGGCGAAGGGCACGGGCGGGCGCGGATACGAAAGCGGATCGCGTGCGTCGAAATGCGCCTGCGCGTCGAGCATGAGCGCGACATCGGCGACGGTGCGGCCCATCGGACCTTCGACCCACAGCGGATCGTACGGAACGACCGACACCGGACGCGGCACGCGCCCGACGCTCGGCCGCATGCCGACGATGCCGCAGTAACTCGCGGGAATGCGCAGGCTGCCGCCGAGATCGTTGCCCGTTGCGAGCCACACCATGCCCGAGGCGAGCGCCGCCGCCGATCCGCCCGACGAACCGCCCACCGTGAGCCGCGTATTCCACGGATTGCGCGTCGCGCCGAACACCGTGTTGAACGTGTTCGCGCCCGCGAACTCCGGCACATTGGATTTCGCGAGCGCGATCGCGCCGTGACGTTCGAGGTTCTCGACGGTCAGATCGGAGCGCGCGGCGACGTTGTCCTTGAAGATCGGCGAGCCGTATGTCGTCGGCAAGCCGGCCAGATCGTTGTAGTCCTTGACCGCGATCGGCAGGCCGCCGAGCCAGCCGGGCGTCGCGAGCGCGGCATCGTCGGGTTTCGGGAAACGGCGCGCGGCGTCGCGTGCGGCTTCGAAGCGCCGCATCGGCAGCGCGTTGATGACCGGATCGATGTGTTCGATGCGCGCGATGGCTGCATCGACGAGATCGAGCGGCGAGATTTCGCGCTTCTTCAGGAGATCGACAGCGGCGCTCGCGCTGAGACTGCAGAGGCCGTGAGCGTTGCCGGCGAGCGCGTCTTTCGGGGTGAGGGATGCAGTCATGCGAATGTCTCCGTGTCGGAAGTGAAGCGCGAAGGGTGCGATCGGATTGATCGCCCTGGCTGGTCTGGTCCAGAATAGGTGCGGCGCCTTCCGGGCGGAAATCACTTTCCCGGATAAAGCTCATAAGCGCGTCTTCTGACGCATCAACCGGGCGACTCGACATGGATATCCGGCAACTTCGAACCTTCGTGACGGTCGCGCGCTTCGGCAGCGTGACCAAGGCGGCCGAAGCGCTGCATGTGACACAACCGGCCGTGAGCGGGCAGTTGCGCAGTCTCGAAGAAGAGCTCGACGTGCGCCTCCTGTCGCGCACGACATCGTCGGTGACGCTCACGCAAAGCGGCGAAGCATTGATCGGCAAGGCAGAGAAAGCGCTCGAAGCGTTCGGCGCATTCGTGCATGCGGCGCGCAGCTTTCGCGGGCAGATCGAAGGACGGCTGCGCATCGGCTTCGTGATGCTCGATCCGGCCGCGTTGCGCGTCGGCCCGCTATTGGCCGAGATGGTCGCGCGTCATCCTGGACTGAAGATCGATCTTCAGGTCGGCCGCACGAGCTGGCTCCACGATGCATTGCGCGGCGCGGAGATCGACGCGGCATTGCTCGTGTGCAAGACGCGTCCGGAAGGCACGACGATGAAGGTGCTCGATGAGATGACCTTCAGGCTCGTCGTGCCGGCTTCATGGCAGGACGTGATCGAAGGCGAGCAGACGCTCGGGCGGCTCGCGAACAAGCCGTGGATACGCATGGCGCCGCGCAGCGGGCATCAGGAAGTGCTCAACGAGATACTGAAGGCGGCGGCCTTCAGGCCTGTGGAAACAGTGGAAGCCGATCACGAGCAGACGATGCGCGCGCTGGTCGCCGCGGGCGTCGGTGTGGGCCTGATGCGTGAGGCGCTGGCGATCGAGGCGCGCGATGCGGGCGAAGTGGTGTTCTACGGCGATCATCGGGCGACGACGCAGGTCGCGTTCGTCTATGCCGAAGGGCGCAACGGCGACCCCGCGATTCAGGCGACGCTGGACGCACTCGATGCCATCTGGGCCGATGACGCTAGGACTTGCGCAGAAACGCCACGAAGCTCCGCGTGACATCAGAATGACTTTCCGCGCGTGTCAGTCGCAGGATCTGCGAAGGAAAAGGATTGCGTGTGAGCGGCCTGAAAACGGCACGCTGCGACTGCGTCTTCGCGAGCGCCTGCGGCACCAGCGCGACGCCCATGCCGAATTCGACCATCGTCACGACGGTTTGCCATAAGCGTGCTTCGTGGCGAATCGTCGGACTGAATCCCGCGTCGACACAGGTCGCAATGATCTGGTCGTGATAGTGCGGAGAAACGGCACGTGGAAAGAGAATGAATGGATCGCGCGACAACTGGGCGAGGTCGATGCGTCGTCGTTTCGCCAGCCGATGATCGACCGGCAGGCAACACAGAAACGCCTCCGACGACCACAGATCCGTTTCGACCTCGGCCGGAAAATGTCCCCAGTGCGCGAAGCCGAGATCGATATGCAACTGCTGCAACGCGCGCGCCTGTTCGGCCGTGTTCATTTCCTTCAGCACGATCTCGACGGAAGGATGATCCGCTTCGAAACGCTGCACCGCTTCGGGCAGGCCGCGATACAGCATCGAATTGACGAAGCCGATGCGCAGACGTCCGGCGAGCCCGTGCGCCGAGCGCGTCGTCACTTGCGCGACTTCCTCGGCCTGCTGCAAGAGACGCCGCGCTTCGCCGAGCAGCACGTGGCCCGCGTTGGTCAGCGCCACGGCCTTGTTGCTGCGCTCCAGAAGCTTCACGCCGAGTTGCTCTTCGAAGCGACGGATATCGAAGCTCAGCGCCGGTTGCGAAATGAAGAGCCGGCGCGCCGCGCGCCCGAAATGGAGTTCTTCCGCGACCGCGATGAAATAGCGAAGCTGCTTCAGTTCCATGGGTTCTCTCCGGCGCTACGATAAATGAATCTTATCGTACGTGCCATCAATTGTATTGGACGCTTATCGAAAGCGAACGTAGTCTGGCTTCACGGATGGCGCAGCGCCGGTTGCGTCGCACAAAAGCCAGGAGACAGTTCATGCAGGAGATTCGTCCCGATGCGGGCACGTCCAATATTCCCGACAGCCGCGGCATCAACTTCTTTGAAGCGGACCCGTCGTTCGGCGCGCTGCTGAAAAGCTATCTCGGCGAGACGGCGTTTCGCGGTATCGAAGACCAGCTCGTCGATCTCGGTCGGCGCGCGTCCGATGAACTCGATGCGTGGGCCACGAACGCCGATCATCATCCACCCACATTGCGCCAGCGCACGCGGCGCGGCGAAGCGTTGCAGCATATCGACAAGCATCCGGATTATGTCGCGCTGGAACGCGTCGCGTATGGCGAGCTCGGGCTCGCGGCGATGAGTCATCGTGACGACGCGCCGCCGCCGCTCGTCAAGTACGCGCTCACGTATCTCTTCGTGCAGGCTGAGTTCGGCCTGTGCTGTCCCGTGAGCATGACCGATTCGCTCACGCGCACCTTGCGCCGTTTCGGCACGAAGGCGCTGATCGATCGCTATCTGCCGATGCTTGCATCGCAAGACTTCGACACGCTGTATCAGGGCGCGATGTTCATGACCGAGCAGGCGGCGGGCTCGGATGTCGGGCGCATCGCGACACGCGCGACACGCAGCGTCGATACGCAAGGCAACGAAGCCTGGCAGCTCACCGGTGACAAGTGGTTCTGTTCGAACGCCGACGCCGATCTCGCGATGGTACTCGCGCGCCCCGACGACGCGCCCGACGGCATCAAGGGTCTCGCCCTGTTCCTGCTGCCGAAGACTCTCGAAGACGGCACACGCAACGCGTATCGCATCGTGCGGCTGAAGGACAAGCTCGGCAGCCGCTCGATGGCGAGCGGCGAGATCGTGCTGGAGGGTGCGCAGGCGTATCTCATCGGCGAAGTGGGGCGCGGCTTTCATCAGATGGCGGACATGATCAACATGTCGCGGCTGTCGAACGGCGTGCGCGCGGCGGGTCTCATGCGTCGCGCGTTGACCGAGGCGTTGCATGTGGCGCGAAATCGTGAAGCGTTTGGCCGCAAGCTCATCGACATGCCGTTGATGCAGCGTCAGTTGCTCAAGCTGATGCTGCCGGCGGAACAGGCGCGCTCGATGTTCATGCATATTGCGATGCTGCTCGCGCGTGCCGATCGCGGCGATGCGCTCGCGGCAAAGTGCGTGCGCATCCTGACCCCGCTCATCAAGTTCCGCGCATGCCGCGACGCGCGCCGCGTGACGGGCGATGCGATGGAAGTGCGCGGCGGCGTGGGCTATATCGAGGAATGGGCCGATCCGCGTCTCGTGCGCGATGCGCATCTCGGCTCGATCTGGGAAGGCACGAGCAATATCGTCGCACTCGATGTCGCGCGGGCAGCGCGTCGTGAAGGCGCGCTCGCTGCGCTCGCGCAATACGCCGGCGCACTGCTCGACGACTGCGCGTTGCCGGCCGCGAGCATCGCGTTGCTGCGCGACGTGTTCGTGCGCGCATGCAGCGCGCTCGACATCGTCGCCGAATGCGGCCGCGACGAATCCGTGCGCGAGGCGGCGAGCGCGCTCTATCACGCGACGACCGCCGTGCTGATGGCGACGGAAGCCGCACGCGTCGCGCCCGATCATCGCAGACTCGCGCTCGCTCATCTGGTCGTGCGCCACAAGCTGATGCCGCGCGATCCGCTCGCGCCACACGACGCGCGCGACGATGCGCCGGTTCTGCGCAAACTCGTCGACGAAACGCCCGTCACCGTCGACGAAGCCATGGCGCTTCTGCCGCAACGCGAGGGCGCCGCACGATGAGCACGACACACATTCATGGCGCGTTGCACGGCCTGCGCGTGATCGATCTGAGCCGCGTGCTCGGCGGCCCGTACTGCACGCAGGCGCTCGCGGATCACGGCGCCGAAGTCATCAAGCTGGAACCGCCGGGCGGCGATGAAACGCGCGGCTGGGGGCCGCCTTTCGTCGGCGAGACGGCGTCGTACTTCGTCGGGGTGAATCGCAACAAGCAGGGGATTTGCGTCGATCTTTCATGCGACGAAGGGCGCGCGGTGCTGTGGCAATTGCTCGAAGGCGCGGATGTGCTCATCGAGAACTTCAAGCCGGGCACGCTGGCGCGCTGGGGCATGGATTACGAGCGCGATCTCTCGAAGCGCTTTCCGCGCCTCATTCATTGCGCGGTGTCGGGCTTCGGTCCCGATGGCCCGCTCGGCGGCCTGCCCGGCTATGACGCCGCGATCCAGGCGATGGCGGGCCTCATGAGCGTGAACGGCGAACGCGATGGTCCGGCGCTGCGCGTGGGTCTGCCGGTCGTCGATATGGTGACCGGTCTCAACGCATTGGCCGGCATTCTGCTCGCGCTCGCGGAACGCGAGAAGAGCGGGCGCGGGCAGTCGCTCGATATCGCGTTGTATGACTGCGCCGTTTCGCTGTTGCATCCGCATCTGCCGAACTACTTCGGCAATGGACGCACGCCGCAGCGCAGCGGCAACGCGCATCCGAACATTGCGCCGTACGACAGCTATCGCACGGGCACCGCGCCGATCTTCCTTGCGGTGGGGAACGATCGGCAGTTCGCGAAACTCTGCGCGCATCTCGATGCGCCCGCACTCGCCGACGATCCGCGCTTCATCGACAACAGGAGCCGCTGCGCACATCGCCCGGCGTTGAAGGAAGCGCTCGAAGCATTGCTCGAAGCGCATGAATGCGAGCCCCTTGCGGCGGCGCTGATTCGCGGCGGCGTGCCGTGCGGCCCGGTGCATACCGTCGATGCCGTCGCGAAGCATCCGCATACGCTGCATCGTGAGTTGATCGTCGAGTTGGGGGCGTATCGCGGCACCGGCACGCCGATCAAGCTGTCACGCACGCCCGCGACCTATCGCACGCCGCCGCCCGCGCTCGGCGGCGACACGCGCAAGGTGCTCGACGCACTCGGCATCGACGCGGCCACGCAGGCGCGTATGTTCGAAGCGGGCGTGCTGAAGGGCTAATCAACCGAACGGACGAACCGGCACACAGACCGGTCATCAACAGGAGACGATTCATGCAGAGCCATGCTCACGGCGGCGCAGTCCGCCAACCCGGCCGCGCGGCGTTCGCCGCGTTCATGGGCACGACGATCGAGTGGTACGACTTCTATATCTATGCGACCGCATCCGCGCTCGTGTTCGGCAAGCTGTTCTTTCCATCGGGCGATCCGTTCTACAGCACGCTCGCATCGTTCGGCACCTTTGCCGTGGGCTTCTTCGCGCGGCCGTTCGGCGGGCTCGTGTTCGGGCATCTCGGCGATCGCGTCGGCCGCAAGAAGGCGCTCGTCGCGACGCTCGCGATCATGGGCGTGGGCACAGTCGGCATCGGCTTCCTGCCGACCTATGCGACCGCTGGCGCGCTCGCGCCCGCGCTGCTCGTGTTGCTGCGCGTCGCGCAGGGCATCGCGATCGGCGGCGAGTGGGGCGGCGCGGTGCTGATGGCAGGCGAACATGCGCCGCAAGGCAAGCGGACGTTCCTCGCGTCGTTCGCGCAACTCGGCAGCCCCGCAGGGTTGATTCTCGCGCTGCTCGCATTCCGCACGGTCGGACATCTGCCGCGCGAGGCGCTGCTCGACTGGGGCTGGCGCGTGCCGTTCATGGCGAGCGCGCTGTTGCTCGTCGTCGGCGTGTTCATTCGTGCGCGCGTCGCGGAATCGCCGGAGTTCACCGCTTATAGCAAGCGGCAGAAGCCTGCGCGCCTGCCTGTCGTCGAGGTATTGCGCAACGCGTGGGTCACGGTGTTGCTGTGTCTCGGCGCGAATGTGATCGGCGTGGCGGGCGCGTGGTTCGTCAATACGTTCATGCTCAACTTCACGACCGAAACGCTCGGCCTCGAACGTGCGCTGGTCCTCGATTGTCTCTTCGTCGTCGCATTCATTCAGCTCTTCACGCAGCTCGCGTCGGGCTGGATCGCGCAGCGCGTCGGCGCGGGACGCTTTCTCGCATGGGCGGCGGGGCTCGCGATGCTGTCGCCTTACCCGATGTTCGTGCTCGTATCGACGGGACGGCCCGTGGCGATCGTCATCGGAATCGCGATCGCGGTGATGTGCATGTCGAGTTCGTATGCGGTGATGGCCGGACTCATGACCGACGCGTTCGATGTCGGCGTGCGATATTCGGCGATCTCGCTGTCGTATCAGTCCTGCGCCGCATTGGCGGGTGGATTGACACCGCTCATCGGCACCGTGCTCGCGCATGAGTGGCCGGGGCAATGGTGGCCGCTCGCGTTGTTTTATAGCTCGCTGGCGGCGGTGTCGCTGATGTGTCTGCTCGGATTGCAGCGGCGCAGGATGCATGCGCGCGCTGCCTCGGTGATGGCAGTGATGGAGTGATGGTGTACGCGCCGTCGCATCGATAGCGACGGCGCGCACCCACGGCCGCTTACGGCGCCGCCACCCCTTGCGTCTTCGGGCTATACGACGTATAGAAACTCGCCCCTGCCCAGGCCGGCGCCGGATCGTTATACAGCGCCGTGCCCTGGCTCCAGTTCGCGCCGTCATGCCAGTCGCCGGTGCCGCTGAACTTTGCCACAGCCGGATACGGATAGACCGGACGCGACGCCGTTACCTTGCTCGTGGTTGCATCGGTCTGATAGGTCATCACGGCATTCGGCGCGGCGCCCTGTTCGACCCAACCGGTGATCTGCGTGATCAGATCGATGTTCGGGAAGCCCTCGCCGCCACCGCAGTGACCCACGCCCGGCACCAGATACAGACGTGAGAACTCGTTCGCGCTCGCTTCGCCCATCGTGTCCTTCACGGCCTGGTAATAGCGGATCGTGAAGAGCGGCGAGATATGCTGATCCGCCCAGCCGTGCCAGAGAATCAGCTTGCCGCCCGCGCTCTTGAACGCCGAGAGATCCGGGCTCGTTGCATCGTTGAGCGGATGGTTCGTCTGCAGATAGTTCGGATAGAAGCTGGCGTCGTGATAGCCGAAGGTGTCGATGTTCGGCATCGAAGGCGAACCGGTGAAGATCAGGTTATATGCGCCGGTCACGATCATGTAGCTGAAGATGCTCGTCACGGGCACGGGCGCATCCGTCGAGTTGGATGTCGGCACTTCCACGCCGATCCAGTTCGCTTCCGAGCCGTACAACGGCGAGCCGCCCAGCATGAGCATGCCGGTGTTCGCATCGGTCGGGCCGCTGTAGATCTTCTTCGCCGTCGCGACTTCCGCAGCCGTCAGGCAGTTGCTCGTGCTCGACGCGCTGGCGGCGCACTGGATCGTCGCGGGATCGAAGTGACACGTGCGCGGATCGGCGATGAGGCCGTCGGCCACGCCCGTCTGACCGCCGCACGCGGCGGCGACTGCCTTGTGCAGCACCTGAGCCTTGTCGGCGTACAGCACGGCCTTACCGGCGCTCGTGCCCGTGGTGCTGTTCGATTCGACGTTCCAGCCGTGATAGAGCGAGTTCTGAATCTGGAAGTGCGCGGCAGGCGCGCCCGCGACGATGCCGTTGTAATCCGACGGATAACGTTGCGCGGCCATCAGCGCCTCGCGACCGCCATCGGAGCAGCCGACGAAGTACGAGTACTTTTGCGCTTGTCCGTAGTAGGCGTTGATCAACTTCTTCGCGGCGAGCGTCGTGATGTGCTGGCCGCGATACGCGAAGTCGGCCTGCTTCTGCGGATCGGTCGTCCATGCCGAACTCTGTCCCGAGTGACCCATGTCGGTAGCCGCCGTGACGAAGCCGCCTTGCTGAACCAGAGGACAGGTGTAGCTGAAGCTGAACGAGGTTTGCTTGGTCGGATCGCTCAGATTGCCGCACAGGCCGCCGCAGCCCAGCTCCGCGAAACGCTGTGTCCACGAATCGACTGGCAGCGCGACTTCGAACGTGTTCGACGGCGCGAGCGTGCCTTTCACCGTGCAGTAGTTGACGGTTGCGCCGTTGACGGTCGCCGCCGTGACCGTGGCCGAGCTGATCGTGCTGCCTGCACCGCCGATGTCGCTGAGATCGATCGCGGCCAGCTTCGAACAATCGACGACAGGCTTCACGACGGTCAACGGTGTTGCCGCTGTGCTGTCGCTGCCGGTACTGCTGTCGCTGCCGCCGCACGCCGTGACGACGACGGCCACAACGCAGGCTGTCAGCAATGTCAGTAATCGCCTGGGATCCAGAGCGCTCATGGTTATCTCCTTCCTTTTGAATGGCTCGCAACTGAGCATCGCCTGCCCGACGAAGCGGGCAGGCGAGCATAAGCATGAAGTTAAATGATTCGGAATGCTTATCGCGTGAAGACCCCTGTTCGTTGTCGTTCGATTGATGTCGTGGTGACACGACGCACAGCGCGCCGTTTGCCGACCGTTCCGAACGTACGCTGTTCACGGGGCGCAAAAAGAAAGGGTTAACCTGAGGAGTCGACTCGACAGCAAATTGCAAGGCTATGCGGCGATGCCAGCGAACCCTTGCGTGGCGAGACTTTGCGCGATGCCGGGACGCCCATTTCCGCAATGATCGATGCAGCCGGCACGGAAAACGCGATAAAGAAAACTGATGGCGCCGTTAAGCCTTTGGATTGACTTGTCTGCGCTTCTTCTTCGCTGCGGCGCGCTTCCGGTTCGCATCGGCGTGGTCGCGGATCATGTCCGTCAGCGCGCGCAATCCGGCGGGCACATGACGCCGGCCCGGATAGTAGAGACAGAGCCCGTCGAGCGGCGGTGTCCAGTCTTCGAGCACGCGCACGAGCGTGCCCGCGTCGAGATCCGCGCTGACATTCCATTCCGTCAGATAGGCGAGACCGAGCCCCGCGCGCGCCGCCGCCAGCATCATGCCCGGTTCGTCCAGCGTCAGCGCGCCGTCGCCGTCGACGCGCACCGTCTCGCCATGCCGCTCGAATTCCCACTGATAGATCGACCCGCTCGGCATGCGGCTGCGAATACAGCGATGCGCGGCGAGATCGGCGGGCGTGCGCGGCGGCTTGTGCCGTGAGAGGTACGCCGGACTGCCGACGACGGCGAAACGCTGCCGGTCGCCGAAGGGCACGGCGATCATGTCCTGCGGCACGGTGTCCAGCAAACGGATGCCCGCATCGAAGCCTTCGAGGACGATGTCGATCAGACGACCTTCGGTGACGATATCGAGTTTCATGTCGGGATAGCGCTGCAGAAACGCGATGAAGAGCGGCATCACCTGATGTGCCGCGCCCGCCGACGAATTGATGCGCAACGTGCCCGACGGCGTGTCGCGAAAGCTGCCGGCCTGCGCGATCGCATCCCGGATGGTCGACAGGGCAGGCGCCACGTTCTGCACGAACTGCGCGCCGGCCTCGGACAGCGCCACGCTGCGTGTCGTCCGGTTGAAGAGGCGCACGCCGATGCGCGCTTCGAGCGCGGCGATCGCGTGACTGAGCGCGGACGTCGAGACACTCAGCTCGCTCGCGGCGGCGCGGAAGCTGCGATGCCGCGCGACGGCCAGCACCGCTTCGAGTTCGGCGAGCCCGGATGTTTTCATTATGCTAAATATTTCAAGAGGTCATGCCGGATTGTACGGCTAGTCGAATCAATGCAGAGACCGTATCTTTGTGTTCACCCCATCCACCAGACTTATCGATCATGCACAGCATCGAACAAATCTATATCGACGGCGCGTTCATCACGCCGCACGGCAGCGAGCTTTTCGAGCTCTTCAATCCGGCGACCGAGCAGGTGATCGGCCGCGTGCGCCTCGCCGACGCAGAGGACGCGCGCCATGCAATCGCCGCCGCGAAGCGCGCATTTCCGGCGTTTTCGCAAACGGACAAGCGTGAGCGCATCGACATGCTGATGCGCATGCATGCCGCCGTCGTCGCGAAAGAGGACGCGCTGTTCGAGGCGATCGTCGAGGAATACGGTGCGCCGGTGTCGCGCGGCCGCTGGATGGCGCAGCATGCGAGCAACGTGCTGCTCGAAGCGGCGAAGGTGCTCGAATCGTATTCGTTCGCGCGGGATGTTGGTTCGGCGAAAGTCGTCATGCAGCCGCTCGGCGTCGCGGGATTGATCACGCCCTGGAACAGCAACGCGGGCTTTATCTGCGGCAAGCTCGCGGCGGCGATCGCGGCGGGTTGCACGGCCGTCATCAAGCCGAGCGAGATGAGCGCGATCCAGACGCGCGTCGTCACCGAGGCGCTGCATGAGGCGGGTCTTCCCGCGGGCGTGTTCAATATCGTCACGGGACGCGGAGAAACCGTCGGCGCGGAGATCAGCGCGCATCGCGATGTGGCGAAGCTGTCGTTCACCGGATCGACGGTCGTCGGCAAGACAATCCTGCGCAGCGCCGCCGATACACTCAAGCGCGTGACGCTGGAACTCGGCGGCAAGTCGCCGATGATCGTGCTCGACGACGCGAACTTCGACGAAGCCGTGCCGCTCGCGCTCGATGCGGGCTTCATGAACAGCGGACAGGCGTGCATCGCCGGCACGCGGATTCTGGTGCCGCGCTCGCGGCTCGCGGAGTTCGAGGACAAGATCGTGAGCGCCGTCGCGAAGATTCGATCGGGCGATCCGCGCGACCCGCACACCAGCATCGGCCCGATGGTGAGCCGCAAGCAATGGGAGCGCGTGCAGCGCTATATCCGTATCGGCATCGACGAGGGCGCGCGGTTGATCGCCGGTGGCGAGGGGCGTCCGGATGAAGTTGGCGCGGGCTGGTTCGTGCGCCCGACGCTCTTCAGCGATGTGACCAACGACATGACGATCGCGCGCGAGGAAATCTTTGGCCCGGTGCTGTCGATCATCGCTTACGACGATACCGAGGATGCAATCGCGATTGCCAACGATACGCCGTATGGCCTGCAAGCCTACGTCGCGTCATCCGACGCCGCGCGCGCGGATGCGGTCGCGGCGCGTATAGAAGCGGGGCGCGTGCTCGTCAACACGCTCGCGCACGAGCCGGCCGCGCCGTTCGGCGGATTCAAGCAATCGGGCATCGGGCGCGAATACGGCACGTACGGTATGGAAGCGTTTCTCGAACCGAAGGCGTTGCTGGGCGTTCAGCAGGCAAGCTAGTTCAACGCCCGTGCCTCATTTTTCCGTGGCGACCTTGTCCTGCGTGCGCGTGTCGAAGTCGGAGGCGTCATGGCGCTCGTGCAATTGGCTCGAAGGCTCGCCGAAGGTCCGGTTCACCATGCGTCCGCGCTGCACGGCGGCGCGCGCGCCGATCGTCTCGGCCCAGCGGCGCACGTGCCTGTATTCCTGGACGGAAAGGAACTCGGCCGCGTCATAGAGCCAGCCGTTCACGAGGCCGCCGTACCACGGGAATATGGCCATGTCGGCGATGGTGTATGCGTCGCCCGCAATGTATGCGCTGTCCGCGAGACGCTTGTCGAGCACGTCGAGTTGACGCTTCACCTCCATCGCAAAGCGGTCGATCGGATATTCCATCTTGCTCGGCGCATAAGCATAGAAGTGCCCGAAGCCGCCGCCGAGATACGGCGCACTGCCCATCTGCCAGAAAAGCCACGAGAGACATTCCGCGCGTTTGGCCGGGTCGGTCGGCAGGAACGCGCCGAACTTCTCCGCGAGATAGAGCAGGATCGCGCCGGATTCGAATACGCGCACGGGCGTTGCGCCGCTGCGATCGACCAGCGCCGGAATCTTCGAATTCGGATTGGCTTCGACGAAGCCGCTGCCGAACTGATCGCCCTCGCCGATACGAATGAGCCACGCATCGTATTCGGCGCCGCGATGGCCGAGCGCAAGCAGTTCTTCGAGCATCACCGTGACTTTCACGCCGTTGGGCGTCGCCAGCGAATAAAGCTGCAGCGGATGACGGCCGACCGGCAACGCCTTCTCGTGCGTCGGTCCGGATATCGGCCGATTGATACTGGCGAAGCGTCCGCCGCTTTCCTTGGTCCAGGTCCACACGGACGGCGGAACGTATTCGGGTAGTGCGCTCATTGCTTCACGCTCCTCGTTGCGATTGGATTGAATTCGCCCGAGGTTAGCAGTTCGACAGAAAACGTGCTCGACCGGGCTTGGTTCAATCGACGCAACATGCAGCGCATCGGCTCGCGCCATCAAGCGTCATTGGCCCGCTTCGCGCTTCTCCTGTTCTTCGACCGTGAGTATGGCGTCGGGCATCGCGTCGAGACGCGCTTTAGGAATGGGCACGCCGCTTTCGTCGGAAAGGCCATACGTGCCTTCCGCGATCTTCTGCAATGCCCGCTCGATATCGCCGATGCGCCGATCGTTCACGTCGCGCAATGCCTGATTTGCGATGTCCTGCTCCATCCGTTGCGCATCGTCCTCATACTCTTCGGCTTCCGAGCCGCGCTCTTCCTGCAATCGACGCTCGCCCGCGATGCCGCCCTCCTCGTTGCCGAGCAATTCGCGTTTCAGCGCCAGCAGACGCTCGCGCTGTTTCGCGATGAACTCGTCGCTCAAGCCGCTTTGTTGACTGGCCATGTTCATGCTCCATGAAACGGATGGTTGGAAGCCGGCGGCTATTCGCCGGCCGCGATGGAAACGGAAGCCTCGCTCGTCAACATCAGGAACGTGAGTGTTTCGCGCAGATAGAGCTGCACGGCGGTATCGGTATGGCTCGTATAGCCGATCGACAAGTCCTGACCGATATGGAGCTCGTAATCGCCGCCGCGTGTCGACAGCACGCAGCCGCCCTGAAGCGCGGGCGCCCAAACGAGATCGCCGCTCACGATGCGCCTGATATGCTGGATGACGGGATAGCCCTGATCGCTCGCTTCGGCGAGCGCGGTATAGGCATCCGCGCCGAGCAGCACGGAGTAAGGCCCGTCGACGCCGGCAAGGCGCAGCTTTTCGAGGGCCTGGCTGATCGCTGCGGGATAGTCGGCCACATCGGCAGGCAGAAACGTGGGTGCGTTCGAACTGCCTTCGCGAATGCCGGTGATGCCGGCCGCCGCGAAGCCGTCGAAGATCGCGCTGTCTTCCGCGAGCGCCAGCTCGTTCGCGGCGGTCTTGGCGGGCTGCCAGTCGCCGTCGTTCGAGCCGCGCTCCACGCTGTCGATGGCTTCGCGCTGTAGCGTGAACGGCACGGTGAGTTGAACGAGCTGCTTCACTTCGTACAGCTTCGCCTGGACGCCATTCCTCGGTGCTGCGATGTTCGCCTGATGTCCCGTGCCGATGCCCGACAGCGCGACGCCGCCAGGACTCTTCACGTCGACGACGCGACGCCCCGCGAGGGCGCGCTTGAAGGTTCGGGCGACTTCCGCTTCGATTTGCGACCACGCAGCGCCGGAGATCGGCGCAAGCTCCCGATGCAGGTTATTCATCTTGTGACGTTCCTTTGAGTGAGCCAATGTTCAGTATTCCTTCGCGGCCATCCTCTTGCCGGCTTTCTCCGGCGGTGGCCGAGGCGGCGTCGGGGCTCCGGTCGGGGAGCGCGTCGAGCAGATCGGTGGACGGCACGAAGAAGAGGCCGCCCGTCACCGCGCGGCTGTAATCGAGCAGGCGGTCATAGTTGCCCGGCGGCCTGCCGACGAACATGTTTTCGAGCATCTGCTCGATCGGCGCGGGCGTGCGTGCATAGCCGATGAAATACGTGCCGAACTCCTTCGCGCCCGGACGGCCGAACGCCATGTTGTGCCGGAGGATCTTCACTTCCTTGCCGTTCTCGTCGATGGTCGTGAGCGAGCTGTGCGAGCAGGATGGTTTGATCGATTCGTCAAGCTCGACATCGGATAACTTTTCGCGTCCGATGATCCGTTCCTGCTGCTCGACGGAAAGGCCATTCCACGCATCCAGGTCATGCAGATACTTCTGCACGATCACATAGCTGCCGCCGGCGAAATCCGGATCTTCCTCGTCGATGATCGTGTAGTGCGCGGCGCTCCTGCCCGTCGGATTTTCGGTGCCGTCGACGAAGCCGACCATGTCGCGCAGGTCGAAGTAGCGAAAGCCGTGCACTTCGTCGACGACCGTGACGGCATCGCCGAGCTTGTTGAGCATCTGCGCCGCGAGTTCGAAGCACAGGTCCATGTGATCGGCGCGAATATGCAGAAGGATGTCGCCGGGCGTCGCAATCGCGCGGCGATCGCCCGCGCCGAACTCGCGAAAGGGATGCAGCGACGCGGGGCGCGGCGCGCCGAAGAGCAGATCCCAGGCATCGGCGCCGAAGCCGCATACGCACGACAGGTTCGCGGTCGGCGCACGCGTGCCGACGGCGCGGACCAGCGCCGCGATATCGCCGCACCATGAGCGCACGGCGTCGGCTTTGCCTGCGCCGCGCGCCACGGTTGCGACGATGAAGATCGCGCTTCGGGAAATCGGATTACAGACGGCTTGTGGTTCGGGTGTGTTGTTGGGCATCTGAAGAGTTCGATTGCATGATCACCGCGAGGGCTCACGTCATTCAAATGCGATGCTCGCGGTGTTTCGTGAAATCCCGGCGCGCTTTGGAAACGGCGCATCCGGAAGCGAGGGAATGCTTTATCTGCCAGGCGTGAAGGTGTGGCCGGAAAGTCGGTCCGTTTCCGTGGTGAACCACGTTTGCGCGTGCCGGCGGGTGACGACCCAGGAATGATCGTCGCCGTCGGTGAGGTGTTGCCTGATGACGCGCCGCGCCCGTTCGATGCCGTCGCGTATCGCTTCGTCCGGGGTGCGCCATTCCGGCTGAACGGTTTCGGGCCAAGGGGCGAAGGCGGCCTTGCCATCGCGATTCACGGTCAGATCCGCTACCCACGCGCCGCGTTCATTGTGCCGCGTCGCAACTGAGATTTCGAATCCCGCATAAACGTCAAAGGCAGATTCCATCTGGTCCTCCGATGCGGATCAAGACTGCGATAAAGGCAACGTGAAGTTTCATACGATTATATGCTGACGCATTCCACGCGTTTTGAGCGAAAGCAGTGGACCGACGATACACCAACTCCATGCAATGACGGTTTTGTAACATCATCCGCCGTGATCCCTATCATCCTCACTGACTGACAGGAGCGATTGTGAAACTGACCGACTTCGACACGCTGACCTTCGATTGCTATGGCACGCTGATCGATTGGGAAACGGGGATATTCGAAGGGCTGCGCCCGTTACTGGATCGCGTCAAGCCAGCATTGACGCGCGATCAGGTTCTGGAGGCGCACGCTCGTCACGAGTCGTCGCAACAGAAGTACACGCCGGGCGCGCGTTATCAGGCGCTGCTGGCTATCGTGTACAAGCGGCTCGCCGAAGAGTGGGGCGTTTCCTTCACTCAGGATGAGTGCATGGCCTATGGCCGATCCATTCGCGACTGGCCTGCGTTCGCGGATTCCGCGGATGCGCTGCGCTATCTGAAGCAGCATTACAAGCTCGTGATTCTGTCGAATGTCGACAACGAGAGCTTTGCCTACAGCAATGCAAAGCTACAGGTGGAATTCGACGCGATCATTACGGCGGAAGATGTCGGATCGTACAAGCCTTCGCCGCGCAACTTCGAATACATGCTCGAAAAGCTGGGCGATCGCGGAATTCGGAAAGAAACGATCCTGCATACGGCCGAAAGCCTTTTTCACGATCACAAACCTGCGAATGAATTCGGCCTCGCGTCGTGCTGGATCTATCGCCGTCATGCGCAGACCGGCTTCGGCGCGACGATGGACCCGGGTGCTCAGCCGAAGATCGACTTCCGCTTCAACAGCATGGCGGAACTGGCGGATGCGCATCGGAATGAAATTGAATCGGATGCCTAATTATATAAACTACGCAACTAACCGTCTCAGTTTTCAACCGACTTCAAAGGCTTCGCCATCCACCATTTGACTTTCAGGGAGGGGGCTTCAGTCGAAGTCCACGCTGCTGCCGTGCCGCAGTTCGTCGAGCCGCCGGATCTGCGCGGGCATGATCCGGCCCAGCGACAGCGATGGAAGACCATCGAGGTCGAAAAAGCCGACGGCGTCGGTTTCCGTGCCGATCACATCGCCCGCTCGCGCGATCTCGCCGAGAAAAACGAGCTTCCAGATGTGAAACACCGATGGCGGATGAGGATGCTTCGCCATATCCCAGGCCGCGAGCAGGCGAACGATGCCGACCGTATAGCCGCTTTCCTCGCGCACTTCCTTCGCGGCATTCTCCGCGGGCGACAGCCCCACGTCGGCCCATCCGCCGGGAAGCGACCACAATCCGTCTGCCGCTTCGCGCACGAGCAGGATCTGCCCGGCTTCATTGAATACCGCGCACCTGACATCGAGCTTCGGGTTGGCATAGCCTGACTCGAATGCGAAGAGATCGGCCACCTTGCCTGCTTCCATCGAGGTGATGTCGGCGAGTTGTTCATGAGCGATCGCCGCTATTTCCTCGTAGCGCTCCTTGTCGAAGGCGCCATTCGTGTAGTGCAGTCCCGTCTGCGCGAGTGCGAGCAGGCGGCGGGCCTGTTCAAGTCGTCGGGTGGATGGTGGGTTCTCGGGTGGCATCGTAGCGTTCACTCTCCGGTCTCGATGTAGGACTGCGCCGTGGTCAGGAGCCAGCCTTCGAACGTCCGCAGCAACGGAGCGTTCTGTTTGCGCTCGGGATAGACGAGGTAATAGCCCTTGTCGCTCGGCAGGGACAGGTCGAAGGGTCTCACGAGTTCTCGCGACCGAAGTTCGTGCGCAACCAGGAACCGCGGCACCAGTGCGATGCCGAGGCCGGCTTTGGCCGCTTCGACGAGCATCGAGAACAACTCGTAGCGCTGGCCCTTCATGCTGTCGACATCATGCACGGCCGCTTGGGCCAGCCATTGTCGCCACGCATCCGGGCGCGCCGACTGATGCAACAGCGTGAAACCGGCGACGTCCCGCGGCGCGAGTTTGGCTCTGCCTGCAAGGAGTCGCGGGCTGCATACGGCGGTGATTTCCTCTCCGAACAAATACTTCGCCACCGAACCGGGCCAGACCGGATCGCCGAAATGAATCGCGGCATCGAATGGCGTGTCCTTGAACAAAAACGGCGCGGCTCGCGTAGTGAGATTGACGACGATGTCATCGTGCGCGGCATAAAACGCCGGAAGCCGCGGGATGAGCCAGCGCGTCGCGAACGTCGGGATGACCGCGAGCTCGAGAATGCCGCCGGCGCTCCGGTGCGCCATCGCGGCGAGCGTGTCCCGTTCGAGGCGTTCCAGGTTTTCTCGAACGCGCTTCGCGTAGATCTCGCCCGCTTCGGTGAGGCTGATTCTTCGCTTGAACCGGTTGAAAAGGGGCGTCCCCACAAACTCCTCCAGGCTTGCGACCTGGCGACCCACGGCGCTTTGTGTCAGCGACAACTCCTCGGCCGTGCGCGTGAAGCTCAAGTGTCGGGCTGCCGCTTCGAACGCGA
This sequence comes from Caballeronia megalochromosomata, assembly GCA_001580565.1. Classification (GTDB taxonomy): domain Bacteria; phylum Pseudomonadota; class Gammaproteobacteria; order Burkholderiales; family Burkholderiaceae; genus Caballeronia; species Caballeronia megalochromosomata. The sequence goes on along the minus strand of LRBF01000256.1, from coordinate 13,105 downwards.
TCAGTGCGTCGATGCTCGGTATCTTGCGTCTCACACATCCTTCCTGTTACGCACAACGTTGAGTATTTATTTCGTTTGCAGGCCATTAATGGTGCCACGAGAATCGTTCCGACATCATCGCTTTATAAACCGAACGTTCTCATTCACAACATGAACCATTTCATCGACGACGACGCATTCTCTTTCCAGGCTTTCCTGAAAGGTCATTTTCCCATGTCGAAGAACGTTATCGACAAGACGCGCAGTTCGTCGTATTCGAAGCTGCTGGAAGGACCCGTTTCGATCATGGCCGGCAATGTCCCTGAACGCTCGGACGCCAATTCGGCCGCCATCCTGGGCTACAACTGAACGAGAGGGCTGCAGATGCATCGGATCGTAATCGTAGGGGGAGGCGCCGGCGGTCTGGAACTGGCGACCCGGCTCGGCAACCGGTCAGGAAAGGCCGGACGCGCGCACGTGACGCTGGTCGACCGTTGTGCCGTGCACGTGTGGAAGCCGCTCCTGCATGAAGTCGCCGCTGGCAGCCTCGATACGCACGCACACGAAATTGCCTATGCAGCCCACTCCCACTGGAACGGCTTCACGTTCGTTCATGGAGAGATGACCGCTCTCGACCGCGAGCGCCGCTGCGTGAAAATCGGTCCGGTGTTCGACTCCGAGGACAGTGAGACCGAAGTGCTCCCGCCTCGTGGTCTCGAATACGATACCCTGGTGCTCGCCCTCGGCAGCCGGACGCATTTCTTCGGCGTGCCGGGCGCACAGGAGCATGCCATCGCGCTCGATACGCTCGACCAGGCGGAGCGCTTGCGCAAGCGTCTGCTTCAGGTGTGCGTGAGAAAGCGCGCGCATGGCATGACGGAAACGGATGAAGCGGTGGATATCGCCATCATCGGCGCGGGCGCGACGGGCGTCGAGCTCGCGGCAGAACTGCGGCGCATGGAGCACGCGTTGAGGCAGTTCAGACTGCTCTCGGAGAGCCCGCGTGCGGCCATGCGCATCACACTGCTGGAACGCGGCGATCGGGTGTTGCCCGCGCTCACGCAAAGGGTGTCCGATACCACGCAGGACACGCTCGAAAAGATGAATATCTCGGTGAGGGTATCGACGTCCGTGACGAGCGTGCGGCCGGACAGCGTCGAGATTGCAGATGGCGCATCGATTCCCGCCGACATCACGATATGGGCCGCCGGCATCAGGGCGCCAGGCGTTCTGGCGTCGCTCGATGGCATCGCCGTGAATCACATCAACCAGGTCAGGGTCACGAGTTCCCTGCAAAGCGAAACCGACGCGAACATCTTCGCCCTGGGCGATTGCGCGAGCTGCGCGTGGACCGCCGACGTGCTGGTGCCACCGAGGGCGCAGGCCGCGCATCAGCAGGCGATGTTTCTATGCAAGGCGCTCAGCGCGCGCATTCAAGGACGTGCCGTTGGCGCGTTCAAGTACAAGGATCACGGCTCGCTCGTGTCCTTGGGTTCGCCGACCGCGGTAGGCAGCGTCGCCGGCATCACCAGCACCGGGAAGTTCTTCGTCGAAGGGTTCATCGCCAAGCTGATGTACGCGGCGCTTTATCGCAAGCATCTCGTGGCGGTATCGGGCTTGCGTCGAGCGCTTTTCGGTCTCGCGGCGCATGGTCTCGGACGCCTGCTCACGCCGCGGGTCAAGCTGCACTGACCGCTTCAGCGCTGCGTCGATTCGAGCGTGGACAGCCTCTGCTTCAGACGATCGATACGTTGCGCGAGCGGCAGTGCCAATGTCGGCGCCCTGAGCGAGTCGATGCGCGCATGCCAGTACGCGAACGGGAACGCGCCGTCGCAATCCTGCTGAACGACGCGCTCGAGATGCAAGAGATCTCTTTCGATGATGAACTGAAGCATGGGTTTCGTGAGACGTCGAGGTAAAGAGTGCGCGCCCGCAGCCAGACGACTGGCCACGGGCGGCAGGCGCGACGACAACAACCGACGGCCCTCTGGAATACGCCTCGCGCCATGTGGCTCTCTTTGAAACCATCGACGCGCGGCGTTGCATTTTCAAAGGATGTAAGCAACCGGCGTGCCAATGCATGATCTCCGTGCGACGCCGGGTTCGGATGCACTGATCGATACGGGAAGGCGGACATTCGCGTCCACGCGGGCAAACCGGGGTGGACGATTCCGTCCACGTCCCGGTTCGTTCACAGGGCGCGGGCGCGTCCGGGCGTGAGCATGGGCGAGCGCGTTTCGTCGCGAAGTTCGGCCAGCAGATCCATCGCGGCATCCACACGCGGCGTGGCGCCAGGAGCAAGCGTGCGCAAGCCGCGCTCAAGCGTGTCGATGCTTTCGTCGAGGCGGCCGGTCGCACGCAGCAGCAAGGCGAGATGGCGCGCGGCGTCCACGCGCGCGGGCACGGAACCGAGCGCGAGCGCCGTCGAAAGTGCCGTGCGCAATCCCGATTCCGCGGCGCTCAGATCGCCGAGCGCCCATTGAGCGCGCGCCTGCGTGACGAGCAACTCGCCCATATAGACGCGCTCCTGGCGCGCGAGCGTCTCTTCGATGGCGGCGGCGAGCATGGCCTTGCACTCCGCGGCGCGGCCCGCGCGCAACAGCAATTCGCCGTGCTGCCATGCCTTGAACGAGAAGAACAGCGCGCCGCCGTTGCAGACCATGTGGTTATCGAAGCCGTCCAGCATGACGGCCTGCGCTTCGTCGAAGCGGCCGAGCGAGACGAGGTGGCAGCCCCGCAGCACCTGTCCCACGCCGCGATAAAACGCGAAGCCGTGCATAATCGATATGCCTTCCAGTTCGCTCGCGAGCCGGCCGAGCCGTTCCGTGTCGTCGAAAAGACAGGTGAGCCATGCCGCGCCCTGCAGATTGATTGCGTGCGCGAACGCGTGTCCACCCGCATCGGATGCGCGTTCGACGAGCATCTCCATGGCGTGGCGCGCCTGATCTAAAGCGCCGGTGTGGAAGGCCGAAAGCCCTTCGAACGTCAATGCCAGCGCGGCCAGATCGATGCCTTGCGAACCGGTGCGCGCATCGTGACGACCGATCCCGCTGAGGTTGCCGCGCTCGAGACAGGCCAGTGCTTCCTCGCTGTCGCCGAGCCAGAACAGCGTGTTGGTCAGCGCGACGTGGGCTTCGTCCAGCGCGACGCGGTCCCCGCTGTTTTGCGCGCGTTGCAGCATGTCCTGCGCCGTCGCGCGCGCGTGCTTGAGCTGCAGCGTGGTGAGCTGCGTCGTCCAGATGCCGAACTGGATCATCGCGATTTCGCGCGCATCGCAGAGTCCTTCGCCGATCGCGAGCGCGGCCGCATAGCATGCGGTCGCTTCGGCATGCAGCCAGCCGTGCACGCTGCGCAGACTCATGCCCAGCAGGCGATAGGCATCGAACTGCAGACGCCGCACGTCCTCCTGCTCGCCGTTCGCCTGCAGCGTTTCCAGGCAGCGGCGCAGAAGCGGCACGGCTTCGGCGAAACGGGAGTCCTCGATGAGCGCGTTCGCGCGCGCCAGATCGGTGCGTGCGTTCCGATGATGCTGCTCGCGCGCCTTGAGCCGCCGCTCGATCGTCTTTCGCCCGACGCCGAGCAAGACCGCCGCCGCGCTCTTGTTGCCGCCGGTTCGTTCCAGCGCACGGTCGACGAGCAGGTCTTCAGCGGCCGCGAGCTTGTCGCGGCCCTCCAGGTGCAGCAGCATGTCGGCGAGACTCGCGCGCGAGACCGGTTCGACCTTTTCGTTGGCGAGAAACGGCGCGAGCGCATCGACATCGATCGTCGTGCTTTCTGCGAGCACACTCAACTGGCTCACGAGATTGCGCAACTGACGAATGTGTCCCGGCCACGGGTGCGCGCATAGCTGTCTGATCGCGGCAGCGGAGAACTCGAGCTTGCGCGGATGTCGCGCGGCGAAGTGCGTGATGAGCGAGGGAATGTCCTCGACACGCTGTTCGAGCCCCGGCACGGCGAGCACGAAGACCGCGAGTCGATAATAGAGGTCTTCGCGAAAGCGGCCTTCGCTGGCGAGCTCGCGCAGATCGCGATGCGTCGCCGCGACGATGCGCCCTTCGAAGCGCAGATTCGTCGACGAACCCACCGGCCGGAACGTGCGCGTCTCCAGCGCGCGCAACAGCTTGGGCTGCAATGCGAGCGGCAATTCGCCGATTTCATCGAGCAGCAACGTGCCTTTGCCGACTTGCTGAAACAGACCCTGACGCGTCTCGCCCGCGCCCGTGAAAGCGCCTTTTACGTGCCCGAACAATTCGGCCTCGACGAGATGCTCGGGAATCGCACCGCAATTGACGTCGACGAACGGGTGATCGCGCTGTTCGCTGCTGGCATGGACGCGGCGCGCGACCAGCTCCTTGCCGGAACCCGTGGGCCCGAAGATGAGCACGGCATGCCCGGTCGGCGCGATCCGGTCGATCGTGCGCACGAGCTGACGAAACGCCGGCGACTTGCCGATGAAACTGCCATCTGCGTCGCCGTCGGCGAACGGAACGATTGGGGTAGGGCGCATTGCCGAGCGCTCCAGGTCAGTGATGGCGGAAACGGTTTGTGTCGCAGTTAACGGCGCTTTCCCGCGATCCTTGAGCACGCCTGAGGCGGCGGCAATTTCATTAACGCTTCATTTAATCGTCGTCAAGGCGGCAACAATCCGTATACTTGGATGTGTGCCCGGGGCCGTGACGCTCGGCATAATGTCAGCCATCAAATAACAGTCGCCATTCGATGGGCCGAAATATATGAGCGAACAACGAGCAAAACGAGACCCGGAAGGCACGCGGCGGCGCATTCTGGAAGCCGCCACGGAGCAGTTCACGAAGCTCGGCCTCGCCGGCGCACGCGTCGACGCCATCGCGACGGCGGCCGGCACGAACGAGCGCATGCTCTACTACTACTTCGCGAGCAAGGAAGGGCTGTACGTCGCCGTGCTCGAATCGATGTACGCGCAGTTCGCGCAACGTGAGCAGGGCCTCGACCTCTCCGGCCTGCAGCCAGCCGATGCGATTCGCGAACTGGCGCAGTCCATCTGGGCGCATCTGCGGGAAAACCCGCAATGGCTGAGCCTCATCAATAACGAAAATCTGCACGAAGGGCGCTATCTGGAGCGTTCGAACCACTTGCGCGAGACCATCTCGCCGGTGGTCGACCTGTTGCGCGCCACGCTCGAGCGCGGCGCAGCAGCAGGTCAGTTCCGTCAGGGCGTCGATCCGCTGGACTTCTACGTGACGCTGGTCGGCATGGGCTATTACATCGTGTCCAACCGCTACACCATCGACATATTCACGGGCCGCAATTACGCCGGGCAACACCATCAGGCCTCGATTTCCGCCATGCAACTCGACATGCTGCTCGCCTACCTGCGTCCCGCGAACTAGCCAGCGGCGCGCGGCTCAGCGGATAAAGCCGAGCTGCGCGCTGATCCTGTCGAGAATGGGCTTCTTCTTCTCGTTGAAGGCCGCCTTGTTCTGCGCAATCAGATTGTTTCCCTTCGTGTCGATGGAAATGATCAGCGGCCCGAATTCCCGCACGCGGTTGATCCACAAGGTTTCCGGCATACCCAGGTCCTGCCATTCCGCACCTTCGATCTCCTCGACCAGCGTCGCCGCCAGCACCGCGCAGCCGCCGGGGAAGATCGCATGCACCGCCTTGTGCTCCTCGCAGCCCGCAGCCGTTTCAGGGCCCATTCCGCCCTTGCCGACGATCAGCTTGACGCCGGTCTGCTCGATGAACGCGCGTTCGAACTTCTCCATGCGCATGCTCGTTGTCGGACCGATGGACACCATTTCGAAGCCGCCGTCGTCCTTTTTCCGGACGATCGGACCCGCGTGAAAGATCGCGCCGCCTTCGAGATCGACAGGCAGTTGCCGGCCCTGTTCGATGAGTCTTCGATGCGCGACATCGCGGCACGTCACGAGCCGGCCCGTCAGGTAGACGACGTCGCCGACCTTCAGATCCTCGAGATCTTCGCTCTTGATGGGGGTCGTCAGAATCTTTTTCACAGCACCACTCCTTCGTGGGAAAGGATGTCGTAGGACAGGTCGGCATGGATGCGGATCTTGCCGCGCCGATGCGCCCAGCAGCCGGTATTGACGGCGACGCCGATGGTCGATGGATGACGCGCCGACGACTCGATATTGACGCCCATCACGCTGTTGTTGCCCTTCAGACCTTGCGGGCCGATGCCGATCTCGTTGAGCCCGTCTTCGAGCAATTCCTCCATCAGCGCGGCGCGCGGGTTGTCGCTCTTCGAATCGACTGGCCGCAGGATCGCCAGCTTGGAGAGGCGCGCGGCGGTCTCGACCGACGTCGACACGCCGATGCCGACCAGAAGCGGCGGACACGCATTGATGCCGCGCTCGGTGATCACGTCCATCACGAATTCCGCCACGCCTTCGTAGCCTTGTCCGGGCATCAGCACCTTGGCCGCGCCGGGCAGCGTGCAGCCGCCGCCGGCCATATAGACGTCGATTGTGCAGCTATCGCTTTCGGGCACGATGCGCCAGTCCAGCCAGGGAATCTGGGTGCCCGTGTTGGTGCCGGTGTTCTTTTCGTCGAAGGTTTCGACGGCGTTGTGACGCAGCGGGCCCATCCGGGTCGCACCCGCCGTGGCTTCGCGCAGGATTTCTTCGAGCTCGCCGAGCAGCGGAAAGTTGGCGCCGGCCTCGACGAAATACTGGATCACGCCGGTGTCCTGGCAGCTCGGGCGATTCAGTTTGTCGGCGGCTTCCTGATTGCCGTCCATCGAGTCGTAGATCGACTTGGCGAGCGGATTGGTTTCCATCGTGCGCAATTCCGCGAGCTTCGCCTTCACGTCTTTGGGCAGACGCTTGCCGATATAGGCGGTGAATTTGGCCATGGTGTCCGTGACGGACTGAATGGCGAGTTCCTTATCCATGTTGCGTTCCTCTGACAACGTATCGAGATTGGGGGAGGTGCGTGGGTGCGATCAGTGCACGGCCGCATTGCCGGGCGTGACGGTCGCTTTCTGCGTGCGGGCGAGCAGAAGCGTGAGCACGGCGGAGAGCACGAGCAGACCCGCGACGAAATAGAGCCCGCCGCTGAAGCTGCCGGTCTGATCCTTGATCCAGCCGATCATTGCCGGGCCCGCGAAGCCGCCGAGATTGCCGATCGAATTGATGGTGGCGATGCCCGTCGCGGCGGCGGCGCCCGAGAGGAACATCGTCGGCATGGTCCACAGGGGCGGCTTCGCGCAACTGATGCCGATGTTCACGAGCGTCAGCGCAGCGATGAGCCCGACGATGCTGTTGGCCATTGCCGCCACCACGAGGCCGATCGTCGCCGCGACGCAGGCCAGCACGACGTGCCAGGTGCGCTCGCCGGTGCGGTCGGAATGACGCGACCAGAAGACCATCGCGGCCACCGACACGATCGGCGGAATCGCGTTGAGCAGGCCGGTCGTCATCGACGAAACACCCAGTTGCCGGATGATCTGGGGCGCCCAGATGCCGAGCGTGTAGAGGCCCGCCGACGTGCCGAAATAGATCATCGACAAGGCCAGCACGCGCGGATTCGCCAGGCCGCTGATGATGCCGTGCTTCGCGCCCGACGAGGCCCTGCTGGCGGTTTCCGCATTCATCACGCTGACCAGCCACGCGCGCTCGTCGTCCTTCAGCCACCTGGCCTTTTCGGGCTTGTCGGTCATGTAGAAGAACACGACGACACCCAGAATGAGCGCGGGCACGGCTTCGAGAATGAACATCCACTGCCAGCCGCGCAGGCCCATCACGCCGTTCATTTCGAGCAATGCGGCGGAGAGCGGCGAGCCGAGCGCCGTGGAGATCGGGGCGGCGGCCATGAAGAACGCCGTCACGCCCGCGCGATGACGCGCCGGGAACCAGTAGCTGAGATACAGGATGATGCCGGGGAAGAAGCCCGCTTCGGCCGCGCCGAGCAGAAAGCGCACGACGTAGAAGCTGGTCGGCCCTTTGACGAAGGCCATCGTCGCGGAAATGATGCCCCACGTGACCATCACGCGGGCTATCCACAGCCGCGCGCCGACCTTATGAAGCACGATATTGGAGGGCACCTCGCACAGAAGATAGCCCCAGAAGAAAATGCCGGCGCCGAAGCCGAGCATCGACGCGGTGAAGCCGAGATCCGTTTTCATCGTGAGCGACGCGAAGCCGATATTGACCCGGTCGATATAGGCGACGAAGTACAGCAGCATGATGAACGGCACGATGCGCCAGCTGACCTTGCGCAGGGTGCGTTTCTCCAGATTCAATTCCATGAATGTCTCCTTGTTCCGATGAACCATCGAATGTGTGTGCCGTCTGCTGCGGCCTTGTTTGAGCTGGAACCAAGGTTAAAACCGATGGAATCGCGTATGAATCGATCTAGACTTAATACATCCTTGCGAAAAATTCACGAATGAATATGGACTCGGAGCTGAGTTTCTTCTGTCTGCTGGTGAAGCAGGGCAGCCTCGCCGCGACCGCGCGCGAGCTGAATCTCACGCCGCCGGCGGTGTCGCGCCGGCTCTCGGCGATGGAAGATCGGCTGGGCGTGCGCCTGCTGAACCGCACGACGCGGCGGATCAGTCTGACGAGCGAGGGCGAGGTCTACTTCGCGAATGCGCAGCGCATCCTGAGCGACATCGACGATATGGAGCAGCTCGTCTCCAGCAGCAGAGCGGCGCCAAAAGGACTGTTGCGGGTCAATGCGCCGCTGGGATTCGGGCGGTCTTATATCGGTCCGTCGATTTCGGTTTTCAGCCAGCGCTATCCGGATGTCGACGTGCAATTGCATCTCACCGACCGGCCCATCAACCTGCCCGACGAAAGCATCGACGTTTCCGTGCGCTTCGGCGAGCTGCCGGACTCGCGGCTCATCGCCAAACGAATCGCGTCGAACCGGCGGCTGCTGGTTTCATCGCCGGGCTATCTGCGTGGCGCGGGCCAGCCGGTGCATCCGCACGACCTGACGCATCATCAGTGCATCGTGCTGCGGCAGAACGAATCCGCCTATGGCAACTGGCGGCTGAGCCGCGGCGGCCGCACGGAAACCATCAAGGTGCGCGGCAAGCTCAGCACCAACGACGGCGAAGTGGCGCTCAACTGGGCGCTGGAAGGGCACGGCATCCTGATGCGCGCGGAATGGGACGTCGCCAAGTATCTTCGCAGCGGGCGTCTGGTGCAGGTGCTGAGCGACTACGACACGCCGCCCGCCGACATCTACGCCGTCTATCCGGAACGTCTGAACCTCTCCGCCAAGATCGCGTGCTTCGTCGAGCATTTGCGCGACTATCTGGGCCAGCATGCCGACGGCCCGACGCCGGTCGCTTCGAACTGGTAGCCTCATTCGTGCATAAAACTTAATGATGCTTTAAGTTTGACGGCGGTTTGCCCGCCCGGATGTGAGTAAAGTCCAGTCACACACATTCTGGAGGACGGAGACATGAAGACCTATCGCATCGCGACCATTCCTGGCGACGGCATCGGCAAGGAAGTCGTACCGGCCGGTCAGCAAGTGCTCGAAGCGCTGGCACGCAGTACGCAAAATTTTGAATTCCAGTTCGAGAATTTCGACTGGGGCGCGGACTACTACCGCCAGCACGGCGTGATGATGCCCGCCGATGGCCTCGACGCGATCCGCGACAAGGACGCGATCCTCTTCGGCTCCGCCGGCGACCCGGACGTGCCCGATCACATCACGTTGTGGGGCCTGCGCCTGAAGATCTGCCAGGGCCTCGATCAGTACGCCAACGTGCGCCCGACGCGCATCCTGCCGGGCATCGACGGGCCGCTCAAGCGCTGCAAGCCGGAAGACCTGAACTGGGTGATCGTTCGCGAAAACTCGGAAGGCGAATATTCGGGCGTCGGCGGCCGCGTGCATCAGGGCCATCCGATCGAGGCAGCAACCGATGTATCGATCCTGACGCGCGCCGGTGTCGAACGCATTATGCGTTTTGCATTCAAACTCGCGCAGTCGCGGCCGCGCAAGCTGCTGACGGTCATCACGAAGAGCAATGCGCAGCGCCACGCGATGGTCATGTGGGACGAGATCGCGCTGGAGATCTCGAAGGAGTTTCCGGACGTGAAGTGGGACAAGGAACTGGTCGATGCGTCGACGGCGCGCATGGTCAACCGTCCCGCCACGCTCGACACGATCGTCGCCACTAACCTGCACGCCGACATTCTCAGCGACCTCGCCGCCGCGCTCGCGGGCAGCCTCGGCATCGCGCCGACGGGCAACATCGATCCGGAACGCCGCTATCCGTCGATGTTCGAGCCGATCCACGGCTCGGCATTCGACATCATGGGCAAGGGTCTCGCCAATCCGGTCGGCACGTTCTGGTCCGTCGTGATGCTGCTCGAGCATCTCGGCGAGTTCGATGCCGCGAAGCGCGTCATGCAGGCGATCGAAGCCGTGACCTCCGACAAGTCGCTGCACACGCGCGATCTCGGCGGCGCCGCGACCACCGCGCAAGTGACCGATGCCGTGTGCGCGCTGATCGGCAAGACCGTGGCCCACGCAGCCTGACAGGAGCCGACAAACATGCGCCGCACTCGAAATGCAAAGATCGTCGCTACGCTGGGCCCCGCGAGCACCAGCCGCGAAACCATCGAAGCGCTGTACAAGGCGGGCGCGGACGTGTTCCGGCTGAACTTCAGCCACGGCACGCACGACGACCATCAGCGCCGCCTCGAAGTGATTCGTGCCGTCGAAAAGGACGCGGGCCGGCCCATCGGCGTGCTGCTCGATCTTCAGGGTCCGAAGCTCAGGATCGGCACCTTCGCGAATGGGCCGATCACGCTCGCGAAAGGCGCGTCTTTCCGGCTCGATCTCGACGCGAGCACGCCCGGCGATCTCACGCGGGTCGCGCTCCCTCACCCCGAAATTTTCGCGGCGCTCAAGGCGCAGACGAACCTCTTGCTCGACGATGGCCGCGTGCAACTGCGTGTCGACCGCTGCGGGCACGACTTCGCGGAAACGACGGTCATCGTCGGCGGGCCGCTTTCCGAGCGCAAGGGCGTCAACGTCCCCGATGTGGTGGTGCCGCTCTCGGCCATGACAGAGAAGGATCGCCGCGATCTGGAATTCGGTCTCACGCTCGGCATCGACTGGCTCGCGCTGTCTTTCGTGCAGCGCGTCGAGGACATTCTCGAGGTGCGCAAGATCGTCGGGGACCAGGTTGGCATCGTCGCCAAGCTGGAGAAGCCCGCCGCGATCGGCAGTCTCGATGCGATCGTCGATGAAGCCGATGCCGTGATGGTCGCGCGCGGCGATCTCGGCGTCGAGATGCCCGCCGAGCAGGTGCCCGCCATTCAGAAGCGCATCGTGCGCGCGTGCCGCAAGGCCGGCAAGCCGGTGATCGTCGCCACGCAGATGCTGGAGTCGATGGTCGCCGCGCCGGTGCCCACGCGCGCCGAAGCATCGGACGTCGCGACCGCCATCTACGACGGCGCGGACGCGGTGATGTTGTCGGCGGAGTCGGCGAGCGGCAAGTATCCCGTGGAAGCCGTGCGCACGATGGACCTCATCATTGCGCAGACCGAACGCGATCCGTACTACCGCGAAGTGATCGCCGCGTCGCATGCGGCGCCGCGCGCGAATATATCGGATGCGATCGGCTACGCGATGCGCCACGTGACGGGCCTGCTCGATGCCGCGGCCACCGTCGCCTATACGTGTTCCGGCTATTCGGCGCTGCGCATGGCGCGCGAGCGGCCGAGCGCGCCGATCGTCGGCATGACGCCGCACATCGGCACGGCGCGCCGTCTCGCGCTCGTCTGGGGCGTGCATCCGGTCGTGTGCAAGGAAGTCGTCGATATGCTCGAAGTGAGCGAACTCGCATGCGAAACCGTGCGGGCAGAAGGCTTCGGCACGACGGGCGAGACCGTCGTAATTTCCGCGGGCATGCCGTTCGGCACGCCGGGCACGACCAATCTTCTGCGCATCGCGCAGATCGCGTGAGGCATCGCCGGGCGTAGAATCTCGGGCTCGTGGCGGCGAGCCCGTTCGTCGCCGGACAGCAGACGGATGGCTCATGGAAATCAAGTGGATCGAGGACTTCATCGCGCTCGCCCGCTATCAAAGTTTTTCGCGCGCGGCGGAGTTCCGCAACGTCACGCAGTCCGGGTTCAGCAGACGCATCCAGTCGCTGGAGCAATGGGTCGGCGCGGATCTCGTCGACCGCAGCGGCTTTCCGCCGACGCTCACACCGGCGGGGCAACTGTTTCGGGACGCTGCCGAAGACATTCTCGACAAGCTCTTCGACACGCGCGCCATCATCCGCACCGAGCAGCGCATCGCGGGCAAGAGTCTGCAGATTGCGGCGGGCCATACCATCGCGCTCAACTTCCTGGCCGCGTGGCTTCGGACGCTGGCGAAGCATGTCGGCGAAGTGCGCGCGCGGGTGATTCCGGCGAACGTTCATGATTCGATTCTCATGCTCGTCAACGGCAACTGCGAGCTGATGTTCGCGTATCACCATCCGCAGTTGCCGCTGCATCTCGACCCGCAGAAGTACGAGTACGTGACCGTCGGCGTCGATACGTTCATGCCCGTTTGCAAGCCCAACGCGCGGCTCGCGCCGACGTTTCGCCTGCCCGGCGCGAAAGATCGTCCGATGCCGTTCATCGCTTATACGGACACGAGTTACTTCGGACGTTGCTTCGCGCTCTTGATGGAGCAATCGAAAGTATCGCCCGCTTTACGTCTGCATTACGAGTCCGATATGGCTGAAGTGGTGAAGAAGCTCGTTCTCGAAGGTGAGGGCGTGGCGTGGGTGCCGAAGAGTTCGATTTCCGCCGAGCTTGATTCCGGTGCGCTCGTTGCCGCTGGTTCTTCTGAATGGCAGCTCGCGCTGGAGTTGCGGGTGTATCGTGATGTCACTAATCGAAGCGAATTGCTCGATACGATCTGGCGGCATTTGCGGGCGTCGGCTGGGGACGCTGGTTGATGCGCATCGGGAATGGAGGTTTTCGCTGGATCCCGTATTCGCGTCGGTCTATTAGCACTGCCCCTGTGCGGGGCGGCAGTCACTTTCTTTGCTGCTGCAAAGAAAGTAACCAAAGAAACAGCTTGTCCCATCCAAAGTGCTTCATGCCGGCCGCGGCACAGGCGATTGACCTAATGGCCCGGCTGTAGCGAGTGCCCTCGTAGGTCT